>JALGXW010000044.1 GCA_029821875.1 Candidatus Hebobacterum abditum | reverse complement strand
TCGCTCTTCTCACGTCTCCGGTGGGAGCGGCGCTTCACGACGTCCTCACGACTCTGCGCGGCCGCTGGCCGGCGGCCGACGTCGTGCTGGTTCCGACGCCGGTGAGCGGCCCCAAAGCCGCACCCGGCATCGTTCGATCGCTCAAACTACTCGACCGCATCGAGGGCCTGGAGGTGGCCCTACTCGTGCGCGGCGGCGGGGCGCTGGAGGAGCTCTCCGGGTTCAACTCTGAGGCAGTGGCGCGCGCCGTCGCCGCTTCGCCCGTCCCGGTCGTCACAGGCATCGGCCATGAGACCGATGTAACGATCGCCGACTTCGTGGCAGACGGTCGCGCGCCCACGCCCACCGGCGCTGCCGTAGCAGTGACGCCGGATAGACACGCGCTCCTGCAGAGGATGGATACCCTTCGCCGAGGTATTGCCGAGCGATTGCGCCACCGCCTGCTCCGCTTCCGTCGCGAGCTCGCCCTCGTTCGCGCCCGTCCGGTGCTGCATCAGCCACGTCTCGTCTTGGCCGCCTACCGTCAACGCCTCGACGAGGGAGTCGAAGCCGGGCGAGTAGAGCGACTGCGCTCCCTGTCGGAGCGCCTGCTGCGGGCGGAGGAGAAGCTCACCTTCCTTTCCCCTGGGGCGGTCCTCGCGCGAGGCTACTCGATGACGAAGCTCCCGGATGGGTCGATCGTGCGGTCGGCTCGACAGGTAGGTGTGGGTACACTAGCAGAAGTCATATTCGGCGAGGGGTCGGCAGATGTTGTCGTGCGGAGGACCACAGTACGACCCCGGAGGAGGACGCGTGCGTAGCCTAGCGACCCTCGTACTCCTGTTACTTGTCGCGGGCGGCGGTGCGGCCGACGACAGGACGGACCCGACGCAGGCCGCCGAGAACGAGCTCAGAGCCGCCTGGAGCGAGTTTCTGAAGCCATATGCGAGCGCGGAGACAGAGACCCCCCTGCAGACGCGTCAGGAGGCGCGGGAGGCCTCGATCCCACACTTCGAGGCGGCCGTGTCCGCCGCGCCCGACAACGTGCCCTACCGATCGTGCCTGGGGTATGCCTATCTCTCCGCGGGGAAGTATCAGCGAGCAAAGGATAGCATGGATGAGGCGATCCGCCTGACGCGCGACGATCCACTGCTCTACCTGCTGCGGGCCCAGGCGGAGGCGACACTCGCCCAGATGGACCCGGAAGCACGGGGGGAGAAGGTCGAGCGGGCGATAGGCTCCTTCGAGGAAGCGGCGCGACTCGATCCCGAGAACGCGCTGGCCCCGATACAGGCCGCCAGTGTGGCCTTCGATTCGGGCCGCACAGATATCGCGCTGGAGATGGTACGCGTCGCCCTCAAGCGCCCCGGCATGAGGTTCTACCGACTCGCCATCCCGGGAGATCTCCATGCAGACCAGGCTACGTCCCTCAATCTCTGGCAGTTCGCCCAAATGGGGCAGTGGATGGAGATGCTGGCCAGGGCCGAAAATGTCGTGCGGACCATCATCAAGCTGGGCGCAGCGAAGGAGAACGAGGGGGACCTCGAATCGGCGCGCGAGCACCTCGAGGAGGCCCTGGCGGTCGCGCGCCACATCGGCAACGCGAGGCCAAACATCTTCCTCACGGTGAATGTGGGGCTGAACACGATGGAGGACAGCTATGCGAGCCTGGCGCGCGTGGCCGAGGCAGCCAAGGACCCGGGTCTGGCGGCGTGGCGGGGCGAGATAGGGGTACTGAACATCGGCCGACAGGACCTCTACGGCTCCCTTCAGCAGTACCTGGCTCGCATGGAGGATGATCCGCCATCGTCGATCGAGGAGCTATTGGCCCTGCAGGGCCGTAGCGTTGCATACACCATGCTGGGAGCCGGGCTCTCGCCAGCAGAGAAGCCGCCGCCATTGGGACAGCCACAGCCGGCCAGGGAGGCGGCGGAGGATGGGGCCGGATAGCATTCGGCCTCGACGGGCGAGGCCATCGTGCATGGAACGAATGGGTGGCCTCACGCAGCGACTTGGACAGGCTGCCGAGGGTACTCGGCACTCCTAGCTGGAAGAAGGCGATGTCGGCAAGACGAAAGCGGAAGCCGAAGCGCGGAAAGGAGTCGTCGCCGACGTTCGAAGAGGCGTTGGCACGGCTCGAGGACATTGCTCAGCAGTTGGAAGACGGCGACCTCCCGTTGGAGAAGGCGATATCGCTGTCCGAGGAGGGTCTGAGACTGTCCGAGCTCTGTGAGAAGCAACTCACACGGGCAGAGGGGAAGATCCAGCAGCTCGTCGAGCGGATGGGAAGGGCAGAACTCGAGCCCCTCGATGAGGAGACTGAGGAAGCAGACGAGGAGGCCTAGCGCTACAGTGGGTAGTCTTCTTGACAGCATCAACTCGCCCGAGGACTTGCAGTCCCTGGATCGCACTCAACTCGAGGATCTCGCCGAGGAGATCAGGACCCGCATGGTCGATACGGTGTCACGGACTGGCGGGCACTTGGCGGCTAGCCTCGGCGCGGTCGAGATGGCGATTGCCATCCACTACGTCTTCCGCGCCCCCGAAGACAAGATCATCTGGGATGTCGGCCACCAGGCCTACGCCCACAAGCTCCTGACGGGTCGCCGCGAGCGCTTCGATACGCTCCGACAGGCCGGAGGCATTTCGGGTTTCCCCCGCCGAGAGGAAAGCGAGTACGATGCCTTCGACACGGGGCACGGGAGCACGGCGATCGCCGCCGCCGTGGGGATGGCGAAGGCGCGCGACGGGCAGAGCCAGGACCAGGCGGTAGTTGCCGTCGTGGGTGACGGCGCGATGACCGGCGGCATGGCCTTCGAGGCGCTGAACCTCGCCGGGCACCTCAACACCCCTCTGATCGTGCTCTTGAACGACAATCAGATGTCGATATCGCACAATGTGGGAGCGCTCGCGGGCTATCTGCGGAAGGTCCGTCTGGACCCGCACTACCTGCGCGCGAAGTCCGACTTCGAATCAGTTGTGTCAAAGCTTCCCCTGGGCGAGAGTCTCATCGACGCGGTCGACCGGTTCAAGGACGGGGTAAAGCAGCTGCTCATCCCCGGCATGCTCTTCGAAGAGCTTGGCTTCACCTACCTGGGCCCCATCGACGGCCATTGCCTGCCGGTCCTGCTCGAGACCCTGGAGCAGGCGCGGTCGCTCGCGCGCCCCGTGCTCGTCCACTGCATCACACAGAAAGGCCGCGGCTATGTGCCGGCGGAGAATGACGCCGCGAAGTGGCACCGCACAGGCGCGTTCGACATCGAGACCGGCGAGCCAGTGAGTTCGTCCAGCGGACATTCCTTCACTCACGTGTTCGGGGCAGCGGTGCTACAGGCAGCGGAGCGGGACCCGCGCGTGGTCGCCATCACCGCCGCGATGAAGGAGGCGACAGGGCTCAGCGATTTCGCCGATCGCTTCCCAGAGCGCTTCTTCGATGTCGGTATGGCGGAGCAGACTGCCGTCACATTCGCGGGCGGCCTGGCCGCGGCGGGGATGAGGCCGGTAGTCGCGATCTACTCCACATTCCTCCAACGCGCCTACGATCAGATCGTCCACGACGTCGCCCTGCCGCGACTGCCCGTCACTCTCGCCCTCGACCGAGCCGGCCTCGTCGGCGAAGATGGCCCGACCCACCACGGCGCGTTCGATCTATCCTATCTCCGCCACATGCCCAACATGGTGGTCATGGTCCCCCGAGACCTATCAGAGCTGGCCGCCATGGTGCGCACGGGGCTCGATCTGGGGGCGCCGGCGGCCATCCGATACCCGAGGGGGGAAGGGGACAATGTGCCGACAGGCGAGGCGCAGCCACTGCCCGTCGGGAAGGGGGAGCTGCTGAGGTCCGGAGACGCCGTCGCCTTGCTCGCCCTAGGCACGATGGTCGAGCCGACGCTCGCCGCCGCCGATCTCCTATCCGCTCAGGGCATCGAAGCCTGTGTGATCAACGCTCGATTCGCGAAGCCGCTCGACTCGGAACTTATCTGTCAGATGGCGAGCGAAGCCGGACGCGTGGTGACGGTCGAGGAGAACACGATCGCCGGCGGGTTCGGCAGCGGAGTGGCCGAGCTGCTCTGCGACTGCGGGATCCGCGTGCCGATCCTCCGGCTCGGCCTCCCGGACCGGTTTGTCGATCATGGACCCCGCGAGCAACTCCTGGCAGAGGCCGGCCTGGAGGCGCGTGCGATGGCCGATTCGATCGCGCACTTCGTCGAGACTGGCGCGACCGCGCGGGCTCGCTGACATGCTCTTGACTGCTCTGGGCCCAGGGCCAGCGCTCGGCCCTTCTCGGCGACACTTGGAGACGCGAGCGGCAGGACGTTGGGTAGGCCCACGCCGGTCTGGAAGGCGACCTCCAGTGACATCTCGAGTCGGTGCAGGCATGGAGCGAGTGGAACCGTGCGGCAGGTTCTCCGAGCGCTGATCGCGATCGCGGCCGTGCTGTTCGGGCTGGCCGACACAGCGCCCGCCGTCGGGCAGCCCCCCAAGATCGTCGTGACAGGCGACATCCTCCTGGCCGGAGAGGCCGAGCAGCACGTGAGGGAGTGTGGGGACGCCTCTCTGTTCGCCGGCGTGCGAGATCTGCTGGAAAAGGCCGACCTGGTGATGGGGAATCTCGAATGCCCTCTCGCCACAGGTGGCTCTCCGGCCAACAAGACATGGACCTTCCGCGCCCACCCGGATATGGCCGTTGCACTCGTCGAAGGGGGCTACGACCTCATCACCCTGGCCAACAACCACTCGCTGGACTACGGGGTGGAGTCTCTGCTCGAGACGATGTCTGCTCTCCGGAGCCGCGGCATTGCCTACGTGGGAGCGGGAGAGAATCTGGCTCGGGCCCGTCGACATGTGATCCTGGAGGCCGGCGCGCCACCGCTCCGGATAGCCATCCTGGGGTTCTCCAACATGCTTCCGACGGACTTCTACGCGACCGACGATCGCCCCGGCACCAACCCGGCGCGGCTGGAGACCATCGAGGAAGATGTTGCGGCTGCGCGACGCGCCGCCGACATCGTGATCGTGCTGTTCCACTGGGGGGACGAGCTGAGCAGCGTTCCCTCCGACAGGCAGAGGCGTCTCGCCCGAGAGGCCGCCGATGCCGGCGCCCATCTCGTCGTCGGCCACCATCCCCACGTATTACAGGGCCTCGAGCTGCGCGGCCGATCGCTCATCGCCTACAGCTTGGGCAACTTCCTGTTCCCCAGCCGCGGAGAGACGCGCCCCACCGCGATCGTGAGATACACCCCTGAGCGCGACGGCCAGGCGCTCGTGGAGATCATCCCCTGCATGATCGATGGCTTCCGCCCGCGTGTGGCATCCCCGGAGGAGAGAGCTGCGAGCTTGCGCCGCCTGCGCGCCCTGTCCGCGGGGCTCGGGGGAGAGCTGCCCGACGATGAAGGCCTGATCCGAATCCCGCCCAGATCGGGGATCAGTTGACAATGCCCGCGCTGCTCTCTAGAATGCACTGAGGGTCAGTCATATCGTGCCACAGTGTCCGCGTTGCGACCATGCCAACGATGAGGAAAGCAGCTTCTGTAAGCACTGCGGCTGTCCGCTGGACTCGTCGGAGGCGAACGACGACACGCTGATCATCCGCCTGCTGGACGAGCGCCCGAAGGAGGCCGTTTCCCGAGGGGCGAGTCTGTGGTTGCTCGATCCCTCCGGCGAGCACGTCGCCAAGGCCACCGACCTGACCGAAGAGGTCGTCGCTCTCGGTAGGAATCCCGACTGCGAGATCTCGCTTCCGAGCAGCACCGTCTCGCGCCACCATGCGGAGATTCGAAGAGAAGGCAGCCAGTACTTCCTGAAGGACCTGAACAGCACAAACGGGACCCTCCTGAACCGAGAGCCGGTGATCGGCGAAGAGTTGCTGCACGACAGAGACGAGATAGGCGTCGGCATCTACCGCCTGATCTTCAGATACTCGTGATCAAAGCCGCCGGCAGGCGTCCATGGCCGAGTCGCTGATTGCATTCCTGGTATCGTTCCTACTCGGCGTCATACTATCCCGGACATTCCGGCGAAGTCTCTTCTGGCTCTACTCGCGCGAGCGAAAGCCTGGCAAGGAGAGAATCCGCCGCCTCTTCCCCAAGCCGCGCAGGCCGCTAGGAGGCGGCCTCGCGATCATGATCGCAGCCGCCGTCTCATCTCTTCTTGTGCCGCTGGCCTGGGGCCGGCCTCCGACATCCGAAATCATCCTGGTGCTCGTGGCGGCCTGGTCCTATGCCGCCATCGGACTCATCGACGATCTCCGCAAGGCGGCCGGCCGCGGGCTGGCGGAGCGGACGAAGCTCCTCTACCAGGTGCTGGCCGCCGTCGTCCTGGGCCTCGCCCTGTGGCGCGTCGCAGGGCGGACCGAGGTCGCGGTGCCGTTCGTCGGCGACCCCGTCGACTTCGGCGCCTGGTACGTGCTCTTCGCCGCGCTGATCCTCGTCTCAACAGCGAACGCCGTCAACCTTTCCGACGGGATCGATGGACTGGCAGGCGGGGTCGCTGTTATTGTCCTCGCCGGCATCGCCGCCATCGGCTACATCGACCCAGACCGGTCCTCCTCGCTCGCCATCTGCTGGCCGCTGATGGGAGCCGGGCTCGGCTTCCTGGTCTTCAACTTCCCACCCGCGCGATTGCTGATGGGGGACACAGGCGCCCTCGGGCTCGGGGCCGCCATCGCGGCCGTAGCCGCACTGGGGGGGCTGGAGTTCATGCTCCTGCTCGTCTGCGCGCCCTTTGTTCTCAATGCCGCCTCCGTGGTTCTGCAGATGGGCGCCGTGCGAGGCCTCTGGCGAGTGCTCCGGCCGCTTCAGCATCAGCGCACCGAAACGGCTCGCCCGTTCCTGTGCGCGCCGCTGCACCACCACTTCCAGTGGCTCGCCTGGCCGGTTGCGCGCATCCTCGCCCTCTATTGGGGGCTGGCGGCGCTGATGTCGGCGTGGACGCTCTTCGCGCTCGGCTCAGACGTGATATGGCTCTTCGGCGTGCTCGTCGTTCCCGTCCTTCTCGCCCTTGCCGCACTCCAGAAGCTCCTCAGTGGAAACTACTTCGTAGGCCTGGCCAAGAGCCCAGATGGCACGCAAGCGCTCGGAATCTACCGTGGTCTCCCTCTCGCGCTGCTCCGCTGGCCGCTCTACCGGAAGCTCACCGACACCAACATCACCGAGGGCATGCTGGTGGGCGCCACGGCCGAGAGCATTCTCTGGCGGCATCTCTCGGAATTCGAGATCCACATAGTCCTCGGGAAGATCTACGCTGACCATCGACTCTTCGACGAGGCACTCGCCGAGTGGGAGCAGGTCCCCATCAGGAACCTGCTTCTCAGGCCGAGCGTGGTTCTGCGCCTGGCGAGGATCTACTACGGACGGGACCGCCTGCTCGAGGCCATTAAGCTATGGGAGCAAGTGCCAGGTTCTCGCCTCGCCGACATGCCTAACCTCCGCGAGGTCGTCCGCAGCGCGAAGCTTCGGCTCGCCGACCTGGCCAGCAAGTCCCACCGCCAGGGCATGCGCAGCCTTCGCAACGCCGACCGCACGGGCGAGAGCCCCGAACGCGTCGAGACCCATCTCACAGCCGCACGTCGCTACAACCAAGAGCTCCTCTCCTTGCTCCTCTACGAGCGGGACAAGCTGCGAGGCCGCCCGGCTGACCCGGCGGCCATCCGAGCTCGCAGGCAGCTGCTGCATCGAACTCGGGATGCTGTGATGACCCGCATACGGGAGCTGGATGCGGCCCTCGCCGACCTTGCGCGCAGCACCCCCCCACCCTCTGCGGACGCTGAGTCGGAGGTCATGGATGCCGGCCAGCGCGCCGCCACCGAGCTGAACGTCCCACCCGACACACTAGTGGAACTGCTTGCGAGGGCAGGGCACGGCCGGCCGCGCATCACGCAGGCGGCCGTCCATCCGAAGGCCTCCCGCAATACCGTCTTCCGGCTCGGACTGAGCTGGGCCGACGGCGGCCCGGCCAGCGTCATTGCGAAGCTGTACGCGGCCGATCGAATCACCTTCTTCGAGGCCTGTTACCGGCGAGAAGAAGGGGTGTTGAGCCTGCTGCACCAGTACGGGGCGGCCGTGCCGCAGATCTACGCGGGAGAGCTGCGAGAGGATCAGGGGCTGCTCGTCATGCAAGACCTCGGCGATGAGACACTTGCGGAGCGGCTCGAGACATCCGGCGCGTCGGTGAGGCAGCAGTGGCTTCGTTCGGGGGTCAGCGCTCTCGTGTCGCTCCACAGCGCCGCGCACGCGCACTTCGAAGAGCTGAGCGAGGAGATAGCAAAAGTCACCAAGGACCGACTTGGCCCCGACTACTACTTCAACGCCCTTCGCATCGCCGTGGAGCGCATTTCTCTGCTGGCTGATGAGCCCGTAACGGACGAGGCGTGGCAGAGACTGGCCGATCAGGCGGGGCCGCTCGTCGACCTGCTTGCGGACAGGCGCCGCAGCTTCATCCACTTCGAGTTGACGCCTCACCACCTCGTCGTGACCGAATCGGGTCTGTACGCGTTCGACTTCGAGCAGGCAACGATTGGTCCCCTCGAATTCGACCTCGCCGCGTTGCTCGGCCAGCCAGAGAGCGACCTCGGGGCCCAGTGCTGGGGCGAGATGGTGGAGCACTACAGGGCACTCGCTTCCGAGTCCGGCGTCCCCGTTCCACCCATGGAGGAACTGGCGCGGGGCGTGGCGTACGGCGCTCTGCTCAAGTGCCTCGTGTACGCGGGAGCCGCTGCGAACTTCTTGGGCAAGTTCGGCGGAGAGCACCATCTCCAGAGGCTCCAGTACTACCTGGAGAAGTGCGAGTCGATCATGGGCCGGTGGCGCCCCCTTCGGCCTCTCGGGCACATGCTCGCGCCGCGGTTCAGCGCCGCGCGCGAGGTCGCGCTGCTGGGCACTGTCTCCTCGCGTAACGGCGCCTCCAGTTGACGTCTGCTTGTAGTTCCCACTATAATCCGTCGGTGGGGAACTAGCACCCAGGGAGGGCCTCCTCGTGGCCGGACTTCCAGGGATTCTCCTGATCGTCGCGCTGGTGCTCGTCAGCGGCGTGATCGCGTACGTCGGGGACGTGGTCGGAAGACGGATGGGCCGCAAGCGTCTCAGCCTCTTCGGGCTGCGGCCGCGCCACACGGCTATCGTCATCTCGGTCGTCGCTGGCATGCTGATCACCGTCATGACTCTGATGGTCGCCATGGCGGTGTCGCAGAATGTGAAGGACGGCTTCCTGCGCGTAGAGCAGATGAAGCAGCGGCAGGCCGATCTGGCCCGGCAGATCTCCGAGCTCAACGAAAGCATGTCGGAGATCGAGCAGGCCCGCCGGGCGGCGGAGGGCGAGCTTCAGCAACGGCAATCCGAGCTCGATCGGGGAAAGCGGATGCTCGAAGAGGTCAGCGCCGAGCTCGACGCAACACAGGGCGAGCTCAAGGACGCCTCGGAGCAGCTCAAGAACGCCGAGCGCGTGATGGCCGAGGCGATGAGCACACGGTGGCAGCTCGAACGGGAGATCGTCGAGCTCCAGCAGGATCTGGAGAGCCTCCGGGCCCAGCGCGACATCGGCATCACACTGGAGAGGTCCACGCCGATCATCCTGGGAGTAGGTCAGCCCATCGACTGGGAGCTTGTCGATGGCGGCCGCTCGGAGGAAGCCATACGGGAGGACCTGGATATCTTCGTCGCCCGTTTGGACGAGCACGCGCGCAGCGCAGGCGCGCGCCCCCTGCCCGAGAGCGAGAGCGCGATCGTCATCCGCAAGCCGGTGCTGGACGCCGACAGTCAGTCGCTGGTCTTCGTCAGTGAGGAGCAGGTACTGCAGGCAATTGCGGAGCGTATCCACGAGAACTCTGGTGGGGTGATAGTCAGAGCGTTCTCCGTCTTCAACACACACCCGGGGGAACCGGTTCGAGTGGACTTCGAGCTGTTCCACAACCGTCTGGTGTTCCGCCGCGGGGAGGCGCTTGCGCAGGCGCTCGTGGATGGCCGCGAGTCCGAGCCTGCCCTGATGGGAGCATTGCTGGCTCTCCTCCGTGAGGAGGTGAGCCCACGGGCCCGAGCCCACAACGTGATGCCGCGCCCGAACCCATCGTCGCCCACAGCTCTTGGCTCCTCCGGAGGCACTGTCGGCGACATCACCATAGAGGAGCTCTTCGCGGTCGTTGCCAGGCTTCGGGCGCTCAACGGCCTGGCACGCGTGACGGCCGTCGTTGCAGCGGACACGTGGACGATCGGCCCCCTGGAGGTGGACCTGCTGGTGGCCCCGGCCGAGGCACCGCCCTCAGGGTAGGCCATCTTCGCTCCGCGCCCCGCGACCCACGGCTCTTGCACGCCCCCCTCCCAACAGGGTAATAAAGACTCAGCCCCGACGCGTCTTGCGCCAGGAGTGGGAGACTGTGCACCAACCACCTGCCACACCGCGCCATGTTATCGCCGTCGATCCAGGAAGAGACAAATGCGGCCTGGCCTTAGTGCGGTGCGACGGGTGTGTGCTGCATAAGGCAGTCGTGCCCGCGGGGGAGATCGGCCAGATCGTGGCGCGCCTGCTCGAAGACTACCCCTGCTCGGCACTCGCTCTAGGCGACCGCACGGCGGCGAGAGACGTCGAGACGGCCATCGGAGAGCACGTTCAAGTCGATCCCGTGCTCGTCGACGAACATCGCTCGACCGAGCAGGGACGGCGGCGCTACTTCCTAGACAATCCCCCTCGCGGCTGGCGGCGCCTGCTGCCCATCGGGCTCCAGACGCCGCCGTGCCCATACGACGACTACGTCGCCGTCGTGCTCGCCGAACGCTATCTCGATTCCCTGCGCCGCAGGTGACGCACCTGCCGGCTACGTCTGCGGCGTCCCGCCCTCGCCGCCCTGGGCCGGCGGCGCCACGCTCTGCAGCACGTTCTTCAGATACGGTGTGAACAGATCTATGGGGATCGGGAAGATCGTGGTCGAGTTGTGCTCGGCGGCCACCTCCGAGAGCGTCTGAAGGAAACGAAGCTGCAAGGCGATCGGCTGGACCGATATGATCTCCGCCGCGTCCTTCAGGCGCTGAGCGGCCTGAAACTCGCCCTCCGCGTTGATGACCTTGGCGCGCCGCTCTCGCTCGATCTCAGCCTGGCGGGCCATCGCTCGCTTCATCGTGTCCGGCAGCACCACGTCCCGCACCTCGACCATCGAGACCTTGATGCCCCATGGCTCTGTCTGCTCGTCGATGATCTCCTGAAGGCGGTGGTTGATCTTCTCCCGCTCGGAGAGCAGCTCGTCGAGCTCAGACTGCCCGAGAACACTTCGCAGCGTCGTCTGCGCCAGCAGGTATGTCGCCTTGTGGAAGTTCTTGACCTTGACGACGGCGTCGGCCGGCTCCAGGACCCGGTAGTAGACGACCGCGTCCACGGTCGCGGGTACGTTGTCCCTGGTCATCAACTCCTGCCGCTGGACGTCGATCGTCTCGATGCGGGTGCTGATGCGCTCCATCCGGTCGACCACAGGTATCAGCAGAATCAGCCCCGGACCCTTCACCGGGATCAGCCGTCCCAGCCGGAAGATGACCGCTCGCTCGTATTCCCTCAGGATGCGTATCGCCGCCGCGAGCAGGATGAAGACGAACGCCACGATGGCGATCGTGATCGGCAAGGCATAGCCTCCGTCAGCCATTTCTCGTCGCTCCTTTCTCTACTGTCATGACCCCGACGTCACTTCACACCCTCAGTCTGTCGGGCCCGGCCCCAGTCGCCGCACGATCAGAAGGAGTCCCTCCTGGTCGACGACTTCGACCTCCTCCCCCTCCCCTATCTCGCCTTCCGTCGCGCGCGCCCACCATCTCTCTCCCTCCACCATCACGCTGCCGCGCGGATTGAGGGCCGTGAGTGCCCGCCCCTTCTCCTTGATCATCCCCTGCTCCCCCGTCTCCACCTTGCGCATATGCGCCCGGACCGCCGCTCCCACCACGAAGAGGAAGAAGACCACCAGCAGGACAGCCATCACCATGACGACCTGCCACGAGACCTGCAGCGCGGGCGCGAGAGATGTATCCATGAGCATCAGTGCTCCAGTCACAAAAGACGCTACACCCCCAACCGTCAACACCCCGTGCGACACGACCTTCACCTCGGCCAGCAGGAGCAGCATCCCGAAGGCGATCAGTCCTACCCCCGCGTAGTTCACCGGAAGCACCGCCATCGAGTAGAGCGATAGCAGCAAGGAGAGACCACCGATGACGCCGGGGAGAATCGCGCCAGGGTTCTGCAGCTCGAACATGATCCCGAGCCCCGCCAGCACGAGCAACACCAGCAGTATGTTTGGATCGGCGAGCACGTGAAGGAAGTTCTCCTTCGCGCTCGCCTTGATCTCTTCGACCGGCGCCTCCCTGGTAGCCAGAACTGCTGTTCGGCCCCCCGGCAGCGATACCTCCCAGCCATCCACCGCTGCCAGAAGCCCAGGTATGTCGTCCGCCAGCAGGTCGGCGACCCCTTGGTCGACGGCGCCACGGGCGGACAGAATGGCGTTATGGCGCACCGCCTCCTCCGCCCAATCAGCGTTCCGGCCGCGGGCCTCAGCGATCACCCGCGCCTGAAGAGCAAAAGTGTTTGTGATCTTCTCGTCCATTACGTCCGGAGGAGCTCGCGCCTCGTCCCTCTCTTCCCGGTCGGCTCCCCCCGCCTTATCTTCGTCACTCCCCGTCTCTTGCTCCGACGTCTCGGGCGTCTCGGGCATCTCCGGGGCCGAGAAGAGCTGAACCGGGTGGGCCGCCCCTATCGTCGTAGCTGGGTGCATTGCGGCGATGTGTGCCGACAGAGTCACGAAAGTCCCCGCCGAGATCGCGTACGCTCCGGCCGGGTATACGTACACGATGGTAGGGATCGAGGCGTTCAGCAGGGCCTCGTACATGTCCTTCATCGGCTCGCCCAGCCCGCCAGGGGTGTTGAGAAGGATGAGCAGACACTGCGCGTCCCGCCCCTGCGCCACGCCGAGCGCGCGTTCGAGGTACTCGGCACTGGGCACGTCGATGGCGCCCTCGAGACGGATCATGGCGACAGAGGGCCTCGCCTCCTCCCCCGCCTGAGGGTAAGCAACACCCAGGCAGGCGGCCAGCAAGGCTATGAGCGCCACTGCCAGACTAGCTTTCGCGCGCGACATCTAGAACTCCGACCTTCGCGGGCGCATCCATGTCGTGCTCTGCCAGCACGGAAGCCCCTGCTCTGCGTTCCCAAACTCGCCCGGCAGTTCTCGTCCTGAAATCCCGCGGAGGGCTCTCGCCACGAGAAGCACCAGCACGAAGAGCGGGATGGCGGCCCACTGGCCTTGCTCCTTGAAGAGGTCCTTGGCCCAGGCATAGGCCATCCAGATCCCTCCCGCGGCTACTGCTGCCAGCGCCTTCCACATCTTTGCGCCTCGCCTCCGCGCGCGCAGGGGTCCCTGCTGTCTCTGCTCTCCCCTCTCCACGCAGTCGAGACACTGCCGCGTCACCGCCTCCCAGTCCCCCGGCCCCGCGTCCTTGAGGAACGCCAACTCGACTCGCGCGTCGTCCCACTTCTCCTGCATGCGGTGACAGCAGGCCAACATCGATCGCGCGGTGGCCCTCGGCCCGCTGGCCCCTGCCAACCGGCGCAGGTGTTCCTCTGCGCCCGCATAATCCCTCATATGATAGCACGCGACGGCAAGCGCAAGCTCTGCCCTGGAATCACCGGGGGTCTGATCGAGCGCTTTCTCCAGCGCGGCTCTGGCCTCCGCGTTCGCCCGAGCGAAGAGCCGCACCACTCCCAGGTTATACCAGGCCTCGGGCGACTGGGGCTCGGCCCGCGCCGCCGTCTGCAGCACGCTCCGAGCGCTCTTCTGTCTGCCGATCGCGACGTAGGCACGCCCGACCTCCAGGAGCTCATCGCCTTGCCGTCCATACTCCCGCGCCGCCTGCCGGTGCTCCGCGATGCTGTCAACGTGTGCGTCCGCGAAGCCAGCGGCCAGATGTGTGTACGGGTCGACGATGGCGTTCGGGGCCGTCTCCAGCGCCTCTTTCGCCTGCGCCCAGTAGGTCTCGAAGCGGGCGTCATGGGTCGTGAGTGGGCGCTCACGCAGCAGGCCAAGCTCCCGCAACTCCTGCCGCAGTTCCCACTGCCGCTGGCGATCGGGCGGCTCCTCCTCTTTCTCCGCGTCCTCGTCGGCGGCCTCAGGTGGCAGCCAGACCTCTGTCACCAGCACCTCCCCGAAACCTGCCGGTCGCGGCTCGGTGAGCAGCAGACGCGCCTGCGAGGGATCGGGGGGCGCGGGCTCGGGTTCGCCCTCCGCCTCCAACACGGACAGCGCGTCCGGCGGGCCCGCCTCCCGCTCTTCCCCGAAGGGCATCCGCTCTCCGAGTTCGTGCGTGGCTGACTCAGCCAACTCGAAATCCTGACTCGTGCGTCCCCGGCTCACCGTGCTGTCGCCCCAGATCGCGCTCGCTGTCGTCTTCAGCTACACTTGCGCGTTCGCCGCGGGCTGAGTGAGTGCCTCTTCCCCGTGGCATCCCAAACGTCCACAGCACGACCCATGGATAGCCGACAGCGTGGATAGGGCGTCAGAGTCCGTCGCAGACGGGGCTCTTACGCGTGGCTGGGCCGTGTGCCCTCAGTCCTCGCGCCGGTCGCATCCGCAGTCTCCGCCGCCCCCCCATGGGGTCCACGGCGTCACGAGGGAACCACTCAGCCGCAGCCGCCTGGGCGGCAAAGGACATGATGCCTTCACAAGCAGGCTTCTACACAATGACCAACCTGGGCCGCCTTGTGGCGAGCAGCGAGTTGTGGTACAATAGCCTTGGCTGTTGTTTGGAGGAGCACAGGAGATGCGTACCGGCGGGCTCCTGGTGGCCGGGTTGATCATCTTGGGCGCGGCGTCGCCGCTGTGGGCAGGACCCTTCGCGGGAGTGCCTGGGGAGCACTGGGCCTACCGCTCGTGTGCGCGCCTGGCGTCGCTGGGGGTGCTGCCTGAGAGGGATGCCGCCACCTTCTCTGGCGAACCACAGATCACGCGCTTCGAGTTCGCCCTCGCGCTTCTCGAACCACTGAGCGCGGTCGATCGGTCTCTCGACGCGACGCCGGCCGACGCCGACGCTCGCCTCCGAGCGGTCTTGCGCTCCCTTCGCGTAAGCCCCAGGAACTCCGAGCACGAAGTCGCCAGGGCCTTGGGCGACCTACCTCGGCTCGCCCGCGAGTTCGCCGATGTATTCGAGGCGATGGGCTTCGACTCAACCCGGGTCTCGCAGTCGCTCCGCGAGCTGGCCAACGAGGAGGCCATCCGCGCTTGGCGACTGGAGAGCCTGGCACATCCGGCGCAGGCGGGTGCGCTCGTCGGCGACGTCTCGACCCTTGCCTCTGCCGACACGGTTCGTGTCCCGCTGGCGCACGGGATGGTGGGGCTGAGCCTTACCAGTCCAGAGGAGTCGCCCGAGCTCCTCGACTACCTCGCTCAGTCAGCGGCGAGCGGAGGTGGAACGGGGCTGGCGGAGGCGGCAGGAGCGGAAGCAGCAGTGGCCGACCCGCGAATTTCGAGGCTCCGCACCACGTACGAGTATGGTGTGGGTTCGGCGCTCACGCTGAGCCTCGCCTATGAGGAGATCGCCCGCCGAGGGAAAGGCCTGGTGGCGTTGGACGCGGCTTCGTTGACCTCCCTCGGCATCGGCTACCAGATCACCCCATCCGCGTCCGTGAAACTTTCGTACTCATTACTGGAGTACTCCAACTACGTATTGGACACACCGCTCTTGCGCGACCGAGTGGCAGAGACCGCAGTATCCATCGAGTTCTAGCTTGATGAGGCAGTGGCCCCTCTTTCTCTCGGTCGCCGGGCTGGTTCTGCTCCGTGCTCCGCTGTCTCTTGCTGCCCTGCCCGACTCCTTCGCGGCGATCGAAGCCGACAGCGTGGCGTTCCATCTCGACACCGAGACGACTCACGCGTCAGGGGATGCCCGCCTAACCTACCGAGGCCTGGAGCTGTGTGCCGACGATCTCACATATGACCGGGCTACGGGAGAAGTGACTGCCACGGGGAACCTCCGGCTGATCCAAGGCCCTCGCGTCATGTTCGGCGAGTCCCTGAGCTACAACCTCAACTCCGAGGAGGGTGTGCTCCGACGGGCGCGGGCCGTCGAGCAGGGAGTTATCATCACAGGCGAGGAGATCCGGTTCTCGCCCCAGGAGGCCGTCGCTCGAAACGCCCACTTCACCACCTGTGACAGACCCGATCCACACTTCGCCTTCGCCGCCGAGCGCATTACCCTCACCGCGGAAGAAGCGCCCACCAGCGCCGCTCCTCGCCGTGGCCGCCTGTCTCTGAGCAAGGGGCGAGTTGTGTACCGCGGCCGGTCCCTGCTGCCGGTCCCGGGCTACACAGTGAACGTGGGGGACGTGGGGACCGGCAAAGGGAATCCGACACCCATCCTCGGTTTCAGCGGCGATGACGGGCCCTACGTATCGATTGGCTATACGTTCGGCAGCCCCGACAGGTCTCTCACAGGCCATTTCAGCTACCAGTACACAACCTCCCGGGGGATACGCGGGCTCCTTGGCGCCCGGCGGGCCACCGGACCCACCGAACTCACCTTTGGCTACTACCGCCGACAGGATCCGGGCGACCGCCCCATCGATGCCGACGACCTGGAGGCAAGCCTGGCCAACGTCCTTGTCAACCGCGAGCCCGAGTACGGAGTAGTCCTGCCGGCCTACCGAGTCGGCCGCTTCTTCACCCTACAGGGGAGTTGGCTAGCGGGAGCCTATACCGAGTATGAATCGGAAGGGATTGAAGAGCTGGCCCAGGCCGACAGGTCATCCATCGTTCTGCTGGCACGCAGCGACGCATACAGGGTGTCGCCGTCTGTGCGCGTCAGTCACGCCATCGGGTGGCGGCAATCCAACTACCGCCCGGGCGACGAGCTTACCGCGCTACTCCTCCGGACGACCGCCGACATGCGCTTGGGCTCGCGCCTCGACTTCCAGCTGTCCCATGTGAGACGCCGGGAATCCGGCGAAAGCCCGTTCCTCTTCGATGGGGTAGGGCCCAGCCGACAGCTGATCGCGGATTTGAACTGGACTGTCAGCCCCACCTGGCGCCTCAGACTTGTCGAGGACTACGATCTTGAAAACAACGAGACGCGTGATATGATTCTCGAGGTGACGCGAACCGCGCACTGCCTTGAGTACACACTTGGCTGGCGCAGCCAGCGCCGTGCCCTCTACGCGGGCTTCGGTTTGGCGCTCCCATCTGCGCAAGAGTATGGAGAATGACCGAGCGAGAGCGTCGACAGCAGGTCATCGATCACCTCAAAGCGGGAGAGGCCCGAGACGCGGCTGAGAAGCTCGCCGGCTCCCGAGAGCCTTATCCCGGGGACGGGGTCCTCCATCACGCGATAGGCTTGGCGTTGGCCTCCGACGGCACGCTCGGCCCCGCGGGGGAGCAGCTGGAGGCGGCCGCACGTCTGAGCCCTGACTCACCCGTCATCCTCGCGGACCTCGCCCAGGTCCGACTCGCGCAGGGCGAGCCGGAGGAGGCGATCGAGGCCGCCGAGCGCGCGCTGGAGCTCGACCCTGACCTGCCTCTCGCGCACTTCACGCTCGGCCGAGCCTGCCTCGCGGCCGACTGCGCCCGTCAGGCCCGGAACCCATCTGGTCGGGATCCCGGCTTCGAGTTTCCGCTCATCGATGGCCGCTCCCCTCTCTACCTTCGAGCTGTGCGTGAGATGGAGACTGCCGTGTACACCAAGCCCGACTTCGTGGATGCGGTGCGAGGCGCCCTCGCGTTCGCCTACGTGCGGGCCGGCCACTTCCACGCAGCACTCGAACAGCTCAGGCAGCAGGTCGCCGAGGCCGGGCAAGGCGAGCAAGGTGAGAAGATTGGACACCGACTCCGCTGCGTGGAGTACGAGTTGGCCAGGGAGGCCTACTGGGGCACGGTAACCGAGCCCGAGAGGCGGCCGCGCGCCGGCCGCGACGGAGACGCCGAGTCGCTCCTGCGACTTGCGCACGCGCTTTCCGTTGCTGGGGACAGCTCAGGGCTGGCCCATGCCTTGGCGCAAGCGCGTTCAGGGGGGTACCTGCCTCGGTCGGCCGTCGTGTCCCGCTTCGACGCCGAGGATGAAGTCTTCCGAGAGGTGTCCGACGTCCACGTTCTCATCGCGGGCGGACTGGAGTGCGTCCTGGACGGCGAGCTGCGGTTCCTGCCCTTTGAGCAGC
Source organism: Candidatus Hebobacterum abditum (assembly GCA_029821875.1). Classification (GTDB taxonomy): domain Bacteria; phylum Armatimonadota; class Hebobacteria; order Hebobacterales; family Hebobacteraceae; genus Hebobacterum; species Hebobacterum abditum. The sequence goes on along the minus strand of JALGXW010000044.1, from coordinate 2,585 downwards.
TGCAGGCGATCTCCCTCGCCCCACCAGCCGCCTGGCGACAGGGCGTGGTGGAGCTCACCTCCGGGGAAGCGATCGAAGTAGCCGTGCCAAACCTATACCGCCTTTCGCTTCGCAGCCCGAACGACCTCATCCAGAGCGGGCGCTTCACCCAGTTCAGGTATGGGCCGGGCGAGACCCGGTACGCGCAGGCCATCGGCACCCGCAACCTCGCGACCGAGGATACCGTGATCCCGTTCACCGATGTGAAGGCGATCAGATTCGTGTGACGGCTGGGAGGCAGCCCGGCGCCCCGAACTTCTGCCGCTTCTGCCGCGTCTAACTGTCTGACCCTCTGGAGGGGGAACATGCGAGCTCTGCTGCCTGTGCTCGTACTGATAATCGCCTCCCCGGCTGCGGGCCAGTACCTCGGGGCCCGTCAGCAATGGCAGCCTGAGATCGCCGATCTCGATGAGCGTCTCCAGCAGCCCGTCGAGATCGAGATCATCGGCCGCGCCGCGGTGCCCGCGCTGGAGATGCTCTCAGAGGCGACGGGCGTCTCGCTGAGTGTTGCGCCCGAGGACCTCGACACCGTTGGCGAGCGGAAGCTCACCCTTATCTCCAACGGTCTTCCTCTCAAGGCGATCATGGTCCAGCTTCCGGAGGCGCTCCAGGAGTGCCACTGGGACGTAGAACCGAGTGGCTCAGACTTCGTCTACTACCTCCATCGCAACGGCGGTGCTGAGAAGGCAATGGCACGACTGAGAGAGGGGGATTCCGAGCTGCTCCAGGGCGCGCGTCGCCAACGCCTCGCGGAAGCCAGGGCCGCGCTGAAGATGTCGGAGGCGGAGCTGGTCGAGCTCGAGGAGACCGACCTCTACCTCGCTCGAGTGATGAAAGAGCCTCATGCCCGCGCCCGCCTCGAGGCCTTCCTGGATCTCCCCAACGCCCGCATCGAGGAGGCCATAGAAGCTGGCAACGCCAGCATGAAGTATGGCGACATGGGCGCTGGCATGCAGGAGGCCGCCATCAGGCTGGTCGAGGATGCCATGGTCTGGATCGTGGAACCTGGCAAGGAGGCCCGCCCCCGCGCCGAATGGCTGGGCGACCTGGCCAAGACGACGATCACCTTTGGGTGGCATTTCCCGGACGCGGTGGGCATGGACTTCTTCGTGCAGGTGCTGCCAGGCGAGGGGAGCTACATAAACCGGTTTGTCATTCCAGCCAAGCGTGCACCCGCGCCGCACGTGGATGTGAGTTCCTTCATGGCGGATGCTGGGGCCATGGGCCGGGGCATGCGAGGGGGGGGACGAGGCATCATGCGCGGTGCGCAACACCAGGCGAGCCCCCACGGTCCGCTGCACCGGCTGCTTCGTGCCACGGGAACAGAGACCGCCGAGGAAGCACAGCGGATGATCCTTCAGGCGAGCGCCAACTATGTGGAGCTTGAGCAGGAGCGGGAAGAGGAGCGACGCGAGCGGGAATGGGTCGTGCGGGATGATCCCGGTCTCCAACAGCCCATCAACCCCGATGATGTCAGGTTCCGCGACCTGGTGGCGTTCCAGCTCTGGCTGGCCAACGAGACGGGCTTGTCAGTAGTGTCCGACTACTTCACCGGCGTGCACGCTTGGGCGCCTACGGAGTTGCGAAACGAGGACACGGTGCCCTTGTGGCGCTTGCTCTACGCAATGGGTGACGAGCGAGGCTTCCGCTGGCGGCGCGTGGGGCAGTGCCTCCGGTTCCACCACGTGAGGTGGTACGAACGGGTGCAGTCTGAGGTGCCCGAGGCGCTGCTCTTCTCGGTTCTGCGGAAGTGGCATGATGGCACTCTCGCCCTTGAAGACATTGCGGCCTTCGCCTCCGCAATCAGCGACAAGCCTCGCGTCTATCGCTCCTTGCCAATAGAGGTCCGATTCGCCCACGTCTACCGCTCTATGTGGGCTGTCCAGACCTACGACTCCCTCACTCCCGAACAGCGCGCCTCGGCCCGAAGCCCGGAGGGCGTGAGGGTATCTGAGATGAGCGAGGAGATCAGGAGTCTGATCCTAGCGAGGGCCGTCAACCCGAACGCCCTCGATGCGCGCTCCCGCGACGACTACGCTCAGGCCACCTTCCACGTCGAGGAGACCGAGGAACATTGGGAGGAGTATGGCCAGTCATGGGACCTCCAGCGCGTGCGCCTCTTCCTGAGGTTCGCGGACGGCCGAACCGACGGCGGCAGAGTTACGCTCCCGCGCACCGAGAGCGAGATACCTGCCACTCGCTCATGCGAGCGAGATGGGGGAGCCGGAGGAGGGATGATGCTGATGCGGAGCCTGCTTGTCGCGGCGGCGCTGCTATGCGTACCGGTCGCAGCCTTCTCTGCGACTGGCCTCGGTGCGAGGGAGCAGTGGCAGCCCGAGGTGTCCGACACCGATCCGCGCCTCGAAGAGCCGGTCGAGGTCGAGATCATCGGCCGCGCCGCGGTGCCCGCGCTGGAGATGCTCTCAGAGGCGACGGGCGTCTCGCTGAGTGTTGCGCCCGAGGACCTCGACACGGTCGGCGAGCGGAAGCTGACCGTGGTCTCCAAGGGCCTGCCTCTGAAGGCGATCATGGTGCAGATTCCTGAG
>JALGXW010000006.1 GCA_029821875.1 Candidatus Hebobacterum abditum | reverse complement strand
ACACCGACCCACAGCTCATCCAAGCCATTTTCAACTGACACTGGTTCGGGCTTCCACGAGGGGTTAGCCTCGCTTCACCCTGGCCATGGGTAGCTCACCTGGTTTCGGGTCTGTCCCCAGCGACTCAGTCGCCCTATTCGGACTCGGTTTCCCTTCGGCTTCGGACCAGAGGCCCTTAACCTTGCCACTGAGGTCAACTCCCCGGCTCATTATGCAAGAAGCACGCCGTCACCCGGTGATGGACCGAAGTCCGTCACATCGGGCTCCGACCGTTTGTAGGCACGCAGTTTCAGGTTCTATTTCACTCCCCTCGCGGGGTTCTTTTCACCTTTCCCTCACGGTACTAGTTCGCTATCGGTCAGAGACAGTGTTTAGCCTTAGGAGATGGTCCTCCCGGATTCCCACAGGATTCCTCGTGCCCCGTGGTACTTGGGAACCAGACCCAGGAAGTCGCGCTGCTTTCGCCTACTGGGCTCTCACCGTCTTTGGCTGGCCGTTCCAGGCCAATTCAGCTAACAGCACGATTGGTAACTCCCCGACGGGACCCCAGTCCCGTCCGGTCCGGCCCCACGACCCCCGCGCCGCAACGGCTGGGGCCTTGACACGGCGCGAGTTTAGGCTGTTCCCCTTTCGTTCGCCACTACTCAGGGAATCGCGGTTGCTTTCTTTTCCTCCGGGTACTGAGATGTTTCAGTTCCCCGGGTACCCTCCACCGGGTTATGGATTGGCCCGGTGGTGACAGGACATGACTCCTGCCCGGTTTCCCGATTCGGAGACCCCCGGATCAAAGCTTGCTTGCAGCTCCCCGAGGCGTTTCGCCGCTGGCCGCGTCCTTCGTCGGCTGTCTCTGCCAAGGCATCCACCACGTGCCCTTAGTAGCTTAACCCCTTCCAGACAACAGATCTGGTCGGGACCAAGAGAGCGCGGCAACGTCACTTGGCTTCCACGACTATGCACTTTTCAAGGTTCGCCTGCCGGACACAGAAGCGCAGACGGGGACGAGCCCCGTCTGCGCTAGGCTCCTACCCAGTCTCGCCAGTCCTATTCAAAGCAACAGCTTGACGCTTTCCGTTTTCTGTCCTCCGGCAGTTGCCCACTCGTGGGCACCAATGATTATACCACAGCCAGCAGCGCTGTCAACCCCGCTTGGGGCGCTCTGCCGCCACCTGAGGCCGCGCGGCAGCACGCGTGACAGCGTGCCCCGCAGGCCGCGCGCGGCGGCCTTCACGATGGCTGCGGCCCGCCGTTCCTGATATCCTCCGCCATGTGGCCTTCGAACTGCTTGAGGTTCTCCCCGAACCGCCCGGCGAGCTCTTGCGCCATGCGATCGTAATCGGCCGGGTCCTGCCACGCCTCCCTGGGACGGAGCAGCTTGTCGTCAATCCCGGGACACGTGGTCGGGACCTGGAAACCGAAGTTCGGGTCCTGGACCATCGGGACGTCATCGAGCTTCCCGCTCAACGCCGCATCGACGATGGCCCGGGTGGAGGCGATATCGATTCGGTGCCCCACTCCGTAGGGCCCGCCGATCCAGCCGGTGTTGATGAGCCAGCACTTCGTCCCGTGCTTCCGTATGCGCTCGCCGAACATGTCGGCGTAGACTGTCGGCGGCAGGGCCATGAACGGCGCGCCGAAGCAGGAGCTGAAGGTCGCCTGCGGCTCGTCGATCCCCCGCTCGGTACCGGCCACCTTCGCCGTGTAGCCGGAGAGGAAGTGGTACATGGCCTGCTCGGGCGTGAGCTTGGCCACCGGGGGAAAGATTGAGAAGGCGTCGCACGTGAGCAGCACGACGTTCTTCGGATGCTCGCCCCGTCCGCCGCGGACCGCGTTCGGCAGATGGGTGATCGGATAGCAAGCCCGCGTGTTCTCCGTCAGGGAGTCATCGTCGAGGTCGAGCCTGCGGGTGTCCGTGTCTATCGCGACATTCTCCAGCACAGTGCCGAAGCGTCGAGTGCACTCATAGATGTGTGGCTCCGCCTCCGGCGACAGCCGGATGACCTTCGCGTAGCACCCGCCCTCGAAGTTGAAGATCCCGTCGTCGGACCAGCCGTGCTCGTCATCGCCGATGAGAGCGCGGTCCGGGTCTGCGGACAGGCTGGTCTTCCCCGTCCCGGACAGCCCAAAGAAGAGAGCCGTATCACCGCGCTCGCCCACGTTGGCCGAGCAATGCATGCTGAGCACCGCCGTCCGGGGCAGCACATAGTTGAGGATCGTGAAGATCGACTTCTTGATCTCCCCGCCGTAGGCCGTTCCACCGATAAGAATGGTCTTCTCCCCGAAGTTGACGACGATGAAAGTCTCGGAGTTCGTGTGATCGATCTCGGGGATGGCGTGGAAGCGCGGGAAGCAGAGCACTCGGAACTCTGGAACATGGTCGAGGAGTTGGCTGCGATCCCTGACTTGGATGAACATGTTGCGGGCGAAAAGGCTCTGCCACGCGTCCTCAGTGATGATGCGGATCGGCAGTTGGTAATCCGGATGGGCCCCTACGCGGCAGTCCTGAACGAAGATGTCCTTGCCCTGAATGTAGGCCAGAAGCCGGCTGTAGAGTTGCGTGTAGTGCTGCTCATCGAACGGGCGGTTCACTGAGCCCCACCAGATGTGATCCGCGGAGGAGGGCTCGTGCACGATGATCTTGTCGTTGGGCGAGCGGCCCGTGTGGTCCCCCGTTCGGACGACAACCGGTCCCAAATGCGCCACCAGGCCTTCCCGACGCCGGACGATTCGCTCGTACAGGGCCGGCGTGTTGAGTGTCCAGTAGACGCGACCCATATTCCGGAACCCGTGATGTTCCAGGCCGTGCTTGGGCGCCCAATTCTTGTCTTGGCGGTTCACGCGTGGACTATCCTCCTGTGTGTTAGTGCTCCATCTTTGCAGCTTTCGTGCCGAAACGCAAGAGGCCCGGCACGGCGTCGACGCCTCCCGTGCTCAGACCTCTGCACCGAACGCCCTGTCTAGGCGTCACGGATATCCACCTCTACGACGTGACTCCGGCCGTCGCTGTGCGGCGGAATGGGGGCGTCCGGTGCGTGCTCCCCGCCGTCGACTCTGATGGAGACCGCTCGGCCAACGATGCCTTTCGGCTTCGTGATCTGGACCTCGTACTCTGCCCCCCGCCACGCTCGGCGCAGGACCGCGCCATCCCAGTCGCTGGGAAGGCACGGGTCGATCAGCAGGCCCTCGTACTCCGGCCTCACCCCGAGCAGCCAGTCCGTGATGGCGAAGAACGTCCACGATGACGATGAGGTGTACCAGTTTGTCAGCGACCGGCCGGCATGCTCGGGGTAGCAGGGCCCGACGTATGAGTTCACATAGGAGTAGGGCGCGGCCTGCGTCACCGCCGGGTCCTGCTCCTGCATCATGGGCGCAATCTGCCGGAGGATCGCCATGGCGCGATCCGGCCGCCGGGCCACGAGGTTGGCCAGGAAGTAGAACACCGCGGCGTGCACGTAGACCGTCCCGTTCTCGCCACACCCCGGACGCAGCACCGTGAGACGGCCGACGTCTGGATCGTATTCGTAGAAGGGAGGATCGAGCAGCAGGGGGCCGAACTCGCTGGTCAACTTCTCGTCGGCACAATCGAAGGCGCGGGCGATCCGCTCGGCGCTCCCTGCCTTGCCGATGGCTGCCCACGACTGGGTGTTGAGGTAGATCTCCATGGCCTCCGCGCCCTTGACTCCGAGTCGGCGGCCGCTGTCCGAGATGGCGCACAGGTACCAGTCGCCATCCCAGGCGTGCTGCTCGACGCTCTCGCGCAGTGCGGCTGCGCGTCGGCGGCAGTCCTCTGCGGATGCCTCATCGCCGCGGAGTCGGCACATCTCGGCGAACTCGAGCAGCCCGAGATGGAAGGCCTGGGAGAGCCAGATGCTGACGCCCTGCCCTTCCTTCCCCACCTCGTCGAGGGCATCGCACCAGTCGCCGCGGTCGACTCGAACCAGCCCATGGTGGCCGCGACGCTTGTCGAGCCACTCGACCGCCCGCCGCAGGTGCTCAAACACGCTGGCCTCTTCCCTGGTCTGAAACCAGGGGAGGCTCTCGTCGAGGAACCCGAAATTGCCGGTCTCCTTCAGATAGCGGGCGACAGCGAATACCAGCCAGAGGGGGCTGTCATTGTAGACCCGGAGGTCGTGCGGACATCCGCTGTGGGAGAACTGGCGCATCGCGTGACCATCGGCACACTGGTAGGTCAGGGCCGTGGCGATGAGCCTACGGCCGGCCTTCGGGTCGAACGACACGACACCCATCGAGTCCTGCAGCGTGTCTCGATAGCCGCGCAGTCCCTCTCGGATGACGCGGGTGAGCTGCTGGATGTTGCACTTCAGCCAGAGGTTGGCCATCCGGTCCAGGCGCGGGTGAGGCGTCTGGACGTGCACCTGCCGCTCGAGCGATTCCCAGTGTCTGCGAAGCTGCCGAAAGGCGTCATCCACCTTCCCCACGCCGAGGTACTGGGCACAGAGCCTGTGCCTCTCGTCGGCTTCGCCCGCGAAGCCCACCAGAACACAGACCGTCTTCTCCTCACCGGGCGCCAGCTCGAGGTCCACCGCGAAGGCTGCGATCGCACGCCCATCGCCGGGCATGTCGCTGTTGCGGCAAGCGCCCTCCATGACCGCGGCCGGGGCGGAGAGTGAACCATCGCCGATGAAGGCGGCGCGCTCTGTGTCGAAGGAGTCGGGCCTGGGCGCGACGACCGCGAAGGCGCGGTAGTACCTCCCGGGCTTCGCTGGCTCGGCCAGCGTTGCGACGACAAGGCTCTCGGCTCCCGACCAGTGGGCCTGGAGGTAGTTCCGGTCGTTGTCCCAGGGCTCCATGTATGGGGCGAGGTACCACTCGAAGTAAGGGAAGAGCGTGAGTCGGCGCGGCCGCGAGGATGTGTTGCGCAGCACAGCGGTCCATATCTCGACCGGGTCCTGCAGCGGCACGAACACGCGCAACTGTGACTCGACGCCGCCAAGCGCCATGTCGAACGTCGTGTATCCGAGGCCGTGGCGGCATCGGAAGGGGTCGCAATCGCCACCCACCGGCTGCCAGGTCAGGCTCCAGTGGCGGCCCGAGTCGTGGTCGCGCGCGTAGAAGACCTTGCTGAAGGGCTCGCCGGGGGCTGAGTACGTGATCCGGCATCCGGGAGCTGTGGGCAAAACGCTGTACCCGGCCCCCGTCTCTTCGACGCGAAGCCCGTACTCGTCGTTGCTGATGTAGTTCTCCCAGGCTCGCGGGGTCGGCAACCGCGTAATGACATACTCCCTGCCGTCGTCCGAGAAGTGGCCGAAATCCATCAAGGACATCCTTGCGATGAATGGGATGCCCCGTGCTTCTGCGCTACTGTTTGGCTGCCCTGCAAGTGCATGTCCACGCCGCGCCCCGAACCAGCGCGTATTTACAGGTCTCCTGAGTACTGCTATAATCCGCCTACTCGGGCGGTTAGCTCAGTTGGTTAGAGTGCTTGCTTGACATGCAAGAGGTCACTGGTTCAAGTCCAGTACCGCCCACCATCTGTGGCGAGTGATGATTGCAGTCGGCTTCAACACAATCACGACGGGCACTACCTGACCCCCGCTCCGGGAGTGCCCGCGCACGTCTACCGCCTCCCGGCAAACTTCGCCGGGAGGCGCTGACATTTCTGAGGAGGGCTATCCAGATGTCACGTATGATCGAGGTGAAGGCCGAAGGCCGAGGCGCGCAGAGCATACTCGAATGGCTCCAGCGCACCGACTCCGAGCTTGCAGAAGAGGCCGTGGCCGCCCGCACGGATGGGCAACTGCTGGATCTGACGGCTCGGCTGCCCGAGACGAATCGCCTCGAGATCCTCACCTTCGAGGATGAGGCCGGCCGCGAGGTCTATCGGCACACCACCTCTCACGTGATGGCCGATGCCGTCAAGGAGCTGTACCCGGGCACCGCTCTGGCCATCGGGCCGGCTATAGAGGAGGGGTTCTACTACGACTTCGACACCGAGATGACTTTCGGTCCGGAGGACATCGAGAAGATCGAGAAGCGGATGGCCGAGATCATCTCCGCCGACCATGCGCTCGAGCGGCGGGAGATGTCTCGGGAAGAGGCGATCGAGTTCTTCCGGAAGCGGGGCGAGAAGTACAAAGTCGAGCTGCTGGAGGAGATGCCGGAGGGCGAGGTCACCGTCTATTCGCAGGGGGAGTTCGCCGATCTCTGCCGCGGCCCGCACCTTCCCTCGACCGGCCGTGTGAGAGCCTTCAAGCTGCTGAGCGTTGCCGGCGCCTACTGGCGGGGCGATGAGCGCAACCCGATGCTCCAGCGCATCTACGGCACGGCCTTTCCCTCCCAGGAGCAGCTCGACGAGTTCCTGCGCCTGCGGGAGGAGGCCGAGCGGCGCGACCACCGGCGACTTGGCCGCGATCTGGATCTGTTCTCGATACCCGAGCAGCTCGGCGGGGGCCTCGTCCTGTGGCATCCGAAGGGCGCGCTGATGCGCCAGCTCATTGAGGATTTCTGGCGCAAGGAGCACTTCAAGCGCGGCTACGAACTCGTCTTCGGCCCCCACATTGCGCGGGCACATCTCTGGGAGACGAGCGGACACCTCAGCTTCTATCGCGACGGCATGTACGGACCGATGATGATCGACGAGGACGAGTACCGCATCAAGCCGATGAACTGCCCCTTCCACGTCCTCATCTACAAGAGCCAGGTGCGCAGCTATCGAGAGCTGCCGATTCGCTATGCAGAGCTCGGCACGGTCTACCGCTACGAGCGATCTGGCGTCCTCCATGGCCTCATTCGAGTGCGGGGCTTCACCCAGGACGATGGACACGTCATCTGCACGCCAGAGCAGATCGGCGATGAGGTGAAGAAGGCCCTCGACTTCGCGCTCTTCCTCATGCACGCCTTCGGATACGAGGACATGGAGATAGCCCTCAGCGTCCGTAGCGACGAGGATCACGACAAGTACATGGGATCGGACGAGGAATGGGATATCGGCGAGAGGTCCTTGAAGGAGGCGCTCGACAGCCGCGGTCTCCAGTATAAACGAGAGCCAGGGGAGGCGGTCTTCTACGGTCCGAAGATCGACATCAAGCTCCGCGATGCGATGGGCCGGCTGTGGCAGGGGCCGACCATCCAGTTCGACTTCAACCTCACTAGCCGCTTCAACATGGAATACGTCGGCGCCGACGGTCAGCGGCACACGCCGCTGATGGTCCACCGAGCGCTGCTAGGGTCGCTGGAGCGCTTCTTCGGCGGATACGTCGAGCACACGGGAGGCGCGTTCCCAGTATGGCTGGCACCCGTCCAGGTGCGAGTGCTCCCCATCGCAGACCGGCACCACGAGTATGCAGAGCAGGTGGCGGCCCGGCTGCGAGAGACGGACACTCGCGTCGAAGTGGATGACCGCAAGGCCACCACGGGCGCCAAGATCCGCGATGGGGAGACGCAGAAGATTCCCTACTTGCTGATCGTCGGCGACCGGGAGCAAGAGGCCGGCACCGTCTCGGTCCGGCAGCGCGGCGAGGGCGACCTGGGGCCGAGCGCTCTGGCCGACTTTGTCGAGAAGCTGACACCCGAGCTGCTGCCGCCGAGCTCCGGCAGCTAGTGCCGAGACGCAACTCAAGCACGGGAGGCGCGGGACCTCCGGCCCCGCGCCTTTCCTGTGGCCGGCGAAAGGCGCTCCGGCTTGTGCATTCGGCGAACAAGCCGGGCCCGTTGGGGACAAGGTTCGGGCGTTCGCAACAGAAGTTCTGCCCTATGAAGAACCTGCTGGAAGGAGGGGCAAGGTGAAGATTCTCGTGCTCTACTACAGCATGACCGGAAACGTGTATCGAATGGCCCAACTGGTGGCGGAGGGAGTCACGGAGGCGGGCGCAGATGTGGACATCAAGACCGTCCCGGAGCTGATGCCGGAGGAGGTGATTGAGGGAGACGAGGCAGTACGCAAAGCGAAGCAAGAGCAAGCGGGGGTACCGGTCGCCGAGCCCGAGGAGCTGGCCGACTATGACGGCATCATCGTGGGCACACCCACCCGCTTCGGGAACATGGCTTCCCAAATGAGCAACTTCTGGGATCAGACCGGCTCCCTCTGGATGGAGGGGAAGCTCATCGACAAGCCGGTCGGCACCTTCTGCTCGACGGCGAGCATGCACGGCGGGCAGGAGACGACTCTCGTCGCCAACATGCTCACCTTCATCCACCATGGCATGATAATCGTCGGCATGCCCTACAGCGTGCAGGAACTGCTCACCACTCGATCCGGCGGAACGCCCTACGGGCCCAGTCACGTCTCAGGTCACCCGCCGACGGCTCCGATAACTGATGAGGAGGCCGCAATCTGCCGCGCCCTCGGTAAGCGGGTGGCAGAGGTGGCCGCGAAACTGGCCTCCTAGGCCAGCAGCTGGCTCACAGCTAGCCGAGTATCGCGAGCGTAGCGTCGCCGAACAGACCGTAGGGGACGAGATTGCGCTCGGCCACCCACTCGTCCAGCCGGATGAAGTCGTAAGGGCCAGTCCAGCTCGGCCGCTTCTCCGGGTGGTGGCTCGGGCCGAGCAGATTCCGCGGGCTGCCGCAGATTTCGATCTCGATTCGGTTTCGCCCGGACTTCAGCTTCGAGGTGACATCCACCTCATAGGGAGGCCACCCCCTCACTCCCGCGAGTGTGCCGTTGACGTGGACGGCGATGCAGGCGCCGAAGTGGGGGCCGATCCTCAGCACCGCGCGCTGGCTCTTGCCGAGGCGCACGTTCACATCCTGGCCGTAGAGGAGGTTCCCCGCGTAGTAGGGGTAGCCCTGATCGCACCAGTCGCCGGCCCGGATGCTGCCGGGCTCGGCGACGATGGCATCTGTCGCCCGCTCGACGCCGAAGTCGCCGATGAGGTAGCACTCCTCGAGCTCGTATTCGGGCGCGTCGCGGTACTCACAACGCAGCCCGAGCTCGTTCTCTCCTCGGCGCACGTGTTCCAGTGGCACGCGATCCATGCTCTTGTCCAGCCACCACCCTCGCTTGCGCGCGGCGACAGGCTTGCCGTTCACTTCGACATCGAACAGCTCCGACGACTCCACCACTAGGTCGATCCCATCTGCCGGAAGCTGCTTCATGCGGAAGCCGAAGCGGAGGTCGACGCGGCGCGGCGCGACCCGGCTCGGCTTCGCGTACCGCACCCACGGCTGCGGTACGTCCGGCGTCGAGATGTCCTCCAGTCCCATCCTCTCGCGAATCTGCTTCTGAGCGAGGAAGATGGGCATCGCCTCCGACCACTGCCGACCCGCGAACCGCCACTGACACTGATCCAAGATCAGGCTGTTCTCGAGCGAGCGCCGCGGCCGCCACTCGTTCTTGAGAACGACCTCCCTCAGGAGTTCCGGCTTCGAGTCGCTGAGGCGCGCCGGCCGCCTCTTCGGATCGAGCACCAGCGCGGCCGAGCCGCTCGGGGGCAGGGCCAGCGAGACGACGGTCCTTCCCTCTGCCGCGCGGGCGGGTAGGGCGCTCGCCCGTCCTGTCTCGAGGTCCCACTGCTCGACGCGCCCCTCGCCGGCCAGCGCCACGGTGAGCTCCTGCTCGGCCTCCCGGTCCCGATTGGCGAGCATGACGTAGCTTCGGCCCCGGTGGCGGCGCTCGTGGTAGATGACTGCGGACTGCTGTCGGCCGCCGAGGCCGACGACGGACACGCGGCGATCGAGCAGGGCGCGCAGCGCGTCCTCCAGTTCAGCCCGGGTCGGGCTGATGAGAGTCACGTTCTGGTGGGAGAAGACGTTGTCGAGTTCGGGCGCAACTCGGCCCTCGATCTGGCTCGGCCGGTGCCGCATGGCGATCACGGTGCCGCCGGCCTCCAGGAATAGCCGGAGCAGCTTCGCGGTGGAGGCGAGGATCGTGTCGCACTCCGGGATGACCACCAGCTTGTAGGCTGCGGCCCCGACGACGAGCCGGCGCCCCGCCACCTTGCCAAGGTCGGCCATGATGAGCTCGTCTCCGAGGTCGAAGTCGTAATGCAGGGCCAGCAGGTCTTCCGCGACTTGGTTGAGATGATCGCTGTGGCTCCTGCGGGCGCCTGGTTCGGGAGCCCCCGCCCAGGCGGTCGAGATGTTGTGCAGCAGCAACACCTCCCGCACCGGGTCGCCGATGGACGTGAAGACGCAGGTGCGTGCGAAGTAGTCCTCGGCGACCCGGAAGTACTTCCACCAGGGCTCATGCCAGGAGAAGGTCGGCGGGTAGTCGCGCTTTCGCATGCCGCGGATCGAATAGGGCGTGAGGTGTTGGCAGCGGGTGTTGATCCCCAGGACCGTCTGCCAGTCGCCGGACCACTTCTGTGCCTCGAAGGTGAAGTGCCAGCCGGAGGTGCCGTAGGTTTCGCTGAGGGTGCGCGTACGGCCGAGCTGGTGGGCCACACTGGAGGCCTGCTTGCAGGTGAGCGTCTCGCGGGTCTGCTCGGTCAGAATGTCGATACCGGGCCGCTGCATGTAGCGGAGGCTTGGCATGGTCGCGCCGCCGACGGGGATCTCATTCTCGAACTCCTGCTCACAGAGCATATGGCCCGTGAGCTCCAGTCCGTTCCTCGCGCACCACTGTCCGAGCTGCTTGCAGTAGGCCTCCGCGAAGAGCTCCGTCACGGTGCGCCAGAAGTCGTGTCGCGTCTTGGCGAAGCCGCGATGTCCCGAGAAGAGTTCCGGCAGCCGGCGCATGAGGTCGTAGCCGCGCCGCCGTCGGAACTCCCCGGGCAGCCGCCCGGTCCAAGGCACCCGCTGGCCGGGTCCGACGTTGTGGGCGCTGAAGATGTTCGGCTCATCGGTGAAGATGCCGGGAATCGCCTTGCCGAACTCGGCTCTGAACTGCCTCCGGTACGGCTCATAGCAGATCTCGATGAACGTCTTCACCGCATCGGGGTTCATGTTGTCCGAGTACGGTCCGTCGTTGAACCACCGGGACGGGGCCGGCGGGCACACTTCGAAACGCTGTAGCTCCTCGCCCTTCCGGGGTCGCTGTCCCTTCCTCAACCTTCGGTAGGAGGCGATCTGCCCGGCGTCGTCCCTCTGCACGGCGAAGCGGCGGCCGCCCTTCCCGCCTGAGCTGAGTTCGAGGAGTTTCATCCCGAAATTCGGATCGCGGGCGGGGACCTGCCCGCCGCCGTAGCCGCTGGGCCAGCGGTCCTCATCGTAGAGCCAGGCGTCCATCGCTTGCCTCTTCGCTTCATCGATCGCAGCCGCAATGCACTCCATCCACCGCTCGCCCATGTAGGGAGTCACCAGGCCAATGCGGTTGTGCATGAAGAACCCGCCGAGCCCGGCGCGCTTCATCTCGCGAATCTGCCAGCGGATCTGCTTCGGATCGAGATCGTCGTTCCAGGACCAGAAGGGCACGCCCCGCCACTCGCTGGTCGGGCGTCGGAACTGCTGCTTCAGTTCGCGGTCGGTCACAGGAATCCCTCCGATGGATGTGTTGGAGTGGTCTCGCCTCGCCTGCTATTCGCCTCGACGAGAAGCGCCCCTCTGTAACGCGTCGCGGGGCGGGCCTGGCCCGCCCCGCGGCCTCTGCTCTCACTTCAGACGACGCGGGCTAGTCGTCCTGCGGGAATATCGGCGTCAGCGGCTCGGCCATCTTCCGGAGTTGCTTCTCTTCGTCCGGTGTGATGGGCCGGAAGTTCTCGGCCAGGTCGAGCATCATCGGGAAGAGGCCGTCATGGCCCGGGGACACGGCCGCCGTCACCTCCTGGGACAGCGTCCAGCGAAACGCAAGCGCCGCTTTCTCCGGATCCTCGTACGGCTCATACCAACATTTGTCGTACTTGCGCCCATCTTCCGGCCAGAAGGTGCGAGCGACGGCCTTCAGCGCAAGCCTCCCGGCACCGCGCTTCTCCGCCGCCTCCATGATCCGTGGTCCCCAGCCCTTGAGCCAGCACACGAAGTTGATGGGGAAAAGAATGGAGTCGAACGGGTAACGCTCCAGGGCGGCCACCGCCGCCTCCTCGGAGTGAGCGCTGAAGCCTAGGAAGCGGGCCTTGCCATCCCGCTTCGCTGCCTCGAACGTCTCCATCGCTCCTCCTGGCCCAAACACTCTCTCTACGTCCTCGACATTCATCAGACCATGCAGTTGGTACACATTGACATGATCCGTGCGCAGACGGCGCAGCGACTGTTCCAGTTCCTTCGATGAGCCCGCTCTGTCGCGTTCTCCAGTCTTGCATGCCAGGAAGGCGTCCTTCAGATACGGCTCGAGCGCCGGTCCCAGCCGCTCCTCTGCGTCGCCGTAGCTGGGGCCAAAATCGAAGTAGTTGACGCCGCGGTCCACGGCCTCCGCCACGATCCTGTTCGCCTCGGACTGCTCCAGCCCTGACACAACTATGCCGCCAAGGCCGAGGATGGACAGCTCCTCCCCGGTGTTGCCTAACGGTCGCCTCTCCACTGATTGACACCTCCTGTCCGCTCATTCGGGTGATCGGCTGCCGGCCGGGCCGCAGGCTTCTTCCGCGGCTCCTGCCGGCCATTCCACCCAGAGTTTCCTTGGGATGAGCCGCTTTTCCTCGGCGACGTATGTTCGCCTGCGGAACACACGGAAGGCGAGGCCAGCGTGATGCAAGGCGACCTCCGCGGCGGCACCCCGATCTTCCCCCGATGAATGTGAGGGGGCCTGGCTCTAGACCCCTAGCTCCTTCCGCGCGCCGGCCAGCACGCGGTCGATCTCCCTCCCCAGCTCGACTGGCAGCGGCTCGGGCTGGTGCTCCTTGAGGAGTCGTTTCTTCTCCTCTCGGCAGCGCTCGGCCATAGTCTTGGCGCCGCCCTGTAGCCACGCGTCGTAGAACTCGCGGTCGAGCAGCCGCGGGAACCATAGCTCCTGGCGGAAGTTGAGGGCGGTGTGCTCCTGATCCATGAACGTCCCCCCCGGCCCGACCTCTTCGATAACGTCCAGCCCGAGCAGATCGTCCTCGAACCGGATGCCGCGCATCACGCGCTCGACGTACCCGATCAGTTCGTGCTGTATTACCAGCATGTCGAGCGAGGAGGCCTGGTCCATCCCGCAAATGCCGAGGTGGCCGAAGATGTCGGCCCCCGCCAGCGCGCCGCAGATGAGAGTTATGCCGGCTTCCATGCCGGCCTGAGCGTCCGGCACCTTGCTGTCAGTCAACCCCACGTTGATGTAGACGGGCAGCCCATAGTGCTTGCCCATCTGCGTCATCGCGATCGCCATGAGGGCCTGCTCGGGGCCGGCGAAGATCATCTGGGTGGTGCGCATGTCGAAGGCGTGCGGGATGCCACCGTAGCATACCGGGATGCCGGGGCTGATCAACTGCGTGATGCAGACCCCGGCGAGGATCTCCGCGTTCTCCTGCGCCAGGGTCCCTGCGAGGGTGCCCGGCGCCGACATCCCTGTCTGAGCCATCGGCCCTATGGGCACGGGCAGGTTCAGACGCGCCGTCTCATAGAGCGCGTCGACGCCATCGAAGGGAAAGCGCAGGGGACTGATCGGCTCCAGGAAGGGATAGGCTATCGGGTACTCGCGTGCCTCCTCTTCGCTGCCGGCCACCGCGATCATGATCTCCACCATGTACCGAGAGACGGTGCGGTTGTGGAACCACAGTCCAAGCGGCTTGGTCGTGTTCTTCAGCATCTCAGCCATGCAGGCCGCAGCTCCGTACTCGGGCGAAAGCTCGTGGGGGTCAGACATGGCCCCAGCTATCGTTAGGTCGGGCAGCGCGTCGGCGAGTCGAGCGGCCGTGCCGGCGTCCTCGGCGCTCGCATACCGGCGCTCACCTGTTTCATCGTCGATCCAGAGCGCCTCGCCGGAGATGGAGTTGTAGTTTCGTTTCCCCTCGCCGAAGGCGGCCCTCTTCGCCCGATCGCGCCCGTATATGGTGAACGACTTGCCGGCCTGGTTGAGGCTCTGCTCCACCAGCGCCTCTGAAATCTTCACGCGTTCGCTGTCGTCATCGACCGATGCACCGGCCTCCTTGAGGCGCTTGCGCGCATCCGAATGTGGCACCTGCACGCCGACCTCTTTCAAGATGTGCAGCGACGCGTCGTGCAGCCGCTTGATCTGTGCGCCCGTGAGGACAGTCAGTTCCACCATCGAAGCCTCCACTTGTCCGGAGAAGGCCGAAGTGCCGCAGTCCCTGCCTGGGGGAAGCCGCCGGGCACAGTCTCCGGCCTGCCGACCGCGGATTCGAGGAGTCGAAGCGCATACCCTCTCCACCGGGGGATCAAGGCGACGACCGTCCGCAGAGCGCCATCCTGCCTGTCCATCCCCACCCTCTCTCCGCGAGGCTGTCCATGTGCTGGGAGACAGGGGAGATCTGATTGAGGGCGTATTGACTCTGGGATTGCAGGCTGAACAGGAGGTCTGATGGTGAGACCAGCCATATTGCTGCTTCCGCCGGAGAACCGCGACGTGATCTATGGTGCAGACATCATCGCCCAGATAGGGGAGGTCGTGGACCTGAAGGACTGCTGCGATCGAGTCGGCGACATGGCCGCGTTGAGACCGGAGCTGGCCGACGTCGAGATCATCCTCTCGGGTTGGGGGATGATGAAGCTGGACTCGGACTTCCTCGGCTCTGCCCCCAAGCTGGCCGCCGTCTTCTACGGAGCGGGGTCGGTGCGTGGCTTCGTAACTGAGGAGTTCTGGAAGCGGGACGTCCTTCTGACGAGCGCATGGGCGGTGATGGCCATCCCGGTGGTGGAGTACACCATCGCGGCGATCGTCTTCGGGCTAAAGCGAGTGCTTGCGGCCTCGAAGCTCACCAGGCGGGCTCACACCTTCGAGAGGCCCGGGTCCGTCAAAGGGCTCCACGGCGCCAGGGTCGGCGTCATCGGCGCGGGGATGATCGGGTCAGGCGTCCTCGAGAGCCTCAAGGGCTATGACGTGCACACCTTCTGCTATGACCCCTACCTCTCCGAGGAGCGGGCCCGGGAGCTTCAGACCACGCAGGTGAGTCTGGACGAGGCCTTCAGCGAGTGCGACGTCGTCAGCCTCCACGCTGCGAGCACGCCCGAAACGGCGCACATGATCACCGGTGAGCACTTCCGACAAATGAAGGAGGGCTCAGTCTTCATCAACACGGCGCGAGGGCGGATCGTGCGCGAGAGCGAGATGATCGAGGTGCTGAAGGAGGGCAAGATAGTGGCCTTCATCGATGTCACCGAGCCGGAGCCGCCCGAGCCTGGCAGCCCCCTGTACACACTGCCGAACGTCTTCCTCACGCCCCACATCGCCGGACCTGGTGGAGATGAAGTCGGGCGGCAGGGCGAGCTCGTCCTCGAAGAGCTCCGGCGGTTCGTCAGCGACAAGCCGCCGCTTCATCCGGTGACCAGAGACATGATGACATGGTTGGCGTGAAGGCGCGCCCCATTCGGGCCGCGCGGCCCGAGCAGGAGCACGTAGCGGCCGAGCCGAAACCGACCCAACGAGTCTGCATGCAGCAACAGTCCTAGGCCCAGGCGAGGGAGGCCGAAATGCTGCAACTCACCGTGATCGAAGGCCCAGAGAAGGGCAAGGTCTTCGAGACCTCGGCCGACTCCGTATCGCTCGGCTCTGGTGACCAGTCTGGCGTCCGGCTTTCGGATCCGTCTGTCTCCCGCCAACACGGCGGATTCGGCCGCACTGGGGACACCTGGACCTACACCGACCGGGGAAGCACCAACGGCTCGGCCATCGAGAGAGAGGGGCGGTGGATCGAGGTCGACCAGTCGGGTCCGGGGGTGGAGCTGCGTCCGGGAGACTTGGTCCTGGTGGGCCAGTCGGCTCTGCGGTTTGATGTGGCCGAGGAGCCGGCCGTGGCGGAAGCGGCTGGAGCGCAGCCGTCACATACCGTCATCGCGACTCGCACCCGTGCCGACCTCCACGGCGCCAGGCGGCGCCAGTCGGAGAGCCTCGAGGACCTCGCGACCGGGTATCGGCTGGAGCAGAGCATCAGCCTCGCGTTCGATCCGGAGCAGATGCTCGACGCAATCCTGGACGCGCTGTTGGCATCCTTCTCGAGCGCTACACACGCGATCATCCTCCTCGTCGACAAGGCCACTCTCGAACCGAAGCGCCAGATCGCCAGAGTGGTGGGGCAGCCCGACCGCATCCAACGTGACCTGCCGATCAGCATGTCAGTGGCCACTCGGGTCCTGGAGGAAGGCAGATCGATGCTGTTCCAGGATGTGGCGGCGGAGTTCGAGGACTCGCGCAGTGTGGTCGCGGCCGGGCTGAGGTCCAGCCTGTGCGCGCCCCTGTGGACGGGGGAGGAGACGGTCGGCCTCATCCAGGTCGAGAGCAGAGGCAGCAAGGCGGAGTTCGCGGAGCGCGACATCGAGCGTCTGTCGCTGTTCGCCAATCGCGCAGCCCTGGCGATCGTGGCCTGTGAGTTGTCCGAGGCGGAGAGGCAGAACCAGATGGTGCGTGACCTCTCCGCGATGATCACGCACGACCTGAAGGGGCCGCTGACGAGCATTCTCGCCTCTCTCGAACTGCTCTCGGAGGCGGAGCTACCTGAGACCCACGAGCGGTACGTGGGCTTCGCGTTCGGGGGAGCGAAGTGGCTCTCCATACTCGTGGCCGGGATCCTCGATGTGGCGAAGATGGAAAGCAGCGAGGTTAAGCTCGACGTGGCGCCGCTCGACCTGGCCGAGGAGATTCGGGAGGCGCTGGCCCTGATCGACTACCAGTTCGCGCAGAAGAACATCGACCTCGTGACCGATGTCCCGTCCGACCTGCCGCCCGTGTCGGCCAATCGGGAGTTCTTCCGCCGCATCGTCGTCAACCTGGCCGGCAACGCAGTCGAGCTCTCACCTTCCGACACGACCGTGACGGTATCGGCCAGGCTCTCGGATGGAGGGCCCCGGCATACCGGAGGAGCATCAGAGCCGCATCTTCGACAAGTTCTTTCAGGCCGCGACCCGCGAGCGGTCACACCGGAAGGTGTCGGTCGGCCTCGGGCTGGCCTTCTGCAAGCTTGCCATCGAAGCCCATGGCGGCCGCATTTGGGTGGAGAGCAAGCTGTCCGAGGGCGCATGCTTCTCCTTCTCGCTTCCTCTCGAGGGCGGTGCCGCGCGCGGGAGCGGGTAACACTCGCAGTCCGGGCTGGGCACGCCGGCCCCTTTCGGGCGAGTTGCAGGAGGACGGCCGGCGGGTGGGCCGGCTAGCGCCTGCGGAGCCAGCCCCGCTTCTTCCGCGGCTTGAAGTCCTTCAGGGCTTCGTTGATGGCCACCTGGGACTCGTGGAAGGTCTTGCGGCGCGCGAGGCTCGGGTTGGGTGTGCCGCAGCGCCAACAGGAGGGCGTCGAGGCCGCCATACCCTCGCCGCATTTCGGGCACCTCAAGTCGGGCGTGGTCCGCCCCGTGCGCTGGGCCCGCTGGCCCGGGGAGGGCGTGTCTGGCGCGGTCTGGCCGGCGGCGGGCGCGCTGGAGGCGGGTGCCGAGCGCTCTGATGGGGAGGCCGCAGTCTGGGATGCCTGGCCGGGCAGAACCATGGTCCCCTGCGCCGTCGGCGCCTCGCGCTCGGCCGGCGTGAAGCCAGCGGTCCGCAGCGCGCTCGCGATTTCGCCCACATTCTGGAAGCGGTAGGAGGGCTGCTTCCGCAGACACTTGTTGAGAGCGCGCGACACGGCAGGGGGCAGCCCGGAAACGTGCTCGACCTCTTTGGTCAGTATCTCATTGAGGACCGCGCCTGGAGCCTCCCCCTGGAAGGGCTGTTGGCCGGTGAGCATCTCGTAGAACGTGGCGCCGAGGGAGAAGATGTCGGAGCGGGCGTCGAGCTTCTCGCCCCTGGCCTGTTCGGGCGACATATAGGCGAAGGTCCCCATCATGGTACCGGTCTGCGTAACGCCGCTCTCGTATACGATCGCGGCCAGCCCAAAATCCATGAGCTTCGCCTGGCCTGATTGCAGCGCCATGATGTTGTCTGGCTTGATGTCTCGGTGGACGATGCCCTTGTCGTGTGCATATGCGAGAGCGTCACACACCTGGAACATGATCGCCGCCGACCTCTCCAGAGGGATGGCGCCCGATGAGTCTATCTCCTCTCTCAGGCTCCGGCCCTTGAGATACTCCATGACGATGAAGAACGTGTCCGCCTCCGCGCCAATGTCTAGCACCTGGCAGATGTTGGGGTGGTCGAGAGAGCGGGCCGCCCGGGCCTCGCGCTGGAAGCGCTCCACCGTTTCCCACCGCGCGCGAGCATTCAGCCCTTCGGGGAATACCACCGTCTTGAGGGCGACCTCCGCGCCGTCGGGAGAGCTGGCCAGGAACACCTTGCCCATCCCTCCCCGCCCGACCTCGCGGACCAGGGCGTAGTCTGCGATCTTCCCCAGACTCACGCTAGCGCCTCCCGCCTGCCATCGCGCTCGGCTGCGGCCTCGGCTTCGCCCCTATCGGGCATTCAGCCGTCGTCACACGTCTGGCGAACACCTTCATCCCTTCCGTCGAGGTGTCCGTCCCCCTTCTCCCGAGCGCCTGCCTCGTGGGAGTAGGGACGAACGCTTCGCTGCGAGCCTCCCTAGTCTGCTGCCAGCAGCCGCTGCACCTCGGCGAGCAGCTTCTCGAGGCGCACCGGCTTGTCCAGGAACGCCTGGACCGGCAGGTACTCGTAGGGCTCGTACGTGCCGTCGCTCTGCTCCGGGTAGAACTTCATCGGGCTCTCTTGGTGGATGGATGTGAGCATGATGATGGGGAGATCTCGAAGGGCGGCCTCGGACTCCTTGCGGAGGTTCCAGACGAAGTGAAAGCCCTCCGTGCCTGCCGGCATCATAACATCGAGGAGAATCAGGTCCGGCCGCTCGGCGCGGACCTTCTCGAGCCCCTCCTCCGCACTACCGGCACTCATGGTGGCGTAGCCGGCCGTAGTTAGCGCCATCGCGAGCGACTCGACAACGTCTGGCTCATCGTCCACGATCAGGATCTTCTTGGCCCCCTCGTCTCCCATCGCTGCTCTCTCACTCTCCCCAGTCTATTCCGCACTCTCGACAGCGTTCGCGGTGCTCCCGGACCCGGGCCCGTGGTGGGCAGCATTGCGCGAAGAGCGCCCATCGGCTTCTTGGCTCTCAGCCCCCACGTGACCTTCGTGCATGTCTGAGATTCGCCTGCAGATCTCAGACGCCGAGCCTGACAACGGTGACCTAGGCGGCACAGTGCCCCAGAACAACGGGGCGCCCTCCCGTGGGTACGGCCCCGCCCAGCAGGAACTAAGCGCCTCCGAGTGGTACTCGCAAGATGTGTCGGACGTCCGTGGGTCCGAGTTGTAGTCCTTTGCGTTCGAACAGGCAGAAGTAGTGGCCAAGAAGAGGCGCCGCGCCAAAACCCGTACCTCCGCCACTGCCGCCCGCCGACCCCCGAGAGACTGGCCGCGCGTGGCCGGCGAGGCCGCGCTTATGGCCATCGTCGTGGCGGTGCCCCTGCTCATAAGCCCGGGATCGAAGCACATCCTCGACGTCAAGGATGTCGTTCTGGGGCTTGGCGTGACGCTGGGCCTCTGCTCCGTTGTGCTCACCAGTCTGGCGCGGGGGCGCATCAGCTGGGCCACTTCGCGGCTAAACGCCCTCGTGACCGGCTTTCTGGTGTGGGCGACGATGACTCTTATCTACTCCGAGTATCGTTACGCCACGATCTCGGAGGTCGGCCGGCTCGCGGCGAACGTAGGAGCCTACTGGCTCGTAGTGCTCTGTGTGAGGGATGCCGGCCAAGTGAGGCGTCTGCTCGGGCTCGCCGCGCTGGCGGCCTTCGCCGTCGCCTTCTATGCATTCATGCAGAAGTTCGGTCTCGACTTCTGGCGGTGGGAGGCCGTGGCAGGGCGTAGGTTCTCGTTTCTGGGCGTGGACCTGTGGAAGTGGGAGGCGGGGACTGGGCGTGTCTTCTCGTTCCTGGGCAACGCAACCTACCTGGCCAGCTACGGTGTGCTGGTTGCTCCCCTGCTCATCGCCGCCGCCTGGCCTGGCCGCGAGGAGAGGGACGACCCCAGCAACGTGCCATTCTGGTACTCACCGGTGTTCTCCATCATCCTCTTCGTAGTGGCCGGCATGCTGCTGCTCGCCCTGTACTTCACCGTGAGCCTCTCGCCCATGATCGGGCTGGCCCTGGGGACAATGCTGGCGTTCGGGCTTGCGCTCGTGAGAGGCGGATGGCGCCTGCTTCGTGCGGCCATCCCGCGGCTCCTATTGCTGGTCCTCCTGCTCGGAGCGGTTGGGCTGGTCGGCTATCGGTACCTGCCAGAGAGGCAGCAGCGTCGCGTCCAGTCCGTGCTTCGGCTCAAGGATCCGGTAGGTGAGGGGCGCGTCATGCAGTGGCGCGCCGGCTATGAGCTCTTCCGCGAGCGGCCCTTGCTGGGAGGGGGGTACGGCACCTTTCGCATCCACTCTCTGGAGCGGATGGCGCCCATCTGGTATGCAGAGCTGAGGAAAAGCACGGAGAAGATGTTCGTGCCGAGCTACGCGCACAATGAGTACATTCAGGTGCTGGCCGGTACTGGGCTGGTCGGCGGGCTCCTCTTCTTCGCGTTGTTGGCGGTCTCCCTCAGCAGAGTGGTTCGGGTCGCGTTGCGCCATCCGGAGAGACAATGGCGGCACCTGGGCCTGGCCGTAAGTGCCGCGCTGACGGCATTCCTGTTCCAGAACTTCTTTGGGGTGACATTCCGGCAGCCGGGAGCAGTGACCTTCTTCTGGTTGTCTTTGGGTCTAGTCACTGTCGCGGCGGCCCGAATGCCTGCCGCTGGGGGCGGTGACATCGACGGTCCCCACACACGCGATCTCAGGTTCGGACGGGTGTCGGGAATGGGCCTCGCCGGGCTGGCCGTCGGCCTTCTGGCTGTTGTAGGCGTGCTCTGCTGGCTCACGATACGTCCTGCCAAGGCCAACTTGATGGTCAGAGAGGCGGAGACGCTCGCCAAGTTGGGCAATCACGCCGAGGCCGCGGAGCTGGCCGACGGGGCGGCCCAGCTCAATCCCTGGGACCTCAGGGCGTACTACATCTCGGCCTACTGCTGGGGCAGTCTGGGCGACCACGAGAAAGCAGTGGCGGCGAATAAGAAAGCGCTTGATCTGCTGCCAGGCAATGCGAGCGTGTACTACAACCTCGGGGTCAGTTACGTGGAGTTGGGCAGATACGACGAGGCCAGAGAGAGCTTCGAGCGCGCCGTGGAGCTGATGCCGACCAACGCCATGCACCACGCCGGGCTGGCCGAAGTTCTGTTGAGGCAGCAGGAGTATGACGCGGCGCTCGAGCACGCGAAGCAGGCCATCCGACTGACGAAGAGGGACCCGAAGGCCTACGCGCTCGCGGCCGACATAGAGGCCAAGCGAGGCAACCTGAGGCCGGCGGCCAAGTACCTGCGTCGAGCGACCAAAATCGCGCCGAATGAGGCGCGCCTCTGGCGCAGCTTGGCCGGAGTCCTGGCGGGGCAGAGGAAGCCAAGAAAGGCCGCCTCGGCTGCGCAGCAATGGCTGGCGCTCGAGCCTCACTCGTCGATGGCGTACGACATGATCGGTAGCTGCAAATACAACCTGGCCGAGTACCTTGCGGCGAGGGAGAACTTCGAGAGGGCCGTCGAGCTGGATCCTGCATTTCACAGCGCGCGTTTCAAGCTGGCCCATACCCACCTGAAGCTGGGGCAGACGGCGCAGGCCCGGCGGGAGTTGAAGTACTTGGCTGATAGGCCGGAGACGCCCGAGGGCCGGGAAGCTGCGAATCTTCTCCAGAAGCTGACACGGCAGCCGCCGGCCCGGCGCGACGTGCGTTGAGTCTTCCGGGCGGCCTCGCCGCGGCAGGAGGCCCCGGAGTTCGCGCGGCGACTGCGCGCTCGATACCACGGATCGCACCATCGGACGCGCAGACGCGCGGAAGGGCGTGACAGGACCGCTCGCAAGAGAAAGACGCGGACTCCGGAGTTGCCCCCCGATGCTCTCACGTGATGCCAGGGGCTGCCCGTCGTGCCGGTGCGAGAGCCCTCTGTAGGCGCCGCCAGCATCTGCAGGATGGCTCGCGCGATTCGGCGAACCAGAGGCCACCAGAAGCAAGCCAGAATAGCTGATCGTTTCTCGGCCCGGGAGGCAGTGAATGCGAATCCTTGTCACGGGCGGCGCTGGATTCATCGGCTCTAACTACTGTCGGCTTGTGCTGCGGGAACACCCGAACGATGAGGTGGTCAACCTCGACAAGCTCACCTACGCGGGCAACCTGGAGAATCTGACAGATGTGGCCGATGATCCCCGCTACTCGTTTGTGAAGGGCGACATCTGTGATGAGGAGACGGTGGAGGGGGCGATGGGCGGGGTGGATGCGGTGGTGAACTTCGCGGCGGAGACGCACGTCGATCGGAGCATTCAGCACGCGGGCGACTTCATAGACACCGATGTCAAGGGGCTGTACGTCTTGTTGGAGGCGGCCCGCAAGCGGGGAGTCGATCGGTTCGTGCATGTGTCGACCGACGAGGTGTACGGGAGCATCGAGTCGGGGTCGTTCAAGGAGGATGATCCGCTCAACCCGTCGAGCCCGTATTCCGCGAGCAAGGCCGGCGGGGAGCTGATGTCAAGGGCATACGGGCACACCTTCGAGTATGAGATCCTGATCACGCGGGGCTCGAACACGTATGGGCCATACCAGTACCCGGAGAAGGTGGTGCCGTTGTTCATCACAAACGCGCTGGAGGATGTCGAGCTGCCGCTGTACGGAGACGGGATGAACGTGCGCGACTGGCTCTACGTGGAGGGCCACTGTGCTGGGATAGACATGGTGCTTCGGGAGGGGGCCCCGGGGGAGGTCTACAACGTGGGTGCGGATCAGGAGCGGACGAATCTCGACCTGACCCGACAGATACTCAAGCTGGTGGGCAAGGGGGAGGAGCTGATCAAGCACGTGAAGGATCGCCCGGGGCACGACCGGCGATATTCGATCGACAGCTCGAAGCTGCGCGCTCTCGGGTGGCAGCCGCAGGTTGGCTTTGAGGACGGGATCGCGCGCACGGTGGCGTGGTACCGCGAGAACGAGCAGTGGTGGCGCCGCCTGAAGGACGGCAGCTACAGGGAGTACTACCGGCAGATGTACGCCGGCCGGTAGGCGTGTCGGCATGAGCTGCTCTGCCTCAGGGCGGACGGAATAGGAAGAGGTAGCAGCGGTGCATATTGCTTTCCTGGAGCCGCATCTCCGCGTCGCGGGGGGGATCCGGCGAGTGCTCGAACTGGGGAACGAGCTCGTTCGGCGCGGGCACGAAGTCACGTATCTGGTCCCCTCCTCAGAGCTCCTACACTGCACGTGGATTGAATGCCTCGGCCGTATCGAGAAGATCGAGGACTCGTTCCGCCGCCCCTTCGACGTCCTGGTGTTCAACGAAGAGCCCCAGTGGTCCCTGGTGGACCTCTTCAAGCGCGTCGATCTGACCGTCTACTACCTCCTGCACCATGCGGTCCTGTACGACAAGAGAGGAGCCTACGAGAGCTATCGGTACCCCGTCGATCTCCGCCTCGCCAACTCGAACTGGACGGCTGACTGCATGGAGCAGGAGATCGGGGTCCGCCCCACGGTCCTGCTGGGCGGCATAGACGAAGCGCACTTCCGCCCCGTACGCGTAGTCAAGAAGTACGACGCACTCACCTATGGGTCTGAACGGTACTGGAAGGGCACCCGGGAGGTACAGGAGGCATGCCGGCAGGCGGGGATCCGCCTCGAGAGCTACGAGGGCAAGGACCTGCCTCAACAGCAGATGGCGTACGAGTACTGCCGCGCCCGGGTGTTCGTTGTCGGCAGCTACTTCGAGGGGTTCGGCCAGCCGGGGTTCGAGGCGCTCGCCTGCGGCGTGCCACTTGTCACAACGGACAACGGCGGCTGCCGTGAGTACGCGGTCCACGAAGAGACCGCTCTCGTTGTCCCACCGAAGGACGTCGATGCACTTGCAGCTGCCATACGTCGCATGCTGGAAGATCCTCAGCTGGCAGCGCGTCTCCGCCGGAACGGGCTGAGGCTGGTGAAGGAGAAGTTCGGGAGTTGGGCTGACAGCGCGCGCCGGTTCGAAGAGATCGTCTCCGGCCCTCTGGATGCACGGCGCCGCCTGACCCTGGCGGTTGATCGGAGCTGCGGCGATCCGAAGCTGGAGACGCTCCGTAGGAGTCGTGCCGCACAGGTGGCCTCCTACACGAGGGTGGTCCCGCCGCCCGCCGCAACCGATGAGCCGCCGGGGCAGAGGGGCCAGCGGCCCGGGCTTACCTCGATCATCACCCTGTCGTGGGACCAAGTCCACCACACGAAGAGGCTCGTGGAGAGCGTTCGGGCGAACACCGACGCTCCCTACGAGTTGATCATTGTGGACAACGGATCCGAGAAGGAGACGCAGGAGTACGTCGAGTCGGCTGCCGACATCTGTCTTCTGAACCCGGAGAACCGGGGCTTCGCCGCGGGGATGAACCAGGGTGCTGGTGCCGCCAAGGGCGAGTACCTCGTGTTCATCAACAACGATGCGGTCGTCCCTCCCAGGTGGGTCTCCCGCCTCATCGAGACAGCAGGACTGATGGAACGGGCGGGGATCGTGAGCTCGACGGTGACTGCCGGCGGCAGCTTCGTAACCGTTCGCGCCGAACCCCATGACATCGTCCGTGAGATCATGCCCTATTCGCTTCCGCCGGCGGCCGCGTGCTACCTGATGCCGAGGGAGGCATTCCAGGCGGCCGGTGGCTGGTGTGAGGAGTACCGCTTGGGCGGCGCGGAGGACGTTGACCTCTGCTTCACGATGTGGGCGCTCGGATGGCGGGTGCTGGTGGACGAGAGGGTGTTGATCGAGCATCAGAGCAAAGCGACAGTCGGCACTAAGCTCGAGGCCTGGGAGGAAGTGTGGCGGGCGAACCGTGAGCTGCTCATTGACCGATGGTCGTCGGCTGAACCGTTAACCGTGGGTGCGGACGAAGAAGTGGAAAGCCTACTCCAGGCCCTGGGAGCGAAGGCAAGTGGCGTACCCGAGCTCAGGCCGCTCGTGGACGAGCTGACCGCTCAGTTGGCGCGACGAGCACAGGCGAGTGCTCGGGAGCGGGCAATGCTGGCGGCGGGCGTTGCCCAAAGCTGGCGGGAGGCAGCACGACAGCGCCAGATTGCGGTGAATCTGAGAGGAGCCCTGTCGGAAGGCCTCCCACGTCAGGTATACCGCCGCTACCTGAGCAGGCCCCTTCGTGCGCTAGGCCTTGAGCCGCTGTTGCGGCGCGTGCTGGGAAGGCGAAGGGCAAACCAGTAGACCCCTACAGGCAGGGCCACATGGAAGATTGAAGCACCTGCCATCGGAACTGCATCTCAGACCGTGGTGGCCCCTCTCAGTCTCACCAACCGTGATGGACATACTCACCCATGCGCAGCCAGCAGAGCCCGTGCCAATATGTAGGCAAGACGGCGGCGCGCTTGACTAGGTACTGAGTCCCGGAGAGGCCGCTGCACATAGCTTGCCGAGTCGACCTTGGCGTTCCATCCCAGCTCCTCTCCCGTCTCAAAGCTAGCAGCCGCAAGCAGATCGTCAGCTTGACGTGGAAGAGGAGCGTGCTGTATGCTTCTCCCTAGTACGGTGTGCTCCAAGGACGTGTTCCTTGTGCCCCCTTGTCGACGCGTGCATGAGACATTGGCGGGATGACCAGTCGTGCACAGACTGAGAAACGGAGGTGGCGCCAACTGCGGGCCACAGTTGTGATTGCCGCCGCGCTGGTGCTGGCGCTGGTCCTACTCGCCCTCCGAACAAGGCCACCGTCGGCCCTCGTGATGGCCGTGACGGTAACCGTCTCGACAGATGAGGGCGACGTGGCAGAGGTGTACCGTACTAGGACCTCAGTGTTGGGTGCTGGTGGTCCTGGTGAGGATGTCACGGCATGGATCGACCTGGGGCGGTGGGCGGGGAAGCTTGCGCGGCTCGACATCCGAGGAGAGGTGCTGCAGGACGACTCCTCACGACTGCCGGCGGGCCACGTCGCTGTGCGTGCAGAGGTGGTTGGGCCCGACGGCGCGAGACCGATTCAGTTCGTCGGCTGGCAGAACGGGGGATCGGAGCCGTTCCACCTTGGGACAATCGGATCGCCGGCTTCCGTGGCTCCGATAGGAGCCGACTCCCCCTTCTTCTGCGGGGCAGGCGGCTTGTTGTGGTACGTACTGAGAATTCCGGATGGAGCCGTGCTGCGGCTAGCGCTGGATCCGGTGATGGCAGAAGAGCTGGCGGAGAATCCCAGGCATTTCGTCCCGAACGTTCGCACGGGATGGATGACAGCGTTGCGGCCGCCGTCGTCCCTTGTCGAACCGGAGCGGCCGCCCGACATGTTCATCTACCTCATAGATGCGCTTCGTCCGGACCACCTGGGCTGCTACGGCTACTCCCGCGAGACGTCGCCCAGCATTGACGCGTTCGCCGCTGAAGCGGTGGTCTATGAGCAGGCGCAGACCGCGTACTCATCGACCCGTGGGTCGGTGGCCACGATCTTCACTGGTCTTTATCCTTGTACTCATGGAGCCGTCCACGAGAAGGATGGCTTGGCGGAATGGCCCGTTCTCCTGTCCGAAGTGCTACAGGAGAGCGGCTACGGGACGTCCTTGATCTCTGCGACCGGGATGGTCGGGCAGCGGATGGGGTTCAACCAGGGCTTCGACGAATTCGTGGTGGATCACCTGGCGTCGCCTGAGCGTGTGAACTCCTACGCTGCTGCAGTCCTTAACAGGCAACCAGCAGATCAGCCGGTGTTCATGTACTTGCACACGATTGAGCCCCATGCGCCCTACGCGCCGGAGCCGAGCAGCCTCCGGCTGTTCGATCGGGGAATCCCGGGCACCTGCGATGGGACACGCGAGGCCATCCACGCGGCGTGTGAGTGGGGGAGCCTCCATCCGGAGCTCTCTGTCGATGATATCGAGCACCTGGTTGATCTCTACGACGCGGAGATTCTAGACAGTGACAGGGGGTTCGGGGCTTTCCTCGAGTTGCTCAAGCGCACAGGCCGTTTCGAACATGCCCTGATAGTGCTGGTGGCCGATCACGGCGAAGCGTTCGGCGAGCACGACACTCTCCAGCATGGGAACAACCTGAATCGGGAGCTGTTGCACGTTCCTCTGATCATCCGGCTGCCACAGGGGCGAATGGCCGGTACGCGGGTGGAGCAGCGGGTCAGCCTCGTTGAGCTCTATCCGACGATCTTGGCGCAGGCTGGGGTAGCGCCGAAGCTGGACTACGGACTGCCAGGGCGGGATCTCATCCGGGTCACCTCCGAGCGACATCGGGGGCCGTCGCGTCCGATCTTCGCCGAGCTTTCGTTTCTCGACAACAACGTGCTTGATCTCGTCGCGGTGCTCGACGCGGACGGGTTCAAACGCGTAGTGGACATGTCCGTAGTGTCCGGGGCCAAAGCAACAGAGAGATCGGTCGGACTGTGGGACACTGTCGCAGACCCCGACGAGCAGGAGGATCTCACCCAGTCCCTCCCCGTGCGAGCGGCCTACGATGAGCAGCTCATCGCGCAGTACCTGGCGACTCAACGGCACTGGAGTGGGAAGGAGCGGCGAGCGGCACCGCAGGTAGAGCTGACAGAGGAGCTGAGAGAGCACCTGCGGGCGCTCGGGTATCTGGATTGATGGCGCATCGAACGAGATCAGCTCTCAGAGAGACACAGGGGTGCCAGGAACACGCGTGATCCGGCCTGAAGGGACCCCTCGTGAGATGGTCTTTGATGACCCCTGAGCGCTGGCAAGGAGGGCTTGGCGGCCACTGGCGAAGAGCGGTGCCATCGGAAGGACAATGACTGGTACGGTTCACCATCAGCCTGGACCCGAGAGGCGAGGTAGGCGACGCACGGCGCGTCTGGCAGTTGCTGCGGCCGCGGTCGTCGTACTCATCGCGGCCGCTCTGTTGCTCAGGCCATGGGCCACGGTGGAGATGGAAGTGGCCCTGACGATCTCGGCCGACGGGGAGGATACGGTCGAAGTCTACCGCGCTCGCAAGTGCCTATCGCGCGCTGGGGACAATGCGCCGGTGTTGAGCGCAGAGATCGATCTTGGGCCGTGGCGCGAGAAGATCGTTCGCATGGACCTGGAAGGGGAACTTAACCGCCGATGGTCTGTCTCCAAGTCGTCAGGCTACGTTGCCTGGTCGGCAGAACTGGCTGATCCCAGTGGCGAGGAGCCGATCCAGTTCATTGGCTGGCAGAACGACGGCTCGAAGGGATTCCACCTGGGCACTGTCGGGTCACCCGCCTTCCTGGCGCCGGGACGGGCCAGTGAACCGTTCTTCTACTCGCCGGCCGGGTCCCTCTGGCATGTCCTCCGGGTCCCCGAGAAGGCCGTCCTAAGAGTCGCGGTCGCCCCCGTGCCAGCCGACAGTGTGGGCGACGATCCGAAGCCCTTCGTGCCGAACACGCAGCCGATGAAGCTTCCGCTTGGACCCTCCTCTGAGCCTGCCTCTGCGCAACGCCCGGACGTCTTCATCTATCTGATCGACGCTCTGCGTGCGGACCATTTGGGGTGCTATGGGTATTCCCGAGAGACTTCTCCCATGATTGACGGCTTTGCTGCTGATGCCACACTCTTCGAACGAGCCTACACCGCGGCGACATGGACTCGGCCCTCGGTAGCGACGCTGTTGAGCGGGCTCTATCCCTCAGTTCATCAGGCGATGCAGGATCCGGACAAGCTGGACGAGTGGCCCGTTCTGCTGCCGGAGATATTGCAGGAAGCCGGATACGCGACTTGCTCCGTCATCACCAATGCCCAGGTTTCCGGCTCCTATGGCTTCAACCAAGG
Source organism: Candidatus Hebobacterum abditum (assembly GCA_029821875.1). Classification (GTDB taxonomy): domain Bacteria; phylum Armatimonadota; class Hebobacteria; order Hebobacterales; family Hebobacteraceae; genus Hebobacterum; species Hebobacterum abditum. The sequence continues at coordinate 132,431 of JALGXW010000006.1, read as the reverse complement.
ATACGACGAGTTCGTCTTCCGAAACACGGAAACGGCTCGATGGGTGAACTTGCAGGCGGCCCGCTTCCTGGCTCGGTACGACCCACACCAACCGGTTTTCATGTACTTACACACACTCGAGCCGCACGATCCCTATTCGCCGAGTGCCAGCAGTCGGCGGCGCTTCGATCGTCAGTTCAAGGGCTCCTGCGACGGGTCCTCAGAGGCACTGAGGGCGGCGGGAGATCTCTATCCCAGGCTTTTGGCCGAGGACGTTGAGCATCTTGTTGACTTGTACGATGCCGAGATTCTCGACGTCGACCGAGCCTTTGGCGAGTTTCTCGACCTGCTGCGCGCCAAGGGTCGCCTGGAGAATGCGTTGATCGTGCTGTTGGCGGACCATGGCGAAGGTTTCACTGAGCATGACACAATCCGACACGGTCACAATGTCAACAGAGAGGAAGCCCACGTACCTCTCATCATCCGTTTCCCCGGCGGCCGACTGGAAGGCCGACGGGTGACGCAGGCGGTTGGCCTCATAGATGTGTTCCCCACAGTCCTGGGCTGTGCTGGCATCTGGCCCGAGCTCGAGTACGCGGTCGCGGGTGTTGACCTGGCTACTGCGTCATCGGTTTCTGACGGCGGCCACTCACGGAAGCTCTACTGCGAGCTCGCGCGGCGCGCGTCCAACGAGCTGGATCTGCTTTCGGTGGTCGACGAAGATGGCTTCAAGCGTGTGTTGGACATGTCCGTGGTGCCCGGAGCTAAGGCGACGGAGAGATCGGTCGGACTCTGGAACACTCTCGTGGACCCCGACGAGCAGGAGGATCTCACTGAGTTTCTCCCGGTACGGGCAGCCTACCACGAGCAGTTGCTTGCGCGCTGGCTTGTCGAGCAGAGGGAATGGCGCGGCGCCGACTCGGCAGCGGGACCTCCGGCCGTCGAAATGACCGATGAACTGAGACAGAATCTGCGGGCGCTCGGGTACCTGGATTGACCCAGGAGGCACGACGGCCGTCACCGAAGGTTGGGGTCCGGCCGTTCACAGACTGCACCGTCTGGGGTATGGAGAGTGGCCCGCGGGTGTCTGGGGTACGCACCGCGTGATCTGTCGGGTTCTCGTGTGCGTCAGCTGGCCAGAGCCCTGCAGGAGTGCACGTCTAGTGCTTCGGAATCGGCACTAGGCCGATCCTGGACCAGTAGGCCTCGCCGCGGCTTGACCGGGAGCCGAAGTCACCGAATCGGTATGAGGCAACCGGCCCGCGCCCGCGCGCGGTAAAGGTCTTCACCGGGACTCCATCGATCCAGAGGGCGACCTCTCTCTGGCTGCGGCGACTGATGGCGAAATCGTGCCAGACACCGCGGGTGACCGAGCCTACACTGTGTCGCCCTTCGGCATCGGTCACCCACACGAATCCCTGCTCGGCGGCCTCCGAGTCGGCCGCTCCGGCCTCATCGTCGAAGATCAGCTGGATGTCTGTCGGCTGGCCGTCCGCGCCGAGAGGACAGATGACGCTGAAACTCTGATAGGGCTCCTCAGAAACGTAGACCTGACACCAGAAGTGGTAGGGCATTTGGACGGTGATCGTTCCCCACTCCGCTTCGCATCTTGACTCAGTGTCGGTCCGCAGGTACAGATGGGTTCGGCGCACCGTCTCGAATTCGCTCCCCTGCTCCGCCTTACCGGTCCCGGTGGCGGCCAGGCGCCAGTGGCCGGGGGAGATCTCGTGGCCGGTTCCTTCGGAGGCGGCGCTGATCTTCATCTCGCCCCAGTAAGCCTTGCCGGCCCCATCTGTCGCGCTGAAGTCTCCCAACTCGATCCGCTGAGCAGGCTGCGCGCTGCGGGCCGCGTACGTTCCGACCACCTCGCGATCGATTAGCAACTCTACCTCGTCCTCGCTCTTGCGAACGAGGGAGAATAGCCGCCAGCCCGGTCGGCGGAGGTGGCACACGCTCTGCAGTTCATCCCTGTCTTGTACCCAGAGCGCACCGCGCCACTCCTCTGGATCCTCTGGGACCTTCGCCCGGAGCTCACGAAGCATCACCGTCACGTCGGTCGGATCGCCGTCCGCATCACGAGCCCTGTAGATGACGAGGTCATCGTACGGCTCTCGTGTTACATAGAACCACCAGGAGCACGAATAGGGCATGCGCGCCTCGAAGGGGTCAGACTCCGCCGTCGCGGTTGACTCGTCATCACTGCTGAGATGCACGAGATCGCCCCGGACAGACTGGAACTCCGCCTTCGTTTGGGCGACCGCGCCCGCCTCTGTCTTGATGGTCCAGTGCCCCATCCGCCCGGCCACGCATACATTGGCGGCCGCCAGGATGATCGTAGCCCCTGCTAGCACCGCACAGAGGATGACTCGCCCGGTCCCCACCGGCCACGGGGCTCCCATCATTCCCTGTCCTCCTCGCCATCATGGGTACCCAGCAACTGCACGTCGGTCAGCACACTACGTTTGGCGTGCCGCATGGAAGACACCGACTTGCGGTGTCGCACGCGGCCGCCTCGTCCAGCGTTAGCCATGTGGCGAGCGGGGGCGAACTCCGAGGGCCCCGCGCTCTGCGCGGAGCCCTCGCTTCGTCGAACTCTCTTTGCCTGTCCCGCTCGCACGGCCTCGCTCACGTACCGCCATCTGGAGTACTAGTCCGGGAAGATCCATAGCTCCTCGAGATCGGTGACTTTGATCCACCAGACGAGCGGTGACTCGTCCGCCCCGATCATCAGGCTCTGCTTCCCGAGCTGGCCGAAGCAGAGGAACCGCAGGGTCCAGCGCTGACCTTTCTCCTTGTTTCCGACCCACTGCCAGCCACCAGGAGGGCCGTTCTGGATGCCATCCCAGTCAACAGGCTTCACCCCGTTGACGTCGAGCCACGTGTTGTCGTCGGAGGCGTAGCCCTTCTGAAAGCTGTCCCAGTTCTGTGCGCACACCTGTACCCAGAGGAGACCGCTGGCCGCGAAAACGTACTTCTGCCACACGTAGCTGCTGTGCGGGGATGAAGTCGGCTGAGTCCACGGGGATCCCCCCAGAAACTGGACGCTCGACTGCCCGGGCGCCCGCTCGTTGGGATGGACCTCGAGAACCACGGGTGGCGCGAGGTACCCTTGCGCCAGTGCAGGCGCCGCGAGCCCACACATCACCGCCACACAGACCGCACAACTGACCAGTACACTGTACTTCCCTGCGCCTCTTGGTGACACGATCCTCGCCTCCCTATCCAGAGAGCCTCGACGCAAGCTCTGCGATTACTGCAGTGTAGGCGTGGCGAGCCGACTTGTCAAGACATGGCGGAGTTGTCTGGCTCCTGGCGCGATGGTCTCAGTGACCCCCCAACGGGTCTCTGGGGGTGTTCCGAGGGAGACGGATCGCTTGCCGAGGGCGGTGTTCGGAAGGTATCCCGTAAGGTTGAATCCTGGCATGGTCTGTGTTATGCTCTGCGAACGATACCAATGCGCGCGCGTCACCTACACCTATGCGTTCTCTGTCTGATCGTGCTTCTCGGCGTTTCCGGGTTACCGGGCTGTGGCGCGCGGCGCATCGCTCGCATTCAGGCATCCGCGAGGGGGAGCAACCTAGTAGTCTGCGTGATCGATGCCGCCCGCGCCGACCATCTCGGCTGCTACGGCTATCCACGGGGGACGACTCCCAACATCGATGCCATCGCGGAGGAGTCGCAGGTGTTCACGCGACACTTCTGCCAAGCCACGCAGACTAAGCCCTCCACTGCGTCGCTGTTCACATCTCAATACCCCCATACGCATCTGACATTGCTTAACCGCGGTGTAGAGCAGTCTACTCTGACAATTGCGCGGGGTCTGGCCGCGGCTGGCTTCCAGACTGCCTTGTTCAGCTCAAACGTCAATGCGTCTCCGGAGGTCGGTCTCGGACACCGTTTCCAGGAGAGTTATGCGCGGCCCGAAGTGCAGAAGGTTCTGCGGGGCAAGGAAACGCAACGGTCGCCCGAGCCCCTGCTGCGCTTATTCCGCGGCTGGCTGCGAGAGCGCGGGAACTCGCGATTCTTTGCCTACGTGCACCTCCTTCCACCGCACCGCCCGTATGCCCAGCCGGGAGCGATGACGGATCTCTTCAAAGGGCGTCAGCCCCCAGGCTTCCGGGAAGACAAGTACACGCCTGGCGAGTTCGACTTCCCTATCACGCGCCCGATCGAGACCGGCCTCCCTCCTCTTCCTGAATGGATCAACTTGTATGATGCCAACCTCCGCTACGGAGATTGGGCGGTGGGCGAGATAGTGAGTCTCCTGAGGGAGTACGGTGTCTTCGATAACACGGTGTTTGTGGTCACATCCGACCACGGGGAGGCCTTTGGGGAGCACGGCTTCGTGCTGCATGGGCCACCGATACACGATGAAGTGAGCCACATCCCACTTCTGATCAGGATTCCGGGGAGAATGGCGGGGCAGCGCATCGACGCACTGACCGAATCCATCGACCTTCTGCCAACCGTGTTCGATCTTCTCGAGGTCCCCTACCCCGAGGAAGGGATCCAGGGACGGTCTCTGCTCCCCCTGATCGCGGGTGACACAGACAAGGTGCGTGACCACGTCTTCACCCGCTCGGCAGAGGACGCGGGCAAATACATGGTGCGGGGCCTTGACCACTCGCTGCTGCTGTTTGGAAACGGCAAGTGGCGAGCGCTCTATGACCTGGAAACCGACCCAGAGCAGAGACACAATGTCATGGCCGATCAACCTGCAGTGGCGGACGAGTTGTTAGAGGTCTTTCGGGCCTTTGTCGGTGAGCAGCGACTACCCCCAGTGAACTTCCTTGATCCGAGTGTAGAAGAGCCGCCGTTGCCTGCTGCTGGGACTGTCGAGGTATCGCCCGAGTTGAGGAAGGAACTGCGCGCGCTGGGATATCTTGACTGACTCTCCCTCCCCCGTCGGCTGGGAAGGAACATGGCGCGACAGACCTAGGGCGCTATCGTGGCTAGATCGTGTAGGCTGGCCAGGTGTCTCCGCGCGGACCGTCGGTCGGGATGAGCGACGATCCGGGGAAGATCTTCCTAACCTCCGAGTATCTTGACACAGGTCCCGCGTGGTCTCTCAGAGAGACATGGCGCCTCGCGGCCGCGGGACGCTGGTTTGCTGGTGGCCGTCTCTCGGCGTGGCTCTGGCGGCAGCGCACCCGGACAATGGCCAGCCTACGTTGAATGGCTGGTAGGTCGGAGGAGGAAGGCGAGAGGAGTCTGAGAATGAGGATGGGGGCTGTACGGGTACTTGTCGCTCTTGCGGCCGTCGTATGCGTTATCGGCGGTTCGTCTCTCTTGGGATGCGGCCGGCAGTCAGGGCATAGGGGATCTGTCGGAGAGCCTGAGATAGGTGTGACGCATACTCCGGGTGATCATGTGGGGCTTTACGATGAATCCCGGGGGCTGTTCCATTTGGCTGGGGGGCACGCGGCTCTCGCGGTCGTCGTCCGCGTTGAGTTCGGCAAAGCGGGTGCCGGATGGGTTCCGATGAGCGGCGACTGGGATGGAGATGGCTTCGATACGGTGGGGGTTTACGATCCGGAGAACGGCGAGTTCTATCTTGGGAACGGCGAGGCCGGAGAGGAAGCCAGGATCACATTCGCATCTGGCCGCCGGGACAAAGAGTGGCTGCCGATTGCGGGAGATTGGGATGGGGATGGGACTGACACGGTCGGGTTGTACGATCCATCATCGGGGAAGTTCTACCTGACGAACCGGCGCGAGGGTCCGCCAGACGTCGAGTTCGGTTTCGGTGGCACGAAGGCGAAGTGGGTGCCGCTTGCCGGCGACTGGGACGGGGACGGGAAGGACGATGTTGGCCTGTTTGACCCCGCGACCAGTAAGTTTAGGCTGCGAAACGGGCTGGCGTCTGGGAAGGCAGACGTGAGGTTCCAGTTTGGCAGCCGCGAGCACAGGTGGACTCCGATCGCGGGCGACTGGGACGGAGATGGGACCGGTACCGTCGGGCTGTACGATCCGACGGGCAGGAGATTCTACCTGACCGACCGTCTTGCGGGCGGCAGAGCGCAGGTGCAGTTCACGCTCAAGGTGACCGGTCGGGACCTCGCGCCGGTCGTCGGAAGGTGGAGGCATCCCTCGCAGCTTGCTGGGCGATGAGTCTCATCCCTTAAGCGGGACGGACCCAGGGGTCCACGGGTGTGTTCCAGCAGAGACAATCGGATGACAATGCGCGACGGGGCAACGGAATACGATCTGGCGGCGTATGATTTCATCGATCTCGGATGCTCCGCTGGGAACTCTCTCTGGAAATGCAGGAGTAGATTCAGGTCTCGGAGGGGACTCGGGGTGGATTCCGATCCGGTGAAAGTAGCAGACGCTCGCAAGGCAGGACACGATGCCGTCGCTATGGACGTGCTGGCCTTTGATCCGGGCAGACGATTGAGGTTCGTGACGATGGTGCAGCTTCTCGAGCACCTTCCCGATCTTGGGACGGTTGAACGGGTGATAGGGCGGGCCGCGGAGCTTGCCACCGATTTCATCTACATTCATCACCCGAGCTTCGAAGACGAGGACTACCTTGAGTCGCTGGGGCTGAAGCTCTACTACCACGACTGGCCGGCCCACCAGTGTCATGTGCGGAGGTGCCAGTTTGTGGACATGTTCGAGCGATTTAGCCTCCAGCGGTACTACTTCCGGGGCCTAGAGCCGGTGCATCATTCCTCTCACCCCAGCATCTTGCCGAGTGGTGCCCCCCAGGACTCACATCAGTACGACCAGAGTCGCCACGGGCCGAAACCCGCGATTCGATTCCCGCGGCCAATCTACCAGCACGTCGAGATCTTTGGTGCGTTGAGAGAGTTCACGGACGAAGAGTGGGCTGACCTGATCAAGCCCTATGACATGAGTCGCATAGAAGCACTCCAGACTGCTCCGCCCATCGCTTCCATGGGCGGGGAACAGGTCGCACTCTTTGATTGCGAAGAGCACACGTACTTTCTCGCGGCGTCAGGGGCCCCAGGGAGGATCGCCACTGTGTTTCCCTTCGGGCCGGGCAGCCGTCGGGTCATTCCCGTCGCTGGCGACTGGGACGGGGACGGCACTGATACGGTGGGAGTCTATGATCAAGAGTCAGGGCAGTTTCACCTTGCCAACCGGCCGCAGGTACCCACGGCGGAGATCATCTTTGGCTTCGGCCCCCGCGACACGGGATGGCAGCCAATCGCTGGCGACTGGAACGGGGACGGCAAGGACACAGTTGGGCTCTATGCGCCGGAGACGAGCAAGTTCTACCTCACCAACACGCTCGAAGCCGGCAACGCTGAGATCGTGGTACGGTACGGCTCAAGCCACTGTGGGTGGATCCCTTTGGCGGGTGACTGGAACGCAGCCGGCGCAGATTCCGTGGGCCTTTACTGCCCCGACACCAGCGCGTTTCACCTAAGGACTGAGCTGAGTGGTGAAGACGGTGCACTGGTCGTGCGGCTCGGCAGCCAGGGCAAGCACTTCATCCCACTCGCTGGTGATTGGGACGGCGACGGAAGAGACGGCATCGGGTTATACGATCCACACCACGCTCGGTTCTACATCACGAATCGGCTCGCCGATGGGGAGGCCGAGGCGCAGTTCAGCCTCCCGGTCTCGGGGGCCGATCTCCGGCCCGTGGCAGGCAACTGGGGACTAGGCAGTTAGCAGCCAGAAGAGTTGCTGCTTTCCCTCGCGCTGTCGACGTGCGCACGCCCGTCCCAGGGTGAATGCTCTCAGACATTGGCGCGCCGAACAACTCGTAACGTAGTCAGGGCTGCCCCGGGCCGCTGCCTTGTCCGAGCCAGAAGTCCGACAGCCTGAGGCCGAGGCGTCGGATATCAGCGGACTCCGCGTCTTCCGCGGGAGTCCAGGTGCGATCGACCTCCAGTTGAAAACGATTGGCCCCCTGCTCGCACTCCAACTCTATGGCGAACCCCTGGCGCTTCGTCAGATGGTACTCGGTCGTGCGTCCTTTCGGATCGGTCAGCCGGACGGTGACGGCATTCGCCTCAGAGACGTCGGGAGGCGCGGGCACGACGGTGAAGCCGCACCGGGCAGACTCCGATTCCGAGTGAAAGGTGAGTGTGGCCTTCTCCTTGGTCCACACGAACTTCAACTCCGGCTGATAGAAGCCATCGTCGAGGTCGAGGAACTCGTAGCAGTCGGTCAGGAAATGCTCGGCCCTGCGTTCCTCTATCGCCCGGCGTTGAAGAGCGCCGATGCCGGCGCGCCAGAGGCGCAGCAGAAACTCGTTGCGGAAGCGCTCCACCCGTCGCTGCGAGAGGAAACGCCTGGGTCTCGCCGCCATCGCGTAGTTCGCGTTTGGGAGTGGCGGCCCATCCGGCGCGCGGAGGGTAAGGTGTTCGAACACCTCCTGCTGAGGCAACTCGTCGAAGAAGCGAATGTCCGAGAAGAAGAAGGAGAGCAGGGAGTGAAGGAGGTCCTGGCTGGATTCGAGGAGATGGTAGGGGTTCTCTGGACTAAGAAAGACCGGCTCGTCGTGGCTCGGGGTCCCCAGAAGCACGATCCCGTCCTTCCTGAGGCCTCGGTGCATGGCTGCGACGAACCCCACAGGATCGAAGAGATGCTCCATCGTCTGGAACGACACTATCACATCGGCTCCCGGTCCCGGCACCAGCTTGTCCAGGTGTAGGACATCGCCCCGGACGAACTCCACCTTCGGAACGGAGTGCCACTCCCGCGCGTACGCAAGCTGCACAGGGTTGATGTCAACTCCAAGAACCGACCTCACACACGACAGCTCCGCCATGCGAGCGCTTCCGTAGCCGGACCCGCAGGCGGCATCTACCACGGAAAGGGAATCCCTGCCCATCCCCCCGATGACGGCGCACGCCCATTCATATCCAACCGCGTGGTAGAGCTGGTTCCAGGTTTCGGCCGCCTCGATGAGCGATCCGGAGCCTTCTCGCCGGAAGAAGAGCGTCTCACCCTCAACGAGTAGTTCGTATGCCTCTCGCCTCATTTGCGCCCCACTGCTGCCAGATTACTCACCCGCCGCCCCGGTCTCTCCGCTCGGCCCCAGGAGTTCGAGCCGACCCGCCAGCCGTCATCCCCCCCACCACTCTAGGCAACGCATCACTCTAGTCCCACCAGGGATCGAAGGAAGCTCCGGGTCCGCGCTCCTTCCAGTCGGGCGTCGTACTGCCTTGCGGTCTCGACCCCGCGGTCGATCAGGCGACGCCGCAGATCTACCTCATCGGCAAGCTGGATGATCTTGGCAACGTTCTCATCGACATCCAGCGGGTCGGCGAGCAGGCAGTTGTGAAGGTGCTTCGCGTACTCCGTGATTCCTCCGTTCCGCGTGAGAACAGCGGCCGTGCGGGTCGCCATGGCCTCCAGGCCGGGACGACCGAAGCCCTGGAAAGTGGAGCAGTCGAGCAGAATCGTGCATCGGTTGAGCAGCGCAGCGACGTCCGCCATCCTGTACAGCCGGCCCTGCGAGTCGCAGGGAAAGGGCAGTGATTCAGGGTCGAGATCTGTGCCGTAGAGGCAGAGCTCGATATCAGGTCTCTCCTCGTGAAGAGTCGTGAAGATCCGCAGCAGACCCTCGTAGTTGCGGTACTTCGACGTCGGCCTCGCCATGGCTAGCACCCGCGTACACTCCTGGCGCGCGGGGTTCCCCGAATCGTAGTAGATGTCCAAGTTGAGGCCCAGCGGAATCTGCACGACGTCGCTGTCGAACCGCCGCAACTTGCGCGCAAGCCACTGGGTTTTCACGATCTGCTTGCCGATCAGATGGTACGTGAGTTCTGCCCGATGAGACAGCTGGCTCCCGATCGGGTAGAAGTCAGGCTCGTAGTCCTGCACGAAGTATGCGAGCCGCACTCGCGGATACGCCTCCTGCAACATGATGGCGTCGTACGCCGTATCCCATCGGGTCGCAACCACGACATCGCATTCGGGGAAGTTCTCCAGCATCACACTACGGCTTGGGAAGCAGTACGGACTCGCGTACAGCGGCAGGCCACGCAGGAGGTCCGGGTCGCATTCGCCATAGGTGGCTACGTTCGCTTGCTCTCCCGCCAGGGCCAGGTGATTGACGATCTGCAGAACAGAGAGGATGCCTCCGTACAGCTTGAGCGCGGGAAGTAGGTAGACCACGCGCAGCCGACCTGGCCCCGATGGTGCGGTCGCGGGACGGCTCGTCTGGCGGACCCGTCCTGCGAAACGCCTTCGAATCTTCTGCAGTCGCCTATGGTTCTCAGCCGGGCGATCGCTCTCCGTCATGCTCATGGTCTTCTCGACCGCCTTCGCGAAGCGCTCACCGACATCTTCATCGCGGTCTGACCGCAGCAGAGCGTTCGACAGAGTGGCCGCCATCGCGCTTGCCGTGTGCCTGAGGCCGAAGCGGCGCGCCTGCTTGAGCCAGCCCTGCCATCTGGTGTCGGCCTGTTCCACCTCTCTCTGGCGCGCGTGGACTGCCTCTTCGAGTTCCGCCAACACCCTCTCCTGCTGCCATCGGCGCTTGAGCTCCTCGAACTGCTTCCCCCACCGCGCGGTGAAGATCTCGCGGTTGCGCTCCAGCCATTCGTTCCGTCCCGTCGGGCGGAACGAGCCCCAGCCGAAGTGGTACACGAAACTCCCAAGATTGACCACGACCCGATGGCCGTGCTCAAGAGCCTTTAGACAGAGGTCGGTCTCTTCCCAGTATCCGGGGGCATAGGCCTCGTCGAACAAGCCCAGCTCCTCGAGAAGAGTACGTCTTGCCGCAAAGCAGAAGCCGGAGGCGTTGTAGATGTCGGCGTAGGCGTTGTCTCCGATCTCTGCTACGAACTCTGCGTAATCATGAATCGTAAAGCCCGGCGCGAAGGGAATGCGCGTCCAGTTGGCCCAGTTCGATACCGGGTTGATGATGCCGACAGCGGGGTCGTCGTCAAACGGGAAGAGCAGATGACTCAGCCAGCCGGGGCTCACAACCACATCCGAGTTCAGCAACACGACGGTCGGGTTCTGGCCGGCCCGGATACCGAGGTTCACGCTGCTCAAGTAGCCGATCGCAGTCGGATTGCGGCAGAGACTGGCCCTGTCGCCGTGCGGCGCCAGTATACTCGCCATCTCGGCATGCACATGCGCGTCCGACCCGTCGTCCACGACGTAGAGATGAAAGGGCTGCTTGGTGTTGTGCAGAACGCTCTCAACGCAAGGCCGGGCGTGATAGAGCGAGTTGTGCACAGGCACGACTATGTCCGTTGCCGGCACTCTCTGATCCTCATCTTCCGATCTTCCGCTCCGAGGCGGCATCTTCAGCTTCGCGAGACGTCCAGAACTCGGGCGAACACCTCCTGCATCTGGCGCGCCACGTTGTCCGCGGATACCTCGTCCAGAGATGGCCTTGCCATGTACTGCATGTGAGGTAGCAGTGGGTGGCCAACCGTTGACTGCATCGCCTGCCGAAGCGAGTCGGCGCTGTTGTCCTCGTACAGTAGGCCATTCTCCTCGTGGATGACCACTTCAGAGATACCGCCGACGTTGGGCGCGATGACCGGCAGCCCGTAGGACAGAGCCAGGATGACCGACCCGGAGGTGAGGATCGAGGTGAAGCCGAACACAGCCACATCCATGGCACCAAGCCAGATCGGTATGTCCGCGCTGGGTACCGCAGGGCCGGCACGGATGATGACTCGACAATCCTCACCCGCGCGGCGACGCAGGGAATGGACATAGTCCTGATCCTTCGCGCCGCCAACGATGAGAAGTCGCGCCTCGTCCTGCCCAATGTCTCGGAACGCGTCGATGACCAGCTCCAGACCTTTATAGGGTCGGATTGCCCCGAAACTCCCGAAGAAGAATGCGTCCTTCGGATACCCGAACCTGCTCCGCGCCTCCTCGCGAGACACCCTCGGGCCGTGGACGTCCTTGAAGCTCACATGAGGCACGAGCGCTATCATGTCGTCTGGGAAGAACCGCCGAGCTTCAGCTCGGCCCGCCTCGTTGAGCACGATAACTGCGTCGAAGTGCGTCCTCACAAACCTGCGCAGCCGCAACTCCTGCTCCACTTCCTCGGAAGTTGCATCGTGCGGAAGGTAGTTATGAAGCGTCCAGACAAGAGCGCCCCCCGCCCGCTTGATCTGCCGCATATCCCTCATGAGCGCGTCCGCACGTTCGCGCCCGGAGCGTCCCCTCGCGGGATGAATGTATGGGTCAAACTGATGGAAGAGCACGAGAAACCGCGCGTCGGCCTCGCGTCGAATTCGTCTGAGAATGGCTTCGGTGTCGTCCTGACACGCAACTGACCAGCCCAGACGTTCGAGGGCCCGCAGTGTGACCGTGTAGTAGGGATTCTGCGGGTCCGTCGGCGTGTACTGCACTACGCGTGCCGCATCCTTGCCCAGGCCCGGTCGAAGGCTCGTTCTGGCGCCGGCGCGGAGCGCAGCGCGGGCCAACGTGAATGGGAACAGGACAACTTGGCCGGCGCGGTACGTCCGGGAGGCGAGGACCCTTCTCACGCGCGCCTCTTGCCGCTGCGCAACGGCCCGCGCCTTCGCGGTCTGCCGATTCTGTTCCTCCAGTTCGCTCTGCAGACGTCCAGCCTCCCCTCTCAACGACGACAGCTCCGCCTCGGATTCGCTCAGCCGTGCACCGGCTTCCCTCAGAGCAGCTTCGCTCTCGTTCCGGCTGGCCGCCAGATCGCGCAGCAGGTCCGCTGCTCGGCGCTCTGCCTGCTGCCCTTCGGCCCGAACCCGCGACAGCTCGGTCCGCAGTTCTGACGCTCTGCGCTCTGCCTGCTGCCCTTCGGCCCGGACCCGCGACAGCTCCGCCCGCAGCTCTGATGCTCTGCGCTCCGCCTGCTGCCCCTCGGCCCGAACCCGCGACAGCTCGGTCCGCAGTTCTGACGCTTCGGCCCGAGTCCGAGACAGATCGTCCTCCAGAGCCTCCTTGACTTCGCGGACGCCACCCGCTGCCCGTATGGAGGGCAGGATGCCGAGCATCTCATATCCCAGCTGGACGAACTGCCTTAGCTGCGCGTAGTGCTCTTGGTAGTCTGCGTCCTCCTCCCGGCACGGAAGAGTCACGTGGTCGGGCCCGCCGAGCAGGAAGACGCGGCGGTAGCACGGCCCCCTGTTGTCGTAGTCATAAAGGTGCTGGTTGTAGAAGCGACTCACAAGCGCGGCGTAATCGGCCAAGCTCTGCGTGCGACGCAGTATCAGGTTGAAGGCGATCATCTGGCTCCAGCGAGGAAGATGGCCATTGGGAAAGACCCGCCCCCGGCAACCATGCCTGCGCCGCATATACTCCAGAATGTCACCTTCACGCGGCAGGTTGAGGTCGCGGTGTTCTGCAAGCCACTTGTTGTCTTCGCCGAAGTACGCCTTGTACACGGAGTTCGCGAGTTGCTCGTAGAAAGCCACCCCGTCCTCTGCACATGGCGCAGCGATGACAACTGCTCCCCTTGTGACCCGAACCATCTCGTCGATCGCTCGGCAGCGATCTGCCGGCAACAGGTGTTCGAGAAGGTCGATAGAGCACGTCATGTCAAAGAACCCAGCCGTGAAGGGAAGACACACAGCGTCGCCTCGGACGAAGTGGAGCTCTCTGGCTCTCTCGGGGGACATCCCCTTGTCAAGGAAGTAGACCTCGAACCGGGCCTCAGGCAGGAACCGCCGCAGGAAGTCGTCGCTGCCTGAGCCCACGTCCAGGACTCGCAGCCGACGCTCGGCCATGTTGCCGGCCGATGCTTGGATGAGGTGCGCAACAGCTGCATACCGCTGGAAGATGTCGAAGCTGAGATCGAACTCACACGGGTCAGCGCGGCGCAGCAGATCGGTCGCGCCAGCATCCTCAGCGGGACCTGACACCGGTGATGACCGGTGACGAACGCTCGGAGCGCTGTCTCGGTCAGACGGGGCCCCCGACACCCCGTCCGGCCCCTTGTCGGAACTACCTCTGTCGCTCATTCTTCCGTCTTCGCGGCAGACAGATACTCCTTCGCCACCTCGGACGGCGCGCCCTGCAGACGCACCTGGCCCTCCTCTATCCATACGGCTTGAGTGCAGTACTGCTCAAGCAGTGCCAGCGAGTGCGTGGCGAATACGATCGTCCGACCACTGCTGGCGAGCCGATCGAAGATGTTCCCCACCCGGGCGCGGAACCTCTCATCCCCCACTCCGACCACCTCATCAATGAGCAGCACATCGGGATCCACGTTTACGGCAATGGAGAAACCGAGTCTCGCCCGCATCCCCGCGGAGTACGTCATGACAGGCGCATCGATGAACTTACCAAGTCCGCTCATCGCCACGATGGCATCCGCCCGATCATCAATGCACTCTCTGGTGAGTCCAAGCAGTGTGGCGTTCTTGTAGATGTTCTCTCTGCCGGGACGCCGAAGGTCAAAGCCAGCGCCGAATGACAGCAGCGTAGCCACTGTCCCGCACACTGTCACTCGGCCGTGGTCCGGCGCGTAGATCCCCGCGATGACGCGAAGAAGCGTGCTCTTGCCAGCCCCATTGGGACCCACGAGTCCCAACACCTCGCCTTGCGGGACGCTGAGGGTCACGCCTCGGAGTGCCCAGAATTCGTCCTTTCGCTTCTCGCCCCACTGCCCCCGGAGAAGCGAGGACAGCCGCGTCACCGCGGTCCTCCGCAGCGTATTACGCTTCCGGTAGTACTGCAGCTGGAACTTGAGCCATACGTCGTCTACCACAACAGGCGCCTCCTGCGATGTCGGCAGGAGCGACGAGCACAGACTCGATGCCCTGTCATACGTACTTCGCAATCTGACCCTCCATCCTACGAAAGACGAGCACGCCGATCAGCAACGTGGCGATCGACGACACGAGTGCGTAGCTGACGAACTGCACGGCTGGCCATTGGGCCCGCTGTACGCAGGCCTGATAGCACTCAACGATGCTGACCATTGGGTTCAAAAGGTAGAGCCGATAGAGAAGCGGCGAGCCCTCCGTCCTTTGCCGCACCAACTCCAGCCCGTACAGCACTGGCGACAGGTAGAACCACAGTCGCAGCAGCACACCGAGTATGTTCTCGACGTCGGCGAAGAACAGCCCGATGTAGGCTGTGACAAGTGAGAAGCCGGCAACGAACAGGATTTGTATCGCTACGAAGAGCGGGATCGCAAGCCAGTACAGAGTAGGTGGGTAGCCGAACGCGAATCCGAGCGGGATGGCGATGAGCCAGCCAGCCCCGAAGTCGAAGAGGCGCGCGATGATCACGGAGAGCGGTAAGGCGACCTTCGGGAAACGGATCTCCTTGATCAGCCCGCCGTGTGCGCGCAACACGCCAGCGGCCTGCGCGGCCGAGCCCTGGAGGAAACGAAAGGCAATCACGCCGACGAAAAGGTGGATCATGAAGGAGAGCGGACGCATGGCTATGATGCGGCCAAACACGATGTAGTAGACGCACATGAACAGTAGCGGATCCAGTAGCGCCCATAGGAAGCCCAGCGACTTGGTGCGGTAACTGGTCGTCAACTGAACGCCGACAAAGTGCGCGACTACTCCCCGGCTCCGCCAGGTATCGAGGACGAAGGAAAGCATGTTGAATCCGGCTCGTCTCGTTGCTGTGCCCTCAAGCTTGTGGGCCCCTCGTCACCGCGATCGAGCCCACAATCCCATTCTAGCACAGGTCACAGAGGCGGGCAACTGAGGCTGGAGTTGGCGACTGCGGACACCTGAGGGGGGAGTTCAGGAGCCAGGCGGCAAGTCGAGCTTCGCAGCCCCTGTTGCAGAAGGAGTCGCCGCCATGTCACGGCGGCAGGGAAGCGATTCTCCAGCGGAGAAGGCATCTGCGCATTCCGGTGATGGGCGCGCGTTGGGCGAGCAGGGGAGGGGCAAGCGTTCCATCCCTCAGGAGATGACGGCCGCTGCTGAGGCAAGCCATGATCGGTAGTGCCCTGACCTCGGTTCTGGGCTGCCACGCGGCCAGTCAGCGCGAACACACGGCCTGGCATCGGACGCTCTCGCATCGGCCCTCTCGGGCGCGGCCGCCCTGGCGCCCTCCTGTGACTGAGGGTCGGGATGTCGCAGCAGGAAATAGTGCCGACTTGCACAAGGATGTCCTGGCAAGGGGGTAGAATGCCAATACTCATGGGGCGCGACGTAGGAGGTGAGGGCGTTGTGAGCCGATCATGGCGACAGTCGGCTCGTTCGTCCCAGGGGCCGCTGAGCTGGCCTGGTCGCCAGCACTGCCGCTGGCAGTGCTCCCGCGCGCGTAGGCAGACCAGTTCTCCTCCAACGTCGCGCAAACCAGGGGCTGCGCGTTCAGTCGCGGTCGATCTTCTGTCCCGTCGGCGCGTCAGGGGGGTGCGGCGCTCGGGGCGAGGCACTGTAGCAGCTCGCCTCATCTCTCATCGCCGAAGGGCGCAGATCAGACGACAATCGACCTCGACCCTCGCGCTCTGAGGGCATCGCGGCATGCGGATGCAACCTCACGCACAGGAGGCGGAGAAGTGAGTATACGGAGAGTGAAGTTCACGCTCGTCATCGGACTCGTTGCGGTGTTCGTAGTGGGCCTCGCAGTTCCGGGGCAGGCCGGCTACACCAAGGTCTACAAATGCAAGAACGTGACAACAGTCGCGCGGTCGTCCGTCCGGGCAGTCACGAATGGACTGGAGTCCATCATCGGCGAGTATGCTAACCGGCCTGGGTGGCGCCCGCCAACGATCGGCTTCAAGGTCATAGGTGGCGTCTATTCCACCACAATCACCTATCACGGCTCACATGTGCCGGTCGGCGAGGGGGTGCGGGTTGCCTGGACTACTGCCGACGGTAGCTGCCGTTTGCGAGACCTCCAGTGGGGCGACGGGACACCGCTCGTTCCCGAGCAAATGAACGGCGTGCCCGGCGGCGGCATGGTGTTCTATGACTATCCAGACCCAGGCTGCCTGACTGTCGTGATCACGAACGACCTGGGCGACCTAGGCGACCCTGGCCCAGTGATCGACCTGGCAGATGTCGAGTTCGGGATCTCTGGGTACGAGTTGACGGCGGAGGAACTCGCTGAGCTTGCCGGACTGGTCGAACTCCGTGTCGCCGACATCGACGATGACATCGATGTGCTGATCGCTGAGGTCGAGTACTATGGCGCCATTGGCGACATCTCGGGTCCTTCGGCCAACAGCCTCCTCAAGAAGCTGGGGAGAGCGGCGGCCTACAAGCACGACGGCCTGGACGAGTACCTCGCCGGCGATCCGGATCAGGCCCTCGTGTTCTGGGCGAAGTCGGGCAAGCAGATGACGAACTTCATCTCCGAGGTCACGGCCGCCTTGCAGAAGGGGAATCTGGAGCTGGCGCTCTACGACCGATGGGTTGTACACGGCGACGGCGAGATCGTGCCTGCCCCTGATGTACGCGAGGCTCTTCTCGCGCTGCCGGAGGGCGAGGCCCTGCAGTCGCTGGATCCGCTTCCTGCGGGGACCCCGCTGCCTGCTTACCCGGGCCTCGATCCCGCTGGCTATGTGCAGTGGCCCGTCGACGAACTGTTGCCGGGTCAGTACACCGCCTTCGTCGTCTGCAACCTGGACCTGGGCGCAGGATTCATCGTGGGCGGGACAATCCTGGATGGGGATGGCAACCTTCTGCTCGAGTGGCTCGAGCAATCGGTCGCAGAGCCCGGTGTGATCGATGAGGACGCGCCAGTGATCGTCAGCGCCACAGCCACTCCGGCCTACCTGTGGCCGCCCGAGCACGTGATGGTCGAGATGGCACTGGATGTGACGGTTGTGGACGATTCCTACGCCGTCTGGTTCGTGGTCGGCGTTTCCAGCAACCAGCCGGAGGATGGCACTGGTGACGGTGACTATGCTCCCGATTGGGTGCTCGACCCGAACGATCCGCAGTCTCTGTGGCTGCGCGCGGAGCGCTCCGGCAGTCACCCGACGGAAGTGCGCGAGTATACGATCACCCTCATGGCCATAGACACGGCCGGCAACCTCTCCGCGCCGTACTATCTCACTGTCCCCGTGGATCACGACCAGGGGACCTAAGGGCGCGGGGTCGGACAGCGCAAGGCTGTCGCAGATAGCCTTGCCGACAGACGTAAGCGGGCAGGAGGGCTGCCGAGGGACACAGTTCTCTCGGCCGCCTCTGCCGCGCGTGGGTGTCGGCGCATGGGAGGGCGACAGCTTTGTTTCGTCAGCGGCCAGTCAGCCGGTGTCCCTGGCGCGCCGTCCAGAGACTCATTTGCCCCTAAGAGCCCAGAACTCACTGTCGCGTCGCTGCGCGCCGGCATCTCTCCTCAGCATATGCAGAGCTCGCTTGGCCACGAGCTCGCGCAGGGTGCGAGGACGGTGGAAGCCCGCCTGGTGTTTGGGCCAGACGTCTGGGAGATCGAATCCGGCCTGTGATTGCGTACTCAGATGGATGCTACCACACGCCTCGGGTAGGGCGCGAGTGGCGGCACTGCAGCCGTATTCCGGCGCTCCCTCTTAGCAGAGCGCGCGTCGAGCTTTCCGCTCTGACCGCCTCGCCGACGAAGGCGCCCGACGACTGGTCTGCTCTCAGATCGGCGCTCTCTTGTGGAATACGTCCATGAAGGGGAGGGCGATCACGCCGCTGGGCGGCTGCAGGTTGGCCTCATTGTTGCTCCTGTGCCGGAGTAGGTAGGTCTGCAGCAGAGACCCTGGCCTGGGGGCGCAGGACTGCCATCCTCACTGACAGTGATGGGGGAAGTTGGCCATGACCAACTCACTGTGCCAAGCAGATAGGGGGATTCATCGTTCCCCTATGCTGACTAGGTCACATTCAGCAATCGCCTCACGGGCCTCGGCGAACAGGCCGAGACTGATCCGAGTCAAGTCCGGCAGTCTGACGGCGATGCTGTTCGTCTTTCTGGTAGTCGGTTTCGCTGCCAGCACGTGCGGCGCCGAAGATGTGATCGAGCTCTGGCGAGGCGGTACATTCACAGGGCCGCGCACAGTGTCCGCTGGCTCTGCCGACGGCTCCTGCTGGATGGCCGATCACGGCGGCGACGTCGTGGTGCATTTCGCCGAAGATGGAACCGAGCTCTGGCAAGGGGCGGCCTTTGACGGCCCTTGGGGCACTTCGGTCAACACCAGCGATGGTTCTTGTTGGATAGGCGACAGATTCAACAACCAGGTTGTGCACCTGGCGGCCGACGGCACCGAGCTGTCCCGTACCGCGGGCTTCAGCTCACCTCGTGGTGTTTCGGCCAACTCGGTCGACGGTTCCTGCTGGGTAGCCGACTATGGCAACAACCAGGTGGTCCATCTGTCCAGTGATTCGTCCGAGCTCTGGCGGGGATCGGGGTTCTCCCGACCCCTCGCGGTGAGCGTCAACCAGGTCGACGGCTCCTGTTGGGTCGCTGACCACCTGAACAACCAGGTGGTTCACTTGTCGGCGGCCGGCGCGGAGCTGTGGAGGGGCGATGGCTTCAACCGACCCGTGTCTGTCTCAGTGAATTCGAGCAATGGGACCTGCTGGGTGGCAGATCGGGACAACAATCAAGTTGTCCACCTCGCCGAGAACGGCACAGAGCTCTGGCGCGGCGGTGGCTTCAGCGGCCCTCGCGGGGTTGCCGTTGACGAATCTGACCGCACGTGCTGGGTCGCGGACTTCGGCAACAACCAGGTTGTCCACCTTGCGCCAGACGGCACCGAGCTCTGGCGTGGCGGAGGATTCAGCATCCCGCGTTCAGTGTCCGTCAATCAGAACGACCATACCTGCTGGGTCGCCGATTCAGGCAATGGTCAGGTTGTTCATCTTGCCTCGACCCGGACTCTCACCCTGAACGGCGGCAACGGCCAGATCGCTGTGGACGGCGTAGGCCGCTCACTGCCCTATGCAGAGGTCTTTGTCAAAGGGACTGAGGTCGGCCTCGAGGCCATCCCCGATGCCACGTACGAATTCTCCAGCTGGTCCGGCGATCTTGCGGGCTCCGACAACCCGACTGCGGTGACGCTCGACTCGGACATGTCTATCACCGCGGAGTTCAGCAAGATCTACTACACGCTGGATCTCCAGGGCGTCGGCAACGGCACCGTGTTCGTCGACGGCGTGGAGCGGGCCCTCCCCTGGTCTGCCCTGATCGCTGCCGGCTCCCTGGTCGCGCTCGAGGCCGCGCCGGCTTCGTGCTACGAGTTCGCCGGTTGGGCGGACGACCTGTCTGGCAGCGACAGCCCGACCACCATCACCATGGACTCCCCGAAGCTCGTGACGGCCAACTTCACCAAGATACAGTACGCGTTGAGCCTAGCCGGCACGGGCAGCGGCTCCGTCGTCGTCGATGGCACAACGCGGACGCTTCCATGGTCCGGCGATGTCGACTGCGGCCAGGTCGTGGTCCTCGAGGCTGTGCCCGACTGGTGCAGTGAGTTCATCTCGTGGTCTGGCGACCTCACGGGTTCGACGAGTCCCACGAGTGTGTCGATGGACAGTCCGGTGTCGATCACGGCGAACTTCGCTCCCATTGAGTACACCCTTAGCCTGAGTGGTGTCGGTGAGGGGTCGATCGTGGTCGATGGTACACCGGTGTCCCTGCCGTGGAGCGGAGACTTCGTCTGTAGCACGAGCGTCACGCTCGACGTGGCTCCTGAGCCTTGCTGGGAATTCGATTCCTGGTCCGGGGATCTCTCCGGTGCCGCCGCTCCGAAGTCGCTCAGCATGGATGGCAACAAGTCTGTGACGGCCACGTTCACGCAGATCGAGCACACGCTCCGCATCACTGGCAGCGGGGACGGCGCAGTACGGGTCGATGGGCTACTGCAGTCGCTTCCGTGGCAGGACACCTACCTGTGCGGCGCCACGGCGATCATTGAAGCGGTCCCCGATACCTGCTGGATGCTCGAGAACTGGTCTGGCGACTTGTCAGGAGGAGACAGTCCGGTTGCATTGACAGTCGACGGTGATCAGTCCGTCCAGGCGAACTTCGGCCAGGTGACCTACACGCTGAGCATTAGCGGAGTGGGCGAGGGGTCCATTCTCGTTGATGGCGTCGCCCACAGTCTGCCCTGGTCTGGGAGCGTGGACTGCGGGAGCACGGCAACGCTCGAGGCAGTGCCGGACACCTGCTACCGGTTCGATTCCTGGTCGGGTGACCTGGCCGGGAGCGACAGTCCGGCGGCGATCCTCGTCGACAGCGATAAGTCGATCACGGTCACATTCGACCTGCTGGAGTATGGCCTCAGCTTGTCAGGGGATCAGGGCGGCTCCGTGATGGTGGACGGCGTCGAGCATGCGCTGCCGTGGAGCGGTGCATTCGGCTGCGGCACAACCGTCACGCTCGAGGCTGTACCCAACACCTGCTGGCAGTTCGACGGCTGGACAGGCGATCTGTCAGGCAGTGACAGCCCTGTCATGCTGAGCATCGACGGGGACAAGAACGTGACGGCGACCTTCTCGCAGATCGAGTATAGCCTGAGCGTTGACGGCGAGGGCGGCTCAGTGATTGTGGACGGCGTCACTCAGGCTCTTCCGTGGTCGGGAGCGGTGCTGTGTGGCGAGACGGTGGCGTTGGAGGCTGTGCCGGATGTCCACCGAGAGTTCATGGGCTGGTCGGGAGACCTGTCGGGGAGCGACAACCCGACTTCCATAGTGGTCGACAGCGACAAGTCAGTGACTGTGTCCTTCGGTTGGGTCTCCTACGCCCTCAGCATCACGGCTACAGGCGAGGGGCAGGTGCTCGTGAATGGCACTCCCGTTGCCTTGCCCTGGTCCCAGGACTACGTATACGGCACGGTGGTGCAGCTCGGAGCCGTGGCGGCGGACGGATGGAAGTTCTCGGGTTGGTCGGGCGCAGTCTCGGGCTCTGCCAGCCCGGTATGGGTCGAGGTCGGGGGCAACACAAGCGTGACGGCGACGTTCATCGACCTAGTCACCTTCCTTGACATCGGCGACGACCACTGGGCCCTCACCTCGATCGCGGCCTGTGTCGAGGCCGGAATCATCTCAGGCTTCCCGGATGGATTCTACCGGCCGAACCTCCGCGTGGACCGGGCAGCTATGGCCGTGTACATCTCCCGCGGCCTCGCTGGCGGCAACAGTGGCGTGCCCAGTGGCCCGCTCGAGGCGTCCTTCCCGGACGTCCCAGCTGATCACTGGGCATACAAGCACATCGAGTACGCGGCGGTGAATGCCATCGTCCAGGGATACGGCGATGGCAGCTACCAGCCCGACCGGGACGTGACCCGGGGCCAGATGAGCGTCTTCGTCGCACGCGCCCTCGTGGACCCGACCGGCGATGAAGGTCTCGCGGGCTACACGCCGCCGGACGGCGCCGCTTTTCCGGACGTACCGACCAGCTACTGGTGCTTCATGCACGTCGAGTATCTGTTCGAGAACGAGATCGTCGCTGGTTACCCCGATGGCCACTACCGGCCCACCGGGTACGTCACCCGCGACCAGATGGCCGTCTACATCGCCCGGGCGTTCGGGCTGATGGAGTAGTAAGGACACCAGGGCAGACCGTCTGACGGACACGAGTCGGTCTGGCGGCTGATGGAGCATAAGCGACGAGGCCGGGCAACCGGCCTCGTCGTTGCACGACGCCCCCAAGCTGAAGGTTTCGCCCACTGCAGGTCAGCGTGTGTGCTCACCTCACTGTCGCCTGTGGAGCGAATCCGCTGCGGCCATCGCAGCCAGTAGGCCCGAATCACCGACGTCGTAGAGCACCATTCTGTCAATTCCTGGCCCGGGCCAAAACGCACGTGTCGCGTGGCCAACCGGATAGGGGGCGACCGTGACGGCGTCGTTGACCACTCTCCCCAGTAGGTGCTAACATCGCGCAGACTCGGAGGTACGCACTCATGATCGACGGTGTTGCCGTGAAACGTCTCAAGGTCATCCCCGACCAGCGGGGGCGGCTGATGGAGATCCTCCGCTGCGATGATGACATGTACAGCAAGTTCGGCCAGGTGTACATGACGACGGCCTATCCCGGAGTCGTGAAGGCCTGGCACTATCACAAGCTCCAATCAGACAACATCGCAGTCGTCCATGGGACGGTCCAGATCGCCCTCTACGATGCACGGAACGACTCGCCGACGCACGGAGAGGTGAACGTCTTTCACGCGGGAGTGCACAATCCCATGCTCGTTCATGTACCGGCTTTGGTCTGCCACGGCTTCAAGAACGTAGGACTCGAAGAGGCGATCATCGTGAATGCAGTGAGTGAGCCCTATCGTTACGATCAGCCGGATGAGTACCGCGTCGACCCGCATGACAATGACATCCCCCATGACTGGGAGCGGCACGATGGTTGAGGTACTGCGGGCCGCTCTTCTCTTGCGAAGGCAGGCTCGGGGCCATTAATCCGGTGAGCTACTCGAGTCCAATCCTGGTCACCGGGGCCCGCGGCATGCTCGGCACCGATCTCTGCGAGGTGCTGATTGGGCGAGGACTACCCTTCATCGCAGCCGACATTGAGGAATTCGACCTCGCCGACCCGGCTGCTGTCAGCCGCTTCGTCGAGCAGCACCAACCGCAAGCTGTCATTAACTGTGCCGCCCACACAGCGGTGGACCAGGCCGAGCTAGAGCCCGAGATCGTATTTGGCGTCAACCGCGATGGCGCGCGGAACCTGGCAGAGGCCGTGCGTTCAACAGGCGGCGACCTCGTCCACGTCAGCACGGACTACGTGTTCGACGGTACGAAGGCCGGCCCGTATGCCGAGGAGGACCAGACGAATCCACTAGGAGTGTACGGCAAGTCCAAGCTTGCCGGCGAGGAAGCCGTTCGGGGGGCCTGCCCAAGCCACTGCATCATCCGAACAGCCTGGCTGTACGGGATCCACGGCAAGAGCTTTCCCCGCACGATGCTCGAACTGAAACAAGCAGGCCGGCCTATGCGAGTCGTCTCGGACCAGATCGGCTCTCCAACCTACACCTCACACCTGGCGGTCATCCTCGTCGAAGCGGCGGAGCGACGAATACGGGGGACCTACCACGCCGTTGGGTCCGGGCAGTGCAGCTGGCACGAGTTCGCCTGCGAGGTGATCTCAGCTGCCGGGATGGTCCCGGACATCGAGCCAGTCACCACCGCTGACTTCCCTCGCCCCGCTCCGCGGCCGGCAAACAGCGTGCTGTCCACGAAGAAGCTCGAGAGCACCCTGGGAGCGAAACTCCCGCGCTGGCAGGAGGGGGTCAAGGAGTTCGTCCGTCGCTGGATGGCGAGGTAAGAGAGGGCCCTCTGGCGGGCGTCGGGCCCAGGCGGCATCAGGGACTGTTCTCTGAGGCGATGCGGGGGAATCGGTTCTCACCATTCTGACGTGCTTCGGCGACGATCTGGCTGGCCGTGAAGAGGCTGTGAAACGTGCCGCAGTCGAGCCACAGCCCATCCAGCTCACTCCAAGTCATCAGCCCGTCCCTGATATAGAAGTTGTTCACTGTCGTGATCTCGAGCTCGCCCCGCGCCGAGGGCTCTGACTCGCGCACGTAGTCGAATGCTCCCCGATCGTAGATATAGAAGCCAGTCACGGCGTAGCTGCTCTTCGGCTGCTCCGGCTTCTCCTCAATCGCGACAATGCGCGAGCTATCCTCATCATCGAAAACTGCCACCCCATAGTCCCGCGGGTCGGGCACTTCCTTCAGGAACAGATGGGCTCCCCCCGTGAAGGATCGAGCTGCCTGTCCCAGGTCAGCGTCGGTGAAGTTGTCCCCGAGTATCACGAGTACCGGCTCCCCTTCGGCGAAATCCTCCGCGATGCTCAGCGCATCGGCGATGCCCCCTTCACCTTCCTGGTAGCCATACTCGAGGTGCTTGATCCCCAGATCCTTGCCTGTGCCCAGCACGCGAATGAAGTCCCCGGCATGGGGCCCGCCGGTCACCACTAGAATGTGGTCGATGCCGGCCCTCAGCATGTTGCCGATCGGGTAGTGGACCATGCACTGGTCGTACACTGGGAGCAAGTGCTTGTTCGTGGCTTTCGTCAACGGAAAGAGCCGTGTTCCCAGGCCGCCCGCGAGGATTACGCCCTTCATAGCTGCCCTCTCGACATGCAGGTTGCTCCGCGTGCCACCAGTTCTTCGTCCCGCGCAGGCCGGGCCCCTTCACCGCGCCAGGCGCTCGGCTTCAGGCGAGACTCTCCTTCGGAGGACAGCCCTGCGTGAGCACCGAATCTCTTCTCTGGAGATCACACTAGGGCGGTGGGGGAGTGTGCCTTGACGCTCTGCACCGATATGACTCAGGAAAACTCGGAGTCCAACTTCGAGAGGCCGCGGGGCTGCCGGAGGCGGGGTCGCCGACGGAGTGTCCCTCGCGCCTTACTTGCGCTTCCCCTTCTGGCGGTCCTGTGCGCCGCTTGTGGTGGTCCGCCAGAGAGGGATTGGACCTCCCGCTCCGGACTGCTGAGCCTTTTTCCCGAAGACTCTCGCCTCAGCGATCAGGTTGGCGATGCATACGACCGAGGCGGCCTCGACGAGGCCATGCAGGTCTTCAGGGAGGCTCACTGCGAGCGTGAGCCTCCACCGTACTACCGCGTAGCGCCCCAAAGGTTGACCGGGGCGCAGCTCGAGAAGAGTGCAGACGAAGTCATCGAGGCCGGCTTCGCCTACGGAGGGCGGCCGCGGTTTGGCGTGACAGCCCCCGTTGATTGGTCTGCGGACCCCCACGACGACCGTTCATGGCGCTTCTGGCTGAACAGCTTGGAGCCCCTCGACGATGTACTCGCGGCCCATGCCGAGACCGGCAGCTACCGATACCTCGAGTTCGCGGAGTCCGTTGGCCGGGACTGGATCCGGCAGCACTCCCTTTCCGATCGATCCAATCCGTTCGCCTGGTATGACATGGCAGTCGGCCTGCGCGCCCTGAAGCTGGCCTACCTCACAGACGCGGCAGCCCGTCGAGAGGAAACCAGCTCGCAGGCGCTCGCCGAACTCCTCTGGGGCTGCTGGGAGCACGGCTGGCAGCTTGCCCAGGAAAGGAACTTCAACGACGCCACCAATCACGGCATCTACCAGAGCGCTGGGCTCCTTGGGCTCGCCAGATCATGGCCCGAGCTTCGGGGTGCAAGTACGTGGGAGGGATTGGCCGAAGAGAGACTGGCTCGCATGTTCGGCAAGTCGTTCTCCGAGGAGGGAGTGCACCTTGAACACTCGCCAGGCTATCACCTCGCGATGCTCCGCCTCCTGGCCGCAATGCTGGAGTCCGGGCTGTCGGACGATCCCGCCCTCAGGTCGCTCCGCTCCCAGGCAGAGGAAGCTCTCGCTTGGTTAGTTGCACCGGGCGGCGGGCTTCCCCTCCTCGGGGACACGGACCTGCACCGGGTCGCGCGCGAGGAGGTGGGTTTCCCGACATCCGAGATCGCACCGGAGCTTGCGTACGTCCTAACTAAGGGAGAACACGGCGTGCCCCCTCCCCACACCTACCGCGTCTTCCCCACAGCTGGGTACGCCGTATTCCGCGGTCGATGGCCCGCGCCAGGAGACGACTGGGCCGACCTGCCCTATCTGATCCTTGCGGCAGGCTTCCATAGTCGGACCCACAAGCATGCCGATGACTTGACTTTCGAGTGGTGGGACGCCGGGCACTCGATCATCGTAGATTCGGGGAGGTTTGGGTACTACTACGATGATCCCCGCCGGATCTACTGTGAGAGCACTCGCGCCCATAACACTGTAGAGATCGATGGCAGAGACTACTCCCGGCGTCGCAGCGAAGCCTTCGGGTCGGCACTCAGGAGCTGGGGAGAGGGCGACGGGCTCAGTTTCGTCTCCGCCGCAGTCGAGCGTGCGGGTGGCATCTCCCAGGAGCGCACCCTCGTGTGGAAGCCGGGGCGCTGGCTCGTCGTGCTCGACGAACTGCAGAGCGAAGGGCCCCACGACTACACGCAGTGGTTCCATTTCCATCCCACCCTCGATCTGGGCCTCACAGGCCAGCTGGCCACTATCGAACTCGATGAGTCAAGAGCCCTATACGTTCGCCCTCTGGCGCCTGCTTCGTCCCTTCGGGCGGAGACTGTAAGAGGTGATGAGGAACCGCGCATGCAGGGATGGACATCGCTTCGGCATAGGACGATGGAGCCGAGCTACGCGTTGGGATACTCGGCCCGAGGCACGAACGTCGTCTTCGCAGCCCTGCTTTACGTCGGCCCTTCGCCGCCAGAGCAACCGAGGAAGGCCGAGCAGGTGCGAGTCGATCCTCACCGTATCCGTATCGCGTGGCAAGGGCAATCCAGAACAGAAGGGTTCGTCCTGGAGCGCGGCGTGGAGCAGGCAACGATCAGGAGCCTTGACGCCGGCTCCCAGGAGGGGGCCCCCGATTCCTGAGAGTTCGCCAGTGGAGACTCCTTCGCCCGGGGAGGCCAGGAACGCTGAGCGCCTCTCCGTCTGCATGTTCGTCTACAACAACATGGTCCACGACGCCCGCGTCCGGAAGGAAGCTCAGACGCTGGTCGGGGCGGGTTATGAGGTGACGGTCGTTGCCGTGCACGACCCCGGGAGAACAGCTCGCAGGGAGCGCGTGCATGGCTTCGACATCCTTCGTGTCAGTCGGTCGATTCTCGGAGTGAGTCGCCGGGAGATCACGGCGGTGGTGCTCCGGAGGCCTACTGCGACGGCGGCACCAGCCGCGTCCGTCGAGAAGCAGACACCTCCTCGCCGCGCCGGCGGGCTGCGCGCACTGCTCGAGACATGCCTGCGGCTGCCCCTATACCCGTTGCGCCGTGCCCTAGTCTTCCTGCGGTTCTTGAGAGCCGGTCTCGGGACTCGCGCTGCCGTGTACCACGCGCACGATCTCAACACACTCTTGGTGGCGTGGGTGGGCAGCAGGATGGCGCGGGCCCGCCTCGTCTATGACACGCACGAGGTCGCGACAGATCGCGCCGACATGACGCTGCGATGGTGGGCTTCGCTGCTCGAGCGCTCCCTTATCGGCCGCGCTGATCGCGTGATATGCACGACGCAGACACGAGCGGACTTCACTCACGAGCGGTACAGCATTGCGCCGCCGACGGTGCTGCGGAATCTCCCGGCCTACGCAGCTCCGGGGCCCCCGGATCTGCTCCACCGCCGCCTCGGACTTCCGGCGCACACAAGGATCGCGCTCTACCAGGGGGGCATCCAACCCGAGCGGGGACTGCGGCAACTCCTCGACGCTGCTCCAGAGATCGAGGGAGGGGTGGTGGTCCTGCTAGGGAGCGGACGGCTGAAGCCCGCGCTCATGGCACGCGCCGCCGACAGCGGGCTGCTGGGGACGAAGGTCTTCTTCCACGATGCGGTTCCTGTCGCCGAGCTCCCGCACTGGACGGCCTCTGCCTACGTCGGGCTCCAGCTCCTCCAGAACACGTGCTTCAACCACTACTCCTCTCTGTCGAACAAGCTCCTGGAGTACATCATGGCGGGTGTCCCGGTAATCGCCAGCGATCTGCCGGAGATG
Source organism: Candidatus Hebobacterum abditum (assembly GCA_029821875.1). GTDB lineage: Bacteria > Armatimonadota > Hebobacteria > Hebobacterales > Hebobacteraceae > Hebobacterum > Hebobacterum abditum. The sequence goes on along the minus strand of JALGXW010000006.1, from coordinate 104,169 downwards.
GGCCGCGTTGTGGGGGATTCCAGTGCGGGGATTCTCATCGACGCCTCCGAGCCGAAGGCGATTGCGCAGGCGATCAACGCTCTTCTCTCTGACCCAGACAGGCGTGACCGGATGGCGGCTGCGGCGAGGGCCGCTCGGCGCCGATACTCATGGGAGCAGGATGAGCGGATCTTGATCGATCTGTATGCCGGCCTGCTGGATCGACGCGGCGGGCAGAGCGCTAGAGGCTGACAACCCGGAATCCCGCGTCTTTCCACCGTTCCCTCGGGAGGAATGACCGCGTGTCGAAGAGGATACGGTTTCTCATCCGCTCGCCAATCGCCCCCGGCTCGAAGAACCGGAACTCTCTGTGGCCCGCCAACAGGAGAATACAGTCGGCTCCTGTGACAGAGGCCTCGATATCAGCGAGTTCGTACTCGAACCGCTTCACGTGGAAGTCAACCGCGCTTACCTCCGCGCCTCTCGCCCCGAGCTCTTCCAGCACCCGCAAGGCAGGAGTCTGACGGGCGTCGTCTACGTTGCCCTTGTATGCGACGCCCCATATCGATACCTTTGGCTGCTCGATCCCATCCAACTCCGCCATCGTCCGCTCGGCCACCCACGCGGGCTGGGAATCGTTGATCTCGCGCGCTGTGCACACCAGCCTGCTCAACTCCGGCGCGGCCTCGACGAGGAACCATGGGTCGACCGGGAGACAGTGCCCGCCGACGCCCGGCCCCGGGTCGAGGATCTCCACTCGCGGGTGCCTGTTCGCCAGCGCTATCACCTCGCGGCCGTCAGCTCCACATGTCCGACTGATCCGAGCCACCTCGTTGGCGAACGCAATGCCCACATCTCGAGACGCGTTCTCCACCAACTTGGCGAGCTCCGCTACCACCGCCGTCGTGGGGCAGATCTCACCCTCGGCTATTCTCCGGTACAGCTGGGCCGCTCGCCTCGCGCTCTCTGCGTTGATCCCCCCTATCACCCGGTCATTCTGCACAAGCTCGGTCAGGACGCGCCCGGGCAGAACGCGCTCCGGGCAGTGCGCTACGTAGAGCTCCTCGCCCAATTGCAGACCCGACTCCGACAGGATTCCAGCCAGCAGGCCGTCCGTCGTTCCCGGCGGCACCGTGGACTCAAGTACAACCAGATTCCCCTTGGTCACATGGGGGACAATCGACTTCGCGGCATCTCGGACAGAGGCCAGGTCCGCGGTGCGGTTCTGCTGGATCGGCGTCGGCACCGCGATGATGAACACGTCCGCCGGCTCCGGGCCTCCTTGTGCCCTTAGATTGCCGGAGGCGACGGCCCCCTGCAGAACCGTCTTGAGTCCCGCTTCCTCGATAGGCACGTCGCCGGCGTTCACGGCCTCGACAACATCGTGCCGCACGTCGACCCCGACCACCTGAAAGCCGCTGACCGCCAGGATCGCAGCCGTCGGCAGGCCAACATAGCCGAGACCCAACACGCAAACCTTGCTGGCTTCCCATTCCGCATCTCGCATCCCGTTCTCTCTTTCCTCGGCCACGATAGATCTCGAAGGAACTCAACTCCGTCCTCTGGACCAACGCGAGGACGACGTCAATCTGGGAAAGGCAAGATCATCATCTCTTCGGTTGCTGCACGTCGGGCCACACGAGCCGGAGCCAGAGCAAGATATCGACGCCTGTTGCCGCGGCCCTCAAGCCGAGATGGCAGCGCCTCCCGGCGGCCAGGCTCATGCGACTGACCAGTCGGACGCGGCGCCTGTCGCGTCGGGCGCAGGACCCCGATGGCCAGCGCCTTGCGATGTCTTCGATAGCTGGGTGTATCGGTCCTCTCACTCGGCGACCCCGCGGCTGACGCGACCGCGGGTCCGCAGGCCGACCCGCCCGACTCGTCAGCGCCGCCGCGGAGCGGTTGTTTCAGCGGCTGCCGCCGAACTCCCCTCATATGCGTGGGCGGGGCTGTGGGGTGCCAGGGAAGCTCCCCGCCCGCATGGAACTCTCATCCAAATGCTGCCAAGTAGTTTCCCCTCAACCGGAGTTGCCCATCTCCTGGCCTGGGGCGCACTTGCGGCCTTACTCTATGCCTATTTCGCCTATCCGGCGATCCTCTACGTGCTCGCCAAGCTTCGTCCGTTTGTGCCCACAGCAAGGGAGAGCGAGCGGGCCGCCGTCACCGTGCTCATTGCGGCCTGGAATGAAGAAGACGTCATCGCTGAGAAGATCGAAAACACCCTCTCCCAAGACTATCCGGCGGATCGCCTGGACCTCATCGTCGTCTCCGATGGCAGCACTGACCGAACCGACGAGATCGTGGCGGCGCACGCTGCACAGACCGGGAGAGTCCGACTCGTGCGCGTAGAGAGTCGGCAAGGGAAGTCTCTGGCTCTCAACGCCGGCGTGGATGCTGCCTCGTCCGATGTGCTCGTCATGACAGACGCCAACGCGACGTTCGAGCCGGACGCCGTGCGCCGTCTCGTCTCGGCACTCTCTGACTCAGCGGTCGGAGCGGTCAGCGGTCAGCTTCGCTACCGGCCTGGGGAGGGGACCGAGGCGACCGAGGGCGCATACTGGCGCTATGAATCCTTGGTGAAGGGGTGGGAATCGGCCCTTGGCTCGCTCCTTGGCGCGAACGGGTCCATCTACGCACTCCGCAGCAGCCTCTATCGGCCGGTCGGTCCCCGTGACGTCAATGACTTCCGCATCCCCTACGAGGTGCTGCTTGCCGGGCGAGCCGTTGTGCTGGAACCTCGGGCAGTCTCTCGCGAGACTGCCGCGCCCGATCTCTGGTCCGAGTACGGCCGCAAAGTCCGCATCATGTCCCGGGCAATCCCGACGATGCTATCGCTTGTGTGGCCTACGCTCAAGCGCGGGCGTGCTGTTCTTCTCTGGCAGCTTATCTCTCACAAGGTTCTTCGAGAGATTCAGGGGCTGTTCTTCGCGGCCGCCTTGGCCGGCGCCATATGGGGGGCACTTCTTGGGGATGCGGTCCTAACCGTTCTGCTTGCAGGCCACCTCGCGCTCTACGGGCTCGGTGCCCTCGGTTGGGGCGTGCCGGCCCTCTCCCGGTTGCGCCCGGCGCGCCTTGCCGCGCACTTCGACATGATTATTCTGGCCAGCGTGTCGGCACTGCTGCGGTGGGCCACCGGCCGCGTCGAGGCAACCTGGACGCCGACTCGCCCATCCGGCCGGGACACATGACATGAAGATCCTTCACGTCGCCCAATACTCGCTGCCCGAGGTCTGCAGCGGGTATACGCTCCGAACTCAGGCCATCGCGCGAGCCCAGAAGGCACTTGGCCTCGACCCGACCATCGTCACGTCGCCGCGACACCCCGCCGCCCAGCCGTTGGAGTTGGATGGCGTGCAGCACTTCAGATGTTCACCCGAGGGACCGTCCCGGGGCGTCTGGCTGCGCGATGCGCGCCGCGTCGCCGTCCTCGCCGAGAAGATAGTCGAGATCGCCGGGCAACTTGGAACCGTGGACGTGCTCCATGCGCACTCCCCTATGCTCTGCGGCCTCGCAGCTCTGCGCGCGGCCCGTCGGCTGCGCCTCCCTGTCGTCTACGAAGTGCGCGGCCTGTGGGAGGAAGCGATGGTCGAGCGCAGTCCCGTCCGACGCCTGGGCCTGCGATACATGCTCGCCCGCGCCGCGGAGGGCCGTGTCTGTCGCCAGGCAGATGCCGTCGTCACCATCTCTGCGGGACTGCAAGACGACCTGGATAAGCGCGGCATCCCGCGCAGCAAGATCTATGTCGTACCCAACGGGGTCGACACGGACGGGTTCGCTCCCCGCCCCGAGGCTGTCGGCTGGCGTGAGAAACACGGCATTGCGCAAGGCCCTGTCATCCTGTACCTCGGTGCGATACGCGCCTATGAAGGAATCGACACTCTCCTGCAGGCCTTCCCGTCGATCCGAACTCGCCTGCCGAGCTCACAGCTCCTAATCGTTGGCGCTGGCGAAGATCGCGATCGCATCGCATCTCTGGCCGCGAGACTCGGCGACGACATCGCCGTCTTGCCTCCCGTGCCGCATGACGCAGTTCAGGATTTCTACGCCGCCGCGGATGTGGTCGTCTACCCCCGGCTGTCCACTCGAGCTACTGAGCTCGTCACACCGCTCAAACCCATGGAGGCGATGGCCATGGCGAAGGCCATCGTCGCCAGCGATGTGGGTGGCCTGCGCGAGATCTTCTCGGACGGGGTCACCGCCCGGCTCGTTGCCCCCGGCTCCCCCGATGCTCTCGCCGGCGCGGTCCAGGGTCTCCTGGGCGATGAGGGTGAGCGCCGGCGTCTGGGGCAAGCCGCGCGTCGCGCCGTGCTCGATCGGTACGACTGGAGCCTCGTGGCTCGGCGCTACGTGGAACTCTACCGCGGTCTAACCGGACTGCCAGCTGAGCGGTGATCGTAGTGCAGTGTCTGCTTGGGCGAAGGCCACTGCGGTCCAAGGCCGCTGCTCTCAGCCTCCCCAGCGATCCGGCTGCCTCTGTGATCACGGCTTCGTCCAGTCTTGAGTGCTGCGCCGCAAGCGTCAGGGCAAGGCTAGAGCTGCTCTACGGAGAAGTAACGTGCACGGCGAAGTGGCGGCACTCCGCCACAGGAGGCAGAACGCGCCCGAACGGCGCTGTTGCCCACAGCTAAGAACACCGCCCGGATTCGGATAGCTGAGGTACGGGAAGGGACAACCACACGGGAGGTCAGCCATGGACTCGTTCCTGAATCCGACGGCCATGCTTGGGATCTTCGCGGCAGTCATCGGCTTCATCGTGCTCTACGAGATCGGCCGCCTCATGGGCGCACGACAGGCCAGCAAGATATGGACAGCAGTTACCGGAATCAGCCTCGAGGAGTTGGAGGCGCGAACATTCAAGAACCAGCTGGACCACCTGCAGGACGCGATCAAGCGTACCCGCAAGGCCCATTGACGCGAGGCCCTGCTCTGCTCGTCGCGTAATCCGCCCTTTGCCTCTGTGGTGAGACTGTGTGCGTGGATGCCCTCCTGAGCCCCGGCGAGCATTGGACGCTTCAACTGCGGACCCGTCGCGCGGGCAGGCGACCGCGTTGACCCGTCGAACTAGATGTCTGTGACTTCCCTTCGGCCCGTCTACAGCTAGTCGTCCGCTGCGGACGACGACCTTGCCGCGGACATAGCTGCTGTCGTTCGCAGCTCTGTTCGGGCACCGCATCCGCCCAAACCCAATGCAGGGAGGGGAAAGTGAGAGTGTGCGTCGTTGGGGCCGGCCACGTCGGACTGGTCACAGCCGCGGTCTTCGCCGATCTCGGCAACGATGTGGTCTGCCTCGATATAGATCAAGACAAGATCGCCGCGCTGCAGGATGGCCAGGTCCCCATCTTCGAGCCGGGCCTCTCTGAGATGGTACTGCGCAACCAGGGCGCCGGTCGCCTGACACTAACTTCGAGCTACCCGGAGGCTGTGCCGGGCGCGGAGGTCGTGTTCCTGGCCGTCGACACACCGACGGGTTCCGACGGAAGGGCCGACCTCACGAACCTGCGTGCGGCGACGGCCGAGCTCGCCCAGCACCTTTCGGACGAGGCTCTCGTTGTGGTCAAGAGCACCGTTCCGGTTGGCAGCGGCTCCATTGTCCGCACGATACTCGAGGAGAACTGCCGCCCCGAACGGGCGTTCGAAGTTGCTTCGTGTCCGGAGTTCCTCCGCGAAGGATCCGCGGTTGCCGACTGCCTCAGACCAGACCGGGTCGTCATAGGCTGCTCAGATCCCGAAACCGTCGCACCGCTTGTGCGTCTCTATGCTCCTTTGGAGCGGCCCCTGCTCTTCATGGACGTCAACAGCGCTGAGCTCGTCAAGTACGCCGCGAACTCCTTCCTCGCCATGCGGATTTCCTTCGTCAACAGCATTGCCGATCTCTGTGAGGAGATGGATGCCGACATTGGCCAGGTCATCAAGGGCATCAGCGCGGACACCCGCATAGGCGGCCACTACCTCAGCCCGGGCCTGGGTTACGGCGGATCGTGCTTTCCGAAAGACACGGCTGCGTTGGCCTCGTTCAGCGCCGAGGCCGGTTGTCCGTTCACGATCATCGAAGCGGTCATGGAGGTGAACCGGCAGCGGATCCCCCGCTTCATCGGGCGCCTGCACAATGTGCTCGGCGACCTGAAGGGCAGAGAGATCGCCGTGCTCGGCCTCTCCTTCAAGCCGGACACAGAAGACGTGCGCGAAAGCCGATCCCTGGAACTCGTCCAGGCTCTGCTGGCGGAGGGCGCACGAGTTCGCGCCTATGATCCGGTCGCCGTGCCCGCTGCCCGACGCGTGGTTCGAGATGTTCGCTATTGCAGCAATGCCTACGAGGCCGCTGACGGAGCCGATGCGCTCGTCATCGCAACCGAGTGGAACGAGTTCAAGCTCCTCGATCTCGAGCGCATGGGCGATCTGCTGCGCCAACGCATCATCTTCGATGGCCGCAATACCTACTCGCCATCTGAGATGAAGGACCTCGGCTTTCAGTACGTGAGTGTTGGCAGGTGACGCACAGTGTAGGGCGTCTGCACACGCTCGGCCTCATCAAAGCAGACGTGCCCTTGCTCAAGCATGAGCTGGGCCTACCCAGCGATCACGGATAGGCGATGAGGTGCAAGGCCCACCCGCTGAGAGGCACACTCATGATCCCTGTTGAACATATAGCTGTCGGTCCGGACCGCCCGCGCATGACCAGCCACCGGTGGGACATCTCGACCAGACAACCGATCAGACGCACCGCTGCGCTCGCGATCTGACTGCTCCGGCTGTGGAGCACAGCGCAGCCTATGATGCGGTCAAGAGGACAGCGGACATCCTCTTTGCCGGCATTGCCCTCACCCTCTCCCTGCCCTTCTGGATCTGGGCTGTCCTCACCATCATCCTTTCCGACGGTTGGCCTTGTCTGTACGCCCAGACCCGCGTGGGTCGGGGTGGCCGCATCTTCACCGTTCACAAGTTCCGCTCGATGATCAGGGACGCAGAGAGGCATACTGGGCCGGTTCTCTCTGATCGCGATGACCCGCGGGTCACCCGTGTCGGTCGGATCATGCGAATGACTGCCATCGACGAGATCCCCCAGCTCATTAGCATCTTCCGAGGAGACATGAGCTGGGTGGGACCGCGCCCGGAGCGCCCTGAGTTCGTGCGGGAGTTCCTGCGAGACATACCGGGTTACTGGCACCGGTACGCTGTGAAGCCGGGGCTCACCGGCCTCGCCCAGGTCTGCGGCCACTACCGTTCGACCCCCGAGGAGAAGCTCGTCTACGACCTCGAGTACGTTCGACGTCGGAGTCTGTGGCTCGACCTGCAGATCTGGCTCATCTCGTGGGCGAATACGCTTTTCGGCCGGTGGGGTGCAGACCACGCGAGCTAGTGGGGCCTTGCATCGGTCGTGGCGGGACCGCTCCGCGCGGCCGCGTGGTCATCGCTTCTTGGGATAGTAGACGCAGGCGTCGCCATCGCAGGTGTCGTTGGAGGCGAAGAAGGGACAGCGGCCTTCGAACTCCTCCTTCGGTAGGTTGAATCCAAGCTCGGCGAACTCGTCGCGAGCGAGCTCTAGGGCGACGTAGCTGTTCTTCTTGCAGCACCTGCTCCCGCCAATCTCTGCCAGCCGGGCGACCTGCTTGGCAACGAACCCGATGAGTCTCTGCCGCTGGTCGATGGCTACCGGCGTGGCCCCCATGAGAATGGCGTAGGCGCTGGCCGCGCTGGACAGAGCCCCGCAGGTGCCGAGGAATCCGCACGAGCCGCCTGGGATCTGGCGCCCGCGGTCGACGACCTCGTCGATGAAGCCGTCGGCGATCTCATAGCCGGCATTCTGGAGACAGCGGAGGAGGATCTCCCCGACGAGCGCGTGGTGCCACACTCCGTGCACCGGTGTGCCCTCGCCTTGCGAAAGCAGTTCTTCCATCATCCCGGCGGGCCTGGTCCCAACCATCTCGCGAGCAATCAGGACCGCGAGGGTGGTCGTCGTGTCACTGCCATCGCCAGCGCAGCAAGCATCCTCCTCGACTGCGTTGCGGAAATCCACGTAGGAGATGCGGCGGATCTTGCGTGTGTCTCTGTGCGCGTCGCTCATGGGGATGTCATCCTGACCAGGCCGAGTTAGGTTGATGGCGTTGCAACCACTCCATCAGGTGTGAGTCGGCGGGGAGGCGTCGAGTGTGTTCTCTGACTGCGATGAACTCCTGGCCTCTACTCATTCCTCCGTCTGTCATGGCCTCTGACGACTCCCTTCGCATCATACCCCATTCCGGGATCAACGGAAAAGCAACAGCGCTGATGGGGGGTCTCCCCGCAGTCGAGAGGGCGCGACGTCCACCATGGCCCGCAACGTTTCGCTAGATGGCGTCGCCCTCCGGGCCCGCGCCGGCAACGGTGTATGGCTCGGCCTCGTCCGCTTGACGGCTGGGAGCTTTGGGGATACGGCGGCGCACATCCTGGGGAGTTCCTATGGGGCAGCCTTTCTCCTCCTCAGCAAGGCGTACACAGGCACACCGGCAGCGAGAAAGCCGACGAGCCAGAGCAGGTCAGCTGGCGTGTTGCGTAGGTGATTGACGGCAAGCCCCAGGGAAGACAGGCAGAAGATCGCCGGGACGATGGGATATCCCCAGACCTGATACGGCCGTTCGAGCTGCGGCCGGCGCACACGTAGCACGAACACCGCGGCCCCCGTAATCGCGGACAGCAGCCAGATGACCAACACTGTGAACGCGAGGATGCGCCCGAGAGTCGCGCTGAACACGATCACACATGCCCAGATCGCCTGGGCTGCGATAGCGGCGACGGGAACCCCGGTTCGCGCGCCGACCGAACCCAATGGCCGGGGAAAGAGGCCGTCCCTGGACATCGCGTAGTAGATCCGGGGCCCCACCATGACGGTTGCGTTGAGGGAGCCCAGAATGCATACCAGTATCACGGCCGTGAGGAGTCCGGACCAGCCAGGTCCGAGCAGCCGGGCCACCGCGAGCTGGGTGGGGTTCTCGACACCAGCCATCTCGCGGGCCCCTACGCCATAGAGCACGCCGATGTTGAAGAGCAGGTAGAGGAGGACGACGCCCAGTGTCCCCAAGGCGAGCGATCGAGGGATGTTGAGCTGTGGCCGCTTCGTTTCGGCGGCCATATAGGTGGCCGCATCCCAGCCCAGATAGGAGAACGACACGCCGACCAGGGCTCCCCCCAGGCCGGCCAGGCCGATTCCCACGTGCGCGCCGGCCGCCAAGTTCTCCCACCGGCCGCGCCCGGAGGCCAGCGCAAAGGCGGCGATGCCGAGCAGTGCCGCTATCTTCAAGCCGGTAAGTAGGTTCTGAGTGCCGGCCCCCGCGCGCAGCCCGAGCCCATTGATCCCGGAGAGTCCGAGGATGATGCCCGCCGCGATGAGCTGCCTCGACCCGAGGGCCCACTCCAGCCCGAAGACATTGGCGGCGAAGAGCGGCCCTCCCGTCCAGGAGTTGGGCATGTAAGCCAGCAAGGCGAGCGCGACAAAGGCGATCGATCCCGGGAAAGAGGCGACGAAGGACAGCCAGCCGTCGAAGAACCCGACCAGCGGCCCGTAGGCCTCTCGAAGGTAGACGTAATGGCCGCCCGCGCGCGGCAGGCTGGCGCCGAGTTCGGCATAGCTGAGCGCACCCGTCAGGGCCATGAGCCCACCCAGGAGCCAGGCCGACAGTATCAGCCAGGCGGAGGGCAGGGACGCTGCGATGTGAGCATTGGTCAGGAAGATGCCGCTGCCGACCATGCTGCCGACCACCAGCAGCGTGCAGTCGCCGAGCCCGAGGCCGCGTCGAAGTCCAGCCTGCGGCTGGCCGCTGTGGTCGGTGGCAGCGGAGTCGGGTGTCATTTCCGTATCTCCACCCCGGGACGCCCAGAGGCGCCGCACAGTGGTGCTATATACTAGACCGACGCGTGCTGGCACACAAGCTCAGGGCTGGCCCGTGGCTTCCCATGGCTGTCTGACATGCGCAAGCAGAACCATGCAATCTATGCCCATGCTGGCGTTGTGGTCCCCGACACCCTCCCACGGATGCTCATGGAAGTTGATGATCATCTGCTTGGCTACCAAAGGGAGGCCGCGACCGGGACTTCGGCCCTCGGCCGCAGGCTCATGGCATCGTGCGGGCAGGCACTCCGGCAGATGCCACAGCCATAGCAGGCGGTGTGATCGACGACGGCTTTCTGGTCGGCGGCGCTGTAGGCGAGCGCGCCGAACTGGCAGAGGCGCATGCAGGAGCGGCAGCCTGTGCACAGGTCGCGGTTGACCTCCGCGATGTACTCGGCCCGGAACATCACCTTCACGTCATGGACGACGGTGGCCTTCATGGCCATGCAGTCGGAGCGGTCGCAGTTGCAGACACCGCCGATGAAGGGCGTCATGAAAGTCCACACCGTATGGCAGAGGCCCTCTTTCTCGTGCTCGGCGAAGGCGGCGATGGCCTCCTCCTTGCTGATCTCCTGCAGCCGGGAGGTGTCCGGGCCCGAGAAGAAGCTGTCGTCGAGGCCGTCGAAGATGTCGCCGAAGGGCTGGCCGCCGGGGCCGAGGGAGACGCCATAGCAGTAGCCGACCTCTCGCCCCAGCAGTGTCTCCCGGCAGATGCAGGGCAGGCGAGAGACGGAGTTGACGAACCCGAAGATCTGCTCCACGTCCTCCATCGGCAGCACCTGGCCGAAGTGCTGCTTCTTCATGCGGCGAGTCCTGGCGGCGCTCAGCGCGCGCCGGACGAAGCGCGGGGCACTGCTGAGCCGCGTGAGATCCCTGGCGGCGCCGTCGAGGTGTTCGCGGTGGCTGAAGAAATCGGCGATGAAGTCGCGGCGGCGCACATCGCTCAACAGGTCCTGGGAGTAGTTCTCGGCCTCCAGGTACCACTTCTTTCCCTGGCCGTGCTGGATGCAGAAATCACACATGAGTGCCTCCGAGTATTACCTTCTGTTGTGGCTCAACGCCTGATGCGGGTCGGTGCGCAGTCTTCCTAGTTGTCATCGAACGACAGCTGAAGGTGCTGTTCCTTCTTTCTCAGCACGGCCCTGACGTCCTGCGGGTCGAGGTCCCGCGGGTGGACGTTGTGCTTCGCGCAGAGCGCGGCCGCCACTCCTGCCGCCTGGCCTGTGCTGCCCGCGATGGGCATGACCCGGAAGGAACTCTGCGCGATGTGGGTGCCGCTCATGCACTTGCCGACGGCAAGCAGCCCGTCTACTCCTTGGGGCACGAGCGCGCGGTACGGGATGCCATAGCGAGCGGTTGCGGCCCCGAACTCGTCCACATTGCCGCGCTCTTTGGACACGCGGTGCGGCCGCCAGTCATCGAACCCGTAGTCGGCGACAGCTACGGTGTCGTCGGGGAAGGCGCCGCCGGTGATGTCGTTTTCGGTGATCACATACTCGCCCCGAATGCGGCGGCACTCTCGCACTCCGATCCTGGGCGCGAGGTGAACCGTATAGCCGTTCTCGTGAAGTCGGTCGAGCTCCGGCGCCATCACCTCGTAGGCCTTGGCATGAGCCTCGGCCAAGGCGAGGGGGTCCCGGGTGTCCCGGCACTCCACGGCGCAGCCCCACTGCAGATACAGCTCCGGGTCGGTCTCGCCTGGCAGCACCGGCTCCGCATGCGGCAGGTGGTCCTCACCGCGAGCGGGGATGCCGACATTCACGTGGACCCCGCGGGCGCGAGGCTTGTCCTCGATGCCGGGGATGCCCTGGATGAAGTACATCCAGGTGCACGCCTGCACCTGGTCGTCCGCCGCATCGGGCGCGTGCGGCTCGTCGAAGTCACCCTTCGCATCCCGGCCATACATCACCGTGCAGCCAGCGAGGTCAGAGACAATTCCCGATCCAGTTGCGTCTATCGTCACCTTGCTGCCGATGTTGAATGTCTGGCCTGGGATGATCTCCGCCGTGACCCCTGCGACCGCGCCCGAGTCGCCCTCGTGAAGCACTCCTATGGCTCGAGCCCCCGCAGTGACGTGCAGATTCGGCTCCGCGGTGATGAGCTCGCGCCAGGCGCGCTGGTACCCGGAGGGTAGAAAGAACTGAGCGCGCGCGCTCGGCGCATGGCTCGTCTTGAGGAGGTGCTCGAGTTCCGCCAGAATGCCGGTGATCGGCCGTCCGTAGAACAGGCACACGTAGTAGTCCGATGGCGCGCCGCCGACCATGGGGTCCTCTTCGATGCAGATCACCTTGGCGCCGGCGCGGGCCGCGCCGATGGCCGCGGGCAGCCCGGACGCGCCTGCTCCGACGACCAAGACGTCTGTGCTGAGATCATCGTGCTGTGCCATTCCGCCTCCTCCAGTCTTCGTCCATGTGCGAATTAGCCTCTGGGATGTGTTCTCCTGTTTGCTCTGACTTGCGTTGAGCTACGACGGTTCGCATTTCATCGCTGCGGAGCGAATGGCCCTCCGCAGCGGGGCCTCGTCAAAGGCATCCGCTCCGTGCCACAGAAGCATCGAGGCGCGTGGACATGGAGTCGTGACCATTTGGGCCGTGCCCGCCTGATGCGAAGGGGACCTCAGACTCCACACAGGAGCGGCAGGATGTACTACGGTGTTGCCTATTACCCGGAGCACTGGCCCGAGGAGCGGTGGGCAGTCGACGCAAAGCTGATGCAGGAGGCGGGTGTGAACGGGGTGCGCATGGGTGAGTTCGCCTGGAGCGCCCTCGAGCCGAGAGAGGGCGAGTACAGGTTCGATTGGCTCGACCGAGCGGTCGAGCTGCTGGCCGACCACGGCATCAAGACCATAATGTGCACCTGCTCGCGCACACCTCCGCCGTGGGTGTTCGCGAAGTACCCGGAGATTCGCAATACGGCGGCCGATCGCCTCACCTCGAACTACGGCCATCGGTACACCGTCTGCCACAGCAGCCCCGTCTTCAGGGAGCTGTCGCAGCGCATAGATCGCGCGGTCGTCGAGCACTACGCGGACAACGAGAACGTCATCGCGTGGCATACCGACAACGAGATCGGCGCGGGGAACACGTGCTACTGCGACGTCTGCCGGGGCGAGTTTCACAAGTACCTTCGGGAGAAGTACGGCAGCGTCGAGAACCTCAACGAGAGGTGGGGCGCGCACTTCTGGTCCTTCGCGCTCTCGGATTTCGCCGAAGCGCCTCTTCCCGTCGGCGTGGCGACAGCGAACCCGAGTCTCGCCCTGGAGTACTCCCGGTTCGTCTCCAAATGCAACGCCGAGTTCGCGCGCTGGCCCTACGAGTTGATGAAGAAGCTGTCCCCGGACAAATGGGTCACGACGAACTTCCAGACCGAGCGCACGGACCACACGGACATCTTCGAGATGGGAGAGTGGACCGACGTCTACGGCACCAACTTCTATCCCCCAATGGGAACGGAGCTGGCGCTGGACTACTGCCGAGGCAGCCGAGGGAAGCTGCTCATCCTCGAGCAGCGTTCCGGGCAACCGCACTGGTCGGAGGCGACGAAGCCGGGATGGATGCGATTGTGGGCGTGGCGCTCGGTCGCCCATGGCGCCTGCGGCCTCAACTTCTTCCGCTGGCGGCCGTGCCTGTGGGGCCAAGAGGAGTACTGGCACGCGGTTCTGCCGCACAGCGGGCGGCCGGGTCGGCGCTACGAAGAGCTGAAGCGAATGGGCGAGGAGCTGAAGCAGATAGGGGAGGCGATCGAGGCCACGCGGCCGCCTGCGCGGGTGGCGATGGTGATGAGCTACGAGTCGCGCTGGGCGCTGAAGGCGGTGCTCACGGAGCCGCGCATGGATGTGCTGTCAGAAGCGCGCCGATGCCACGACGCGCTGATGCAGCAGAACGTTTGCCTTGACGCCATGGACCCGCGAGAGGATCTCTCGCGCTACGCACTCGTGATCGCGCCGCGGCTCTACTGCGTGGACGACCGCGTGTCGGACAACCTTCAGCGATTTGTGGAGGGCGGCGGCGTGCTCTGCCTGACCGCGCGCAGCGGAGCCGTTGATGAGTACAACAAGATCTTCAGTCAGCCGTCGCCAGGGCCGCTGCGGGATATGGCCGGGATTGAGATCGACGAGTACGGCGCACTGCCCGAGCCGCTGCTCCTCTGCAACGAAGGTGGCGAATTCGAGGGCAACCTGAAGCAGGCCGAGCTGTGGGCCGATGAGATCATTGTCACGGGCGCTCGGCCGGTTGCCACCTATGCCGAAGGATGGCTGGCCGGCACGCCGGCCGTGACGGTCAACGAGTTTGGCCGGGGCAAGGTCGTGTACGTCGGGACGGTACTCACCGGAGAGACGCTCGAAGCATTCCTGGAATGGTTGTGTCGCCTGGCCGACGTGGCGTCGGTGCTCGACGTGCCGCCGGGCGTGCGAGCCTTCGAGCGGCGCGGGGATCGACAGCGATTCCTCTTTCTCCTGAACTTCAGTGAGGCCTCGCAGTCGGTTGCGCTCGACGAGAATTGGCGCGATGCCTTCACGAGGGAGCCCGCCACGCCAATCGAGATCTCACCACTCGATGTCCGGGTTCTCGCACGTGAGGAGTGAAGGACAGATGGGTGTCTGGGATCTCGGCGGAGCTAGACGGGCGCGCTATTCCGGAGGGGCGGGCAGACGGTTGATGTAGTAGCAGAGTACCTCGAGTTCGCGGGTCAGATCCACGTTCCGCAGAGCGATGTCTGGCGGGACAACGATCATGACCGGTGCGAAGTTGAGGATCGCGCGGACTCCGGCCTTCACCAACAGATCAGCGGCCTCTTGGGCGGCATCGGCCGGCACTGTTATCATGCCGATGTTCGCTCGGAGCTCACGGTTGACCTCGGGCAGGTGATGCGCGTCGAGTATCTCGAGATCCCACAGCCGGCGGCCGATCTTGCTGAAGTTATTGTCGAATATCCCGACGACTTGGAATGGCGACAGCACGAAACCGGAGTAGCCCGCCAGCGCGGAACCCAGATTGCCTGCTCCGACGATGACCACCCGGTGCTGGTGGTCGAGCTGCATGATCTCGGTGAGTCGGGCTAGGAGGTGCTGGACGTCGTAGCCGATTCCGGGCCGACCGAACTCGCCGAAGTAGGAGAGGTCCTTGCGGATCTGGACCGCAGACACCCCGCAACGCCCCGCCATCTTTGCGGAGGAGATGGTCTTCACACCTTCCTTCACGAGTCGGCGGAGAGACCGCAGATAGAAGCTTAGTCGCGAGAGCGTAGGCTCTGGCGCTTTGCCGGACGACTCAGGCAAGGCTACTGGCTCCGGCACGCCCGTGGCGAGGCAGCAGAAGCATCCGACGCGGGCGCCTGTGAATTCCTTCACTGCCGGCCAATTGTAGCAATGGCCGGGCGGTTGGTCAAGACGACGGAGCGCGTCCAGGATCGAGGCCGTGGGCGCGGCGGGCCGTCTTGTGCTTCATGCGACTGGTCTGAGGCGACGAGGCGGCTAGTCTGCGGTCAGGAGGAGGCCGACGGCTACCACCCCTATGGCGATCCACACATTGCGGTTGCGGCGTGCCTGCTTACTCCGCTCAGCCTCCAGCTCAGCGTTGAGAGCGTCGATCTTCTCCTG
Source organism: Candidatus Hebobacterum abditum (assembly GCA_029821875.1). Classification (GTDB taxonomy): domain Bacteria; phylum Armatimonadota; class Hebobacteria; order Hebobacterales; family Hebobacteraceae; genus Hebobacterum; species Hebobacterum abditum. The sequence goes on along the minus strand of JALGXW010000006.1, from coordinate 88,729 downwards.
AAATGCGGCGGCGTCCTCGGCCTGCTGCTTCTCGAGTTCGCTCGACCTGGTTCGCGCGTCGAGTCGCGCCTTGCCGAGGTCCTCCCGCAGGACCAGGTTCTCTCGCTCCAGGGCGACGACCCGCTCGGCAAGAGCCTCCGGATCCGCAGGAGCGGGGGCCGGGGCTTTTGCCGTCGGCGCCGGGGCAGCCTGCGCGGCCGCCTTCTTCTGTGCTTCACCCGGTTGTCCGGCAACGGCCGCGGCGCAGGCGAAGACACAGACGAGGAGTAGACAGAACAGGCACGCGCGGACGATAGGGTTGATTGTCATGATTCCTCTCTCCTATGGAGCTGATGTAGCTTCGGCCGTCCTAGCATCACTTGGCCGGCGAAACGACGATGTGACCTTCCACGGCGCGGTAACTCGCCTCCGCTCCCGTCGCAGTGAAGACCGACGTCGGCTCAAGGCTGATCGCGGATTCTCCGGGCCCTCTGACCATGAAAACGATCGTGAAGAGGGTGGTCTCCGCGACGTTGAGGGGCGGGGCGCCGCCGCGCTCGCCGCCGATGTCGGCTATGCACCCGCCGCGCATGCGCCCCGCGCTCCAGGGCGACAGAAGGCGGCCGGCGTGGACGAACCCCTCCCCGCGGGAGACATAGAGCGGCTCGAGAACGGAGGCATTGTAGTTGACCGACACGCGGGCGCCGGCGAGATCCCGCGCTGGGACGAGCCGGATCGACACGGGCACCAGCGTCGGCTGACCGTCGGTGAGAGCGGGGACGGTCTGGGCTGGCGGGTGCACGCGCAACTCGGGCGTCAGGCGCGGCACGTCTACGCTGCGGCGGGCCTTTGCCGGCTTGGCCCCGGCCGCGGTTGCGTGCACCGTCAGCGCCAGCTTGCCGGTCGGCAGCCCTAGGGCCCTCACCGGCCACTCGAGAACGGCCTTGCGCCCAGGCTCGAGACGCTCCCAGACCCGGGTCGGTGTGGCGGCGCCGTCAAGGGCGAGTCCCTCTGGAAGGTCGAGCGCGGCGACGAGATTCCTGCCGGCCTGTGCGCCCCGGTTTGTGATCTCCGCCCGCACCGAGAACGGATTGGGTGAGTAGCGGTTCTCCGCGGTAACGCGGAGGCTTTCAGGGGCGGTAAGCCTCACGACGAGTTGGGGCGGGCTGTTGACCACAATATCCCTGGCCACACGGTTCGACTCCAGGTTCTCCGAGGTGACGGTGGCAACGATCTGAAGAGTGCCAGACACTGCCCCAGTGGGCAGCACGCGCCACACGCGCTGGCGCGTCTGCCCGGATCGCAGTGTCCCCAGGTGTGCCCTCAGGCTCCCCTCCGCGAGCCTCAGGCCTTCACTGAGCGACAGGGAGAGCCTCGTGCCACGGGATTCGAAGCCGCCGCTGTTCTCCACGTAGGCCACCACCGAGAACGGCTGCTCCTCGTCGTACTGGAAATCTACCTCCGCCGGTGCCGTGAGGCCGAGGGATAGCTGAGCAGGGCTGAGGGAGACACCGCCGACCCCGTAGAGGGTGGCATAGGTCCGCGATTCTCCCGGCCCGAGAGGGGCCGGATCCCAGTACAGGGCGACGGCCGTGTCCGCAGCCTCCTCCCCGCGTCGGGTGAAGTCAGCTCCCGTCGGGAATGGGAAGCTCCACGGAGCGTCTGCGAGCGTGCCCCAGTCGACCATCTCAAGACGGTCCGGCGGCGTCAGGCCGGGCCCGCGCAGAGTGCCCTGCGAGATGACGGCCGGCTCAGACAGCGAGTCGAAAGCCTGCCAGTAGTCCGGAATGTCCGCGCCGATGAGTTCTGTCGCCGTCTCGATGGCGCTGTCGCCCGCGCGCAGGGGAGCCCCGTCGTTGCTGCCAAGCATCGTGTCGAGCATGATTCGAAGGCCGATTGAATGCTCGCGCGACCCTGTGTTCTTCACCTCGTAGAAGATCAGCGCGGCATCTCTGACGCGGGTCGTGGCGCTGCGTGCAAAGCCAAGCTGCTGGGTGATCTCAATGTCGCCGACGCGAGCAGTCGCTGCGGCCGTGGCCAGGAGTTCCCCTCGCACACCTGGCGGACCGACCAGCCCCGTCGTCGGCGCGCCCAGCCCTGCTCTCCGTGCCGTCGGCCCGCCGAACACGTGCGGTACATCATCCATCACTATCGTCGTGTAAGATGTCCACGGCTCGCGGCTGCCGTAGATGAGGATCTTCTCGTCATCGGCCGAGCGGGATGGGTCGCCTCCGGTCGTGTCCACGGCGAACCGGCCGGCCTCCTGCGGGCCGGCGTTGACCCGGATTCGTATGAACTCGTTCTCTATTGCCACGGAGTCCTGTGGCGACGGTTCGGCCTCTGGGGCCGCTGCATTGCCCGTGGATACAACCGCGGCGAGAGATATGACTGCCATGAGAGCGAGCGAGAAGCAACGCATACCGTTCCTCACTTGACCTCAACCTTCCCCGACGTGAACTCGAATGTCACCGTGATCGAGCCGGAGGTCGGCTCGCCATTCTCGAGGGCCGCCAGGAACCGCCAATCGCGCTTCACCGCTCGCACAGCGGCCTGGTCCAGGATGTCGTGGCCGGAACTGTGTGCCACGGAGACCGACGACACGGCGCCGTCGGCCGCGACGGCGACGGAGAGGCTCACCTTCCCCTCGAGACCGCGGTCGAGGGCGTCCTTTGGATACGTCGGCGCCGAGCCGCCCGCCGCCCCGGGCCCTCTCGTCGGCCCGGCCGGCTTCTCCTCCGGCCCGCCAGGACCGGCCTCCTCCTCGCCCTCGCCGACCGGCGCGGCCGGCTCCTCACCCTTCTCCGAGGTCAGCACCTCGGGCGCCGCGGGCGCCGGCTCGGCGGCCTCGCCTTCGCTCGTCGGCTTCTCTGGACTCGGCTCAGGACTCGGTGCAGGGGCCGAGACCTCTTTGGGTTCGGCCTCGGGCTGCCCGCCTCCGCCGAGTTCGACCTGTCCGCCAGCTTCGCCGACGAGGCTCAGCTCTATTGGAATGAGCACCTCGGGGGCCGCCGGTGTGCGGCCAGCGAGAAGGCAGATGAGGAGCAGAAGAGCTATGTGGAAGGCCACTGAAGAACTCGTGGCGACCCCGTACCTGCGACCAGCAGGCATGGGCTCGACGCGGCGAGGCAGTTGACCACTGTCTGCTGCGATGGGGTTCAACGCGTCGGCTTCTCTTCCGTCTTCGCCTTCGCCGCCAGGGCGATGCGGTGGTACTTGGCGAGCCGCACCTCGTCGAGCGCTGCCACCAGCTCCTCGTAGGGCACCCTGGCATCGGCCATTACGACGATCTGGGTGTCGAGATCGCCGCCGGTCAGACGTGTGATGGCCGGACCTATCTCTTCGTGGGGCACGGTGCGCCCGTCAACCTGGATCGGCTGGCCGGGCAGCAGTGTGAGCACGACCCGCTCCGGCACCGGCTGCGCGGTCTTGGCGCTTGGTAGCCGTAGGTCGATGCCTGCCCTCGCGCCCACGAAGCTCGACGCGACGGCGAAGAAGATAAGCAGGTTGAAGACCGTGTCGATCATCGCGGTGAGGTCGAGATAGGGCCTGATCCGCCGCCGGCGCCGCGGCAGTACGAACGCCTCGCTCATGACCGCACCCTCGCGTTGGCCGTCTGCAGGTTCAGCAGCTCCGTCACGCGAAGCTCGATCTCGTGCATCAACGACTCGACGCGGCCGGAGAGCGCGTTGTACACGACGAGGAACGGAATAGCGATCGAGAGCCCGGTGAAGGTCGTGATCAGCGCCTCGGCGATTCCTCCGGAAAGCTGAGTCGCGTCACCGATTCCGCCGCCCGCGATGACGTGGAAGACCTTGATCAGCCCGGAGATGGTCCCGAGCAGGCCGAGGAGCGGCGCGATCGTGACCATCGTGGCGAGGACGGGCAGACGGCCGTCTAGCACCGGCTGCTGGGCGAGGGCCTCTTCCCTCGCCACCTCGCGGAGGTCCTCCTTAGGCATGTCGAAGTGGGCCAGGCTGGCCCCGAGGACCCGCGCTACCGGCCCTGGTGTTGCCTCGCAGTTGCCGCGGGCCTGCTGGGTCGAGCCCTCGTCGAGCGCGGAGCGGATCTTGCTCATCAACCGGCTCGTGTCCACCCGGGCATGGCGGAGATAGAGCCAGCGCTCAATCGAAATCACCAGCGCGATCACGGAACACAGCAGGAGTGGAATCATCACGATCCCACCCTTTAGGATCGGGTCGAACAAGAGTGCTTCCTCCATTGCTGCGATTGTGTTTCCGTCCCTTGCGGGTTAGACACGGCGCCCTGGGGATTGTCGCGGGTCGTCCGGCGACCGTCAGCGAGAGCATCATTGGCAAAGCAAGCGTCTGAAGGGTAGAATCAGCTAGCGTCCACAGCCGAACAACAGGCATGATGCACTCACCGGCCTGCGGCGAGGACGGAGAGTCAGTCATGGGGGAGCAGGGCCGAGCAGCGCGAGACGTGTGGCTCATCTGGGTGGCTCGTGGAGTCGTCCCTGCGGCCTTCGGGCTGGTCCTTGTCGGAATCGCACGCATGCTTCCGATCCTCGCCTGGGCGGCCTACGCAATCGGCATTGCGGCATTAGTGATCGAGTCCTCGCTCGTGCGGCGCTCCAGGCGGTTGGCGGTGGGGGAGGGAGAGGCAGCCCCCGCCCGCCAGCCATCGGCTGCGCGCCCGTTCATGGGCTGCGTCGTTGTGGGCGTGGCGCTGGTGCTCCTGATGCTGCTGGGGAGTCCATCCACCTTCTGCCCCGGATGCAGGCGCGACGGAGCGCGCAAGACGGTGTGTCTCTCGAACGCGATGAACATCGCCCTCGCGTTTCAGATGTACCTGGAGGATAACGATGGCGCATTCCCACCCGCGGACGCCTGGTGTGACTTGCTGTGGGACTACGTCAAGAACGAGCAAGTCTTCGGGTGTCTGGAGGCAGAAGGCCTCCGGTGCGCCTTTGCGTACAACCGCGCCTTGAGCGGGGTGCGGGTCAATGACATCGCAGAGCCCGACGCGGTCGTCGTGGTCTTCGAAAGCCCCAGGGGATGGAACGGCGCCGGCGGACCGGAGGCGCTGCCGGCGAAGCCGAGGCACCTGGAGGGCGACAACTACGGCCTGGCGAGCGGCCGGGTGGTGTGGGTGAAACGGGAGGACCTCGCAATGGGCACCGCGGGGATAGGATGGTCCGTGGAGCCGGCGAAGTGATAGGGAACGCGGCAATCGGAGAATCACATCGGTGGAACACGTCAAGTTTGGCGAACTCGAACTGAGTCGGTTCATCCTCGGCGGCAATCCGTTCAGCGGCTTCAGCCATCAGAGCGTGGAGACCGATGACGAGCAGCGGCACTATTACACGTGCGAGCGAATCAAGGCCACCTACCGCGAGGCGGAGCGCCTCGGCATCACGACCCATATCGGCCGGGCCGATCATCACGTCATCCGGACCCTGATGGAGCACTGGGACGAGGGCGGCACCATCCAGTGGATCGCTCAGACCTGCCCGGAGATCGGGACGCCCGAGCGTGGTGCTTTGAACGGCATTCGCTTCGGCGCGAAGGCCGCCTTCATCCACGGTGGACAGATGGATCACTATCGGATCCACGGCCGGCTCGACGAGATCCCGGCGGTCATCAACATGATCCACGACGCGGGGCTCCCCGCAGGTGTCGCGGGGCACACGCCCCAGATCTTCGAGTGGGCGGAGGAGCACCTGGACTGCGACTTCTACATGTGTTCCTACTACAACCCGGTCCCGCGGGACAAGAGCCCGGAGCATCTCGACCCGACGGACGAGTGGTTCGATGACGCCGACCGGGAGCGCATGGTCGCGGCCATCCAGCGCCTCTCCAAGCCGGTGATTCACTACAAGATCATGGCCTGCGGCCGCAACGATCCCCGCGCCGCCTTCGACTATGCTGCACGCCACATGCGGCCCGGCGACGCCGTCTGCGTTGGGATCTACACGAAGCCCAGGCCCAACGAGCTCGAAGAGGACGTCCGTCTGTTCGAGCAGAGCCTGGCGCAGGTGCGTCAGACCGCCTCCTGACGCGGCCGTCCGCAGGAAGATGGGCTTCGGATAGATGCCTCGGACGTCGTGGTGCCAGTCACGTCGTGCGCTTTGCCTCGCCTCTATGTTGGGCGGGCACACATATCACTGCTTTCGCTTCTGGCACTGCGGGCAGAAGTAGCCGGAGCGGCCGACCACGACGATCCTCTCGACCTGTCCTCCACAGCCTGGGCAAGGGGCGCCCTTCTCGCGCCTCGGCAGGAAGTAGCCCCTCGGGAACTTGTCGATATCGCCCCCCTTGTCGGCCGCCACGCGCAGCACGCGGCGCATGACCCGGTACAGCCTCTTGATGTCGCCATAGTTCAGGACGGAGGCGTCAGTCGCGGGATGAAGACGCGCCTGGAAGAGAATCTCGTCGCTGTAGATGTTGCCCACCCCCGCGACAAGTGACTGATCCATCAGTCGCGCCTTGACGGGCCCGGTGCGTCCCGCCATGAGCCGCGCGAACATCCGGCCGCTCAGGCGTCTCGACAGGGCGTCAACGCCCAGCCCCTGTGCTTCGACGTACGCAACCAGGTCAAGGACAAAGCCAACCCTCCCCAGCATTCGCTTGTTGACGTAGGCGAGATGGTTGCCGTTCGCGAAATCGAGGGTCACGCGCGCGTACTCCGGCGCCCGCCGCCCCCGCGCGTAGTAGCCGAGCGAGCCGGTCATGCCGAAGTGCAGCACGAGCCACCCTTCGTCACCGGCCCTGGCGAAGAGGTACTTCCCGTGCCGCGCGGTCTCGTCGAACGCTCTGCCTGCGAGATGGCGGGAGAGCTGTTGAGCGGATATGCCATCCAGGATCCGACGGTCGCTCACCTTGGTGCGAACAATCTTCTGGTGCAGAGAGGTCGAGCCTAGATATCGCTGGAAGCCGACGACGTCGGGCAGTTCGGGCACTGCTGAATCCTCCCGCAACGAACATGCAGCAGACGTGCTGAAGATGCCTGGCGGTGAGGTATCGGTGTGCGCGTAGGGGATTCTGTCTCGGCCGGACGCAGCCTGCCGCGCGCTGGGACCGTTGGGCTGCAGCTTCGGAGCTAGGGGCTCCTGCTGGCTAGTTCTCCTCTGAACCTTCCTGCCTTCGTCGGCGCTTCACATCGAGTAGATGCTCGGTCGTGCTCTTCTCCGGCATCTCCGGCTCGGCCGGGGCCTCGGCCTCCTCGCCTTCAGTGGGCCGAGCGCGCGCGGCTTCTGGTGTCACAGGCGGCACCCCCGGCCTTGGCGCATCAATGCTCGGCACGCGAGGAGATGGCTCCTCGGCCGCCCGCGCGCGCGCCTCCTTCTTTCGGGCGAGCAGTCGGCCCATGTGCTCCGCTCTGGCCGCCTCCCGCGCAGTGCGCCGCTTGCGCATGGCTGCAAGGGCGTTCGCTGCGGGGGCTGTGAACAGCTCGAGATCCTCCCGGCGCACTACCAGGCGTCGGACGGCGACATCGAGCGGCAGCAAGATGACAGCCAGCCAGAGCAGGCCGCGCCAGATGTCGCGCGGCACCCGCGGTGTCAGGGATGGAGGCAAGAACACCTCTGACGGGCCTTCGAGCAGCCTGCCTCCCGTCTGCGCGGCGATGCCTCGGAGGAAGGCCTCTGCTGGTTGTGTTTCGGCGAAGTCCGGTGGATACCCGACTTCGAACCCGAAGGTCTGCTGGGCATTGAAGCCGCCAGGCCCGTCGGCCGCCAGCCCCAGGATATAGGCGCCGCTATTCGCTGCCTCCACGATGGCTTCGTAGCGCCCCGGCGCGACCTGAGAGAGCACGACCTCTTCGCGGCTTGCGTCCGGCCCGTTGAGGGCGCCCTCGATCGTGAGTCCATTGATGAGCGAACCGTCAGACGCGACGGCATCTACGACCAGGCGCGCCTGGTCGCCCTTGCGCTCCACCCTCGGGTACAGCACGTCGGACGTCAGGTTGCGCAGACTCCACCGAACCGCTTGCCCCCAGAACTGGGAAAAACCATCCCAGCCAAGCCACGATGCCGCCCAGTGAGGCTTGGCGTCGGAGGTGAAGGCTATGCTCCTGCCCAGACCATACTGCCAGTGAGCGAAGACAGGGTCTTGTTTGTGCGAGGTCAGCGGCACCCGAGCCAGCGACTTAGGTGTTGTTGCGACGTAGCCGAGCAGTGGCGGAACCGAGGCCCAGTCGACCCCCGAGACCGGGGCCGTGCTGTCGGCCAGGGATGGACGGAAGGCCTCCTCGACCAGCACGGATTTCGCTATCGTCAAAGTCTCCCGGGTGAAGATCTTCTTCAGGTCCCTTGCCATTTCGGTGAGGTAGTACTGCCCCCGTCCGGCGGCCGCGACTTCCTTGAGGAACGGCACGTGCGGACCGTCGCCGAAGGCGACCGCCGTCACGGTGATCTGCTCTCTCGCCATCTGGTCGACCAGGGGCACGCAGCCGGCCTGCTCGTCGCAGTCGCTCCCGTCGGCCAGTAAGATGATGTGACGGATGGGCGACTTGACCGTCCGCATGATTTCATAGGCCGCACTCAGCGACGGGTAGCATGCAATCCCGCCTCCTCCGGCGCGCACGGACCGGATGTCGCGCTTCACCGAGTTCTTGTTGTCGAGTCGCCGCAGTTCGCATACAGAGGTCGGCCGGGGATCGCTGGCGATCAGGCCGGCCGAATCCATGGGCTGGAGCAGGTCCACCACCGCGCAGGCGGCCTCCGCGGCAAGCTCGATCTTCTCGCGGCCGTCCTCGATTGCACCCATGCTGCCGGAGGTGTCCATCACCATCAGCACGGCCGAGCCGGGGAAGACGCGGTTCTTGGTGACATCCATGTCCACTGGGAGAGCTTCCTCGACCGCGGTGCGGTAATAGCCGCCTGCGCCGAAGGAGAACTCGCCTCCTATCATCCCCAGCCCGATGCCCCGATCACGGGTCGCATCCCTCAACATCTCCATCTGGTCGTTGCTCATGTTGTAGGCCGGGATATTGGAGAGGAAGACCGCGTCGTAGCGCTCGAGGTCGGCCGCGTTGATCGGTATGGCAGACGAACCTGCGGCGTCCACAGCCAAGTCCTGTGTCTCCAGACGGGCGGCCAGGGTCTCTGCGTCCGGCGGATACGCATCGACGAGAAGGAGGCGTGGGTCGCCCCTTATCCTGACGAAGCCGGCTCCGCGGTCGTTCTCCGCACAGAGCTGGCCCTCACTCTCAAGCAACACTTCTATCTCGTGGAACCCCGACTCCGGGAGCGAGACCGGCACCCTCAGCGCGGACACGCCTGTGGCGAGGGTAACCGGGCGCGTGTCCACCGGCTCGTCGTTCACGAGGATGGTGAGCGTTGCCTGCGCCGGTTCGGTCGCCTCGAGGGTTATGCTGAGGGGGAACGGCTCATCGCGGCGCGCCTGCGAGGGCACGCGCACCTCTCGCACGAGGACATCCTTCGCTCGCCGCGTGCTGAGAGGGACGACGTCGATGGGAACGCGGTTGGCGCGGGCCAGCAGCACCTCCGGCAGCGCCGATCCTACGTTCTCGTTCCCATCGGAGAGGAGGACGATGCGACCTGCGGCCTCCGGCGGAACGAGTCCAAGGGCCAGCCGCATGCCCGCCGAGATATCGGTATGCCCGGGAGCCGGCCGCGAGGCTATCTGGGCACCCTCCGCCGCCCGGAGGTTCTCGGACTCCACGGCGGCGTCGCGGCCGAAGACCACGAGGGCCGCCCGGTCCGATGGCCGGCGGCCCCCCAGTGAGTCGTGGATGAACCCGATGGCGCGGGCCCGTTCCTCGGCCGGGATGCTGAAGGACTCGTCCAGGGCGAAGACCACGACGAGTTCCTTGCTCCGCTTCACGAGCTGTGCGCCCGCCAGAGCGAAGATGAGCGCCAGGACGATCGCCGAGCGCAGCACCCATGCGATCCATCGACGGGCCCCAGTCAGGTCGGCGTAGCTGGCGCGGGCAGACCACCAGAGCAGAGCGCCGGCGACCGGCAGCAGCAGCAAGTATTGAGGTCTGGAGAATGATAGCCACATAGTTCAATAGCGCCGGTGATAGAGGTGCCACTCCCCCATCAGCACGAGAAGGGCCAGAGCGGCGAGCAGCGGCCACAGGTGCTGCTCTACCTTTGGCGGGCCGATCCCCGCCTGGACGGTTTCTTCGCCGATGCGCAGCTCATCCGCCGGCGCGAGATTGGACTCGGCCGGACTCCGGAGGTCCACTGCCCATCGCCACCTGCGATCGCCGGCCTCGAGCTCATAGGCACCGACCCCCTCAGAGCCGGCGAAGGTGAACTGGCCCTCGATGGCCGACACGCTTTCGGCCCTGCCGCCCGGGAGCGCGACACGTGCGCGCTCCGCATCGGCCGGCGCGGGGAAGTGTAGGATGGCTCCCGGACTGACTCGCATGGTGGCCGTCCTGCCCGCGCTCTGCGAGAGCCACTGGATGGCGTTGCTCAACAGCACTGGAAAGCTGACCCGCAGCGGAAGGTCGGAGTCCATGAAATCCCATCCGAAGGCGACCGCGCGCGCTCCTGCCCACTCGCGCGCTATCGCCACCGGCGTGTTCCCTGCCCGCGCCAGGACGACGGCCCCAGGCCCCGGGCTCAGCGTACGCGTCTGGGCAATCTGGACGGCGCCCAGGTTCACGTAGCGGAGCACTGGGTGCTGGTCATCCCAACTCGTGATGTTCGGCGTCGCCGCCTCCGCGCCGAGCGCGGCCGTGCCGTCCATGCCGCTCCCGATGAGCATGACCGCACCGGTCTCGGGCGGCTTTGGCACGCGGACGCGATCGAAGATGACCACGTCGTGGTCTCGGTAGGCGGCTTGGGCGTCGGCCGCGCCGAGCGCGGCGGTTCTGAAGACATCCACTTCGGGCAGCACGAGCAGCGCCTGCTCGAGGAACAGATTGCCTGGGGTCACGAGCAGAACAGAGACGGTGTCGGGTGGCTCGGCGAACGCATAGCACACGTTGTCCGAGGCGAGGTCGTCCTCGACCTCGATCTCCGCCTTCAGGAGCCCTGCCTCTTCCAACGTCAACTGGTAGGTCTCGCTGCGAGTCTCGCCCGGAGACAGGTCGAGCTCGGCCGCATGAAAGAGATTCTCCTCATGAGATACTGTCAGGACCGCATGCTTGGGCTCGATGGAGTAGTTGTGGATTCTGAGGAAGACCTGGTGCTCCCGCGAGTCGGGCGGCCGCGTCGCCTCGAAGGCCAGCAGTGCGACGTTGTCACACCGGCTCCCGACGCGCAGGAAGCGCAGCTCTACCGAGGAGGTCACGGCCGGCAGAGCGGGGAAGGCGCCGTCGCTGATCAGGTAGATTCTCGCGTCGGGCCGCTTCGCGGCCAGGCTGTAGGCGAGGAGGAGGCCGTCCCGTACGTTCGTCTCGCAATCGGTGGCATCCGCCTCGCGGATGGCCGATGCCAGCCGTCCCCGGTCGCGAGAGAACGACAGGGCCAGCCGGGCGTGGTCGGAGCAGACCAGCAGGGCCGCCTCGTCGCGGCGCCCCATGCTCCCCACGATCTCCTCGGCCACCCGCTTCGCCTCCGCGAAGCGGGAGCCATCGGCATCTGTGGCCTTCATGCTCGCGGATGCATCCAGCACTATGAGAGTGCTCTTGCCGCCGACGCGACGAGCGAGGAAGTAGGGGGCTGCCAGTCCCGCCACGAGAGCGGCGAGCGCGAGGAGCTGCAGGATGAGCAGGAGGTTCTTCCGCAGCTTCTGGAAGGGCGCGTTGGCCTGCACGTCCTGCACTGCTCGGCGCCAGAGAAAGACGGAGGGAACGACGAAGTCCTTGCGCCGCAGCTTCAGAAGATAGAGCAGGATGACCGCTCCGGCCAGCGGCAGCAGCGCTATCAATGCCAGCGGCGCGAGCAGCTCCATTGCCTTACCTGATCACCTGGAGTCGCCTCAGCGACTTGAGGATCACATCCTCAACGGGTTGTTCGCTTAACGAGAGCAGATGGGAGAACCCATAGCGGTTGCACGTTGCGCGAACCGCCGAGAGGAACTCGTCGCGCTCCCGCTCATACCGGCGCAGGACCGAGGCCCCCATGGTCACCTCGCGCTCTTGCTCGGTTTCGGAGTCAACAAGCCTTAGGTCGCCTCGAGCGCCGGGCTCGAATTCATCCGGCGTCAGCACCTGGAGGATGCAGGCCTCCCCCCTGGAGGCCGCGAGCTGCGAGAGGGCCGCCTCCCACTCCGGCGAGAGCAGATCGGAGATCACGAAGACGAGCCCCGGAGCGGGAGCAACGCTCTGCAGGACTCTGACGGACTTGACCAGCTCTGTCTGGCCGCCGGGCTTCCGCTCGGTCAGCCAGCCGAAGAGCTCGGGAGCACCTCCCCGTCCGCGGTAGAGGCGGGACACGTCGCCGTCGCCGCCGCCATGAGTGAAGACCTGCACCCTGTCCCCGCCGCAGAGGGCGATGTAAGCGAGCGCGGCAGCCGCCTGCAGGGCCCACCTGAACTTCGACGGGGAGCCGAAGTCCATCGACCGCGACGCGTCGAGCAGCAGATATATGTGGAGGTCCTCCTCCTCGATGAAGAGCTTGAGGAAGAGCCGCTGGAGTCGCGCGAAGGCGTTCCAGTCGAGGTAGCGGATGTCGTCGCCTGGATTGTAGGCCCGGAAGTCCGCGAACTCGACCGAGGACCCCCGGCGCGCCGACCTGCGCTCGCCCTTGGTACGTCCGATCATGATGTGCTTGGACGCGAGGGCGGCTTGCTCGAGCTTCCGCAGAAACCCGGGGCTGAGCAGGCGCTCGGTATCGGCGGCCGGACCGGCAGCTTGCGTCATCGCGGCCTCACACCGGGACGTCTTCCTGGCTGCGCGCTATCTGCTCCACCGCCTCGTGGATGAGGTCATCGGGGTTCGTGCCCTCGGCACGGCCCTCGAAGTTGAGCAGGAGCCGATGGCGGAGCGCGCACAGGGCCGACGCGCGGAGATCATCGACCGAGACGTTGAATCGCTGGTCCATCAGCGCGCGGACTTTGCCGGAGAGTATCAGTGCCTGTCCGCCTCTGGGGCTTGCGCCGTACCGAACGAACCGCCTGACGGAATCGGGGGCCTGCTCGTTGTCCGGATGCGTCGCGAGCACCAGACGCAGGGCGAAATCCTGTACGTGCTCGGCCACCGCAACCTGCCGGGCAACTTCGCCGAGGGCGAGGATCTCCTCCTTGGCGGCCACCTTGCGGGCGTGCGGTATCTCCCGCCCCGTCGTGCGGTTGACGATCTCGTGCAATTCGACCAGCGACGGGAAATCGACCTGGACCTTGAACAGGAAGCGGTCGAGCTGGGCTTCAGGAAGGGGATACGTGCCCTCCATCTCGATCGGGTTCTGAGTTGCGAAGACGAGGAACGGCTCGTCGAGCTTCCGCGACATGCCGGACACCGTGACGGAGTGCTCCTGCATGGCCTCGAGCAGGGCCGACTGTGTCTTCGGAGTCGCGCGGTTGATCTCGTCCGCGAGGACCACGTTCGCGAACACGGGGCCGGGCTGGAACTCGAACTCGCGCTCTCCTGTGGGCTTCTCCCACAGCACCATGGTGCCGGTGATGTCGGCGGGCATGAGGTCGGGCGTGAACTGAATGCGGGCGAACTTCAGATCGAGGGCCTCCGACAGCGTCCGGACGAGCAGCGTCTTGCCGAGCCCTGGAACTCCCTCCAGCAGGACGTGGCCATTCGCGAGCAGCGCGATGAGCGTGTTCTCCACCACGTCTTCCATGCCGACTATGACGCGGCCGACCTCCGCCTTCAGGCCATCGACGAGCTGGCGGAAGCGCTCGCCCTGTTGCCTGGCCTGCTCCTCGGTCGTGATGGCTGCCTCTGACAAGGCTGTTCCTCCTTCCCTCGTTGACGGTGAGTCTATTCCTCCGCGGCCGCCTCGTCGGACTGCAGCGCGCGGAAGTACGCTCGCACGGTGCTGCGGTAGGCAGGCGGGACCTCTTCCCGGGACATGGCATCTTCCGCAGCCTTCGAGTACTCGCCTATCACCTCGTAGTAGGGCACCCGGGATTCGGTCACCTTTGTGGGCGCGCCCTTTTCGGTCGTTGTCAGCATCGGTCCCTGCGGGTTGATTTGGGCCCGCACCCGCGCCAGGTCTCCGGGGTTGTCCGACTGGCGCGGCGCAAAGAGCATGGTGGGCGGCGCATTCGGCGGGATCTGGTCCTGCTTCATCGGCCCGCCCCGTCCGTATCCCGAGCTATAGCCAAATCTGCGGGCCTGGGCCAGGCCAAGCCTGCTGGCGCGGCAGGCACCGGCGAGCCCCAGCTCTCCCAGCTTGCCCTGGCAGAGCCCGAGGGCCTCCTTGAGATACTGGCCTGCACGCAGGGCGTCGCCGGCATTCATGCACTCGGCGGCCTGTTTCAGAAGCTCCGCCATCTCGGCGAGTTCTGTGTCCGACAGCAGCTCGGAGAGCTGCTCGATCTCCATCGCGAGCAACTCCAGATCCTCCGCGCCGAGGCTGCCCTCCGCCACGTTCTGCGACATCTGCTCCAGCTCGCGCAAGGCCTCCTCCGATAGCTCCAGCTCGCCGCCGCCGAAGAACTCGGAGAGAGCAGACAGCACCTCGGGCGGGAGCCCCAGTGAGGCGCCGAGTTCGGCCGCCTTCTCGTTGAGCTGTTCCGCCAGGTCCTGTAGTTCGGAGGGATCCTCGGCCTTGTCGGCCCTTTTGGCGATCTGCTCGAGCTGACGGGCCGTCCGCTGATCGCCCTGCTCGCGCGCCTGGCGCGCGAGCCCTCTCGCCTTCGAGGCGAGCGACTCTTGCGCCGCGCGCTGGAGCTTCTCGGCGGCTTCGTGGGCCGTCTTGGGCCGGGCCTGTTCGGCGCGGCGCTCCACTCGCTCGAGCTTCTCCTCCAGCTCGGCCATCGCCAGGAGCGCCCTCTTCTTGTCGAGCTGGCCGCGCTGAAGCTGCTGCATCAGCTTCCGAAGCTCACGAGCCACCTCCTGGGCCTCCTCATCGTCAGCCTGGCGCGCGGTCTGCTCAAGTTCCTTCACGAGCGGCTCTATCCGAGCGGCGTGCTCCTGCAGTTCGGCCTTCTCCTCCCGCTCCTGCTTTGACAGCAGAAGCGCTGGGATCGGAAGGAACTGAGCCAGGAATAGGGCGGCCAGGCAGAGGCCGGCGACCTTCACTCGCTGCGGCACAACATAGGGGAAGGCCTCACTCGGGCGGAGCAATCCGAGGTGTCGGAGAGCGTCCAGAATCGTCGCCCGCTCCATGCCGGAGGGGGACTCGCCCCGTATGAACTGAACCGCGCTGCCAATCCGGTCGCGCAGGCCGAGGCGTCGGTCGGCGCTGGCGGCGATCATGCGGTCGGGCAGCGGCCAGATGAGAGCCGTGAGCACCGAGAGGATGACGACGGCGCCGAGGGCGGCTTCTGGGAGCAGTAGGGGATACCAGGCCCCCCACAGGCGTAGACCCAGCACCACGAGTGCGGCCAGACCGGACACGAGTGCCACGCCCACAATCGCCAGCCGGATGGCCACCTGGAGCCGGACGTGAAGGCGGAGATTTCGGAGCCCGCGTCTGAGCTTTCTCGGCGCGGCCTGGAGACTGATGGCCGTAGTCGCTTCAGCGGTCACAGCACATCACCTACCTTCGCTCCCGCCGCGAGGCTTGACTCCGCCACTACTAGTGTACCATTTCACGGTGGTGCCTTTTCGGCCGCCGCGTCGGCCCGTGTCCTGTCCGCGTCCGAAGCCTCAGCCCGTCCGCGATTGCGGCGGTAGTACCAGCGGGCGCCGGCGAGCAAGAGAAGAGGGTAACCCAGGCCGTAGACTACGGCTTCGTCCAGGCTGTAACGCCGCCAGAGAGAATGGCCGAGCCCTTGGGCAAGCACGGCCGAGCCGGCCGCGGCCGGAGAGGCGAGAACGGCCGGCGCCGCGCGGGGCACTTTCCGCATGATGTGCACCCCGGAGGCATAGGCCGCGCCCGAGTTCACGAACAGGATGAGCAGCATCGTGGCCAGCGAGACCTCGCGGCGCGATTTGTTCACGACCGCCAGCACGGTCCCGCAGGCCGAGTAGGCGATGATGGACAGCGCATAGATGATGAGGGCAAGACCCAGCGCCGGTGTGTTCGTCAGGTACGCAGGCACACTGACTCCGCCATGTGGCTTGAGGAGCGCGACCAAGACGGCTGCGAACGCTCCCAGCAGGGCCACCAGCCACATGAACAGACAGAAGCCCCCGCCGCTCGCGGCCTCCCGGTCGAGCCATCGCTTGGGGTCAATGGCCGCGCGGGCGAGATCGCGGGCACCCGCAGATCCTGGCTTCGGCTCATATGACGTGAAGATCGGAACGAACACACAGGCCCACAGCCAGGTCATGAGCAGGATGTTCAGTACAGGGAGGGCGCCCTTGGAGCCGACCGACCGGCCGATGACGAGGGCCGCGAAGAGGAAGGCCATGTAGAAGGTCACTGCCAGGAGCAGGGCCCTCAGCAGCGGGCTGCGCTTCGGACGGTAATGCAGCATGGCCTCGGCTGAGCCCACCATGGCAAGCGCAGTCAGCAGACCCGCGTAGGGTACCGGCAGCAGCCAGGCGGGAACGGCGAGCCCCAGGAGTTCGAAGCTGAACTCCTGGGCCGCCGGAGCCAGGAACGGGCTGAAGAGGCCCATGGCGACTGGAGGGTGCCGACCGGGCTCCATGAGCATGATGGAGAAGTAGTTTTCGCCGGCCACTGCTACGAGCGTCGTCACATAGGCGGCCATGCTCCGGCCGACGATGACAGATGTCAGCACGCCGAGGGATGCCCACAAGGGCACCTTGATGGCGAGCATGAGGTAGGACGCGGCGACATCGCCCGGCGACACGCCACCGAACAGGAAGCAACACGCGGCGAGCGGCAGCGAGGTCAGCATCAGCAGATAGCAGAGGACCGTGACCGAGGTCACCTTCCCTGCCACGACTTCGAGGCTGGTGAGAGACGTTATGGCAAGTGTTTCGTACGTCTGCTTCTCGCGCTCGAGAGAGATGGAGGCCGCGCTGTAGGCCACGACGATCAAGAGGATCAGCACGACTTGGACCTCGGCGATGCCGATGAACATCCACCGACCGAACTCGGCAAGAGCATGCCCGGCGCCCGGCGCGCCAGTGCGCAAGCCGCTCCCATACAGCATGAGCGCGGCCGCCACCATAGCCACTATGAGGGCCAGCAGGTATCCAAGCTGGGCGGCGACGATGCGGCGCTCGCGGAACATCGACCTGGCGTCACGCATCACGACAGGGTTGGCTGCGAGCGCGCGCACCCATTGCCAAGCACGTTGGAGCCTTGGTGGCAAGCGGTGATTTGTCGCTGTCGTCGCTGTGCTCGTCATCGCGAAGGGCTGCGCTCGCGCATGTCTGTCGGTCTACTCGTGTCGCCGCGAGAACGCGCTGGTCGCACCTCCCCAAAGGCCGACTCCCAACAGCACGAAGATCCCTGTGCTGATGGCCCACAGCCAGAACTGAAGCCCTGTCGGACCGCGGCCGCCACCGAAGGGGCCGTGTATCACCATGCTCGCCATCTCTCCCTCCATGAGCGCCGACAAAGCCGCGTAGGGATTGAGTATCACGAAGGCGCCGATGCTCAGAGAGGAGAGTGCGCGCACGAGCGGGCCGGAAGCGAGAACGGCCACCAGCATGAGCCCGAGGCCGAGGATGAGCCCCACCCCTGTGGGCGACCATCTCCGGCCCCTTCCCAGCAGCCGGGCCGCAATGGCCCGAGTGACGAAGAAGACGGTCCAAGCCGCCACCGCCGAGAAGGCGAGAACGACCCAGAAGGCGGCGTTGATGCCGAGCGTCGGACCCGATCCCGATGAACTGCCTCTGAGCAGCAGCTGCGCGAGGATGAGCGGGATCAGCATTGACAGGACGCCGGTGGCTATCAGAGTCCCATAGGCCGCGACGATCGCACCCATGGAACGCCTCATTCGGGCCGAGTAGAGCATGCCCAGCGCGGCTGCGAAGAAGGCCACGGCGAACAGGAAGGTATAGACGTAGAAGACCTCTTCCGGCGCCACGCCGCCAAGCAGGACACACCAAGAGGCCACGGGCACGGACGTGATGAGGAGCACAAGCCCGAACGCGAGTATCACGAGGAGCTTCCCCGAGACGATGTCGGAAGGGGTGACGAGGCTGGCCCGGAGCATCTCCAGGGTGCGCTTCTCGCGCTCCATGGTCACGGCGCCGGCCGCGTAGGCAGGCACTATCAGCAAGATGAGCGTTAGCTGAGTGTGGGCGAGGACAGCGAAGGTGATCCGGCCGATCTCGATGGCCCGCGGGCCGAAGCGGTGCTGCTCCAGGGCCAACGGTATCCACGCGAGCGCGGCCGCGGCGCACGCGATGCCTGCGTAAGCAAGGAGCACGATGAAGGGCCGCCATCCGCGCATTCGCAGTCGCAGCTCATGGACGGCCACGCAGGGGTTGAACCGGAAGACCCGATAGAGCCCAGTCTCGAGGGCCTCGGACATTAAGAGCCGACTCCTCGCGTCAGCCTCATGTAGAGCGTCTCCAGATTCGTCGCCTCCTCCGAGAACGACTGGACCTGGAATCCGGCCTGGACCAGCGCTGTGAGGATCGAATGCTGCTGTCCCTCGGCCCCGTTGTAGACGCATTCGATGGCGCCGCCTTCGCCAAGCTGCGCACTGGCGATGCTCGGACAGCCGGCCAGGAACTTGCACGCCTCCTCGACGCGGTTGCCGGTGCGGATGATAAGTGTCAGTCCGCCTGCGAGCTGAGCCGCTATCTCTCTCACATCCCCGGCCAGTACGAGCTTGCCGCCCTCGATGATCCCGATCTTGTTACACAGCTCCGAGAGCTCCGGCAGGATATGAGAGGAGATCAGAATCGTCTTGTCCATCTTGACGAGTTCCTGGAGCAGCTCTCGGATCTCGATGCGCGCCCGCGGGTCGAGCCCCGAAGCGGGCTCGTCGAGCAGAAGCACCTCGGGATCGTGGACCAACGTCTTGGCCAGACAGAGGCGCTGCTTCATGCCGCGGGAGAGAGCGTCCACATACTCCTCGCGCTTGTCGCCCAGGTCGGTGAGCTCCAGCACATCGCCGATGAGGCCGGGACGCTTTGGGGCCGGAACGCGGTAGGCGGCGGCGAAGAAGTCGAGATACTCCCAGACCTTCATGTCGTCGTAGACGCCGAAGAAGTCCGGCATGTAGCCGACGCAGGCCCGGACCGCCTCCGGGAAGAGCACGATATCATGACCGTTCACGCTAGCCCCGCCGCCGTCCGGAGGCAGCAGCGTGGCGAGCATCTTGATCGTTGTCGTCTTGCCGGCGCCGTTCGGGCCGACGAAGCCGAAAGCGTCGCCCCGCTCGATCCTGAAGGACAGATCGTTGACGGCAACCAGGCTGCCGAACCTCTTTGTCAAGCCTGTCAATCGGATCATCGAGTGCACCTGTCAGAAGGCAGTCACTTCGGCGGTGAGCTGCGCCTGGCCGATGTCGAGGCCGCCGGGCGAAGCCTCTATCTTGACCAGCACGCGCCCATCCGGGCTCATGTAATCGACTGGCTTGGGGAACCTCATCGATCCCAGGGCCCCGCTGAGCTCCCGCCATTCGCCGGCCGTGTAGTCGTAGGCGGAGAGGGTGCCACCACCGCCGCCCGAGCGGGGGCCGGCCTGCATCGAGAGAGTGAGACCGGCGGCCTTTCCGCCCTTTTCACTCAGCGGGATTCGGAACTCGACAACAGCGCTGCCCTCGTAGATCGTCAACTGTGGCTGCCAGGGATCGCCCCTGCCAACCGAGCCGTCAGTGGCGACGACGCGGCCGGCGACCAGCCAGTGAGGTATCGGGATGCGGGGCCCTGGCGCGACCCGAATTGGCAGGTCGGCCACGAGGAGGCTGACATCGTTGACCTTGACGCCGCGGCGCTGCAGATCGACCGGCATGAGGGGCGCCTCGACCAAAGCCACCACACGGGGCTGCGACCAGTTCCCCCACGTGCCTCCGAATGACCGGTGAGGCATGCCGCCGAACAGGGAGCGCAGGGCGATGTCGGCGATTCCCTCGGTCGCGTTGGGCTGCGGGAGCCCCGTGCGGAAGCTGTGCCAGTCGCGATCTCCAACTCCCGTTCCCTTCCCGAACGACCACGTCGTCGAGCCGCCCGGCGCGATGCTCCTCTTCTGGCCCTGCAAGTTGCCGCGCACGATGCGGCACTCCTTCAGGTCGAAGCCCGTGTTGTTCTCCACCGTCGCTTTGAGGTCTGAGCCGTCCCATTCGAGGGTCCCGCCGACGCCTCCGCTGAGGTCGACGAGGAACTCGATCCCGAACGCTCTCGACGTCCACATATTCATGCCGATATCGGAGACCACGGTCGACGAGCCATACCTAACGGTGGCCGGCCCTCTGGCTCGTTCCGAGGTGATCGTCATGTCGCGTGCACCAACCGCGGTTTCCCCAAGGAGCAGTTCATATGTCGTCAACCTAGGCGAGAAAAGCCCGACATAGCCGTGTCCCTGCGCCAGCGAGGTGTCGGCCGCGGTCTCGATAATGGCCAGTCGGTTGAGTACCACAGCCCCCCCTCGAATCCCGTATCCGACTGCGTAGGCACCCAGAGTGAAGACGAGCACTATCGCCGGAGTGGTGATCCAGGCCAGCTCGCGCCGGTCGAGACGCTTCAGCAGGGAGTAGTTGACGGGCACGAGCACGATGATGTAGGCGCCCAGGAAGCCGAGGAGCAGCCAGAATGGCGGTAGTGCAGCCGCAGGTGTATAGCTCGCGGCGTCGGCGAGAGCCATCGAATATCCGTACGGCGTGCGATGCTCGCCCATTGGGGTAAGGAAGGGCGGCGCGGGCGCCTCTGCGAGCAGACGCTGCCACATGGCGCTCTGCCCGTCCCAGTACTTGATCGGGGCCGAGGTGAAGTCGAACGCGGTCATCGCGATCCGGCCGGCGCCGGCCTCGCGAACGGCGATCAAGGGGTCCTCATTCGAACCACAGAGCACGCGCGCCTCCTCAGCCGCGGGGCCGTCCGCCACCAGGGCCGAGCGCCGTTCGATCTCGTGCTGTGTCCACGCCTCCAGGGCCCCGAGGTGGGGGGCCGTGGCCGTGCCTCGCACGTCGATCGGCAGCAGATGACCGATGGGGCTGACCGACATCTGAGGCGCCAGCGGCCCGCCGGGCACGACGAGCGTGCCGCCGAGTTGGACCCACGTGAGCAAAGCGTCGAGGGCACCCTCTGAGGCCCCGACGAATCCAGCGTCGCCTAGAATGACGACGTCGACTCCGTCCCAGCCAAGCCAGGTGTCGGGCAGAGAGTCCCATCGGGCATGGCCGACGTGGAAGCTCGGCGTATCGCTGGCGGCGACCTGAGGGCCGCCCATGACCTGGCGCTCGTCGTAGCCCAGCAGGAAGTCAGGACGCGGCGCGGCCGGCGTGCCGGTGAGGAAGTTGAGGAGGCCGCGCTCGCCGCCAAGCACGACCACGAGGGTGTCGTCTGGCGAGGCCCACTGTGGCGCAGTCAGATCCCGCTCCATCTCTTGCCGCCCCACCCGCAGGTAGATCTTCTCTGTGCCCTCAGGCCTGATGTTCAGAACGAAGCGCTTCTTGGAGTTGCGCGGGAGCTCGACCGGGAGCGAGTAGTTGAGGATACGGCGCGCGCTCGGGCCGCGATGCTGGACTAAGGGGATGTGGATCTCCCCGGTCTGCGAGTCCCCTTGGTTCGAGATGTCGACGAAGACCGGTGTCCACGTATCCCGCTTCCAGGCGCCATCGAAGCCCAAGCTGGCATCCCACTCCACCGACTGCGCCCAGGCAGCCGGGCCGAACATGAGAAGGACGAGTGCGCAGCTTGCCGGGAGCGAGATCCAGTGCGACCTTCTCCGCATCAGGCGACCCCCTGCTAGACGGCGCTTCACGACAACTTACACATTCGCTGACGGCCGTGTCAAGCCTATGGCAGCAACGCGGTCGGGACCGCCCCCCGTCCACGCCTGCTTATTTGACGCCGCAAGTCGGCGAAAGGTTCTCCAGGGTTGCCGCCATCCTGGCCAGGGGTGCGCGAATGCCTGCGCTCTGCCGCCGCAGAGCAACGGGAGGGGCATCGCGCTCGAGGCTGTAGAAGTCATGGCATGTTCCGAGGCGTCGATGGCGAAGACAGACTCGGCGAGGCAGCACTCCTTGGGTGAATCTGTGGGGGAGGGAGGCCGTGGCACAAGAGGGTGAAGAACAGTTGGCGGAGCCGGTCGAGGGCCGGGTGGCAGTCGTCGTCGGGGCCGCCGGCGGCATCGGACAGGCTTGCGCGAGCTGGCTGGCGGCGGCCGGGGCGCGTCTTGCGTTGCTGGACATGGACGGCCGCGCGCTCGAGGTGCTCAAGGCTGAACTGGACGCGCGGGAGCCGTCGCTTGTGGTCCAAGCGGACATCACCGACAGGCAGCAGGTCGATGGCGCAGCGGCCGCTGTGAGGTCGGGGCTCGGCGGAGCGGATGTACTAATCAACGCGGCCGGGATCAACACGAAGCAGCGGGGCCTCACCGACGTGTCGCCGGAACAGTGGGAGAGCGTGATCGCGGTGAATCTGAACGGTGTGTTCCACTGCACGCAGGCTTTCCTGCCGATGATGGTCGAGGCAGGGGGCGGCATCGTCGTGACCATCGTCTCGACGGCCTCGCGGCTCGTCTCGCCGGGGGCCGGCGCGCACTACTGCGCGGCCAAGCGGGCCCTGCTCTCCCTCACGGAGTCCATTAACAGCGAACAGGGACGACATGGGATTCGGGCCTGCGCCATCAGCCCCGGGGAGGTCGACACGTCGTTCGTGGATCAAAGGCCGGAAGTGCCGAGCGCAGAACGGCGGGCCACCATGCTGAAGGCGGGAGACGTGGCGGAAGCGGTGTACTATGTTGTGACGCGCCCCGCTAGAGTGACGATCAGCGATCTGGTGATCTGGCCGTCAGCACAAGTCTCGGGACAGACCGTGATATGACGGCTTCGCCCCTCGGGAGGGGATGAGTTGCCCTACCCAGCCGTGAGCGTACAGGAACTGAAGAAGTGCGCGGCCGAGGTCCGCCTGCAGATCGTGCAGGCCATGGGCCCGGGGAAGTTCCATCACTTCGGCGGCTCGTTGTCCGCGACTGACCTGCTAGTCGCGCTGTATCACCGGCAACTTCGCCTCCGCCCGAGCGAGCCCGACTGGCCGGAGCGAGACCGGTTCGTCCTGAGCAAAGGACATGCTGTGCCGGCTCTCTACGTATGTCTTGCGCGGTGCGGGTTCTTCCCCAAGGAGGAGCTCGCCACTCTCAAGACGTTGGGCAGCAACCTCCAGGGCCACCCCGACATGCGAAAGACCTGTGGGCTTGAAGCGAACACGGGCTCGCTGGGCATGGGCCTTTCGGTGGCCAACGGGATGGCGCTGGCCGGGCGGGCGACTGGCAGAGGGTACCGAGTGTATGTCCTCCTCGGGGACGGCGAGTGTCAGGAGGGACAGGTGTGGGAGGCCGCGATGACGGCCGCCCATTACAGGCTCGACACGCTCACTGCGCTCGTCGATCGCAATGAACTCCAGGCGATGGGCCGCACCGAGGAGCGCATGAGTATCGAGCCACTCGCTGAGAAGTGGCGGGCATTTGGCTGGGAGACGTTCGGGATAGACGGCCACGACATGGGACAGATCTGCGAGGCGCTCGACGCGGCCGCGGAGGTAAAGGGGCAACCGGCTGCCATCATCGCGCGGACGGTCAAAGGGAAAGGGATCCCCTTCATGGAGGGGGATCCGGGCTTCCACAACGTCGTGGTGACGCAAGAGCAATTCGCCGAGGCCGTGGCCGCGCTCGAGGCCACGATCGCTTCCTTCGGAGGCTGATGGATGTCGGAGTTGAAGGGCACTCGTGACGGCTATGGGGAGGCCCTGCTGCAGCTGGGGTCGGAGGACCCGCGGGTGGCCGTCGTGGACGCAGACTTGTTCCGCTCCACGCGGACGGCTGACTTCGCGGAGGCCTTCCCAGACAGATTCTTCGAGATAGGAATCGCCGAGCAGGATATGGTGAGCACGGCCGTGGGGCTGGCACTCGGCGGAATGGTGCCCTTCGCGAATTCGTTCGCCGTCTTCCTGGCCGGCCGCACCTTCGACCAGACGCGCCAGCAGGTCGCCCTACCTGCGCTCGGCGTGAAGCTGGCCGGGTCGAGCGCAGGCATCACTCAGGGGCCGGACGGCGCCACCCATCAGTCGGTGTTGGACGTTGCGCTGATGCGCAACCTGCCCAACATGTGCGTCGTCGTGCCGTCGGACGCGGAGGAAGCGCGCCTGGCGACCCGGGCGGCCGCGCAGCGGGCCGGACCGGTCTACCTGCGGCTGAGCCGATACGAGACACCGGTGTGGCGAGAGAAGGGAGCCCCCTTCGAGATCGGCGAGGTGGAGGTGCGCCGGCCGGGCGGGGATGTCACCATCGCGGCCTGTGGGGTCATCTTGGGCCGTGCTCTGGAGGCCGCCGAGAGCCTCCAGTCGGAGGGGCTGTCGGCCGAGGTGTTGAACGTCCACACCGTCAAGCCGCTCGACGTCGATGCGGTAATCGCCTCCTGCGAGCGGACGGGGGCCGTGGTCACCGTGGAGGAGGCCAGCACCATCGGCGGTTTGGGCAGCGCGGTGGCCGAGGCGCTGGCGGAGCGCGCGAGCCGACGTGCGGCGCTGCGGCGGCTCGGGGTGGCCGATACGTTCGGCGAGTCCGGGTCGGCCGATGAGCTGCTCGAGAAGCACGGCCTGACGGCGCAGAACATCGCCGCGGTTGCGCGGGAGCTTGTCGCGCGGAAGAGCTAGGCGCGACCGGGGCACGTATCGACTCAGGGAGGTATGAGCATTGGATAAGCCTTCGATTGGCTTCATCGGCCTGGGGCACATGGGCCTGCCCATGGCGAGCAATCTCGTGAAGGCAGGCTATGAGTTGACCGTCTACGACATAGTGGAGGAGAAGATCGAGCCGCTCGTGAAGATGGGGGCGGCGCGCGGCACGTCGTGTCAGGAGGTTGCCGACAAGAGCAAAGTCACGATCACAATCGTCCCTGATTCGCCGGATGTGGAGGCGGCCGTCCTCGGGGAGGGTGGTGTCATCCACGGCGCAAGTAAGGGCCATGTCCTGATCGAGATGAGCACCATTGCGCCGGGCGTTGGGCGGCTGGTGGCGGCGGCGCTCGCCGAGAAGGGCGTGCCGATGCTGGACTGCCCGGTGAGCGGGGGGCCGCCGGGCGCCGAGGCCGGGACGCTGTCGATCATGGCCGGCGGGCCGAAGGACACCTTCGACGAGTGCCTCCCGATCCTCGAAGTGATGGGGGGGAGCATCGTCCACTTCGGGGAGAACGGCTCCGGCTACACGGCCAAGCTGTGCAACCAGGTCGCCTGTGTCATCACCATCCAGGCCGTCTGCGAGACGCTCTCCCTCGCCGCGAAGGCCGGGCTGGACCTGCGCAAGGTGTTGGAGGTCGTCGGCTCGGGGCTGGCCGCCTCGAGGATCATGGAGCTGCACGGGCCTAAGATGCTCGAACGCGACTACGCGCCCGGCTTCGCGCTTGCCCTCCAGGAGAAAGACCTGCGGCTCGTGGCCGCCGCCGCGGACGAGCTCGAGATGCCGCTGCCCGCGACGGCTCTGGTTCACCAGTTGATCAGGTCGCTCTCGGCCAAGGGCAAGGGCGAACTCGGGACACAGGCCCTGGTCCTCGCCATGGAAGGGCTCGCGGAGTGCGAGGTGAAGGCGTAGCCTCGAGCCAGAGGAGCGCCACCACGCAACGCTCAGGGCTTGAGCATCACTTTCACCAGTCCCGGCTCTCGGCTTCGCAGGCGCTCGAACCAGGCTGCGCCGTCCGCCAGCGAGGCGGTGGCGCTGATGAGTGGGTCCGGGTCCAGCGCGCCTCGCGCCATCATCTCCAGACAGTCCGGGTACTCGCCCTTGGAGATGCAGGAGCCGTAGAGGGTCAGCTCCCTCGTGACGGTGGCCTGAAGCGGCAGCTCTGCGGTTGGCGAGATGTTCCCAACGAGGACGACTGCTCCGCCTTTCCTGACGGAGTTCACGGCAAGCTGGACCGTGGCGGTGATGCCCACCGCCTCGAAGGCCAGGTCTGCGCCGCGGCCCTCCGTGAGGTCGAGGATCTCCGCGCGCACATCGGCTGAGTCCGGATTGAAGGCGCGTTCGGCTCCGAGCGTGAGAGCGAGGTCGAGCCGATCCTGGTCGAGGTCGACGGCCACGATCCGCTCGCATCCGGACGCCCGCAGGCACTGGATGATGCACAGGCCTATCACGCCCGCGCCGCCGACGACTGCGACGTCGCCAGGGGAGAGCGGAGAGCGGGTCACCGAGTGCTGGGCCACCGCGAACGGCTCGACCATGGCCGCTTGCTCGAACGACACCCCCTCCGGCAACCGGTACAGGATGTGCTGCGGGACGGCCACGTAATCGGCGAACGCGCCCTCCTGCCGATACTCCTCACACGAGACGCCGAGCACCCGCCGGCTGTCACAGAGGTTGATCATGCCTCTCCGGCAGAAGTGGCATTCGCCGCAGTAGACCGTGGAGTCGAAGGTGACGCGGCCTCCCGGCTTCCATCCGGTGACCTCGGAGCCAACCTGTGCCACCACCCCCGCTGCCTCGTGTCCCATGATCACGGGCGGGATCCGCCGTCCGGTGCTGCCGTCGAGCCCGTGCACATCGCTGCCGCAGATGCCACAGGCCTTCACGGCGACGAGCACGTCGGTCGGCCCGATGGGAGGCTCGGGCACATCCCTGTATTCGAGCACATTGTAGTCGGTGAGGATCAAGGCCTTCACTTCGGCCACCTCGCCCTCTCTTTCGCTGCCCGCCTCATCATCCTAGTCATTCGGCGCGGAATGCGCAATTGCTTCCTGGCAGGGAGGGAGTGTTCGGGCACTCCGCACGCACACAAACCGGCATCCACAAGGAAAGGAGGCCCTCGGCTTCGAAAGCCTAGCTGGGCGGCTGTGGAGGACGAGTACTTCGCTAGCGAGGGGAACCGATGAGCAAGGCAGAGCGATTGGCTGACAACCCGCCGGCTGAGCCGACGGCTCCGGCGATCGGTGTCTTCGCGGTGTGTGATCCGCGCATTGACGAGGCCTCGCGGCGGCGCGCGGCCAACATCGTCGAGATGGTGGCCAATGCCATTGCCTCTGAGATCGCCTTGCCTGGCGGGGAGGCGGCCCGTGTCGTCTACTCACCCGTTCTTGTGGACGGCGAGCGCCAGGCCGATGCTGTCGCGCGCCAGTTCGAGGAGGAAGGCGTCGGCGTCCTTGTGTGCGCCCCGGACACCTGGGCCTTTCCTCAGCTCGGACTGATCTCGCTTTTGTCTCACTTCCCGGCCGACACGCCGCTCAACCTGACCTGTGGCAACAGCGGCCCGAAGCCGGGCGTCGTGTTCACGCATGCGGCTCATGGCGCCATCTCCCAGTATGGCCGCATGGTCCACATCAATGTCGGCACCTGGCCCGACACGGGCGAGCGGCCGGAGATGACGGATTCCACGGCCAAGGCCTTGCTGGACTGGTGCTTCGCCGCGATCACCCATCAGGCTCTGAAGGGGAGGCGAGCCGTCATATTCGGGCATGACTCGATGGGCATGGAGACCGCGCTCGCACACGTCATCCCGACTCGCAACACATTTGGCCTGGAGATCACGCGGCTGGACATGAAGCTGCTGTCGGACATGCTGAGCAAGGGGGCCTGCGACAGTGAGGAGTTGGCTGCGCTGCGGGCCTGGCTGGGTGGCCATCTGGGGGACCGGATCGAGCTGCGAGACGAAGAGGACCGCGCTCGCCTCGACACGAGCCTGGCAATGTACCTCATCGTACGCGACCTGATGAGCGATCTGAACGCAGTCGGCGGCGGGTTCATGAGCCAGCTCGAGTGGGGGTCTGACCCCCGAGGCATACCGCTGCCGGTCGCCGACGTGATGGAGTCGCTCTTCAACTCGACTTTCGATCACAACGGTCCCAAGGCGCCGGTGCCGTACGCGACGGAAGCGGATGTGCAGGGGTTCCTGACGATGCTCTTCTTCACTTACCTGACGGCCGGGAAGCCTCCGCTCTTCATGGACTTCCGCAAGGTCTGGGAGCCCTGGGAGATCAATGGGCTCGCAGAGTCGTTGGGGATGGCATCGGCGGAGCCCGATGCCCTATGGCGACAGAGGGGGTTCGTCGACGGCGACAACTCCGGCAGCGCGTCTCTGGACTGGGCGGCGAAGCCCGGCGCGTCGTTGGAAGAGATCATGGCCGGCGTTTCACTCCCCCAGGCCGATCCCGGCTACTTCCCGGGTCTCGGGAACTCGGTGACGTTCATATCGCCGGGCGGCATCGAGGGGATCGCCGCACGCCTGGCCTATAGTGCTGACACCGGGCTCTTCTCCCTCGTCTGGGATGAGGCGCAGACGGTCTCGCTGCCGGAGAAGCTGGCCCAGGCGGTATGCGACACCTCCACCCCGACCTGGCCCCACACCTTCGTCGTGCCGAGGTACGCGACAATGGGCGAGTACAAGCAGTATGCGCCCGCGAATCACTTCCATATGACCTGGGGCCTGAAGCCGGCGCGGCTGGAGTTCTGGATGGATCTCGCCAATGTGCTCTCGGTGACCCCGTGGTCGGTCAGGCCGGACTACGTGGAGGGCATCGACCGGCCACAGCCGTTGCTCTACCTTCTGAATGGCGGGGAGCTCAACACGAAGCTGCGGCGCGCCAACCGGTAGACCTCGCGCACCTCCGGGCCCACCAGGCTACGGGTATTCTGACCCCAGCAGATGTGCGTTCCCGATGTTCACGCGAGTGAGCCCAGCCGAGCGGGCCGCCTCCTCGCATCGCCGGGCGTGCTCTCGGGAGGTGATCGGCAGGTCGTCCATGTAGAACTGCGGGTGGAATCCCAGCAGCGAGTACGGGATCGAGGGATCGAAGGAGGCCACAAACGCGGCGATCTGCCCCGCCTCCTCCGCATCAACATAGCCGGGCACAAGCAGAGTGCTGGCGATCAGCAACGGCGGGTCGGGGCGCTCGCGGATCAGCTCGGCCGCCCGTGCGAAGTTGGACAAGGTTCGCCGATTGCTCACCCCGGTGAGCGCGCGCTGCAAGTTCTCGTCCCAGGCCTTCAGGTCGAACTTGATGCAGCCTCCTGACTCGAGCGACAGTTGAGCCATCTGATCGAGCATCTTCGGGCTCATCGAACCATTGGTCTCCCAGCAGATGCGGAGAATGCGATCACCGACCTGCCGCCGCGCCAGCCGTGAGGCGCGAAGCGCGTGGGGAAGCTGAGGCCCTGGATCGCCGCCAAAGTAGCAGATGCAGGAGGTGCGGGAGTCCACCGCCCGCACGATGTGCTCCGCCGGCACCGGGGAGCGCTTCTGCGACGACTCGCGGAAGTGCCAGTTCTGACAGAAGAGGCAGTCGAACGAGCACGCCTCGTAGAAGACGGCGTGGTTGAAGTGCCCGTACTCGGGCCCCTTCGTGTGGGTGAAGTCCGGGTAGCCGGCCTCCGTCTCGGCCGGGCATACCCAGCTTGCCACACAGTTGGTGGGAAGCGGATCCTGGTACCAGGAGACGTTCGCCGAGCCCGGGCGCTCCGTCGTGAGCCGATCCTCTCGGTTGGAGCGAATCCCACAGAAGCCGCTCTCGCCCGGCGCAATCACACACTCGTTCGCGCACAGCGCGCACTTCACTCCGCCCTTCGATCTCGGCGGGTGCGGCGGCAGGCCGAATGCCTTACGACTCTCGGCATGGGCGCGCAGGGCGCGTGGCAGCACGCGACCGGCCTCGCTCTTCAGACAGCTCGCGCACAGGCCGATCGCCTTCGCTATCACTGCGGACTCGGCCTGGCAGAGAGCGCAGCGGCCCACCGGCTCTAGCCTCCTCCTGCGGTACGCCGCGCCTGGCGCAGCGGCTCCGGCATCCGGTGCTCGCGACTGGTCGAGAGCACTACCTCGACGGCATTGTACAGGGCGAGAGCATACCCCGGCGAGACGATGAGCGGGCGAGCGTCGCGGCGGGTGCGGACACAGGCCCCGATCGTCTCGTCTCCATCTGTCACCTCGGCCCAGTCTTCGCGCTCCGCACCGGGCGGCGCGTGTTCGCCGCACAGCGCCCTATCGGCGCACCCGAGCGAGGGCGTCTCCAGCAGCAGCCCGAGGTGAGCGGCCAGGCCGAGGCGCCGCGGATGGGCGATGCCGTGAGCCCTGAACATGACGACATCGACGGAAGATTCAACGAGCTCGAAGGCCTGCAGCAAAGGCGGACCGTACGCGAAGGCCATTAGCCCCGGCCGATAGCGCATGCGGCCGGGAGACGGCCCCGGGGACTCGACCCTTCTCGCCTCCACCACCGCCAAATCGGACGTGCGGAGGACGGCAACAGCGGCCGCTTGCGCCGCGACCACGGCGCCGGCAACGGTCGCCGGCCTGATGGGGGAGGCGCGCTCAAGCGAGCGTCGGACGCGGCTCGCCAACGAGAGCTGGACTCGCTCGGCCTCCTCGGGTGTGACCTCCCAGTCGTGGAGCTTCTGACAACGCATGGTTCGCTGCGTACATGCTACCACGGAGCGCTGTTGCGGTGGGAAGGAGAGGTCCGACGGCAGCGGAATGGGAGACGCACAGCACGGGGGAGGAGTGTGTGGATGGCTTATAGGTTCTGCCCGGAGTGCGGCGAGCAGCTAGAGGCGCGAACGGTGGACGAACAACGCCTCCAGGCGTGCCCGAAGTGCGGGTTCGTGCACTACAACAACCCGCGGCCCTGCGTCGGCGTGCTGCTGGTCGAGGGCGGGAAAGTGCTGCTGGTGCAACGGGCGGTCGAGCCCTTCAAGGGCTATTGGGACATTCCAGGCGGGTTCTTGAACTCCGACGAGCATCCGACGGAGGCGGCGCGGCGGGAGATGCTCGAGGAGACGGGGCTGGCGGTGGTGCCGACGGAGGTGCTCGGCTTCTGGACGGATCGATATGGGGAGGCGGATTACTACACGCTCAGCATCTGCTACCTGGCGGAGACGGCCGGGGGGCGGGAGAAGGCGGGAAGCGACGCCGTGACAATGCGCTGGTTCCCGCTGGACGACCTCCCCGAGAAGATCGCCTTCAACTGGGAGCGCGAGGCGCTGGAGCTGCTCCGCACCCGCCTCAGCGACTAAGAGATGTCTGCCCAGAGGTCCTGAGCCTGGGCGAAGCGCGCCATCACCTGCTGCTGGGTAGCGGTTCCGGTCGTCCCGAGCTGCTGGACCGTGATCGACGCGACGATGTTGCCGATCACGGCGGCCTCGGCCAGGCTTGCCCCCACACACAGCGCGGATGCGATGCCCGCAGCCGCGCTGTCGCCGGCCCCAACGATGTCGATTTCACCTGAGAGCGGAAGAGTCGGCACGCGCTTCGCGCGATCGGGCCCGGTCACGACCATTCCGTATTGGCCCAGAGTCAGGAATACGGGCGCGCCTGTGCGCTCGGACAGGACCTCCGCGCAGGACACAGCACCCTCCGGGTCGTGCGCGGGTGACTCAGGATGGACGGCCGCGCAGGCCTCCTCTCGATTGGACTTGAGCATGACGTTTCGGAACTCGGCCCCCCGCGTGCGGGAGTCTGCAAGCCAGACCACGCGCTCGTGCTGCTTGGCTAGCTCGGCAAGAGCTCGTCGCACTCGCGCTGTTATCACACCGCAGTCTGGTTCCTGAACCTGGTCCTGGATGATGACGGCGTCGACGCGAGGCGCTGCCTGGCGCAGCTGCGTGAGCAGCGCTTCCTCCAACTCTCGTGCGACCGGCGCCCGGTTCTTGCTGTCCA
This sequence comes from Candidatus Hebobacterum abditum, assembly GCA_029821875.1. Lineage (GTDB taxonomy): Bacteria > Armatimonadota > Hebobacteria > Hebobacterales > Hebobacteraceae > Hebobacterum > Hebobacterum abditum. The sequence continues at coordinate 57,086 of JALGXW010000006.1, read as the reverse complement.
AGCGCTCTAGCTCCCTCAGCTGCCCGTCGGGCATGCGAACGACCGGCTTGCGGTACGTGGGTGTGACGCGTCCGGAAGCGGCAACCAGCCCTTGCGCATTGGCTCCCAGTTGGCGGAGCGCCCTGACGAGCTCAAAGCCCTCGCCGTCGTCTCCGATAAGGCCGAAACACGGCACCTGGCCGATGCCGAGCGCACACAGGTTCGCGGCGACGTTCCCCGCGCCGCCGGGCTGACAGCGGACGGACACGATCTGGTGAGCCGCGAGGCCGGTCTCCAGCGATGTCTCCTCGAGTTGTGGATCGATCTCGAGGTACTTGTCCAGGAAGAAGTCACCCAGAACGAGAACGGCCGCTCGCCCGAGGCGCGCAAGGATCTCCTCAAGTCGTTGAGACGTCATGGCCGGATGGCCTCCTGTCAGCAGGAGCTGGCTGTGCTGAATGAGCAGCACCTTGCCCGGCTCCCTGTCGGGTCGGGCGTGCTCGGCCTCGTCGGTTGGTTCTTCTTCTGCCTCTGTGCTCTCCGACCTGGGCTCAGGTGAGCTTCCGGACCGTAGGACGGCGCCTCGGCGGCGTCGAAAGCTGGACGAAGGCAGCTTTTGGAGGCGCGAATGGCGACGATCTACTATGACAAAGACGCAGATCTCCGCCTATTGAAGGGGAAGACGGTTGCGATCATCGGATACGGGAACCAGGGCCGGGCTCATGCTCTGAATCTCCGAGACAGCGGCATCGATGTCGTCGTGGGTGGGGTGCCAGACGCGACGCTGCGGCAAGCAGAAGAGGACGGCTTTGCGACGATGTCGGTCGCCGAGGCGGCAGCGGCGGGGCACCTTATCTGCCTGCTCATTCCGGACGAGGTGCAGCAGCAGGTGTACCGGGAGGAGATACTGCCGCACCTGAAGCCGGGAAAGGTACTGGACTTCGCTCACGGGTACAACGTGCACTACGGTCTGATCGCCCCACCGCCGGACGTGGACGTCATCATGATCGCGCCGCGGATGATCGGCGTCGGAGTGAGAGATGCCTACGTCGCGGGGAGGGGAGTGCCCGCCTTCGTCGCCGTGCACCAAGATGGTTCGGGAGAGGCCTGGCCGAAGACGCTAGCACTCGCGAAGGCGATTGGCTGCACTCGCCGTGGCGCCATAGAGAGCACGTTCGCAGAAGAGACGGAGCTCGATCACTTCAGCGAGCACTTCGTGTGGCCGGCGACGTTCCGCATCCTCGTAGGCGCCTTCGAGTTCCTCGCCGAGAACGGCTACCAGCCGGAGGCGGTGTTGATGGAGCTGTGGGGGTCGAAGGAGGCGGCTGAGGTGCTGGCGCAGATGGCCGACGTCGGCATCTTCCGCCAGATGGACTTCCACTCGCCGACCAGCCAGTACGGGACGCTCACGCACATGGAAAGCGCTCTGCCGGCTGATACGCGAGGCCGCATGGAGGCAGCGCTGGAGGAGATCAAGGACGGCAGCTTCGCCAGGGAGTGGGAGCTCGAGCAAGCCTCCGGCTATCCCGTCTTCACGAGACTCAAGCAGGCGGCCTTGGCCCACCCGCTTAACGAAGTAGAGGAGCGTGTTCGGAAGCTGGCGGGCGAGTAGGCCGCCAGCCACGCGGGGAGTTCTCACGGTGATTGAGAAGACAGAAGATGTGTCCTGATGGGGCGGGCAGCGAAGCAGCCGATAGACCCAACATCGTGTTTGTCTTCAGCGACCAGCAGCGCTGGGACACGCTGGGGTGCTACGGCCAGCCACTGGAGGTTACGCCGAACCTGGACAGGCTGGCGCGGGAGGGGGTGCTCTTCGAGAACACCTTCACCTGCCAGCCCGTCTGCGGGCCGGCGCGATCCTGCATCCAAACGGGAAAGCACGCGACCGAGACGGGGTGCTACCGCAACGGGATCGCGCTGCCGCCGGGAGAGAGGACGCTGGCGCACTGGCTCTCCGAAGCGGGATACGAGGTCGGCTACATCGGCAAGTGGCACCTGGCGTCGGACGGCGGGCCGCATCTGGAGCGCCCACCGTTCGACTGCGCGACGAGTCCGATTCCAGCGGACCGTCGCGGCGGATACGCAGACTACTGGCTCGCCTCCGATGTGCTCGAATTCACATCGCACAGTTACGATGGGCATATGTTCGACGCGGCCGGGAACAAGAGGGAGTTCCCGCCCGGCCGCTACCGGGTAGATGCGCACACTGACTGGGTGATCGAGTACCTTCGCGCCCGAACCGACGACAAGCCGTTCTTCCTCTTCGTATCATACATCGAGCCACACCACCAGAACGACCACAACCACTTCGAGGGACCGCGCGGCTCGAAGGAGCGCTTCAAGAACTTTGTTGTTCCGGGCGATCTAGCGGACACCGAAGGCAACTGGCGCGAGGAGTATCCAGACTACCTGGGATGCTGCCACAGCCTCGACGAGAACGTCGGTCGGATTCGTGCGGAGCTGGAGCGACTCGGGCTGTGGGAGAACACGCTCCTCGTCTACACGAGCGACCACGGCTGCCACTTCCGCACCCGGAACGCGGAGTACAAGCGCTCCTGCCACGACAGCTGCCTTCGCATCCCGCTGCTGCTCCACGGGCCCGGGTTCCGAGGCGGGAAGGTGGTGAGCGAGTTGGTGAGCCTGATCGATCTGCCGCCTACTATCGTGAGGGCCGGCGGCATGATCCCGCCCGGCCACATGCGCGGCCGCCCCGTGCAGGACATCGTCGAAGGGACGGCGACCGACTGGCCGGAGGAGGTGTTCGCGCAGATCAGCGAGAGCCACTGCGGCCGAGCCATCAGGACGAAGAAGTGGAAGTACTCGGTGCGGGCGCCGGACGGTGCGGGGCGCCCTGGATTCCGCGACAGCGACCTGTATGTGGAGGACTTCCTCTACGACCTCGAGGCCGACGTGTACGAGTGGCACAACCTCGTGCGAGACCCGGCGCACCGAGAGGTGCGCGGAGAGCTGGCCGCCAGGCTGAAGCGACGGATGGTGGAGGCGGGCGAAGCTGCGCCGGCGATCCAGACGGCTGGGTAAAGGACGCGCTGGGCGGCCGCCACTATCGGACCCGGAGGTATCTCATGGGCGGCTGCCCCCCCATCCTGAGCAGAAGAGCGCCGTCCTCATCGAATTCGTATGTGTGCGTCGTCACCATCCCGGCGTCTGACATCGAGACGATCAGCTTGTCATCCTCGAGCTTCCACTCGAAATCCACCGAGACCGTCTGCGGCCCCGTGTCGTTGACACTCTGAGTGGTCGTCATGCGCCCCGTGCCGTCTTCGCTGAAGGTCCAGGTTAGGGAGAAGGCCGGCGCGAGCTCTGCGGCTCTGCCGAGATCCAGGCTCCACGTTCCCACGAACTTCCCCCGGTCGCCGGCGCACCCCGCGCAGGCAAGGACGATGGCAAATGCGGCCACGTATGAGGCCTCTCGGCCCCACCTCTTCTCACGCTCCATCGCATGCCTCCTGTGTGATGGCTTCTCGGATGGTCAAGCTGACCTCCAGCTCGCGAAGGCGCTGAGAGTCACGGCGGTGACAATGGTCTCGACAGAAGCGGCCGGCTCGGCACCACCGTCGCCAGGTCGTCTGGCTTCGCCCCCGCCAGTCCCGGCCCGCGGAGTGTAGCACGGGCAAGTGCATCCGTAAAGCGACATCGGGTCGTTCCGTCTCCTCCACCGGAGCACCGCGGGAGAGCCGATACGGCGCTCTCCTGAGCGGCCCCTCGCGATCACACGCTGCTTGTCTACACGAGCGACCACGGGAGCCACTTCCGCACCCGCAGTGCAGAGTACAAGCGCTCCTGTCACGACGGCTGCCTTCGCGTCTCGCTGCTGGTCTGCGGGCCGGGACTGGCGGGGGCGAGGCCGTGCCGGAGATCAGGCCCGCGGACTAGGCGCCGGGCGCCAGCCGCACTGCGACAACGCATGGGCTGGAGGGATCGGCGAGGGGGTTCGCAAGGAGAGTCGTGAAGGTCTTGGACTTGAGGGGCCGGCGCGCCCGCTCTCCTGTGTAGACGTCCATCCACTCGACTGCAACGCCCTGCCCGTTCGACACGGCCGTCAAGTCGATGCGCGTGTCGCCGCCCTCCGGCAGGAAGACCAGATACTGCCGGCCGGGCTCGGCGAGGCAGAAGCCACGATCGACGAACTCGTTGTCTGGAATCAGCTTGTTGAAGTCAAACGGCTCAATGAAGTCAGCGAGGTAGCGGTACCGCTGCCAGCCGGGCGGCTCGGGGTCCCACTTGACTACATCCCAGGCGGCGTTGGTGTAGTAGTAGCACGGGTATGCTCCGCCCAGGTAGATGGCGTACGTCCAGAGCAGGATGTCCTGCCATGGCCGCGTCGTTTCGCTGCGATAGGTGTTGATGGCATCGACACCTTCCTCGTAGCCGTACTCGATGTTGATGTATGGCTTCCCGCTCTCCTGGAACCGCCGGATCGCCTCGTGGTTGTAGAGATCGACGCCGCCGAGATGTACCTGGTCGGAGACGAAGTCGCAGGCCACATCCGCGGGCGAGTCTGAGGCCGCCGAATCGCCGGCCGCGTCGTGCACCGTGACGAGGTGGTCGTAGGCGTCGGTCTCTCTGATGAGTGAGATCCGGCCGAGCGTGTAGTCGTGGGTTCCGGCTTCCCGCTGCAGGTAGTAGCTCTCCTTGCCGACGTCCCACACGAGGTTCCCGAAGGCCTGATAGCGGGAGACCACATACCGCCAGAAACGATCGTCCTCCTGGCTTCGGCGCGAGGGCCAACTGACGTGTTTGTTCTGCACCTGGATCATCAGGTGAACGACCATTCCCTTCTCGTGCAGAGAGCCCATCATACGGTCGAAGTCGCGGAGGAATGCGATGTTGAGCCGAGAGTGATCGGGCTTCTCGTTCGTCCCGCCAAAGAGGTACAGCTTTGGCGGCGCAAAGTGCCACCCCGGCGTAGGCTCTGCGAAGCCGGTATGTGCGTAAAGGTTGGTCACGATGTAGTCAAACCCGCGTGTGGCGATGAGATCGACCAGTTGCCGGAACCGCGCGGGGTCGGCCTGGTGGACTGCGAACAGCCAGTCGCACTCGAAGCCGAGGGGAACGAACTGCGTCCCGTCCTCGAACGCGAAGCGGCGGCTGTGGTGCGGATCGACCACCAGCCTCCCATGCACGGCGGGGTTCTCGTTCGGGATACAGCGGACCGGACCCAAATCGAGACCGTCGAGGTCGGAATCAGCCGAGGCCGTGCGCCCGCGCCATAGTCCCTCCAGCGTAGGGCAGAAGCGAACGATCCACTTCCTCTCGCCGTCGTAGAAGCCCGGCACGTGCTCGATCTGTTGGCCGGACTCGTGGCTGAAGCTAGCGGATAGCTGTGCCGCGAACGGGTTCGCGTGCTGCGTGTTGCTCTCTAGCTCGAAATCATGAATGTGAAACTGCGACACTTCGATCTCGGCCATACCTCCCATGACCTCCCAAGACAAAACCGCCCGCAGGGGCATTAGGCGCCAGGAGTGGCGGCACGCACTGCGGCGCGCTCTCTGCCGTCAGCGCAGGTCGAACTCCAACACGGCGTGGGCATGCGGGGGGAGCTGATAGCTGAGCCGGCTTCCGCCGTCTGAAATGCCCTCCGTTCGGCACGTGACGCGCTCCTGCCCGAAATCGTTGTAGGCATCGGGAGCGTCGCCGGTCACGATGTGAGCGCGGCCGCCCGTTACTTCGGCCTCCTGGAGCAGAAGCTCGACATCCGCTGGTTCGTCCTTGTTCAGGTTGACGAGGGAGACATAGAGGTTCTTCTCCGACTCATCCAGCGTGGCGAGCGCGTCCAGATAGCGCACCGATGGCACGCCGACGTAGTCGGCCGCATATGTGTCACACTCGACGTGGACGTCGAGTGCCGTGCTGCCGCTCTTCTCCGCGGCCAGCCGGAGTGGGTGGTAGATCGTCTGCAGGAACATGCGCTCCGGACTCGTGAAGATCGGCGCGATAACATTCACCATCTGCGCGAGATTGGCCATGCCTATCGCCTGACAGTTGCGCCTCATCATGTTCAGGTATATCGCGACCGAAAGCGCGTCCGTCAGATCGTAACGTTCCTCTAGCTGGTTGTCGTGCACGCGGTACCAGACGTTCCACTCGTCCAGGGCAATCCGGATCGGATGCTTCACCCGACGGTCGCGGCGAATCTGCTCTATCAGGTGCCACAGGAACTGCAGATGCCGCTCCGACTGATAGGGTTGAGCCAGGCTCGAGTAGTGCGCGTCCTGGCCCTGCACAGGCCCCCAGTAGAAGTGGTAGGCGACATAGTCCACGAGATCGGCGCACTTCTGAAGCGCGGTGACGTTCCAGTCCAGGAAGGCCGCGGGGTCGTGGCCAAGCACCTGCCCCCCGCACAGGACAAGCTTGATGGAGCGGTCGTTGGCCTTCATCACCTTTGCGCACTCGCGGGCGAACTTCGCATAGTCCTCGGCAGGCTTGTGGCCGATCTGCCAGTTGCCGTACATCTCGTTTCCGAGGCCCCAGTAGGTTACGTTGTGCGGCTGCTCGGCCCCGTGTTCGGCGCGGAGCTTCGCGTAGGAGGTCCCATCGTCGCGGTTGCAGTACTCGACCCAGGCGGCGGCCTCGTCCATCGTCCCAGAGCCGAGGTTGGCGCAGATGTAGGGCTCGGTGTCGAGCGCGCGGCAGTACTGGATGAACTCGTTTGTGCCGAACTGGTTCGTCTCGCTCGTGTTCCAGGCGAGCTCGGGGCGGACCGGACGCCGCTCCTTCGGTCCCACCCCATCGAGCCAATGGTAGTTGGAGACGAAGTTGCCGCCCGGCCACCGCAAGATGGGAGCGCGAAGGCCGCGGGCGGCCTCGAGCACATCCTTCCGGAAGCCCCGCTCCTCGGACAGCGGCGAGCCGGGTTCGTAGATGCCGCCGTAAATGCAGCGACCGAGGTGCTCGATGAACATCCCGTAGATATTGCGATCTATCGTCCCGAGACGGCGGTCGAGGTCGATCTTCACCAACACGCTTGCTACCTCCGTTCGCTAGCCGAGTTCGCATGTGCCGAGCCGCGAACCACGCTGGAGTCTTGCGGCGCTCCCCGGCGGATTCCTTCATCGGAACGGCTGCCCCGGCGCTTGGGAAGGGGCACGCGGACGCGGGCCGAAGTGAGAGCAACACCGAAGCTCACGCCGAGAGGGGTCGACCTCATGAGAGATCTCGCGCGCGCAATCGTCGTGGTCGCTGTCCTTGCAGCATTCTTCCCGCCGTCCCAGGCCGCATCGGCAGAACCGGAGGAAGTAGCAGAACTGCTCGAAGGAGTAAAGGAGATATCCCTTCCCTGCTGCATAGGCCCACTGGTCGTGACCGGGGAGGCCGCCTTCCCGGTCGTGCTCGGCGCAGAGCATGACCTGCGAGAGCCAGTCGTGGCGGCGGCCAGCCTCGGCAAAGGCCGGGCGGTGGCCTTCGGCCATCCGGGCTACTTCGGCGCGGATGCCGTCGGCGCGGCCGACGGCGGAAGGCTGATCCTCAACGCGGTTCGCTGGGCGGCGGCCCACGAGTCTGAGGGCGAGCTGGCGCAACTGCTAGTCGGCGTGCGGGGCGCGCCCGACTTGCTGCAGTTCCTCCGCGAGCAGGGCGTCACGGCAGACGACCTCCAGGCCCGCGGCTGGCATCACCGCTTGGCCAAGCTCGACGTTGTCTGTCTGAACCTATCCGACCTTGGCGAGGCCGAGGCCGCCGCCGTGAGGAGGTACCTCAGGGGCGGGGGCGGCGTGCTCGCCGCCGGCAAAGGCGGTGACTGGGTCGACGAGAACCCGGGCGAGGACCTGGCTCAGCATCCCGGCAACGTGCTGTTCGCAGAGGCCGGCATCTACTGGGCGGAGGGCGACCTCGGGCGACCGCGGGATGAGACCTATCTCGGCAGCGCGCCCGAAGCCAGACTCTGCCACGCGAGCGTCGCGCTCGAGGTCATGAGCGAATATGTGGCGAGCCCCGAAGAGCAGAGCCCGGAAGAGGTGGCTCAAGAGGCACACACTCTCAGTCGCGCCCTGACCACACTGCCGGACACCGACCAACGGGCGTTGCCAGAGATCAAGTCCCTCCTCGGCGGCCACCAGGCCGACTTCTCGGACATGAAGGGCAACCCGGTCACCGCGGAGCAGCCGCTGTCCCGCCTCCTGCTCGTGCATCAGGTCGGAGAGATGAAGAGGCTGTCGCCCGACGAGATCGAGGCCCACCCAGCATCCAGCCAGTTCCCGGGGGCCGTGCCCAAGGACGCGCCTAGGGTCAGCCGCTCGTGTGAGATCGACTGCTCTGTTCCCGGATGGCATAGTACCGGCCTCTACGCTGCACCCGGCGAGGTCATTGAGGCAGAGGTCCCGCCCGCGGCGGACGGCGAACTCCGTCTCCGCATCGGCGCTCACTCGGACAGGACCTGGCACCTGCCGCAGTGGCGCCGCGTGCCGGAGATCACCAGCTCCTTCGCGCTGGAAGCTCCTCTCACCCGCGCCGCCAGCGCCTTCGGCGGCCTGCTCTACGTCGAGGTCCCTAAGGACTGCGAGACAGGCCTCGTGGAGATCACCCTCCGCAACGCGGTCGAAGCCCCCTACTACTCACGGGGCGAGACCGAACCGAGCGAATGGAAGAAGCGCATCCGGCATCTCCCCGCTCCATGGGCCGAGCTCCAGGGCGACACCGTCATCATCACCGTCCCCTCGTCGGCGGTGCGCGAGCTCGATGATCCGGAGGGCGTCGTGCAGTTCTGGGACGGCGTGCTCGACGCCGATGCCGAGCTGGCCGCGCTGCCACCGCGGGAGCGGCCCGAGCGAATGGTGGCCGACGAGCAGATCAGCGCCGGCTACATGCACGCCGGCTATCCGATCATGACCCACCTCGACGCGGTCGAGTTGGTGGTCGAGCCCGACAGGATATGCGGCGACCAGCAGGGCGGAGGTGGCTGGGGTTTCTTCCACGAGCTTGGGCACAACCACCAGTCCGGCCACTGGACGTTCAACGGCACCGGCGAGGTGACGTGCAATCTGTTCTCCCTCTACTCGTATGAGATGGTCTGCGGCATCCCGATACACGAGACGCGCGAGCAACTCACACCTGAGTGGCAGACAGAGCAGACGAGAAAGCATCTCGCTGACGGCGCGGACTTCGAGAAGTGGAAGGCGTCGCCGTTCCTGGGTCTCATCATGTACTCGCAGCTCATAGACGGCTTCGGCTGGGACGCCTTCAGGCGGGTCTTCGCCGAGTATCGCGATCTGCCGGATGAGGAACGACCGAAGAACGATGACGAGAAGCGCGATCAGTGGCTGGTGCGGTTCTCTCGCACCGTCGGCCGCGACCTGGGTCCGTTCTTCGAAGCTTGGGGGATACCGACGTCTCAGGCGGCGAGGGATTCCATTTCCGATCTGCCCGATTGGCTGCCAGAGGGCTTTCCGCCGGAGTAGCGCGCGGACTGGCGAGCACAGCGCGGTGACAGAGAACGACAACGAAGCCGTGGACGGGGCGGCCGAGATACGCTGGGCCTCGCGGGTGCCCAAGCGCAAGATCCAACAGCTCTACGAGACCGACGCGAAGGGCATCTACGACGAGGATTTGATCGACGACGTGGGATTCGGCCTGCTCGCGCGGTGCGAGAGCTTCATCACGGCCGTCGAGGCTCACCGGGGGCGGGCGGCCTGTCCGCGGTGCAAGACCGTCATCCCTCACAACTGGCAGAAGGCGGCGCGGCTCCTGTGTGAGGGGTGCGGGTGGGAGACGACCTGGGGCGCGTACCTGGAGACGATCCGGCACAAGCAGCTCAGTGGCGCGGAGCCCGTGATTGCCGCCATGGAGGAGTACATGCGGGGCTTCGGCGCGGCGCGGTCGCCGCGGGAGAAGATGATCCTCATCGACCGGCTCATTCACTCCCACCACTGGGCCGACGAGGGCCCGACTAGGCCGGTCGCCGTGAACCTCATCGCGGGGCGGATGGGCGATGTCGTCGAGTTCCTCGACCGTCTGAGCTACGGCGAGGCGAGCACCCCCGGCATACGGGAGATGCGAGAGGAATGGCGTCGAAACATCAACGCCGCCGCCGAACGCTGGGGCGACGAGCGCCTGAAGCGGCCGACCTCGCGTGAGTAGGCCCTTGCGCCTGGCTGTGGAATTCCCCAGGGATCGGCACAGCGGCCTCACGCGGTTGCGGCGAAGAGCGTAGATCAGCCCCCTCGCCAGAACTGGTACCACCGCCGTTTCTGGCGATCTTCCTGAAGTTGCTGCTTCTCTCGCTCTTCGATCGTTCTCAGAGCTTCCCCCGGGCCCAGACCCTCGATCGCCTCCGGCCCCAGTCCCACAGCCGTGGCATATCTGCTGAGCGCCTCAAGGAGTCCCTGCATGTCCTGGATACCTGTTGAGGTGAGCTTGAGCCAATGGGGTCCCCTAGGTTCGACTGTGGCGTTCACCCTGAAGCCATTTGCATCCCAGATCAGGAAGTCGCCGAACGTGATATTGTCCTCGCTAAGCTCCCCGCTTTCTGCGGCCTCGAAAGACTGCACAGAGAATAGCTCGGCGGCGGTCAAGTCTACGTCAGTGACATACAGTGGGAACGTCACAGCCATCAGACCACCAGCCTTCGTGCTCCCATCGGTGACTTGCCGCCAACCCGAGGAGCACGCACCCCTCCAACGGTGCCCCCAATTGTGGCATCGCCGAGGGATCGGCGATACTCCCCCACGTTGGGCCGAAGCCGCGGCAGTGCTACTCAGACGCGGTCTTCCCCCTGTGCTCCTGCCACCAAGCCCAGATGAGATGCGCTGAGAAGGCGCATGTCCCGACCGCGAAGTGCTCTCCGAACCACTTCTCGAAGACAGTGGCGATGTAGATCGCCAACTCCTGTTCAGATCCGATGTGCCCAGCGGTCAGCGTATTACAGATGTCGCGCGCCTCCGCTTCGTACTCGTCCTCCGGCGCTCCTTGCGCTATAAGCGCTTGCGGATCCCATGCGTTTATAACCCGTGTGATCGCGGCAAACGCCTCCTGATCGTCGGGCTTATCGGGCATCTCTACCTTCTTGTACGTCACCAACAGGCTCCTTTCCCTGACAGGCTCGGGAGGGCCTCATCTGCTGACTCTGGGCCATACTGTCACGGCCACGCGTGCCTACGTCGGCTTCCAGCCCCAGAGAGCGTCCTCGGGATCGAAGCGGGTCCAGACGGCTTTGCCCGCGTCGTCGAGGGTGCGGTAGTCGTCGTCGCTCAGGGTGAGGTCGAGTGCGCCGGCGTTCTCGTCCCACTGCGACGGGCGGCTGGCGCCCACCAGCGCGCAGGTGATCCCGGGCGTCTGAAGCACCCAGGCGAGGGCGACCTGGGCCGAGGTGCAGCCCATCTCATCGGCGATCCGATCCACCTCGGCAGCGACCTTCAGCGAATCCGGGAGCACGTCCTCGGAGAACAGCACATTGCTCTCCCGCGGCCCGCCGGGGCTCTTGGCCGACTCCCGCGTGTAGCGTCCGGTGAGCAGGCCCTGCGCAAGCGGAGAGTAGGGCGTCACGGCGACGCCGTTCCCGCGGCAGAAGTCGACCACATCGTCGGCCACACGCCACAGGATAGAGAAGGGCGGCTGCAGGCTGACGACGCCGTACCTCGCCGCCGTCTCCATCTGCTTCCGGTTGAAGTTCGAGACGCCGATGGCGCGGATATTGCCGGCCTCGCGCTGGCGCACCATCTCCTCGAAGAACGGGTCCAGCGGCAGGCTCGGCACCGGCCAGTGGCAGATGTAGAGATCGACGTAGTCCGTGCCGAGGCACTTCAGGCTTGCCTCGATGTTGGGGCCGACGTCCTCCGGCGGGCACTGCAGCATCTTGGTGGCGATGACGACCTGGTCGCGCCGGCCTTTGACGCCCTTGCCGACGATCTCCTCGGACTTGCCCCGGCCATAGCCCCGGGCCGTGTCGATGAAGCTGCAGCCGCTGTCGAGGACGTGGTGGATGAGCGAGACGGCGACCTCCTCGCTCTCCGGCCCCCATCCCTTCTGGCCGCCCATGTTCCACGCCCCGAGGCAGAGCCTCGTGACCTCGATGCCGGAACCACCGAGTGGCACGCGTTCCATCGCGATCTCCCTGTTGCCTATAGTGCCTCGATCTTCACCGGCGCGCCGGAGCGAACAGACTTGAGAACCGTCGCGTCGCCCTGGACCTTGCCCACCAGGTTTACCGCGCTGGCAGGCCTGATCTCGTTGCCGCTGGAGGCGGGCGTCGGGCCGAAGAAGATGCAGAAGGCAGTGCCCGGGGGCCAGTAGGCCAGATCGCCCATCTCCACCACCGCCCGCGGATTCTCCGGCCCGCACGGCACCGGTATCTCGAAGTAGATCTCATCGCCCCAGGTGTTGGCCGTGCCTTCGATCGGCAGCGCGTCGCCGATCATGCGCGCTGTCTCCGTGTCGTTCAGCTCGGCCCGCACCTCAACGTCACCGGCGGTAATGCGGATTGCTCTTGGCACCGAACCCCTCCTTTCGGGCGTTGCTACTCGATCTCCCAGAATCCGGACTTCGGCGTGCCGCAGACGGGGCATCTGTTGGGCGGCTCTCCTGGCACCGTGTTCCCGCATACGCTGCAGACGAAGATGGCCGCCTCTGGCAGGTCGCTGCCGGCCTTGAGGCTCGCGGCGGCCTCGTTATACAGGCCGTGATGGATCTCCTCGACCGCCAGCGCGTTCTTGAACGACATCACGGCCGCCTCGTTCCCTTCGGCTTCGGCCTCTGACACGAAGCCGGGATACATCTCCTTGAACTCATGCGCCTCGCCGCCGGCCGCTGTCTGCAGGTTGTCGGCCGTGCTCTTCACGCCGCCGAGGACCGCGAGGTGAGCGTGCGCGTGAACGGTCTCTGCTGCCGCGGCGGCCCTGAAGAGCCTTGCGATCTGGGGATAGCCCTCCTCGTCGGCCTTCTTCGCGAAGGCAAGGTAAGTGCGATTCGCCTGGCTCTCGCCGGCGAAGGCCTCGCGCAGGTTATCGGTGGTCGCCATCGAGCGCTCCTTTCGTGGGCAGGTTCAGTGTGAGTCGGTCACCGCATCCTCTTCAGCAGAGGGGCGCCTCGTACCTACAGTCCGTGCGCGCCGGGCGTCGCAGGATGGGGACAGCCGGCAGCAGGAATCCGAGCGGTCTCACACAAGAAGGCTCGCGATGGCCGCGAAGACCGTCAAGATCAACAGGGCGCCTGTGCTCACGCTGTGGGGGGCGGTCGTGGCTCAGCGAATGGGCTACGGCTGGGAGGAGGCCCTGAGCCTCGGCCGAGCGGTGGCCGGACTCAACGCTCAGTCCAAGGGCCGGCGGCTCGGGGTGTTTGGTGAGCCCAAGAAACCGGAGAGGGGAGGCCCGCCGAAGAAGGTTGGGCTGGGCGAGGAGTTCTGGGTGGAGGTCGTGGGCCGGCCTGTGCCGGCGAAGCGAACCGAGGACGGCGTGCGCGCGGTGGTTCGCGACAAGCCGGTCGATCCGGCCAAGGCCGAGCGATACCTCAGCGGCAAGTTCGGCGACGATCTCGACGCGGTTCGCGATGCCATGGCCGACCTCGCCAAGTCGTACACGCCAAAGGAGCTGGCCGAGGTCGCCTACGAGCTGTACGAGAAGTTCCGGCCGAAGATCGATCCGGGCCAGAAGGGCTGGGGTCAGAAGGGCGACCTCGACCTGGGGCTGATCCGGTCGCTGTCGGGCTGACGTCACGGAGGCAGGCCGAGGGCCGCTACTCCGACGGGTGGAATCCCTCCCGGCCGCATCCCCGGTAGTGCTGCTCTCCCAAGATGACGTGGGCTGAGAAGCTGAAGTGCGCCCCCGACATGTCGTCCGCACATCTCTCCTCATCGAGGATCACGATGATCCAGTCGTCATCGGAGCCGTCACGGGCTGAGTAGTACACCCACCGCCCATCGGAGACGTTCGGTCGCACGTAGGGAAACTGTCGCAGGCTGCCGCTCAGCTCGAAGAAGCGCATCCCCTTCTCCGATATCGTCAGGTCCCAGAACGGCTCGGTACCAAAGGCGCGGAACTCGACCCCGCGCAGGTCCTCCTCGCACCCATACCCTTCGCTCGCCGCGCGGCGCACCTCCGTCACAACGATGTGATGTGGGTAGGCGGACCCGACGCCCCGCATAACAGGTGGGGCGACGAGCCCACGCACCTCCACGAACACTTGCTCGTAGGAGTCGCCGGCGAGTCGTTCGTAGATATCCCAGAGCTCGCCTGTCCGGTCGGTGACCCATGCCTTCTGGTCGGTGCCGCACAGCGTCACGACTCGCGCCTCCGGACCCAGCGCGAGTTCACCGTGGAATGTGTGGCCGGGGGCAGGTCGCTCTGTGACGGCCGGCGGCTGCCTTGGGATCCTCGTCAGTACGATCTCATCGAAGCCGTACGTGCCCGGGTCGGTCGCCGTGACAATCAGCTCATCTCCTCGCAGTCTGAGCTGGAGGGCCTCGTCGCCCGGCGTGCCGCTCTCGGCCGCGGGCTCGACGGCGACTGTGCCGTCATCCTGGTAGCGCCACCTGCCAGTCCACGCTTGGTCGTCCACCTCGGTGGCGCCGACGCGCCGGGACTGCAGCGTCACATACGCGGCCCCATCCGCCCGCAGTGTCAATGTGATCCGGCGATGGTGCCGCAGGAGTTCGCTCAACGGCGTCTCATAGGACCCCAGATATGCCATCTCGGGCCTCGTCACCGTGAGGGTCCGCAACTCCCAGCCTTGGTCCCGCCATCGCCACACCGATCTGGCGATGCCGATGGTGTCGGCGTGGTACAGCCCCCATATCGACTGGAAGCCGACAAGCTCGAATATCCCGTCGCGGTCCAGGTCTTGGGGCTGTAGGAGCGAGTAGGCGTCGCACACGCCAGACGTAGCTTTCAAGAGCTGGCCCTGTGCGTCGTAGACGCCCATCTCGACGTATCGCTGCTTGGGGTCTGGCAGTTCCAGCGCGAACGAGCGTCTGAGTTCGTGGTTCGACACACGTGTCCGGAAGCCGTCCTCGAAGCGCACGTCGAACTGAGGCCCCTGGCTCAGCCATCGCTGATCCAACAGAACCTGAGGCGCGCCGCCCGCGCAGGAGAGCACGCTGTAGAGCACCAGCCCCCCGCTCCCGCCGGCTGGCAGACTGACGAGCAGGTCCGAGACGTGATCGCCATTGAAGTCTCCGAGGAAGACTGTTCCCTCGTAGGCGCCGGAGAGCGGGCCCGGGGGGATCTGCAGTTGCTTGCCAGAGTTCCCGTCCTTCACGAGCACGAGTGTCTCCTGGCTGTAGAGGTCGGTAGGCGACTCTTTCCTGCCGGCCAAGCAGATTATGTCCAGTATGCCATCGCCTGTGACATCGGCCGTATCGCGGTCGAGGGTGGCGAAGCCTGCGGGCAGCTCAACCTCGAACAGACTGGGTCCTGTCTGCGCTCGGCCAGACACATCAAGGGGGCCTACCGGCGCGCAGAAGGCGCCGGCCGATGCGAGAGCCGAACACACAAGCCAGAATGTCACTCTACACAAGCGTTTGATCGTCAGCGTCTGCCTCCCCAGCGCGCCCTGGTGGTGATGGATCTTCGTTTGGTGTTCGGGGCCGAATCCCTGTTGACGGTCTTGCCGATCTACCAGCAGTTGAGAGTCTGCTCGCCCTGGCCCCGAAGCGCACTGGATGGTGCGTTCGCGGCAGTCTGACGTCCCACGAACATGGCTGAAGGAACCATCGAAGGCGCGTGTTGAAGTGGGTAGCGGCCGCGCTCAGGCAGGCCGGGCGAGATGCTCGAGTGAGTCATCCGGGGACAACCGAGCGGAACGGGGGTGTGACGCTTCGCGGCGTCCTGTTGGCCTACGCGATCCTCATGATCCTCGCGCCGCTCGCCTTCTACGTGGAGATACTCTGGTATCGCGTTCCCGATGTCACGTCGGGCGTCCCGGCAATGGCGCCCATAGTCGTTCTGTTGCTCCTTACCGCTCTCATGAGCCTCCCGCCGCTCCGCCGGAGCGGACTCACACGTCGCGAGCTCCTGACGATCTACTCGCTCGTCCTCGTCGGCGGCGCCGTGATCGGCCACGGGCTCTTCCCGATCGCCCTGTCCCGGAACATCGCCCTCCATTACATGGCGCGAACGCATCCTCACTGGGAGCCCTTGTTCCTCGAATATGTGCCGACTTGGTTTGCGCCGAGCGACTTCGACGTTGTCGACGGCTACTTCCAGGGCGCGCCCGGCGTCCCGTGGTCGGCCTGGTGGGTGCCGTTGGGCGCGCTATGGACCCTGATTGTCCTCATGTTCACCGCGGCCGTTTCCCTGATGGTCATCTTCCGGCGGCAGTGGGTGAGCCACGAGAGGCTCAGCTTCCCGCTCGCACAGATCCCCCTTCAGATGGTGGACGAGCCGCGAGGAGGTGGGACGGAGCGAGCCGGGAGGCTGCCGGTAAGCTGGGTCTTCTGGGTCGGCGTTGCCATCTCCCTGGGGATCAGCTTCGTCAACAGCCTGGCGCAGCGAGTGCCGTCCATCCCGACCATCCCTCTGGGGCCGGTGCCCATCGTCCGTTGGCAGAGGGTCGGCCCGTGGGCCGGCCTCGGCGCCGTCGAGATGGTGCTATGGCCGTGGATGATCGCCATCGCCTACCTGGTGCCGCGCGAGCTGTCCTTCTCGGTATGGTTCTTCTGGCTCGTCCGGCTGGCGCTCCACGTGATTGCTGTGCTCAACGGGGCCACGCCGCAATTGCCCTCAGAGTGGTATGGCCCAGAGTTCCCCGCCCCCTACTTCCAGGGCGGCGGCGCCGCCTTCACGCTGCTTGCACTCATTCTGTGGACCTCGCGCCGTTATGTGTTCCAGGTGGTCCGCATCGCCTTCGGGCGCCGGGGCGCGTACGATGCAGTGGAGGAGCCGGTCACCTATCGCTGGGCATTGGCGGCGTTTGCCCTCTCCTTCGCGGGACTGCTGTACTTCTGCTGGCTCGCGGGGTGCCGGCTCGCCTTCGGGCTCCTGTTCATGGGCGCACTGGTGGGCTACTTCACTCTCATGGCCCGTCTCCGGGCGGAGGCCGGACTGGGCTTCCTCTGCTATCCGATCGAACTCCAGGAGTTGCTGACGGGCACGATCGGGTCCAACGCATTCCGGCGCGCTGAGCTCGTCACTCTCGTCTCGGCTCACTGGTCCTTCCAGTCCGGGACAGGCCTCTCGTTCGAGGCCCTGCCGGGGAGCGTCATGGATTCGTTCAAGGTAGCGGATTCTGGGCGCCTAAACTCCCGGCGTCTGCTGGCGGCCATCGGAGGCGTCTTCCTCCTTGCCCTCTTGGCGTCAACTTACATGACCATGACGATGATGTACCAGCATGGCTTCATGGGCTTCAACCGCGCCTTGAGCTACACCAACTTCTCCTGGCAGACGCTCAACGCGGGCGGCCGGGTCGCCAACTGGCTCTCTGATCCGGGTGTCGGCGGCAGGATCACAGGCGGCATCATCGCCTTCCTCGCGGGCGGCGCAGTGGTGGTGTTCCTCGGGATGATGCGCCTGCGCTTCTGGTGGTGGCCATTCCACCCGCTGGGGTACATAGCAGCCAACACCTGGGGAGCACACTGGAACTACATGCCATTCTTCATCGGCTGGGCGCTGAAGTCGCTCGTCATTCGGTACGGCGGCCTTCGCCTCTACCGAGTGACGGTTCCCCTGGCCATCGGCCTGATAGTGGGGGATATGATGAACGTGGGCGTTTGGACAGCGGTGGCGCTGGCAACTCGCGGCGAGGTATGACCGCGCGGCCAGATCTCGGGGCGCAGGTGAGCGCCCCGTCAGGAGGGAGCACACGTGAGCAAGCGTGCGATAAGCGGTCAACGACCCCGGCTGCTCACATCTGAGCAGCTCGAGAAGATATGTGAAGCCGGGCGCCGCATTCTGGCCGAGCACGGCCTGCGCGTCCTCCATCTGGAGACGCTCGATGCCGCACAGCGGGCGGGCCTTCGGGTAGACGGACAGCGCGTCTTCCCCGACCGCGCTGCTGTCGCGGAATGCGCCGAGGAAGCGCGATCCGCCGGTGTCGATGGCTCGCCGGCCCAGGCTGAGGAGGTCCCCGCCTTTCGGCTAGTCACGTGCCAGTATCCCACCCATGTGCATGATCTCGACACGGACACGGTCGTACCCTACACAGAAGCGCGCTTGGCCGAGGCTGCGAAGCTCGTCGACAGCATGCGCGAGCAGAGAGTCATCGGACACGTGCCCGGATGCCCGGCCGACGTTCCCATTCACCTCCAGACGATCCTGCAGTACAAGATCCAGGCACAGTACTGCCGGGAGGGCAGCGTGCCGGTTGACCCCAAGTGGGTGGAATCGCTGCCATACGTCATGGACATGGCGGAGGTGCTGGGACGGCCGGTGCGATCCCTCCCGGTCTATGTGGTGAGTCCACTCACTATCGGCGCCGAGTCGCTGACATCGGTGCTCAGCGTTCTCGACCGGCTGGAGCGGATCCACACGAGCAACATGTCCTCCGTCGGCGCGACGGCGCCCGTCAGGATCGCAGACGCGCTGGCGCTTGGGGTGGCGGAGGTCATGGGCTCAGCGATCGTACTGCGCGCGGTCACAGGATTCCCGGTGAGCTGGTCGGTGGGCGCAATGGCATTCGACCTGCGCGGAATGGCGATGAGCTTTGGCGGGCCGGAAGATTTGCTCTTCCGCTGGGCGTGCCAGGAGCTCAACGCGTTCTGCCATGGCCGCGAGCCGGGGCCGCCGCACGGTGCCATCCGCAGCCAGGCCAAGCTGCCGGGCTCCCAGGCAGCCGCGGAGAAGATGGCGGGGATGATCTCCGGCGCGCTTATGGGCGCCTGCGAGTTCGGTGGGGCGGGCACGCTCTCCCTCGACGAGGTCTTCAGTGCCGAGCAATTGGTGATCGACTGCGAACTGCGCGACTATGCCGAGCGGCTCGTCGCCGGGATCGATGGGGACTGCCACCCCGCTGCCGCCGTGATGGAGGTGGCCTCCGGCCTAGAGCGGGGATTCCTGGCGCTCGACACCACGCTGTCCCGCTACCGGGAGGAGTACTGGCTGCCGGGGCTATTCGAGCGCCGGTCGCTGGCGGGATGGCTCGGCGCCGGTGCGCCCGACATGCGAGGTCGGGCCAAAGAGATGGCGCGGGAGCGCGTGGCGAAGCACGACTACGAGCTGCCGTCGGATCTTCTGCGAGAAGTGAACGCCATCTATGCCAGGGCCGAGCGGGATCTTGTCGGTTGAGGGGGGCGCGCCGGAGGGGGACGAAGTGGTGATGGGGAGGCAGAAGGGATATGGAGCGCAGAGGGATTCACGTGGGATGCGGACCGCGCGGCGCAGTCAGGGCGGTGGAACGCCTTCTCGGCGAGATCGCGCCTCGCCTGGGATTCAACTGGGTCGTCCTCGGAGTGACCGGCCACTTCGCCTACCAGAGCCATCCCGAGGCCGCTGAGCCGGACTTCATGGACGCAGCCGACGCCCGACGTCTGGCGAAGCTCGCCCGCGAGAACGGCCTGACACTTGTGCCGGAGTACAACTGCCTGGGACACCAGTCGTTCAAGGACAAGCCGCACGCTCTGCTGCGGGCGCACCCCGAGTTCAACGAAGCGCCGGACATGGACATGGACGCGTTCGAGTTCCACAACTTCTACAGCTGGTGCCCTAACCGGCCGAAGGTCTACGGAATCGTCTTCGACCTCATCGACGAGTTGGTGGAGGCCTTTGGCGCCGAGCACTTCCACGTCGGGATGGATGAAGTCTTCGTGCTTGGCGAGTGCCCGCGGTGCAAAGGCACGGCGAACTCGGAGCTGTTCGCGAAGGCCGTCAACGACATCCACGGCCACGTCGTGGGCAAGCGCGGCCTCGAGATGATGATGTGGGGGGATCGGCTCCTGCCGCCGTCGATCGGCTACAACATGTGGGAGCGGAGCAATAACGACACCGAAGGCGCCATCGATATGGTCCCGCGAGACATCGTCATGTGCGACTGGCACTACGAGGTGATGGAGCAGGACGACTACCCCTCGGTCAGGCACTTCCAGGAAAAGGGCTTCCGCGTCTGGCCTGCAGGCTGGAACGAGGTTGGCGCGGTGCGGCGACTCATCGAGGTGGCCAATCGGGATGCGACGGAGGCGATGGTTGGCTATCTGGCGACGACCTGGGTGCCAGTCGTCGATCTTGTCGCGGCGCTGGCTGGGGAGCAGGTGCAGAGCGACAGCGCGGAGTTGCCGAAGGTAGTTGACTGTGTGAAATTGGGAGCAGACCTCACCCGGAACTGATGGATGGCGTGGCGTGGGGTCGTAGCCGATAGGAACTTCGGGCACCCCTAAGGGCTGGCAGCCGACTTTCTGAGGCACGGGGTTGACAAATCTGCAGAAGTGTGTAACATGAGCCGCGACATTGTGACAAAGATCACTAACTCGCCGATCCGGTTCGTGCCGAGCCTGATACCACGCTGAGATGGATGGGCGATTGACCTCAGGCGTCTTGAGAAGGAGTCGTACAGCAGTTCCCGTGCCGCACTAGCGGTTTCCAGTAGGGATTCGTTCACACGTAGGGGTTGCCTCGAGCGCAGTGCCTGCTGTCACAGAGCCAGGGCTCTGCCAGCAGATTCGGAATAGCATATCGCGCCTTGTGAGGGAATTGATGCCTCATGTGCTGACTACCTGCCCTTACTGTGGCTGTGGTTGTGGGCTCTATCTGCAGGTAGAGGGCCACAAACTGCTGGGGACAACGGCGAGCACCGGTCATCCGGTGGGGCAAGGCCGGCTCTGCGCGAAGGGCTGGCATGCCCACGAACTGGCCGCCAGCCCGGGACGATTGCGTAGGCCGCTGATACGCCGAGGCTCGTCGCTTGAGGAGGCGAGCTGGGACCAGGCCCTCTCTCTCGTGGCTGAGCGATTCTTGGCCGCCAAGAACCAAGCCGGTGTCGGCGTGCTGGGATCCGCCCGTGCGACCAACGAAGAGAACTACCTGCTCGCCAAGCTGGCCCGCTCCGCCATTGGGACCAACAACGTCGACTTCAGCGCGCGGCTCGACGCGCTGCCCGGCCTCTTCGACCTCCCGAAGTACCGCCACCTGAGTCTCTGCGGGGCCGGCCTCGATGACATCGATGCGGCCGATCTGGTGTTCCTATGGCAGAGCGATCCCGTGGAGGAACATCCCGCCGCGGCCGCGCGCGTGCTCGACGCCGCAGAGCGCGGAATTCCCGTCATCGCGGTCGCGGCTCGCGCAGGTCAGCTTGCCGAGGTGGCGGAGATCCGCCTCGCGCCAGGGCCGGGAAGCGAGCTTCAGCTCGCGGCTGGGCTGCTTCATGTTGCGCTCGCAAAGGCAGAGCCGCCCGAAGGAGACAGTCTGGCGGCGATGGTCGCCAACTGCACTCCCGATCAGACGGAGGTCGCCACCGGCGTGCCAGCGAGCGACGTGATACGAGCGGGAGAGGCCCTCGCGGCCGCGGGCAAACCTCTCGTCATCTACACGCGGGTGGCAAGCCTCGGACCGCAGGGAGCAGATACACTCATGGCCCTCTCTGCCTTCGGCAAAGCGGCCGGGGCCGAGGACTCGTGGTGCCCCCTGCTGTGGCTCAGCAGCTACTGCAACTTCCAGGGCGCCCGCGACATGGGTGTCGTTCCCTACTTCCTCGCCGGGTACCAGCCGGTGAGTGAAGAGGCCACTCGAGCGAAGTTCGCTGAGGCGTGGGGAGCGCCGCTGCCCAGCGAAGCTGGGCAGCCATCGTGGGAGATGCTGGGACGGGTCGGTGCGCTCTTCGTGATGGGCGACGATCCAGTGTCGAGCTTGCCCGATGTGGGCGCGACTCGCGAGGCCCTTAGCGACATCGACTTCCTGGTCGTTCAGGATATCTTCCTCACGCCCACCGCCGAGGCAGCCGACGTTGTGCTCCCGGGGGCAAGCTTCGCTGAGAAGGACGGAACGTTCACGAGCACGGACCGGCGAGTGCAGCGGGTCAGGCGAGCCAGTGACCCGCCGGGCGAAGCCCGGCAGGACTGGGAGATTCTCTGCGATCTGTCGCGTCGCCTCGGCCGGCCCATGGAGTACGACTCGCCCTCGAAGGTGATGGATGAGATCGCCAAGCTGGCACCGATCTACTCGGAGATCTCCTACCAACGACTGGATGAAGAGTGGGGTGTGCGCTGGTCGCTCGACGGCGCAGTCGCGGCCGACCGCGCGGACTTCGGCTCCAGGGACGACGAGGAGGGACCGGCCTCAGTCTCACGGCCCGCAGCGCCGGCCGTGGACGACGAGTACCCCTTCGTGCTTGTCGGCGATCAGAGTCTAGGTGCGTGGGCGGCCGACAAGTTCGTCGTCAACGCGGTCGGGATCAGACGGCAGCAGGGAGCAGATCGGCGCGGGCAACTTCCCGAGCTGTGGATGAGCCGAGCGGACTGCCAGGAGCGCGGGCTGCGAGAGGGCTCTCGGGTCCGTGTGCGCTCCCGGACTGGGGAGGTCGAGGCGACCGTACACGTGAGCGACGCGGTGCGCGCGGGGGTGATTGCGCTCCCGGCTGTGATGAGAGAGGCCGCCGCCGTAGTGCTCCCCGCGGCTACGGACCCCGAGACCGGGGTGCCGGTGTTGCGCCCGGTGGCTGTGAGTGTCGAGGAGGCTTGAGGGTCTGGTCTTCGAGCCCCGAGTCGGTGTTGACGGTGGACAGAGCATAGCGAGAGTTTGCTGCGACGCGAAGTCGGCCGCAGTTGGAGGATGTTGATGAGCCAACCCGCTGCCTATGTGATTACGAGATCCAGGCTTGCTGAGTGGGTGGGGCAGCTTCTCAAGCAAGCCCAGGTCATCGCGCCGCGGACGGTCCACGGCGGGGATACGGCCTATGACGTGGTGGAAGATCCGAGCCAGGTCGCCTGGGACTACAGCTCCAGCATCAATCCGCTGAAGCGGTTCCTTTTCCCGCAGACCGAGGAGCTTCTGCGTTGGCGAAGGCCGGGCAGCAACGGGCTGCAGCTCGAGCCGACGTATGACGAGACGGACCGCATCTTCCTTGCGGTTCGCCCTTGCGACGTGTCGGGGGTGCTCTTCCTGGACCGGGTCTTCAGCCGCGAGCCAGAGGACATCTACTATATGACGCGGCGGCAGCACAGCGCGCTGGTGTCCCTGACCTGTGGCGAGCCGGGAGAGGACTGCTTCTGCGTATGTGCGGACGCCGGGCCTTTTCTCGAGAGTGGATACGATCTTCAGCTGACCAAGTTGTCGGACGACTACCTGGTTGAAGTCGGCACGGAGAAGGGGAGATCCCTCATTGCTCCGGCCGAACACCTCTTTGCCGGGGCGCCGGACGAGCTGATCCGGGCACGGCGAGATATTGAGAAGGATGTGGACGACCGCTTTGAGGAGCACAAGGCCTATTTCGCTGCCGCCCTGCGCAAGGTGACCTTCGACCGGGTCCCAGATGAGCTGTGGGATGGCATGGCGGACCGCTGCCTGGAATGTGGTGGGTGCTCCTTCGTATGTCCCACCTGCACCTGTTTTCTCGTCGCCGACTGGCCCGAGGGAGAGAACGGCCATCGCGAGCGGCTGTGGGACAGCTGTCTGTATTCCTGCTACACGCTCGAGGCCAGCGGGCACAACCCTCGTGCTCAGCGAAGAGATCGCGTCAAGGCACGCTTTTTCCACAAGTTGAGCTATCAGTTCGCAAAGGAGCTTGAGGCTCATGGCTGTGTTGGGTGCGGCCGCTGCATAACAGCTTGCCTCGGCAGCAACGACATGCCGACGGTCACAGCTAGGATTCGCCGCGGAGCGATATGATGCAGAACGCCTACCTGCCTGATCTAGCGGAAATCGCCAGCATTCGGGACGAGACCTACGACACGAGGACCTTCGGCCTTCGCTTCGTCGACCCGGCCCGCTGGGAGGCCTTCCAGT
This sequence comes from Candidatus Hebobacterum abditum, assembly GCA_029821875.1. Taxonomy (GTDB): domain Bacteria; phylum Armatimonadota; class Hebobacteria; order Hebobacterales; family Hebobacteraceae; genus Hebobacterum; species Hebobacterum abditum. Next base: position 33,300 of record JALGXW010000006.1, on the reverse strand, counting down.
ACCGGCCTGGGCAGTTCGTAGAAGTGTCCGTCTTCGGCGTAGGCGAGGCCCCCTTCTGTCTAGCCTCTCCTCGAGACGGCACTGACACGTTTGAAGTCACCGTGCGCAGCGCGGGCTCTGTCACCGACGCCCTTCACGGTCTGAAAGTTGGCGACCAACTCGGAGTGCGCGGACCGCTCGGGAACGGGTTCCCCTTCGATGAGGTCAAGGGACGAGACATCCTGTTTGTGGGGGGCGGCATCGGCCTGCCACCGCTGCGCCCCCTGATCTGGGATATGCTCAGCAACCGCGGCGACTTCGGCAAGATGACCGTGCTCTACGGTGCGCGAACGCCTGGCGATTTGGTGTACAAGGACGACCTTGAGCGCTGGCGGGGGCGCGATGACGTGGACTTCATGGTGACCGTCGATGTTGGCGATGAGACCTGGACCGGCAACGTGGGCGTGGTGGGGACGCTATTCCCGAAGGCAGAGATCAGCCCGGAGACCACTGCGGCCTTCGTATGTGGGCCGCCGATCATGATCCGGTTCGTGGTCAGGGATCTGCTGTCAATGGGGTTCGCGGAGGAAGACATATACACCACGCTGGAGCGGCACATGCGCTGTGGTGTCGGCAAGTGCAATCATTGCCTGATCGGCGACAAGTACGTCTGCAAGGACGGCCCCGTATTCAGCTACCGACAGATGAAGACCATGATGGACCCTGGCTAGCACATGGCGATCTCTCCTGGCGCGCAGAGACTGGATAAGGTCCTTGGAGGGAGGGCGGTGCTGGTAGGCATCGGCAATCGCTGGCGCGGGGACGACGGCGCGGGGCCGGCCGTCATCGACAGAGTCCGCGGCCAAGTCTCCACTCGCTGCATCGATGCTGGTGAGGCGCCCGAGCGGCACCTCGGGGAGGCGACCGCGGGCGCGCCGGAGGCCATCGTCCTCCTCGATGCCGTGGACTTCGGGGAGGCGCCCGGGGAACTCGCGGTGTTCAATCTCCAGGACCTCCCTCGCCGATCGGGCACGACCCACGATGTCCCGCTGAGGACTCTGATGCACTACCTCGGCGCGGTCAGCGGGGCGGATGTGCTGCTGGTTGGGATACAGCCTGCCGACACTGCCTTTGGCTCGGGCCTCTCGGCCGAGGTGAGGGCGGCCGTTGATGCCATCGCTGATCTGCTGATTGGGCGGTACGGCAGGGCGCGAGCGGCCCAGGGTCCTGCTGGGGTCGCGGCGCATGCTGCTGACGAGGAAGGGGGCCAGAGCCACCCATGTACCTGATGCTTCTGCTCATGCTCGCGTTGCTTGTGGTGCCCGCGGCGGGAGCCGTCTTGGCCGGCATTTCCCGCCCTCGCGCGGCGCCTCTGGTCGCAGTGTTCGCGTCGCTGGCGGCCGCCGTGATCGGTGTCGCCGCTGTGATCCGCGCCTACCCCGACGGGGCCGCGTTTCGGCTCGGCGACATGCCGTGGCTGCCGGTTCAGGCCGGCGCGGGCGTGTTCGGCCTTTCGCTCAACCCGCTCAGCTCTGTCATGGTGCTCGTCATCACGGTCATTGGATTCCTGATCGTCCTCTACTCGACGGAGTACCTTGGCCCGCGCAATGTTGAGCACCCCTACCGGAACGGTCAGCAGCGCTATTACTTCTGGCTGATGCTGTTCTTCACCTCAATGGTGGGCGTGGCCCTCTCGCCCAACCTCCTGCAGCTCTTCATCTTCTGGGAGATGACCACACTGTGTTCGTGGGCGCTTATCTCTCAGACCCAGGAACCCGCCGCGACGCGGGCCGGATTCAAGGCTCTCATCATGACCCACATCGGTGGGTTCGGGTTCCTGGTCGCACTGCTTCTCGTGTTCGCGGGAGCGGGCTCCTTCGAGTTCGCAGCCATCGGCGAGCTGGCCGGCGGACTGAAGGTGGCCGTCTTCGTGCTGCTGCTCGTCGCGGCCTGGGCCAAGTCCGCCCAGATACCGTTTCACACTTGGCTGCCGGACGCCATGGAGGCCCCCACGCCGGTGAGCGCGTACCTGCACGCCGCCGCCATGGTGAAGGCCGGGGTGTATCTCGTCGCCCGGCTAGTCGTGTCGGGCTGGGCAGTGCCGCAGGACATGGGCATTGTCATCGCAGTGATGGCATTGCTCACGATGCTGATGGCCGTTCTTGCGTACCTGCGCCAGGATGATCTGAAGAGGCTACTGGCTTACTCTACCATCGTCCACCTGGCCTATGTCCTCATCGGCGTCTCACTGGGCGTCTTCGGATCGAAGATCGGCTACCAGGGCGCCGCACTGCATATCCTGTGCCACGGCGCCGCCAAGGGCACGCTGTTCCTGTGCGTCGGCGCGATAGCCTACGGAGCCGGGAGTCGGCACATCAGTCAGCTCTCGGGGCTGGCCCGCAAGATGCCTCTGGAGGCCGTCACGTTCATGGTAGGCGCGCTGGCGGTGACCGGCATCCCGCCATTGTCGTGCTTCTGGTCGAAGCTCTTCATCTTTGTGGGCGCGCTGGAATCGCCCGGGGGTGTGATCCTGCTTGTGTTGCTCGCCGCGGAGAGCGCGATATCGTTCGGTTGGCTCATGTGGGTCGCACAGAAGGTGTTTCTCGGGCGGCCCTCACAGGTTGCAGCCGCGGCCGCCGATCCGCCGTGGCCGATGAGCTTCGCACTCGTTGCCTGCATGGTCCTGTGCGTAGTCGTGCCCTACATCGGGCTCCCAATCGTTCGGCTCCTGGTGCCGGGCGGAGGCTTCTGAGAGGAACGAGGGATAGCAGATGACGCCTGTTCAAGCTGTGATGCATGCTGTTGCGGTGCTGGCCATAGGCGCGGCCGTAACGGCGATTGTCTCGCGCAGCCGTACTGCCTCCGCCTACCTGGCGCTGCTCTTCGTCGCCGTGGCAAGCGGGTTGGCTCTCTGGGCGGGCGGCGCGAGCCTGACGGGCGCCGAGTCTGGCTCTGCGCCAGCAACGGTGGCCGTGGTGAGCGGCATCGGCGCAAGCCTGACGCTGGCCGTGGACCGGTTTACCGCCTTCTTCTTGCTGATAATCGGCGTCATGGCCTTCCTGAGCACTCTCTACTCCACCTCGTACATGCGCATCTACCAGCGGGAGCACGCGGCACGGTACTACCCGATGCTGCTGCTGTTCTTCGCAGGAGTCATCGGTGTTGTCAGCGTCCGTGATTGGTTCTTCTTCTTCGTGTTCTGGGAGTTCATGACCATCTGCTCTTACTTCCTTGTCATCTTCGATAAGGAAGATCCGACCATACTCCGGGCGGGATTCAAGTACATAGTTGTCACACACGTCGCCGCGATCTTCATGCTGATCGCGGCCCTGGTGCTGTGGCACACGTCCGAGCCTCATTCCTTCAGCTTCGCGTCGAGCGCCCAGGCGATGGGGGCCCTCGGGCGATCCAGCCCGATTGTGCTCCACGTGCTCCTGGCGCTGTGGCTGATCGGATTCGCGACGAAGGCGGGAATCCTGCCGTTCGGCGACTGGCTTCCGGATGCGTACCCGGCCGCGCCGACAGGGGCGACCGCAGCGTTCGCCGGCACCATGACCAAGCTCGGGATCTACGGCTTGCTGCGGGTGTTCGTGGACCTGCTGCCCGCCTCTGAGTTCTCGGTCGTGTGGGGACTGGTCATCGCAGCCCTGGGCACCGGGTCGATCTTCGTCGGCACGATCACTGCTCTTTCGCAGGACGATGCGAAGCGTCTCATGTCGTTCCACGTGATCGGGCAGATGGGTTACATGTTCCTTGGCATCGGAATGGGCATCTACTTCCTTCCCACACAGCCCACCCTGGCCCTGGTGGGAATACTCGCGGGGACCTTCCATCTCCTGAACCACGTATGTTACAAGTCCCTGCTGTTCTGCACGGCCGGCTCTCTTCGGCTTCGCGCCGGCACGCAGGCTCTCCATGAGATGGGCGGACTGGCCCGCGTCCTGCCTCTGACGGCCGTGATGGCCGCCATCGGGTCGCTCTCGATTGCGGGTGTGCCCCCGTTCAACGGCTTCGCAAGCAAATGGCTCATCTATCAGCTATCCGTCATTGGGGGCATCGGCTTTCCTCTGCTCCTGTTGTTCGGGCTCGTGGCCTTCTTCATATCCCTGGTGACGCTGGCGTCGTTCCTAAAGTACCTGGGAGCAGCGTTCTTTGGGCAGCCTTCGGATCACGTTGCCGCGCTTCAGGGCAAGCGTAACGACGTGCCCGGCGGAATGCAGGCTCCCCAGGTCGTGCTGGGACTGGCTTGCGTTGCCTTCGGGCTGTTCCCGATGCTGCCCCTGACAGCCGTCTACCGGGCGATCACGCCCCTGACGACCGCGCTCTCCGGCACTACTCTTGCCGGGACACTCGGCACCTCCGTCCTGGGCCTGACATTCACACCGGATGGCGTCGCGGCGGGCGTATGGTACCCGCTGGCGTCGGCAATCGCCCTGGCCATCTGTGTGGCCATTTCCTACGGCATCGCGCGAATGGCACAAGCGCCGTCGCGGGTCGTGCCGGTTTGGTACTGTGGCGTGGACCTCCCGCAGCGCCTCGGCCATTTCCACCCTCACGGGATGTACGAGCCGTTCCGGCGAGCGTTCGAGAGAGTGTACGTCAAGATTGGGACGCCGAAGACCGCGTACCCGACCACGCTGGTCAAGATATTCGACGTCGACACGTGGCTGTACGGCCCGCTGGTCAAGGCGGGCGGCCGAGTGGCCGAGCGGTTTTCTCGTTCTCACGTCGGCATTCCTCAGTGGTATCTCGTCTGGCAGGTCGTGGGGATGGTGCTGGTGCTTGTCGTTCTCTTTTCCGTCATGAGATAGCTTGGAAGAATCGGAGGCTGATTCTGTGACTTCGCAACAGGTTATACAGGAAATGCGCGGGAAGTTCGGCGACGGTCTGCGCGCGGCCGAAGAGCCCGTTCCCGGTGCGCTCTATCTGACCGTCGACAAGGAGCTCATTCGACCCGCTAGCCGGTACCTTCAGGACGAGCTCGGCGCTCGATTCGTCATCTCCGCTGGCATCGATCGATTGGCCACGGAGGGATGCCTGAGCGTCACACACATCTTCTCCCGCGATAAGGAGAAGCAATTCGTCTGCCTTCGGGCGGACGTCTCGGAGAACGGCGCAGAGGTAGATGCCATCACGCCCGACGTCGCGGCCGCAAGCTGGTCGGAGAGGGAGTTCCAGGACTTGGTCGGTGTGAGGGCACAGGGGCACCCGGACCCGCGCCGGCTCGTGTTGCCCGATGATTGGCCGGAAGGCGTGCACCCGCTGCGAAAAGACTTCGCCTATGACACGAACCCCGAGCCGGTCGAGGGCGCCGAGATGCCGTTCAAGGAGGCTCCCGAGGGGACCTCTACGGTCGTGGTCGGCCCCTTCTACCCGGTGCTCGAGGAGCCGGCTCAGCTCCGGCTGTTCGTCGATGGCGAGCGGGTGGTTGGGTGCGACTACCGGGGCTTCTACAACCATCGGGGCATCGAGAAGCTCGGCGACAGCGTTCTGACCTACAACCAGATTCCCTTTGTGGCCGAGCGCATCTGTGGCATCTGTGGCTTCATCCATTCGAGCTGCTACTGCGAGGCGGCCGAGGAGGCGGCCGGCGTGAAGGCCCCGCGGCGCGCGCGCTACATCCGTTCCATCATGCTCGAGGTGGAGCGGATTCACTCCCATCTCCTGTGGCTCGGGATCGCCGGCCACATCCTCGGATTCGATACAGTCCTCATGCAGGCGTGGCGGATCCGGGAGCCGATCATGTGGCTGTGTGAGAAGATCACGGGGAGCCGAAAGAGCTACGGGATGAACCTCGTCGGCGGCGTGCGCCGGGATATCCCGACCGAGATTCACGCGGAGCTGCTCGACTGCCTTGCGACGATCGAGAAGGAGTCCCTGGCGGTGGCCGACGCTGTGCAGGGCGACACCACGCTTCTCGTGCGCCTGAAGGGGGTCGGCATGCTCCCCGAGGAGGACGCCAGGAGCGTGTGTGTGGTCGGCCCAACGGCCCGCGGCTCGAACGTCGACATCGACGCGCGAGTCGACCACCCGTATGCGGCCTACGACGAGCTCCAGACACGGGCCATCACGAACGACGGGTGTGACAATTGGGCTCGTGTCGTGGTGAGGCTCGAGGAGCTCTTCGAGTCCATACGGCTCGTGCGGGAGGGGCTGAAGACCATGCCGGACGGGCCGCTCATGGTCGAGTTTGCCGACGAGATCCCGGCGGGCCGGCAGGGCATTCGCACCGTGGAGGCGCCGCGCGGCGAGGCGATCCACTATCTCGTTACAGGGCCGAACAACCGCCCTGACAGGTGGCGAGTGCGCGCGCCGACCTATCAGAACCTCCAGGCACTGCCGCTGATGATCAAGGACGAAACCATCGCGGATGTGCCCATAACCCTCGGCAGCATGGATCCCTGTTTCTCCTGCACTGAGCGAGTGGAGACAGTGGACGTGCGAACGGGTCGGCAGGCCCTGCTCAGCAAGGAAGACCTGATCCGACTATCTCAGGAGAAGTCGGAGCGATGACACACCCTCCGGTCCCGAAGGACGAAAGGACGAGTCCATGGGGCAAGTAGCGCAGGTAACGGTAGCGCAAGTAATCGGACTAGCTGTCCTCAACCTGGTGCTCATCGTCGGGCTGGCGCCACTGGCGGAGGGCGTCATGCGCCGGATTCGCGCCATCGTGCACTCCCGCAAGGGCCCGCCTCTCATCCAGCCGTACCTCGATATCCTGAAGCTCCTGGGCAAGGAGGACCTGGTGCCGGAAGCGGGTGTGCTCTGGCAGATCGGCCCGCCGCTGTGCCTGGGCGCGGTGCTGATGGCCGCACTCCTCACGCCCCTTGGCACGCCGCCCCCGCTGGCCTTTGCCGGCGACGCAATTGTGTTCATCTACTTCGTCGCGCTGGCGGGCATCGCCATTATGCTCGGCGCCTTCGCCAGCGGCAATCCCTACGCTTACGTCGGCGCCTCTCGGGAGATGATGATGATATTCAGCGTGGAGCCGGTGGCGGCCATCGCACTGGTCACGGCTGCGGTGAAGGCCGGCTCGCTGAGCTTCCCCAAGATGATGGAGAGCTACGCAGCCGCCGGTCCGAGCGTCTCAATGGTCGTTGCCGGCGTCGCCTTCCTTCTTGCACTGCAGGCCCAAGTTGGGAAGCTGCCCTTCGACATCCCCGAGGCCGATCAGGAGATCATGGAGGGCCCGTTCATCGAGCGATCGGGCCCCGGGCTGGCGCTCTTCAAGCTTGCCTCGTATGCGAAGATGTTGATCTTTGGGTCGATCTTGGTCCAGATCTTCGTGCCGCTCCCGCGCTTGGTCGCGTGGCCCGTCGATGTCGTCGTGAACTTCGCTCTGGTCGGCGTGCTCGTCGTCGTCGTGGGCCTCGTCAACGCGGTCAACCCGCGTCTTCGCATAGACCAGTCCATGTCGTACTTCTCGAGGATTGTCGTATTCGTCGCCGTGGCCGGCCTGGCGGTTGCGTCTATCGGTTACTAGGGCGCTAGTAGGAGACAACTCATGATCATAAGCAAGCTGAAGGAAGCAATCATCTGCCTTGGGGCGGGGCGCGTAACGCTGCCCTATCCGTTCGCGCCGCACCCCCCGGCGGAGGGCTTCCGCGGCAAAGTCGCGGTGGACCCTGAGAAGTGCATCGGGTGTGGCGGCTGCGCGAACGTCTGCGCTCCCAGGTGCATTGTCGTCACTGACCCGTCTCAGGACACGCGGGTCCTGGAGTTCTTCCTCGAGCGCTGCACCTACTGCGCGCGGTGCGCGGAGGTGTGCGTCGAGGAGGCGATCACGGTGACGGAGCAGTTCGAAACTGCCACCAACGACACTGAGGACATGCACATCAAGGTCGAGGTATACATGGGCTCCTGTCAGCGGTGCGGCCGATGCTTCGAAACATCGACGGCCCTCGACAAGCTCATGGTAACCGGCTTTCAAGGCGCGCCCGAGAGCGGCGAATAACCGGCTGACAGGCGACTGTGCCAGCGTGTGAGTAAGGGGAGGAAGAGGTGGAGTACAACGTCCGGCTGATCGAGACGCTGAGCATGCTCATGATCATCACCTCGGTGGCCGCCATTGAGTCGCACAACCTGAAGCGCGCGGCCGCCGCCTATGTTCTCCAGGCCCTGCTGATCTGCGGGCTCATTCTTGCGTTTGCGGCCGGGAACCCGGCGCTCTATGTCTGGGCACTCACCGCGTTCGTCACAAAGGCATTCCTGACGCCGTGGTTCATACTGCGGTACATCGCAAGAACGGGCGAGCAGGAGGTGCCGGCCATTATCGGGTTCGGCCCCTCCGTCGTAATCGCGTCGGTCGTCCTCATCTCCTTCTACAAGCTGACTCATACCTATGTCCACGTGCTGGCGCCGACGCCGGAGGCGGCCGCGGGGGTGTTTCGCACTAATCTGGCGGTCGCGCTTACCGTATTCGTTCTCGGACTCTACGCGATTCTCTCGCGCCGGGACGCCATCAAGACGGTGATCGGGCTCTGTCTTCTGGAGAACGCGGTGCACCTGAGCCTTGTGAGCCTGGCGCCTGAGATGACAGAGACTGCGCTCATCGGGATTGCAACCGAGGTCGTGGTCACTGTGTATCTACTTCTCTACGTCATCGCCGGCATACGAGAGAAGATTGGTACCACTGATACTTACGAGCTGGCCGAGCTCCACTGGTAGCGAGCGGCCGCGTCTGATGTGCTGTGACACATAGAGGAGAAGGCGGTTCATGGAACAGACGGCACCATCCGCTCTGACGCAGTTGGTCTTCTTTGCTCCAGCGCTGGCCGGGCTGCTGGCATGGTCGCTCGGTCGGGGACGCCCGGTAGTATCCGAGGTCTTCGCTGTACTCGGTGCGGCGGCGACATTCCTGGTCTCGGCCGCGATAGCCTCGCGCGTGCTGGGGGGCGAGATTCTCACGGGCTGGGGTCTGGAGTTGCGCGTTGACTCGCTGTCCGGGCTGCTAGTGCTGCTGATTAGCGGGGTGACGCTGCCCGCGACAGTCTTCGCCATCCGCTACATGCGCCGGCGCCGGCTCTTGGATGACAACGGTACCGACGTGACTGACGCGCTGCTGCCACGGTTCTACGGTCTGTACCTTCTCGTTTTGTCCACAATGCTATGGGGATGTGTCACGAACAACATCATTATGCTCTATGTCGCGGTGGAGGCCACGACCATCGCGTCGGGCTTGCTCGTCGCATTCTACTGGGACCGGCGGGCACTTGAGGCCAGCTACAAGTATCTGCTGCTCCTCACGGTCGGAATCACTTTCGCATTGTTTGCCTCGGTGCTGTTGTACGCGTCCGCGGTGCCGCACCTGGGCGGCACGAATGCCATGCTCATATCCGAGCTGCAGGGAGTGGCGGCTCTTATCCCACGTTCCCTCGCGATCTTCGTCGTTGCCTTGTTTGTGGTCGGCTTCGGCACGAAGGCCGGTGTTGCTCCCTTCCATCCCTGGCTGCCCGACGCGTATTCCGAGGCGCCCTCGCCGGTGTCCGCGCTGCTCTCCGGCGCGATGTGCAAGATGGCCGCCTATGCGCTTGCACGCACGATCACGATCTTCTTCCCGGCCTATCCGCCTCTCACCGTCTTCATCGTCGTGCTGGGCGCATTCACGATGTTGCTCGGCGGCATCATGGCGCTCGTTCAGGACGACCTCAAACGTCTACTCGCTTACTCGTCCGTATCCCAGATGGGATATGTGATCATGGGCCTGGGTTTCGGTACCTATCTTGGCGTCTACGGAGGGCTGTTCCATCTGCTGCATCACGGGGTCGTGAAGGCTCTGCTGTTCCTCTGCATCGGCGCGGTCATCTACGCCACCTCCTCTCGGTCCATGTCACAGCTGGGCGGTCTGGGGAAGCGCATGCCCGTGACTGCGGTGTGCTTCTTCATCGGGGCTTTCTCCATCGCCGGGCTGCCGCCGTTTTCGGGCTTCATGAGTAAGTTGACGATCTTCGTGGCCGGAGCACAGGCGGGCATGTGGTCGGCCGTCGGTGTTGCCATATTCACGAGTCTGCTGACGCTCATCGTCGTTGTACGCGCGGGGCAAGCTGTCTTCTGGGGCTCGCCCAAGTCGCCGGCGCTTACTCTGGAGAGTGTGAAGGAGGCGCCGGCCTCACTCTATGTGGCGATGGCCGCCCTTGCAGCAGTCAGCATCCTTCTCGGGGTGTACCCGCAGCTCGCATATCCGCTGCTGAACAAGGCCACGCTGAGCATCGCGGGGGTTCTCGGTCACTAGTCCGGCGGGAGCCGGACGGGAGGTTGGGTCTGTGTTCAAGTCACTCTGCGAAAAGGCATTCACCCGGGCGCTGTGGGTCTACCATGTCAACACGGGTGCCTGCAACGGCTGCGATATCGAAGTCATCAACGTGCTCACCCCCTACTACGATGCCGAGCGGTTCGGCATACAGCTGGTCGGCTCCCCGCGGCACGCCGATGTCCTGCTGGTGTGCGGGCCCGTCACCCGCCAAGTTGCGCCCGCCGTGAAGCGGCTGTGGGAGGCGGTTCCTGCGCCGAAGCTGGTCTTCGCCATCGGCTCCTGCGCCGCCGGTGGCGGCATATGGTTCGACACCTACAACGTGCTCGGCGGGGCCGAGAAGGTGCTTCCCGTCGATTTCTACGTTCCGGGCTGTCCACCACGGCCGGAGGCCATACTCTACGGGGTCGCGGTCGCGCTGGGTCTGGCACCCAAGCAGACGGCTCCCGTCTACTCGCGCCAGGAGTTCCTCTCCTTCCTCGAGTCCGGCAAACTGCCAGAAGAGTTCCTGACATCTCCGGAGCAGACTCAGGAGGCAGTTTAGACCCGGGCACCGAATACAGGGCCGTAGCCGGCGCGACCCAGCCGATGCGGTCGTTGCCCGGCCGGCGCGGCCGCGTCCCGCGCATTGCATCTCTTCGATTCGCCTTGGGACCGCGGTAGTGCTGCGGAAGGAGGGAGACGGTGTCGGACGTCGTCGGCAAAAAGGTCTTGGTGGTGGAGGACGACCCGGACGCGGCGGACACGCTGCAGATAGTCCTTGAAGACGAAGGTTACTCTGTAAGCCGGGCGACCAGCGCGCAGGAGGGCCTGGAGAAGGCACGCGCCGAGAAGCCGGACGTCGTCCTGCTCGACATCATGATGCCCTCTGGCACGGAGGGCTTTCACTTCGTCTGGGAGCTCCGCAAGGAGACCGACGAAGAATGCCGCAACATCCCGATCATAGTGCTCACCGCCATCCACGACAAGACCTGGGTCAGGTTCTACCCTGACAAGCGTGACCCGGTCTACAAGCCCGACGAGTACCTGCCGGTCCAGGGGTTCATCGACAAGCCAGCATCTTCGGAGCATATCGTCAACAAGATACAAGAAGTGCTGGCCGGGGCCGGCACAGCTTCCCCGGAGGAGAAGAGCTCCGAGTCCTAAGCGCATCAGGACCACGAGCCTGCAAGCGGTGGCATCCGCCGTCCAGACCAACGTCGATCTCGACGAGCTTCGAGACCGGATCTCGTGGCTTGCCCGTCTGCGCTGGCTGGCGGTCCTCGGCGTCCTCGTGACGATCTGGGTGGCGCCACGGCTGTTCGGGGTGGAGCTTCACAGGTTTCCACTGTACGTTACCGTCGCAGCCCTGGTCGGTTACAACCTGGTCTTCTGGGTCATAGGCAGGTGGGTCCCCAGGGCGACCGCCGGGTCTGCGGTTAGCTACTTCGCGAATCTCCAGATCGCGGTGGACCTGGTGGCTCTGACGGCGCTCATGCACTTCGCAGGCGGCATCGAGAACCCGTTCATTTCCTACTACGTCTTCCACATCGTCATTGCCAGCATTCTGCTGTCGCGCATTGCCACTTACCTCCAGGTGACCCTCGCGATCGGACTGCTCGTGGCAATGGCACTGCTCGAAGCAGCGGGGGCAGTGCCACACTACCATCTGCGGGGGTTTCTTGGCGAGAACCTGTTCCGAAGTCCGGTCTACGTCTTCGGCACACTCTTCGCCATCGCTACGATGCTGTACTTCGCGGCCTTCATGGCCACCTCGATCACATCGCGCCTGCGTCGGAGGGAGGCCGAAATCGTGCGGCTCTCCGATGCCCTGAGGGAGCACGCAGACGACCTCTCACGGGCCTACGAGGCGTTGAGGCAGCTGGAGGGCGCGAGGACCGACTACCTCCACAGAGTTGCCCACCACATCCGCTCGCCGCTGGCGACGCTGGAGCGGATGCTCGCGGTTGTCTCCGAAGGACGAACCGGTCGCCTGCCTGAACGCTCCCAGGAGATGCTCGATCGGGCCCGCGTGCGCCTGAGGGAGGTGCTGGATCTGGCTCGCGACCTCCTCGTGCTGTCCAGGACCCGCGAGGCGCTTCCCCTGGTGGACCGGAGCAAGGTTGACTTCTCCTCCATCGTTCGCGAGGTGGAGAGCGACTTCCGGCCGCAGGCCGGATCGGCGTCCGTCTCGCTCGCGGTGTCGCTCCCGGAGGGGCCGGTCGAGATCGTGGGTGACGAGAGTGCTCTGACCGAGCTGCTGGAGAATCTTGTCTCCAACGCGCTGAAGTACACGCCGGCCGGTGGGGAAGTGCGCGTCTCCGTCGCGCTGCGAGGCGACAGACTAGAGGTGAGCGTCTCGGACAGTGGTATCGGCATACCAGCGGCCGAGCAGGACGAGATTTTCGAGGAATTCTTCCGCGCGACGAACGCCCGGGAGAGCGGCAAGGACGGCACGGGCCTTGGGCTCTCCATCGTGAAGGCCATAGCAGAGACCCACGGCGGCGAAGTGTCCTTCGAAAGCGAAGAGGGTCAGGGCACATCGTTCCGAGTGTGGCTGCCTCGCAGGGGAGCACGCGCGTTGTCGACGCCGTAGGAGCGCGCGCCCTTCGGCCGCGACTGGAGTCGCCCCGACAGTCGAGACCTGGCTCAGTCCGTCAGGCCTTCCCGAAGTCGCCCAACGTTTCGTCGGGTTCGTAGCCGAGGTCCTTGTAGTGCTGTGCCCGTGCTTTCTGGTCTCCCTGCAGGATGGCCTCGGCGAACTCCACGGCCTTCTCGGCCTTCTGGCGCGGGATCACGAGCACGCCGTCATCGTCGCCACATACGATGTCCCCGGGACGGACCGAGACGCCCGCGCATTGTATCGGGACCTCGACACCTCCGCTTCGCAGACGGCCGTAGACGTGGTTGAAGGTGCGCGTTGTGCACCACACCTTGAGCTTCTCCAGGTTGCACTCATAGGAGTCGCGGCAGGCGCCGTCGATGACCACGCCCGCGAGGCCCCATTTCACTCCGTTCATGCCGATCTCGGAGCCCCAAATGCCGCCGGGGTATCCATCCATGTCGATGACGACGACCTTGTCTTTGCCCTTCCCGTCAGTCAGCCCCTGCGTGAAAGCGTAGGCGTCGTCACACCAATCGCCGAGTTCCTTCATGTACTCATCCATGGTTTCGCAGACCTTGACGTCCTCCTGCGCGGGTACGAGCTTGACGGTGTAAGCGATGCCCGCCATCTTGAAGCCCGGACGGAGGGGGCGCATCCGTCTCGACATCGTGCCGGTATTGACAAGCCCCACCGCGTCCATCCCGTCCGACAGGTCCGCCAAGCGGCAGGCGCGGACTCGTGCCAGCAGATCCTGATCAGTCATGCCCATCTCCTTCCATTGCTGCTACGGCCTGAGTCGTAGCCTTCTCTGTCACCGGCCCGCCACCTCCTGCACGGCGCTTGGCTCGTCGAATGGTTTGACATGCCGTCGATTCGCGCGAGAAGGACAGCGGGCCGCCCACCGCCAATGAGCCTTCTGTCGACAGACAACGCAGGAGGTGCAGCGTGGTAGAGGGACTACATCATGTCGCGGTGAGGGTCGCAGACGTCGAGAACGGGGTGAAGTTCTATACAGACGTGCTCGGCTTCCGAGAGGAAATGCGGCTCACCTTCGAGGACGGATCCTACCTCGTCCAAGTCAGGGCCGGCGGCTCGATCGTCGAGCTGTTCGGCGGGGGACGGCCGGGTGGCGAGGACAGGGGAGAAGTGGGCTACACGCACATTGCCCTCAAGGTAGACAGCCTGGACACTGAGTACGAACGCCTGACGGAGCTCGGGTACGAGTTCCACGTCGAGCCCCAGGACGTGCAGGGGATCCGATGCGCCTTCTTCCGCGATCCCGACGGAAATCCGATCGAGCTAATCGAATAGAGGGACCGCTCGCGGGGAGCCGACAGAATCACGCGTGCTCGGCTATCCAGGACAGGATCTCCTCCGGCGTGAGAGCGCCTTCCTGTCGCGTCCGCTCCTTCCCCTCGCAGAACAAGACCAGCGTTGGGACCGCGTTTACGCGGTGCTGGGAGAACAGCGGCCGGGCATCCTGAACTGACACCTTGACGAACTTGACACGGTCCGCTGCCTCCTCCGCCGCCTTGTCGAAGTCAGGGCTGAGTCGGAGACAGTGAGGGCAGGAGGGGGACCAGAAGTCCACCAGCACGGGCGACTCGTTCTGGAGCACCTCCTCCTCGAAGTTCTCAGTGCTCAAGTCCACGGGCTTGGCCACGGCCTTCGCTCCTCCCTTGTCGACGTCGGGGCGGCGGCGAGCGACCATACCCGACGCCGGCCTTTACAGGTTCAATACGCCGCGGGCAACGCTGTTCTCTCTCCGGCCGTGTCGCAGCGGTGGCACAACTGCTCGCGGGGGCCTCACTCCGATTGCGGGGGCGCATTCAGCCTTCGCCAGTAGGTCACGACCCCGGCCTGGCCCCAGTTTGGCTCTCCCGCCACCTTCGCCTCTTTGAACGCCTCATGTACCAAGCTAGTCAGCGGTATGCTGGCCTCCGCATCGTGGGCGGCCTCCAGTATGTACCCCAGATCCTTGTAGTGAAGAGCAAGATGGCCCCCAGCGCTGAAGTCTTCGCCGTACATCACCTCGGGAACCGAGAACTCGAGGCACTCGCTCAGCAATCGCGGCTCGAGCCCTACCTCGCGGGTGAACTCAATGGCTTCGCCCCACACAGCCCACTGCCCCGCAAGCAAGAGCTGGTTCGCGAGCTTGAGGAGCTGGCCGTGGCCGATGGGCCCGATATGTTCGAGCTTGTAGCTCAGACAGGTGAGGACCTCGCGGCCCTTCTCGAAGCTCTCCTCGGTGCCGCCGACCATCATGATCCAGCCCGGGCCGCGGCCGGTTATCGGCGCGTCTATGAAGCCGGCGCCACGCTCGCGGCACAGCTTGTCGTAACGCACGGCAGTTTGCGGGCGGCTGGTGCCGGTGTCCACGACAAGATGACCCTCGCGCAAGTGCGCGAGGATGCCATCGTCCCCTTCCATGACCGCTTCGACGACATGGCTTCCCGGCAGCGAAAGCAGCACGATGTCAGAGCCATTCGCCACCTCACCCGGCGTGGAAGCGGCATGAGCGCCAGCGCTCGTGGCGACCTCCATCCGGGTGCAGTCCTTGTCGAGAACGGTCAGGGGATATCTGGCCTCCACTAGCTTCTGTGCGAATCCACTGCCGACATTGCCCAGACCAATAAGCCCAACGCGCTCCATGCAACAACCTCCGATCTTCGTGCGGCCCCGAGGGTCCGCACCTTCGACAGGATGGTTAACACGATACGAGTCGCGCCGGTGACAACCTTCGCCCGTCCCCACTATGGGCACACGCGACCGACATCATCGCGAGGGACTACACTGCGGCCAAGCGATGAGGGCATGCCCGGCAGGGCCGACAACGCGTAGAGCGGGTTGGCAGGAACTGCCCACTCAGGCCGTGTATCTGAACCCACCGCATCGAGGCTTGAGAGGAAGGAGAGAAGCTAGTGGCTGCCGATACGAACCCAGTTTCCAGGCCGCCTAAGAGCCGGCGCCTCGTGTCCGCTTGGGTACTTCAGGACCACGCAGAGCACGCGGTCGAAGTCGCCGCCGAGTTCCAGGACATCTTCGACCAGGTCATCCTTATGTGCCATCACGCGCAGGCCGATGGTTCGCTTCCCACGGGGTGGCCCGCCCGCGACCGCAAGGAGTTGACCGAGAGGTTCCGCGAGCTCGGCGTGTCGGTTCTGAACGACTACAGCGGCCTCAGGGAAACGTGGACGGAGCTCAGCGAGTCGCCCGCGTCCATCGAGGCGCTCATCGGCAACATGGTCGGCGAATGCCGTGAGACTGGCGCGGACGGCGTAGACATCGACTTTGAGCACCTGGCGCCGCAGGAGCGCTTCGCATTCGCTGACTTCATCCGCAAACTCTCGGAGGCGCTCCACGCTGAGAACAAGATGGTGAGCATATGCACGAGCGCGCCGTCTCGTGCATATGCGAGAGATGGCTCGCTTCCCTTCCTCGATTGGTCGGTCATCGGACGCTATGTGGACCACATGCGCCCGATGAACTACGACTTCTTCTACCCCTCGACACCTGTCCTCGGGCCAACTTCGACGGCCCCGTGGGCGAGGGAGCGCATGGAGTGCCTGGGCGCCCAGGTCCCGCGACACAAGATCGTGATGGGCCTGCCGACCTACTCGGTTGACTGGGACGTAATGGACCCCACCAAGTCGCGTCAGATCTATGATTACGAGTGGATCGCTGCCCGCGAGAAGGAATCGGAGATCGGCCGCGCCTGGCTGCCGCACTGGGATGTGGGTCTCATTCGCTACAAGAATGCCGAGGAACACATCCATCTGCTCTATGTGACCGATGCCAAGAGCACCCAAAGTCACTTGGAGACCGTTGACTCCCTCGACCTCGCAGGAATTTGCTTCTGGGTATTGATGGGGGAGGACCCCGCCATCTGGGAGTGCGTGCGGCAGTACTTCGGCCGACGGTGACGAGTAGGTAGAGGCCCGGACGTAGGCGGGCCCAAAGACTGTGCGCAGCGGCGGCGGCGCTCAGGAGGCCCCCTGATCGCTGCGGTCCTCACCTGGGATGACGACGAGGTCGGCGACCACGGGCGGCTCGGGCCAGAAGTTTCGCGCGCGGACTTGTACCACCGCCGCGAAGTGAGCATCGCTTGACGGAAGCAGGCGCGTGATGATCGATACCGATCGCGCGTCGGTCAGTGCCCGAACAGCGGCGTGCGTTCCGAACGCGTGGCAGCCTGCCAGCACGAGGCACGTGCCTGACCGATCCGGACTGGGAGCCTTCACCACAAGCCCGAAGTCGTTGAAATCGGTCGCAACCCGATCGCCGGTGGCCGCATCAGGCGTCCAGGTCTCACCCGTCTCGGTGTTGCGTACAGCATAGCCTCTGCTTGGCCCCGACTCGCTGTCCCCCAACTCGAACGGGATCAGCGAGCGCCACTGATGGAGCAGGTCCGAAGCGACTCGGTTCTGCCGAGGGCCGCCGAGGACGATGAAGCTGCCGTACAAGTCGGCGGCGCGCTTCCATGCTGAGTCGCTGTCGAGGTACACATCCAGCCTGGATGGGAAGACGTGATCCCCTAGCTGTATGAGAGCGTACATCTCCGGCAGGCTGGCTGTGGGCTGATCGTCTGTCGAAGAGACGATGACGGGAACCTGGTCCCGACAGAACTCCCACAGCGACCGCGGCAGTTGCCCCCTGGCCTCTAGATAGTTGCGCAACGCTTCTCGGAGATGGTGCGCCTTCGGGCTGTGAGTGATCCCGGCCAGTTCGTTGAGCGCGTCCAGAAGGTTTCTGGGATACTGATTGGTGACGGCCACCATGTCCGAGCCGGAGTTGCTCCTGGGCGCCATATGCCATCCTCTGAACCTGTTCTGGCGCATTCTACCCCAGTCTGGGGTCGCTTCGCAACCACTCCTGCCAGGCCTGATGCCATGGAGTTGATCGTTATGGTATTTTATGGTACTCTACTTGTACTTATTGCAGAGGTAGAGAAGGGATGCGTAAAACCAGCATGTTTGGCACAGACGGCGTGCGCGGACGCGCCATGGTGGACCTGACTCCGGACCTCGCCCTGGGCCTGGGTCGTGCCGTGGCTGCGCGGGTCAGCCCACTCACGCACCGTCCCCGATTCCTTGTGGCAAAGGACACGCGACTCTCGGGGGATGTTCTGGAAGCGGCTCTGTCGGCGGGTCTGTGTGCGGGCGGCGCGGACGTGATTCCGGGTGGCGTCATGCCGGTGCCCGCGGTAGCCTTCCTTGCCAGGGAACTCGATCTCGCGGGTGCAGTCATGGTGTCCGCTTCTCACAACGCCTACGACTACAACGGCTTTAAGCTCTTCGGTCCCGGTGGCCGCAAGCTCTCTGATTCGGCGGAAACGGACATCGCGAGGCGAGCCGCAGCAGAGGAGACACGTGCTTGGCCTCGGTTCGTGGGTCGGGTCTGCGCGAGGAACGGACTGTTGGGCCGCTACCGAGGATATCTCTTGCAGGTGTTCGGCCGTGAGCTGCGAGGGATGACCGTGGCCGTCGATTGTGGTCACGGCGCGATGTGCGCCATCGCGCCAGATGTTCTTCGCCGCTTGGGGGCCGAGGTCGTGGCGATCAACTCCACCCCGAACGGTCGTAACATCAACGAGGGCGGCGCCGTCATCCCAGAGCGGCTCTCCCAGACGGTGCGCGACCATGGCGCGCACGCCGGTCTTGCCTTCGATGGTGACGGCGATCGAGTGGCCGTCGTGGACGAGTCGGGCTGCGTGATGGATGGCGACCAAATCCTTGCCGTGTGGGCGGCAGATCTGGCGGCCCGAGGTCGGCTGACGAACGGCACCGTTGTGGGCACGGTGATGACGAACACCGGCCTTGAAGAGTTCCTGCATTCAATGGGCTGTCGACTCATCCGGGCGCGGGTGGGAGATAGGTATGTTGCGGCCGAGATGCAGAGAACCGGAACGGTGCTGGGCGGAGAGACATCCGGGCATGTCATCTTTGGGCCACACCTGCCCGTCGCGGACGGACTCTACACAGGTCTGTCGGTGCTGGGCATGGCGGCCCGCAGCGGCAGGCCAGTTTCCGTATTCTCTGTCCCCTTCTAGAAGCGGCCCCAAGTGCGCGTCGACGTGCCCTTGCCGTCAGCTGCTGGCGCCGGGGCGCGGACGGGCTGCAACGTCGTTCTGAATCCGGGAACCGTCGTCCCGAAGGGTGCCCTGGTTCGGACGACGCGTGCCCCCTCTGCCGCTGCGGTGAGCGCGCCAGGCTCTCGCTCCCGGGTGATGAGTCCCGCGCCCCTGAGCATGTCCGTCCGGAAGTAGCGCTGAGCCGCACTGACACCTGTCGCCCATTCAGAGTTCGCCTGCCACCGGTAGCCTGGTTCAGCGTTTCCTGACCTGGTCCGCCGCGCCGAAGGCTTCCCGTGTACGGGGAAGGGGAATCGGCCGGCCGTGCAGCATATCGGTCTCATCGTCGCCCCGCGAGTGCCCCGCTCTGGACGCGCTGCGCCCTGGGGTCGGGACACGGGGTGGTGAGGAGGCCGAGGCATGAGCCAGCCGTTGTTCGGACTTACCACGGGAACCGAGGACGCTGTCGAGAGGGCGGGGAGGTTCGGCGTGGACTTCGTCGACCTGCATTTTCGAGACAGGGTCGAGCTGTTGCCATCGGCGCTCGACGATTGCGACTCGAGCGGCGTGCAGTACGTGCTCAACTTCGAAGGCGCGCCCCTCGGCTGGGTGCCGCCTGAGCAGCTCAAGCAGCACCTCGCGGGGCGCCCTGGCTTTCTCGGCTTCATGCTCGACGAAGCCGATCACATGCAGATCAACGCCCACTGGCCGGTGATCGCGTACTACGGCTATCAGGAGAAACACTTCCTCGCTGAGACCGACGGACTCGGCCTGGCCGCTGCGCGGGAATCCGTCCTCTCTTCGCTCCGCAAGAGGAGCCAGGCCTGCACCGCCGACGGGAAGCCGGCGGCCGTAGAGTTCCTCTTCCCCGTGATGATGCACAGTTCTGCTCTGGCTGGGCTCAGCGTCAGCCCGAAGATCCTCAAGGAGACCTGCGGGCCGGCGATGTTGGCGGTTGCGATGGGCGCCGCGCGCCAGTATGACGTGGACTTCTGGGTCGACGTAGACTACTGGTGGCACAACGAGACCATCGGCCACTCGGCCGAGCGCTTCCGCTCGGCTCTCCTCCTGGCCTATTGGTCGGGCGCAAGCCAGATCTACGTGGAGGGCGGCGCGCGGCTATCGAACAATCATCCCGTCGGGCAAGAGATAGAGGCCGCCTACGAGGACTTCCTGCAGGACTACGTCCCCGATCACCCTCGACCGTACTCTTGGCGCGATTTCAGGCCGAGGACCGCCATCATACGATTCGACGATACATGCTTCGACGAGCGGCAGAGGTATCTCGGCGAGTATCCAGGGCCCCTCTATGGACATGTGCCCGCGGGGCCGGAGAACACGGAGTGGCTCAGCATCTGGAGCCTCCTGTCGCACGGGTTCGTGCGCACCGACTCGCTATCCCATCAGTGGGAAGCGCGGCGCTTCGGATGCCGCACACTCTTCGTGCCCCTGGACAACGTCGCTGTCTACGACCACCAGGTCGGCTACGAGACGCTTGCGGGCCTTGGCTTGATCTTCCTGAGCGGCCTGATGATCAGCGACAATACGATGAGGGCCGTGCAGCGCTGCGTGAAGGAAGGCGCGATGTGTGTTCTTCCGCCGCGCCTCGCGCCTGTGGACTCAGGCCTCGACACCGTCGAAGAAGGGACTCGAGTTGAAGATGGCTCAGGGCAGTGGCTCGTGGTGCCCGAGTTCTACCGGCTGCACTACGAGTGCTTCTGCGCCGGCCCGGTCCTCTCGACGCTTCGTGAGGCCTTTGAGGGCCTGATAGGTGACGGCGACCACCTCGTCTACGACTTCGGTGAGTGGATCACTCGCTTCGGACAGGGCGGCGGCGACTACCCGCGGCACGACCTCATGACATGGCGCGTTCCGTTGACGCAGGCGGGCACGAATCCGGACCACCTGGAGGTAGAGGTGAACAGGAAGTAGCTGCTGCCAGTCATGCCTCGCGTGTCGCCAACAGCTTATCCCTTTGCCGGCTCCAGGCTCAGCGTGAACCGCACCGACCACGGGCGGTCGGCGGCCGGGGCAATGCGCCAGTGCGGGACGACGCAGGTCCCCTGGTACGACCGGGTCAGTCCCTCGAGTCCGTGAGACATCGTCTCGACTGGGAACGTCCAGATGTCGCAGGGCTCCTCGAATTCGAGCTTGGCGCGTAAACCGACCCATTCATCCACCAGCGCGAGGCCCCCGATGCCCGAGTGGCTCTCCGTTTGGGAGGAGAGCGGCCTGCGCGCGCCGTCTAGTTCGTAGTGCCTCCCCTCGCCGCTGCCGGCGGACAGAGCCAGGTTGAGCTCGCATGCGAACCACAGCGGGAGGGGGCTGTCACTGGCGTTCTGCACCTCGTAGGCCACACCCAATCTCGGCTCCTTCTGATCGAATGAGAGCCGTTTGCTGACGATGACCGGCAGGAAATCGTCGCCGACCCACACGCCGCCATCGCGGCGGAGCACGACAACTGTTGCTTCGTCTCCCTCGGCGACCTCGGCCTCGTAATGGTGATCGACGAAATCTCCCTGCTCCCCGTATCGGCAGGCCGCGAAGGCGTCAATGGTCACGTTGTCCCGGAAGAAGTGATCGACGAGAGCGCGCCGCGGGTACCAGTCATACTCAGCGCTCACCCGCTCCTCGTGATAGGGCTCAGGTCTGCGGGAGAGGGTGGCGAGGAGATTCCAGGCCGCGGGACGGTAGTCGAGTTCGAAGATCTGACCGCCGACTCGATGAAGGTAGCAGTTCATCTGGGGTGACGTGACCAGGACCTCCTCATTGCCGTCGCCATCGAAGTCCACTTCCTCAACGTTCAGTCCGCGGCCTGGTTGAGCGATGTTCTCGGCTCGAAGCAAGCTGCGGTAGTTGCCGGCCCGCAAGTGCAGCAGGTACAGGCCGCCGAAGACGCCGTGCCAGTAGGGATCGTTGGACTGGCCCCTGAAGAGGTGGTCTCGGGCCTCTTCGGCCCTCCTTTCGGCCGCGGGCAATGCGGCCACCGCGTCGCTGACCGCCAGCATCTTGCGGTGCAAAAGGTTGCTCTCCGGGTACCGAGAGAGGAAGTTCCACCAGGAGCCACCCGACCATTCCATCATCTCCCCGTAGGACCCGGCCGGCAGGTCGATCTCTCCTCTGGAGGGAACCGCTTCGAGGAACTCTCCCAGAGTCGTGACGTGCAGCCAATCACTGTTGTCAGCGATGAGCTCGAAGAACCGACCCAGCCAACCCTCCGAGTAGACCAGCTTGTGAGTTCCCGGCCAGTCACCCAGCTTCTCGCCGTCGTCCGCAAACAACGCCAGACGATCGCCGTCGCCGGCCAGCTCCTGGAGGTGCTCCATAACGACCTCCGGCTCCTTGAACGGGACGGCCTGGCGGAGGGCGCGGTTGATGGGGAAGACCTGTATCTCCTGTCCGTTCGGCCCGGTGAGCGTGAAGTGTCCGAGGCTGTCTGTCTCGGCGACCCCCGCGGTCTCGAAGTTGTTGTCATCGATCACCGTGTAGCGGACCCCGGCCCTCTTCAGCGGGCCGACGAGGTCCGGCTGCCAAACGCGCTCGGTGAGCCACGACCCCCTCGGGGTGGCGCCGAAGTGATGCTCGATGTAGGAGGTAAGGGCCTCGATCTGGCCTTGCTTGTCCCGGTCGGGAATGAGCGGGAGAATAGGTTCGTAGAAGCCGCCCGTGAGGAGTTCCACGCGGCCCTCGCACACGAGGTCGCCAATGCAATCGAAGGTCTCGGGATGATTGTCCCTCAGCCAGGACAGCAGGAAGCCGGAGTAGTGGAGCATCAGCTTGACATGTGGCGTGCCCGCGAGGACATCAAGCAGCGGCCTGTAAGCCTGGCGATAGGCGTTCTCTACGATGTGGTCGAAGTTGCCCACGGGCTGATGATTGTGCAGGCACAGGGCGAGATTCAGACTGGTCACCGATGCACCTCGGAGTGGGAGTTGTCTTGTCGCTCGGGCTCCGCGAGACTCGTTGCCCTCGTTGCCGGCCGCATCGTAAGGCTTCCCTCGGCTTGGCCTGCACTCCTGTGTCCGGCTGCCACCGACAGGAGCGGGCGACGGCCAGGGCCAAGACAGTGGGGTCCCTGACCGGCGCGGGACTGAGGAGGCGAGAAGTGGGTGCAGACGGAGTCGTCTTCTCGGTGTTCACGAAGCCGTGGAAGTTGCCCTTGCCTGAGCTGGCACAGCATATCAAGGCCCTCGGATTTGGCGCCATCGAGCTGCCGGTCCGACCCGGCTTCCAGGTCACGCCTGAGACTGTCGCGGCAGATCTGCCCACGGCTGTCCGGACCATGCGCGACGTCGGCATTGAGATCGCAAGCGTCGCCGGCCCGACAGATGAAGCGACGATCGCAGCATGTGCCGAGGCGAGGGTGCCGATCATCCGCGTCATGGCGGAGATCGGCCAAGAGGGGTACCTGGCATCTGTTGAGCGCCTGCGCCGGGAGTACGATGCACTCGTGCCGCTCCTGGACAGGCACGGCGTCAAGCTCGGCGTCCAGAACCACTGCGACCGCTACGTGGCGAACGCGTCGGGGCTGCTCCACCTCATCGGGAGCTACGATCCCAAACACGTGGGCGCGGTCTGGGACGCCGCGCACAACGCCCTCAATGGCGAAGATCCCGAGATGGCGATCGACATCATATGGTCGCATTTGTGCATGGTGAACCTGAAGAATGCCTTCTGGCAGCGCGTGAACAGACCGGAGGCGGAGTCTGCGGAGTGGCGAGTGCACTGGACCTCCGGCCGGCAGGGCCTGGCTTCGTGGCCACGAGTGGCGGCCGAGCTGAAGAGGCGGAAGTACCGGGGTGTCGTTTGCCTGACCGCCGAGTATGACGACGAGGCCGCGGTAGATCGCCTCGTAGCAGACGACATCGCCTTCGCGAAGTCGCTCTTCCTCTAACCCACGAGGAGGGCAATCAGCGGCCGCGCGCTGCGTCATTCATTGTCGGGGCGTGCACCGCGGAAGACCGCGTCGGCCTCTTGGACATAGTTCGTGAATCCGCGCATGTGTTCGATCTGGAACCCGAGGCCCGTGCCTGATATCGACGCCGTCCGGGCATAGCCGTCGCGTATCTCGCACAGCCCCGAATGCGCCTTCCCTATAAGGTGATTCGCCTGCGGGAAGAACTGGCGGGAGTTCGTCTCAACTCCCTTGATCGGGTCGGTTCTCGCCGCAAGGCCGACACTCTCGATGAGGGCCAGCGAGGGATTGGTCAAGTCCTGAATTGCATACGGAATCCCCGCTTGCTCCGCCGCGCAGAGCAACATAAGATCGGATGAGAGGCACTTGCAGCTCTTCAGGGCTATCCCCGACCAACCGAGCTCCACGGCCAGCCGTAGGTCATCGACCGAGGTCAGACTTTCATCGACGAGGACCGGCTTTGGGTCCGAGATGCCGCGCATGTCCCACCGGTGGGCGAGGAGGTCGCGCTCTGTCGGCTGCTCGATATACAGCAGCTCTGAGAACGCAGCAGGGCTCTGCTCGCGCAGCCGCCCGAGGTACTCCGTGACGTAGTCCGGGGACTCACACTGCTCGTTGAAGTCAGCAGTCAGGAAAGGGCTCTCGGCCAGGTCTTGCTTGGTCGCTCCTCTAGTGTCGTGATAGACCTGGGAGACGGCGATAGTCCTCTCGAGATCCCAGTCCATGTCCTTGCCGCGCAGCTTCACCTTCAGACAGAAGACCCCGTCCCGCTCGATCCACTCCTCGAGCGAGTTCGGAAGGCCATCCTCCAGATGCTCTTCGGGCACCCCCGTCCGGCGAAGGATGTCGAGCCCGCCCACGAGGTGGAAGATGGGGATCTGCGGGGAGTATGCTTCCCGCAGGAACTGCGAGGGATACACGGCAGCGAACTCCCGCCCCAAGTAGCGCGATAAGTCGAACGACATGTGGTCCGGTCCGTACCCCAGGTAGGAGTCCATCCCGTTGACGTTCCCGAACGCGTCGTGGAGCGCGTGATCCACCGGGCTGGCCGCGACGAGCGCCCCGAGGAAAGGCATTTCCTCGCCCGGCGTAAGCCGATCGCACAGCTCCCGGTTCGCCCTTCTGAGATCTTCCTCGCGATCCAGGAATACCGCCAGCGGGTGTGCGAAGTCGCCCCCGTCTGTCACGGCGTGAGCATAGGCCTCGAGCAGGTCGCACATCAGCTTGTTCTTCTGCTCGTGACTCGCCCGTGAAGAGGGCCATGCCCAGAGGTCCATGAGGAACATGGCTCCCCAGCCGGTCGCGACCTCGCCGGCGCGGTTCTCCACGGTTGCGCTCGCGTACCCTATCGGGAGCTCCTCGACGACGACTGCGCCGAAGCTAAGCGGGGTGCGGCAGGCCGCTGGGACGAGAAACGTCTGGACCTCGTGGACCTTGATATCAGTGATCATGATCACATGCCTGTGGACAGGCGGCGCGCCGCCGTGCCTTGCAGTTAGTCCAGCATGTCCGCGGCTCGAATCCGGAACTCCATCGGTGGGCAGGCGTAGACGGTGTTCAGCTTCCCGCGGAGCAGCAGTCGATCGCGAAGCGGCTTCGCGCTCGACGACTCGAGGGCGCAGTCGCCGAGGATCGCCACCGGACACGAGAGGTCATCGGGCACGTCGGGGTCCTTCCCCACGACGATGGCCAGGGGATGGCCTTCGTCGAGCAGGCCCTCCTGCCTGAGCCTGTCCAGGCCGCGCCGGATGTAGTAGGCGCAGGACAGGCAGTAGTCGCCCGCGTGGAGCCGGAGCCCGGGGAACTTCGCCTCCGAGAGCTCGACATCGGGTCGCTCAAACGGGCGCTTCACAGCTTCCACCGACTCACCTAGGACTTCGATACGCTCGGGATCGGCCTCGCCGAGGCCGGCCTCCGCGGCAAGTCGCGTCGTATCCACTTCTGCGGGGTCGATCCCCATGACCAGGCCGGCGATGGCGTCCATCGCCACGGCGTCGCGGCTGGCGAGGACGAGACCCAT
This sequence comes from Candidatus Hebobacterum abditum, assembly GCA_029821875.1. Classification (GTDB taxonomy): domain Bacteria; phylum Armatimonadota; class Hebobacteria; order Hebobacterales; family Hebobacteraceae; genus Hebobacterum; species Hebobacterum abditum. Next base: position 7,483 of record JALGXW010000006.1, on the reverse strand, counting down.
CTCCACAGGCCGGCCGTCTGTTGCGTGGTCCGCCTCCTGCCCGAGAAGAGCGTCCATGACATTGAGATCGACGCGTCGGATGCGCAGAATATCGGAGAGCTTCCGCGCCAGCGCGAGCTCCCGATAGCAGTGCTTGTAGAGCTTGTCGTAATCGGAAACGATGCCATGGAGGTTCTTGATGGCGAGAGTCACCAGGGTCAGGCTGTGTATCTTCATCACCGGCATGTTGATGAAGACATCGGCCTCGAGGATCGTCTTCGGCACGCTCGCTTTGCAGAGGACCTGCCCACCCGGGATGTCGACCTCGCGGAACTCATCTTCCTCTAGGTAGACGATCTCGAAGCCGGCCTCCGAGACGGCCTGCGCCATGCCGGTGGCTTCGAAGCATCCCCTCGTGGTGCTGGCGCCTTTCCGGTAGCGCGCGGTCGAGATGCTCCGCCCCTCCGCGATCACGACTTGCCTCGCTCCCGCCTCCCGGCACAGCTCCCCGACTGCGACAACGACTCGCGGATCGGTCGTCGTCGGCGCCGGCCTTGGCGCGAAGACATTCGGCTTCAAGACGACTGTCTGGCCGGGTCGTACGATGTCGCGGAGGTCACACACCAAGTCGATGGCGCGGCGCACCGCGTCGCGGATGGCGCCGGTGTCGTGCAAGCTGGCACTATGAGCGATGCCTACCTGAGCCATCTTGTGCGCAACCCTTCTCAGGATGCTTCCATCCTGGCCACTATCGCGTCAGCCATCTCGCTTGTGCCAACCGCGGTCGGATCGTCCCGCGTCGGCTTCAGGTCATGGGTCACGGACTTGCCCTCAGCGATGATTGCGGCGACGGCGTTCTCCACGCGATCGGCCGCTTCCCTCTCGCCCAGATGCCGAAGCATCAGCACCCCCGACAGGATCAGTGCCGTCGGGTTGACTTTGTTCTGCCCTGTGTACTTCGGCGCGGAACCGTGAATGGGCTCGAACAGAGCAACCTCGTCGCCGAGGTTCGCACCGGGGGCGACACCGAGTCCGCCCGCGAGCCCGGCGCAGAGATCGGAGAGTATGTCGCCGTAGAGGTTGGGCATGACAAGCACGTCGTACAGCTCAGGCTTCTGCACCAGCTGCATGCACATCGCGTCCACCAGCCACTCGTCATATTCGACCTGCCCGGCGTAACGCTTCGCCACCTCGCGAGCCGTGCGATAGAAGAGGCCGTCGGTCGCCTTCATGATGTTGTCCTTGGCGACCGCGGTCACCTTGCGGCGTCCGTTGTCTCGGGCATAGCCGAACGCGAAATCGACGATGCGCTCGGAGGCGAAGCCGGAAATAGGCTTGATGGAGATCGCAGCGTCGTCTCGAATCCGGCCGGCGGAGAGGGCGATGACCTGCCTCGCCTCCTCGCTGCCCGCGTCGAACTCCACTCCGGCGTACAGATCCTCCGTGTTCTCCCGAACGACGACGAGGTCCACGTCCTCGAAGCGCGTCCGTACTCCCGGGTAGTGCTTGCACGGGCGGAGGCACGCGTAGAGGTCAAGCGATTTGCGCAGAGCGACGTTGACAGACCGGAACCCTCCTCCTCGGGGCGTCGTGATCGGCCCCTTCAGGGCCACCTTGTTGCGGCGAACGGACTCTAGGACGCGCTCCGGCAGTGGCGTGCCCTCTTCCTCCATAACTGCCAGCCCGGCCTCCTGCACCTCCCACTCGATGCTGGCGCCACTCGCGTCCAGCACGCGCTGTGCGGCTGCGGTCAGCTCTGGTCCGACGCCGTCGCCGGGGACGAGCGTCACAGTGTGAGTCATTGAGTTCAGTCCTCCTCGCGGTGAGCGTGAGCATCGATTATAGCAGAAACACCCGGAGGTCGACATAACGCCGGGGATATTCAAGAAAGCCTTTGCCTGAAAGGCGAAGGCAGGATTCCAGTCCCGTTCGGCGAAGGTCGAGCCTTGCCGTAGAGCGAGTTCCTGGAGGGTCAGCCAATGCGTTTCAACGTTACCGGACTGGTATTGGGCTTGTTGTGCGCGGGGCTGCTGTGGTCCGCGTGCGCTGCACCGGTGTGCGGCGAGGAAGCAGCAGATAGCGCGATACTGCTGATCGGGGACGGCATGGGTCCGCTCCAGATACACGTCGCGCGCAGGGCCCACGGCGGCCCACTCGCAATGGAGCGTATGCCATACTCGGGCATTGTGACGACTCACTCCGCCGACCGGGCTGTGACCGACTCGGCCGCCGCCGCGACCGCGCTGGCAACCGGCTACAAGACGAACAACGGCATGGTGGGCGTATCCCCGGACGGAAGCCGGTTGGAGAGCGTAGTCGAGCGAGCGCGGTCGGCGGGCAAGAGCACAGGCATCATCACCACGGACGCGCTCCATGGCGGGACCCCCGCCAGCTTCGCGGCCCACGTGGAAAGCCGCGGCGATCGTTCGCCGATTGCCGCACAGGTTACCGAATCAGGCGTGGACGTGATGCTGGGGTTCTGGAAGGGGTGGTTCCTTCCGAAGTCCGCTGGCGGGGACCGCGAGGATGGGAGAGACCTGATCGCCGAAATGCGTGAGAGCGGCTATGAAGTGGTCTTCACTGGGGACGAGCTGCGACAGGCGAAGGGCGACAGGATCGTGGGGCTCTTCGAGGACGACACGGGGCCATCGCTTGCAGAGATGGTGTCCGCCGCCCTCGCCCGTCTCAGCAAGAATCCAAAGGGCTTCTTGCTCATCGTGGAGGAGGCCCGGATCGACTGGGAGTGCCACGGCCACGACCTCGACGCGGCCATCGAGCGAGTGCGAATGCTCGACGCCGCGGTTGTGACCGCGCTTGATTTCGCGCGCGAGGACGGTGCGACCCTCGTGGTGGTGACGGCCGACCACGAGACCGGCGGCCTGCAGCCCGACACCACCTTCACCACGGGCGGCCACACGGGCACGCCGGTTCGCGTCCTCGCCTTCGGCCCCGGGGGCCAGCAGTTCAGCGGCGAGATCGACAACACCGACGTTCCGAAGCGGATGGCCGAGGTGGTGGGGCTCGGCAGCTTCCCTAAGTGAGCCCGGGCCGACGGCCCGCGAGGCATGCTCGTGAGAGTCCTACTGGTAGGGGCAACTGACTTCTTAGCGCCCTTCGTCGCGCGCGACCTGCTCGAGCGCAAGTGCGAGGTAGCCGTTCTTGCAGACGGCCCCTGTGACTTCGGCGAGAGCGTTGAGGCGTTCGCCGCGGACCCGCGCCGGGAGGCGGACGTTGTCGCGGCAGTCAGGTCGTGGCGCGCCGACGTCGTCGTGGATATGCTGCACGATCGACCGGAGCAGGCGGGGATCGCGCTGGCGGCATCCAAGGGACGCGTCTCGCGGTCCGTTCACCTGAGTTCGGCCGTCGTCTACGGCACGGAGCCGACGTGCCCGGTGGACGAAGAAACGGAGCTCGCGTCAGTTGAGGCCGCGCCCTCGGGGGTGGCCGCTCAGGTCGAGGTCGACCAGGCCGTGCTGCGCGCGATCGGAGAAGGCGCGCCCGCTGTGATCGTTCGCTTAGCGGAGCTCTACGGGCCTCGGGATCCGCGGTGCGCCGAATGGTACTTCGCGAAGAGAGCGTTGGACGGCAGGACCAGGATCGCGGTTCCTGACGCCGGCCTTCACATCTGTCACCGGGGCTTCGTGCAGAACCTGGCGAGGGGCATCGCACAAGCAGTGACGTCGGCACGTTCGCCCGGGAACGTGTACAACCTGGGTGAGGAGAAGCTGTATACGCTGGCGCAGCTTGTGCGCGGAGTGGCCCGCGCGCTCGATCACGAATGGGAGGCCTACTCTGTTCCCGGCGATGCCTGGCGGACGCCATATGACCACACCTGCTTCTTCGACCTTCGAAAGGCGAGGACCCAGCTGCGCTACCGGGACCGCATGATCCCCAGAGACGGCCTGGAGTTGACACTCGGCTGGCTCTGCCAGAACCCCAGGCAAGGGGACTGGTGCTGGCCGGGAATCGACGACCCCTTCGACTACGCGCGCGAGGACGGGCTGATCGACGAGCACGGTCGTAGGCTCGAGGCCTAGTTCGCCTCGCGGCGGGCCTCCGCCAGGATTTCCATCAGGTTACTCAGGCAGACATCGCTCGCGTACTCGCCCACATCTGAGAACCCCTCCCCGCCGGGCTGGTGGAGGGCGTTGTCCGGGAGGGCCTGCGGACGCCAGTGTGTCTCCAAGGAGGCGTACCCCTCGTAACCTGCTCGCAGCAGGTCCAGCAGTTGCCCCTTCCAGTCGATGATGCCTTCGCCCACCGGCGTCAGCTGCGCCTGCCCCTTCGGGTCCTTCAGAGCGTCCTTCACATGGACGTGGCTCGTGGAGGGCCGCACGAGTTCGTAGGCGTCGGGGTAGGGCGTGATCCCCTCTTCCGCGTAGACCTCATTGCACGGGTCCCAGACCACGCGAACGGCCGGAGAGTCCATCTCTTCGGTGAACTGCTTTGCCTCGGCGGCAGTCGCGACGTAGGTCGAATGCTCGTTCTCTACTCCGAGGACGACGCCCTCTTGCTCCGCGATGGGGATGGCCGGCCGGAACTGCCTCTTCACTCGCTCCCACACCGGCCGGGACGGCCCGCGCTTCCAGAAGGTGAAGACGCGTATGATGTCGGTTCCGAGATGTTTCGCGATCTGGATGCAGCTGCGAAGGTAGTCCAAGTGGTCCCGATGCGCCGCCTCGTCGTCGAGCTCGCACTTGAAGACAGGAGAGGCGATGGCGGCACAGGCGAGCTCGCGCTCCTCCAGAGAGGCCCGGATGCGCTCGACCTCGCCCTGGGAGAGGTGCTGTACTGGCTTGCTCCAGACAGTGCGGAGCTCGACGCCGTCCAGTCGATAGCGGACGGCCAGCTTCAGGGCTGTGTCCAGCTCCTGGGAGACTTCGTCCGTGAAGACCGCCACCTTCATTGCGCTATCCCTCCTCCCAGTCCGCCGAACTCTTCTGCCTCTTCGAAGCGGCCCCTGCCTCGGCCCACCCCAACGCAGCGCGCGGCGACTCTAGCGAAGGCTCTCAGCCACGAAGGTCACACCACGCCACGTCCCCCCACTGTCTTCGACTTCCATCCGGTAGTCACTGGATGGTATGAGGCGATCTTCCGCATCGAAGAGGACTACCTCGAACTGCTCGCCGATGCGGGCCGGGACCCACAAAGAGCGCTCACCGTCTCTCAGCGTCGATGACCCCTCCCTTTCGCAGTTCCCTGTCCCGTACTCGCCAGGCCGGGGCGCGAGGACCCTCCCCTGGGAGCGGTGCTTCACGTATGAGGCCTGGGGTTCGACGTCGAAGTGGACCTCCTTGACTCGGGACAGGTCCAATTGGCGGCCGGCCGCACCCGGGCCCAGGAAGAGCCGCCCTCCGCTGGCCAAGCGCTCGCCGTCCGGTCCCCGGTAGATCCGCCCGGCGGCGTCAACAAGGTAGAGGAACCGGGCGCCCGACACGAGGCTCCTCACCGCAGCCACGTAGATTCTCTCGCCAGAGGCGTCTGTCAACTCGTCTTCGATATCGAAGGAGCCCAGTACGACGCCGTCGGGGTCGAACACCTGCAGACGCGGGTTGATAACGAACTCATTCTCTCTGTCTGCCACGTAGATGTTCCCGGCGGCGTCGATACCGGCCAGCCAGTGTCGCTGCCAGTGGCCGTCGAGGGCGGCAGAGGAGGAGAACGGCGAGTCGCTGAAGGTGCCTCCCCAACCCAGAACCGGGTTCGGGCCGAAGGACAGCTGACGTCCGGTTGCCAGGTCGAACTTACTGATCCAGTGCTCACAGCTCACGAAGAGACGGCCTCTGCCATCGAGTACGAGTTGGCGCGGCCGATCGAGCTGGTAGTACGTGAGCTTCTCATCATACTCGCCGGGGCACGTGTAGGCCAGGTCTGCTCTGCCCAGCCAGCCCCATACCGTCACGGGCATCGGGCGATGGTTGAAGGCCAGGTCGAAGCGCTGAACGCGCCCGAGCTTCTCGTCAGCGAGGTAGAGCCACCCGCCATCTCGGTCGATGGCCATCCCTGAGGCGGCGATAAACTCACCCGGCTCGCGGCCCCGCGGGAGCTCCCACGCCCCACCGTCCTCGCCGAGGGGTCCGTGCTTCGAGACCCAGTTGTCGCGGTGGAGGATGTAGAGATTGCCGGCCGCGTCGAGGTCATGTGCGAGGCACGCGTCGGGGAGGAGAAGCGCAAACCCATATGTGAGGTCCGCCGAATACTTCAGGATCGCGTAGGGCGGATGGTCGAGATACAGCCAGAGATTGCCGAAGTCGTCGCGCTTCAAGTCTGAGAGGCCGGGAACTAGGTATCCTGGTCCGCCGAACGTGCTCACCGGTACCCCGAAGGAATGCCGCCGCTTGCCGGCGACGACGCCCTTCTGCAGATCATCGAAGACCACCGGGTCGGCCACGTGGGTCCGCGATTCGCAGCGGAGACGGTGCTCGGGGCGGAGGTGCTTGTCATCCCTGAGCCGGACGGCGCCTGTGGAGTCGGGAGTCAGATTCTCCCACACAAAGCGATGCTGCCCGTCGTCGTACGTGACTCGGAAGAGCTGGTTCGGCTGCGCTTCAGGAATCCGGGCTGTCAGCTCGTGCGGCGCACGCTCGACTACACGGATGCCCCTGGCCGACGCGCCGGAGGCGGCTGCCAGCACAAGGATCGCGACCGCTGCCGTGGCCGAGCTGCGCACCTCAGCGCTCCTCCCACTCCACGATGGGGCGTATCTGGCGAGCCCTGTCGGGCGCCGGCCGAGCGGCGGCGTTGAGGTCGAGCATCTCTCTCGCGAGATCCACCAGGGCGACTGCTCGCGGGAATTCCGCCACGATATGTTCGGCCAGGCTGATGGGGCTGCGCGTCTGGGCCCGGGCAAGCTCCGGGAGAAGCCATCGCACTGCGATGTCACGGGGCAGCCCTATGGAGACTAGCCGCACTGCCGTCTCGGGCGGGCCGCCTTCGTGCAGAACAGCGGCTCCGGCCCGGAGGGCCGCATCGTTGCGGTAGTCGCTCGGCGGGAGGGACGTCAGCAGAGGAACGGAGAGTGCGGGGTCCTCAACTGCAGCAACTGCGGCTATGTCCGCCCGGATGCGGCCGGCCGCCTCCGGATCTACCACGAGTCCCAGCAGCGCCGTTGCCGCGTCGCAGTCTGTGGCCGCCAGGCTCACCGCCAGCGGCCGCACGGCCCTGGCGCGCCAGCGCGGCGACTCCACCTCCCACAACACCTGCTCGGCGAGTTCGAGGAGGCGAGGAGCGATGGCACGCGCGATCGCGCAAAGCGTTGCGTCCCGCTGCACTCCGGCCGGCAGCGACCTCGCGAGCCGCAACGCGCGATCCGCGTCGGCCTCGGCCATGCCGGAGAGGACGATCCGGGTCGTCTCGTCATCGGCGTCGATCTCCGACAGCAGGGCCTCCGCGAGGGCGGGTCGTTCCCGCGCGCTGAGTGCAGCGATGCGCGCAAGCGCCCACGAGCGCGGTCGCTCCGGCAGGCCGCGCGCCACGCTCAGTGCCCGCTCCATATCTCTCTCTG
>JALGXW010000060.1 GCA_029821875.1 Candidatus Hebobacterum abditum | reverse complement strand
GAAGGAGATCGCCTCCCAACCATAGGGGTAGTGACTGAACAGCGTCCACTCGATGACTGGCATCTCCAAGGAGTGGCTCTGGTACCACGTCGCCATCGCCGGCATATGGTAGGCAAGCGAGTCCAAGTTTGTGATCGGATTGACGGCGGAGCGACAGAGAAGTGAGAGAAGAAGAGACAGGAGAGCCACGGTCATCATGGCCTCATACCACCGCAGGCGAGGATTCGGTCTGAAGGCGCGGTTCACACACGTGGCCAGGCCGGGATCGACTCGCAGCAGAACGGCAGCGCCGAGCCCCAGCACAGCGGCTTCCGTGAGCCCGATGCTCAGGCGAGTGAGGTGATGGGCCATCCCCAGGCTGAGCACAACGGCGGCTTGCATCACACACCACCCCAGCAACAGCACCAGGGAGTTCCCCGCCACGCCGAGAGGGCGCCTCTCGCGCTGCAAGCCAACCACGATGGCCAGGCAAAGGGGTGCGGGCCCGAGCAGAATCAGCAGCAGGAACAGCACCCCGGCTACGTGTTGCCCTATGTGCACTCCGACCTCCGTGCAGTCGCGGAATCAAGCACGACGTATCTCAGCAGGTCGGCACGCAGCCGGTGCCGTGACCCCTCATATCGCCAGTTCGCTGGCACTTGCGCATGGGTTCTCCACGCATGCGTTCGTTCCCTCGTGCCCGGCCAGGCGATGCGCGAGAGCGTGGGCCGTGTGTGGCGGACATCGTGGAGGGCCATGGCGACGGAGCCTGCTGTCCAGGTTGGCCCGTCACCCGCGACCAGATGGCGGTCTACGTGGCGAGGGCGTTTGGGTTGGGGAGTTAGCGCACCGGCTCCGCTGCCCGGCCGAGGCCGCGAATGTCTCGGGAGCAAGCTCCCGAAACACCGGCAAGCTCAGGATGAACAGCAATCCGCCGGACGCGGCCAGGGCTACCGACGCAGTCTCTGGTCGCGCTGGCGAGGCGACCTCAGCGGGCACCCGCGATCTCCGGGATGTGCTATCATGTGCTATCAAGGGGAGATGAGCTCGGTTGGGCAGACGTGCTGGCGAGCAAAGGAGGGCAAGGCGATGGGCGAGCCAGTGGCGGAGGTGATCCGAGCGCAGCGGTTCGAACTGGTGGATGCCGAGGGACGTGTGCGCGGTGCCCTGAGCCTCGACGAGGAGGGCAACCCGAGGGTGTGTCTCTGCGACAAAGAGGGGCAAGTGCGGGCCGGGCTGAGGCTGGACAGCGATGGGATGCCGCACCTGGCCGCCCTATCAGCGTCGGGCAGCACGACGGCGGAGTTGGGCTTCGGCACGTCGTGGCGGGCGGGGCTGGTCCTGAGAGACTACACCGGACAGGTCCTCTGGTCGGCGATCCCCGAGCACTTCTAGCCGGCCGCATCGCGCGGTCGCGAGGAGACTGCGCGGCAGGCCTGCCGGAGAGAGCAGGAGGCGCGTTCTTGCCCAACGAAGACTGGGCAAGCGACGGCATGCCGCTGAGTTGGCCCTTGAGTGCAACGGCATCGCGCTCATCCATCTGTGAAACGCATCCTGAAGGGGGGAGTTGGATGACGCCGATCCGCCTTCCACTCGCGCTCGCTCTGCTTCTCGTCCTCATAGTCGCCATCGCCGCCTCGCGGGCGGAGGCATCCCCGGGGCTGGCGGCCGTGTGGGCGGTGGATGATGGGGAGAAGGTGTTCCGAGATGATCTCGATCACCCGCTGAAGTCGGGCGGCGCGGGCAACTCGGTGTGGGATGGGGCGACGGTGGGACTCTTCGCGGCGCGGAACGAGATCGTCGCCTTCCAGCTCATCCTGGAGGCCGATGCCGGCGGCGCGCAGGATGTCAACGTCGTCGTCTCCGACGTGACCGACGGCGCGGCCACCATCCGCGGCAGCCACCCGCTGCCGGAGCCCAACAGCTACCTCGGCCTGGGCGTCGAGCTATTCACAGAGCACTACCTCCACCTGACAGAGCCCTCCTACAACGACCCGATCTGGGGTGGATTCTACACCACCTGGGAGGCGAACCCGAAGATCACCGGCTGGATACCGGATGCTTTGGTGCCGTTCTCGGCGGCGGCCGGGAAAGGGGGCGCGCCCTTCGACATCCCGGCCGGCACGAATCAGGGCGTGTGGGTGGACATCTATGTGGCCGACGGCCTGCCGGCCGGCATATACACTGGCACTATTCAGGTCACGCTCGGGGGCGCGCCGGCGGCCGAGATCCCGCTGGAGCTGGAAGTCCTCGAGCTGGCTCTCCCCGACGAGAACCACTATCGCTCGATGCTCTTCTACAGCGATTACAGCATCCGGCCCCGCCACAACCTGACGTGGGGCGCGGAGCTGTGGGAGATGCTGAGGCACTACAACCGAATGGCCCACCGCCATCGACTGGAGTTGATCGGCATCGGCTCCTGGGACGAGATCGCCAACCTGGAGGGCACCATCACGGGCGAGGCCTTCACCGCCGCGCATGGGTACGAGGGCCCCGGGGAGGGAGTGGGCAACACGCTCTTCTCCGTGCACACCTATGGCTGGTCGTTCGGCGAGAATGAGACAGAGTACAGAGACAACTCCGACATGTGGGTCAACTGGTTCGACGCCAACGCGCCCGATGTCGAGTACTTCCTCTACCTCATCGATGAGCCGAGCTCCGACATGTACGCCTGGGTCGCGGAGCGCGCAGGCTGGATCCACAACAATCCCGGCCCCGGCAGTCGGCTGCCGGTGTTCATGACGAGAGCGCCGATCTCCGAGCTCATCGGTTCGATAGACATCTGGTGTACGCAGGCTCCCTGGTATTACCCGAGCGATGTGGCGGCGGCGCGGGCGCGGGGCGAGAGGGTGTGGCTGTACGCGGGGAATCGGCCGCAGACTCCGATGGATGTCATCGACGAGTACGGGGTGGCCCTTCGCCTGAAGCCGTGGGTGGCCTACAAGTGCGACATCCGGCGGTGGTTCACCTGGGAGACCTCCCACTGGGAGCCCAACAACAACGAAGTTCCGAACGATGTCTCGAAGAATCCCTGGGCCGATCCGCTTACCTTCTATGCGGGCTACGACGGCAGCCGCGGCCACGGGGATGGGACGATGTTCTATCCCGGCGAAGACTACGTCTTCCCGGAGGAGAACCGGGAGTATCCCGGCCCAATCAGCTCGATCCGAATGAAGATGTACCGCCGGGGCATTCAGGACTACGAGTACATGTGGCTGGCCGAGCAGCTCGGCTTCGGGACCGAGGTCGGCACGATACTGGATGGTCTCCTGCCGCATGTGATGTGGGACGCGCTGCCCGTGCCGGATTGGTCGAACAGCAACGCCGTCTACGAGCAGGCCCGCCGGCAGCTCGCCGATCTGGTCGTGGGGGGCACTCGTTTCCCGGACGTGGCCGTCGGGCACTGGGCCTTCTGGGAGGTCGAAGCCTGCGCGGAGGCCGGCATCGTGGCCGGCTACGCGGACGGCCTCTATCGTCCGACGAATCCCGTGACCCGCGACCAGATGGCCGTCTACATCTCCCGCGCCCTGGCCGGAGGAGATGAGAACGTGCCGGAGTTCGCCGGCACCCCGACGTTCCCCGATGTGCCCGAGGGATTCTGGGCGCTCGATTACGTCGAGTACGCGGCCGCGCAGAACGTCGTCGCCGGCTATGGCGACGGCACCTACCACCCCGAGTATGAGGTGACGCGAGATCAGATGGCCGTCTATGTTGCCCGGGCCCTGGTCGCCCCCACCGGCGAAGCGGCCCTCGCCGATTACGTGCCCGCCGACCCCCGCAACTTCCCCGATGTGGCCTCCGGCTTCTGGGCCTACACGCATGTGGAGTACTGTGTCGAGAATGGCGTGGTGGCCGGCTACCTCGACGGCCTCTACCACCCCGAGATCGTCGTCACTCGCGATCAGATGGCGGTCTACGTGGCGAGGGCGTTCGGGTTGCTGGAGTAACAGCGAGCGGGGTGGGAGCTGTCGGTTGGTGCCTCGACAGGGAGGGTCTTGCGTCGGGCCTGTGCTATAATGGGCCGGTCAACGCTACTCGCATCTGAGGGGATTTGTCGCTGAGTCTCGCGTCGCTGCCCCTGAGGAGGAATGTTCCCGTGACAGCTCGACGGACGACGGCCGTGCTGCTTACCCTCGCCGCTATTGTCCTCGCCCTCGCGGCGGCGGAAGCGCTGGCGGCGCCTCCTGAGATTCAGGATGTCGTGATCGACCGCGGCCGCGATACCGACTGGTGGGACTGGTCGATGTGGCACACGCGCTATGTGGTGCAGGTGCAAGCCAGCGCCGACGAGCAGCCGGCCCAGCTATGGCTCGAAGACATGCAGGGCTGCCGTCAAGTCATCCAGACCGACGGCACCCACTGGTACGACCCCGCGGGCACGAATCCCGGTGGCTCCTGGGAGGATGCCCGCGTTACGGCCGGTCCGGACGACACCTACCCGTACGTTTGGTATGAAGGACGGCAAGCGAATCCGATCCCGGCCGGCTCCTATACGATCACCGTCATAGGCACCAGCGGCAGCCAGACCTCCCTCACCACCGCGAACCTCCCGGCCGTTCCCGCCGCCGTTCCCACGCTCACTGCGCCCGCCGCGGAGGGCGTCGTCAGCACCACCCTCCCCACCTTCGAGTGGAGCGGGACGTCGGGCTCGAAGACCATGCTCCAGGTGCGGGCGGAGGGCGCGCTCAACTACAACGGGCCGTGGCCGGAGGTGGATGACGCGGGCGAGATCTGGCGCGCCGATGTCACGGGACTGTCTTCCGTCGTGTACAACTTCGACACTTCCGGGCCGGACCTCGACCCCGGCCGGACGTACTTCTGGGAGGTGAGCGACTGGTTTGCCGTGGACGACCGCGTGACCGACCCGCGGGTGGAGATCTGGACGGAGCAGACGGCGCGGTACCGCTTCACGGTCAACACCACCTGGCCGGCGTTGCCGTCGCTGCCGGGCAAGCTGGCCTACGAGCACACCATGTTCGGGGGGTGGCTGCCCTACAACCTCCAGGCGATCTTGCAGTACGGCAGCACCGTGTCGGAGCGAAAATGGGTCGGGCCGGATGCCTCCCACACGCCCTGCTACTCGTGGGACGGGAGCCTGCTGGCCTATCGCATCTCCGACACCGGCGTCTTCCTCGACAGCCAGGACGGCAGCCTGCCCTACCAAGTGCCGGGCGTGATCGGGTGGGGCAACGCCAGCCTCTCTCCTGACGGCACCCGTGTGACCTACAGCGACTCCTCTATCTCCGGCGCGCCGCCGTTGCACGTCTATACCCACAACCTCGACGGCTCCGGCCGGACGCTGCTGGTCGAGGCCAGGAGCATGGAGGCGCTGAGCCCGGAGTGGTCGCCCGATGGCAAGTGGATCGCCTACGCGAGCTTCGACGAC
>JALGXW010000005.1 GCA_029821875.1 Candidatus Hebobacterum abditum | reverse complement strand
CGATGACAGAGTCAAGCGACACGCGGTCGAGGCCGCCGTTCGGCTCTGCAATGCCGAGACGGCCGTCTGGTGGGACCAGGAAGAGAGCCACCGTCTCAGGGCTGCCGCTTGGTCTGGGGCGCGGATCTCGCGCGCCGCGGCGTCGGTCACTCTCGCCGCCTCTTTCTGGAAGATGGGAGGTCCGCCCGAGGGCGTGATCCGGCTCGCCGAGGACGATGCCGCTCACAAGGACCTGCTCTGCGCGGTCGACGCCAAGAGCGGGCTGATCGTCAGGGCACGCGGCGGAGGGCGCTGGGTAGGGGCCCTCAGCGTCCACGGGGCTGCGCTCGACGCCGAGCGCATCGACCTGCTTGTGTCCCTGGCCCAGCAGACCGGCGCAGCCGCTCAAGCTCTAGAACTGACGGCTGACAAGAAGAGACTTACGGAGGTGCAGCGGCGCACGGTATCGGAGCTGGGCTTTGCGTTGAGCTCTGCGTTGAGCCTGGAGGAATTCCTCGAGTTGGTTTGTCGCTCGGCCGCCGAGCTATTGCAGGCCGACAGCAGCCTTGTCTATCTGGCCCAGCCCGAAGCCGAGGTTACGCTTCGAGCGGTCTTCGATCCGAACGACCTCTTGCCGAGGGCAGATGCCGCGGCGCTGACCACATTCGCCGAGGAGGCCCGCTCCCAGCCGGCAGGGAAGCCACTGCTGCGGACAGGACTCCCAGGGGGCCGTGCTCCTTCCCCAGCTCGCGCGCGGGCCGTCAGCAGTATTGGCACGGCTCTGTCGATCAGAGGTGATCCGCTCGGCGCGTTGCTTCTGTTCCGTCGGCGGCCACGCGCGTTCACTGCAACAGACCGTGAGATCATCCTTTCGTTCGCGGCCCAAGCTGCGGTAGCCATCGAGAATCTCCAGCTTGTCGAGGACATGCAGCGCCGCCTCTTGGAGATGGCCGACCTGACCTGGGTGAGCACCCGGATTACGTCGACGATGGAGATCGAGAGGATTGCAGCCACGGTGGCGGACGCGGCGTCCAAGGCGGTTGACGCGCCGCGGATTGCCCTCTTCGCCATGAACGAGAACGGGGAGTTCGCACCTGTCCCCTCGGGCCAGCGCGGGCTGCCGGAAGAAAGGATGGACCCATTGCCCAGCAGCGGCCACCTGGGGGCGGAAGCGCTGTCTGCCGGCGTCGCGCAGATGGTTGTGGATGCGGCCCGGGAGGGTAGAGAGGGCGACCCGCTCCTGCAGTGGCTCGGGGTACGTTCTGTGCTCTGCGCCCCGATGGTGGCGCAGCAGGGGCTGCAGGGGCTGCTGGCGGTCGGCGACCTGAATCCCCGAGACTTCCCGTCCCATGTCGTTGCGCTACTGTCGGCCTATGCGAATCAGACGGCCCTCGCCCTCCAGAGCGCGACGCTCTACCAGGATGTCGTTCGCCACCTGAACGAGCTCGAGAGCCTCTTCGAGGTATCACAGACCTTGGCCTCATCTCTCGAATACACGCAGACCCTGGAGCGCGTCCTGAACGCGGCCGCTGAACTCCTCGATGCGCCCGTCGGGACACTGATGCTGGCAGACCCGGATACTGAGGAACTGACCATCAAGGCAGCGAGAGGCATACGCCCCGATCACGACTTCTATCGGCCCCTCAGTATCGGCGAGGGGCTCGCGGGGAAAGCAGTGCAGTCCGGAGAGGCCCTGCTCAGCGCTGACATCCGGCGTGACGGCCGCTTTAGCGATCGATCCTTCGCGCGGGAAGGCGGCCTTCAGGCGGCCATCGCGGCGCCGTTGATAACCCGCGGCCGCACAGTGGGAGCGCTGAGTCTGTACCGCAGATCGCAGCGAGAGTTCGACGAGGACGACAGGCGACTGGTGACCGCGCTTTCCAACGCGGCAGCGGTGGCCATCGATAACGCTCGGCTCCACGAGGAGACGCAGGAACGGGCGCAGTTCCTCACCGCCATGGTCAGCGAGATCAACCATCGCGTTCGCAACACCCTCCAGGCGGTTGCCGGTCTGCTGCGAATGGAGATGGAGCAGACGCCGCCTCGGCCGCTCAACGAGATCCTGCGTCGGGGCATCGCGCGACTGCAAAGCGTCGCGGTGGTCCATGACATGCTCCAGGCTCGCGACCTCCGGTTCGTCGACATCAAGCAGGCCGCGAGGCGAATCATACAGCTTACCGCCCAGACAGTCATGCCGGACAGTGACATCGAGACTCGGGTATCTGGCGCGCGCGTCATGCTTCCCTCCCAACAGGCCGCCAACGTCGCCCTGATCCTCGGCGAGCTTGTAGACAACGCGGTCCGACACGGTCTGGCCGGGACCCGGGGCGGCCGCGTCTCGATTAGCCTGGCCGAGGCCGGCGACAACGTCGTGCTCGAGGTGAAGGACAGCGGCGAAGGCCTCCCGGCCGACTTCGACCTCGACACGCACTCGGGCCTGGGGTTCAAGGTAGTGCGAGGGCTCATAGAGGAGGAGCTGGGTGGGTCGCTGGAGGTGGAGAGCGACAAGGGTGTCACCGTGCGTGCCAAGTTCCCTAAACGGCGGTGAGGGTGTGGCAGGACCCCTCTGGACCGCTGGCGAAGACGCTGGCGTCGGTAGCGACAGAGAAAGGCTTGGAAGGGAGGTAGGACGTCATGTTTGGGGCAGTTCGACTTCTACTCGTACTCCTCGTGCTTGGCATGCTGGTAGCAGTCGCGACCGCGCCTGCGTCAGCCGCCCAGTACACCAACGTGGCTGGTCTTGAGCCGTGGAGCGCTGAGAGCAACTACATGTCGTTGGCGGGCTATCTGCGATGGATGACCTTCCGTGAGCAAGGCGTCTGGCTGTCAATGCCGGAGGCGCAGCGAATCGTCGCGCAGCAGCAGATGGATGCCGAATAGCGGCGTCAAGCTGCCATCGACGCGCGGATGCAATGCGAGGCCGGGGCCGTTTGCCCGGCTTCGTTTTGTTCCCGCGGTCGCCGGACTGCTTGTCCTTATTGGCTGTGCCTGCTATCAGACCCCGCTCGCGGCCTCGCGTCCATCGCTGGGCGCGAACGTCGACCTGGCCTCCCTCCAGGCCGCCGACCGAGCCGCGCTCCTTGAGCGCCTGGGCGAGGCAGGGGTGACGAGCGTCCGGATGGAGTTGGACTGGAACCGAGTCGAGCCGCGCTCAGAGGAGTTCGCGTGGGAGGCCTTCGATGAGGCCGTGGACGCGGCGTGTGAGCGAGGCTTCGAGATCGTGTTCGTGTTGGGGCCGTGCGCCGTGTGGGCGGTCAATCCGGCCTGGCAGGTCCCTCCTAAGGAGGCGCCCCGATCGGTCCCCAAGTCCATTGAGGTGTGGCGGCGATACGTGAGATCCGCTGTCACTCACTTCCGGGGACGCGTCGCCC
The DNA here is from genome assembly GCA_029821875.1 of Candidatus Hebobacterum abditum. Taxonomy (GTDB): domain Bacteria; phylum Armatimonadota; class Hebobacteria; order Hebobacterales; family Hebobacteraceae; genus Hebobacterum; species Hebobacterum abditum. The sequence goes on along the minus strand of JALGXW010000005.1, from coordinate 146,048 downwards.
TATGGCAGGTGCGCGAGCAGCCCACTGCCCAAAACTTCCGCGGAGCGCGGCGGGAGTACGCTGCTCTCCTCCGTGCAGCCGCCGAAGAGGCCCGCGCCGCCGATCCTGCCGCCCGCATCATCGTCCCCGAGGCCGGCCACCTTGACATCGCCGCGATGGACAGGTTCATCGCGAAGGGGGGCTGTGACTACGTCGATGTGCTGGGCCTCTATCTCCCGGAGGACCCCTGCGATGTGCCGCTTCCCTGGGCCGTCTTCGCCAACGAGGTGATAGGACGCTGCGAGCCTGAGAAACGACGGCCATTCTGGGTGCTCGACGGCGCAACGGAGGAGTCCGCGCCCAGGCAATGGCATCTGTACTACCTGATGGCTTGGGCTTTTGGCGCCGAGCGCTGCTATCTTCCGCCTGACGCCATCGACACGTCTTGGGCCTCCGGGCTTGCCGACCTCGAGTACAGGGGATTCACAGCCCCGGCTGCGGGCGCTTTGGCACTCGCATTCGAGCGCCGCGAAGGCACGCCCGTAGCCGTCGCCTGGAGCGCATCCGAAGCACAGATTCCGGCACCAGAACCGGGGCAGAGACCGGTGCGCCTCGGCCCCGCCCCTACCGTCATCGAGGGCATCGAGTTCCAGAGTCCGATCAGCGAGGGCGCGCCAAGCCGGGCCGACGTGCTGGCGGCCCGCGGAGGGCCCGAGCTGAAGGATGCGTCACGTGTGTACGTTGACTACTCCGTGTCTGACCTCCCGGAGGTAGGCCTGTACAACCGCAAGCTCAGGGCGCGCCGGGGCGGCCAGGCGCTGGAGGAGAGCCGAGGCGGCAGGACATGTCTTCGCACACAGCTCAACTACCGGCGCGGCGAGGAAGAGAAAGACAACCCCTGGCTATACTTCGACGTGGACGACAGCTGGATGTACTTCGACCGGGGCGGGAGTAAGCTCGCGATTACCGTCGAGTGCGAAGCTGCGCTCGTCGGGCCGAAGAAGCTCGGCTTCAACATCCTGTACGATTCAACGCGGGGCTACCGTTTTACACCCTGGCAATGGGTCGAAGCAGGGCAAGGTTGGCGCCGATACCGCTTCGAGATCGACGACGCGAGCTTCACAAACCGCGACGGCTACGATTTCCGGATAAACGCAAAGGGAAGCAAGCAGGATCTCTACGTCGCTAGCGTGACCGTCGAGAAACTGGCCACAGAACCAGCCGAGACGGCGGCCGAGTAGACCGGCGCCGTCGCCTTCGCGCCCCGTCGGTCGGATTCAGCAGAACCACGCCGATCCTGAGAGCTACCGGCCTCTGGCAGGCACCGGGGCGGCCGGATCAACACCCACTGGCGGGCCGGAGCAACCTGCCGGGCTGGTAGCCGTTCACGGGCCGACAGCCGGCCTCGCCTGATCGTACGCTCCCCCGATCCCGTCTTCCGAATCGCCCTCCACCCGCACCACGATATCCTTGATCTGCTCGCCGCCTGGCCCACTCACCGTGGTCTTGAACCGGTATTCAGCACGCACGATCTGCTCGCCGCCCTTGTACCCCTCTATGTAGAGGTCCCTGTCAGGACGCTCAGCTGCGACCACCTCCATTACGGCCCTCGTGGCACCCCGGAGGACATCCCTCGCCTCTTTCGTTCTGGTCGACACACGAGATGAGAACTCGAGCCGGACGCGGTTCCCGGCCACGTATTGCACGTCCATTACCAGTCCCTTCTGCCACGCTGGGAGGGCAGCCACCCTCTCCCGAAGCCGCTCCGCCGCCTCTTGCCCTGGCGCCAGATTGCTGAGCACCTTCCCCCCGACGAAGAGCACAACCGCCACCAGGAGAGCAACCGCGAGCACGAGAGCCAAACGTCCTGCGCGGCGGGGGGCCTCGCTCTCCTCCTCGGTCGCGGAGGCCGGGATCTCGTTCATCGATAGCTCGCTGAAGCCTAATCCTGCCTTGTCCTGCGCTGCCGCTTGCTCGTCAGCACTCTTGCCAGGCGTGCTCTCTGCCATCTCTCGTCCCTCAGCACGGCACTCCTTCGACATGCGGCTCTGGCTCACCTGCGCGCGACAGCGCGCGGCTGCGCCGACGCAGACATGAGAAGTCCCGCCCCACCGTCCAGCGGCCGGCAGCTGCAGCGTCCGCGGCTGCCCTCGTCCCGTCCGCAGGACTGCGGCCAATGCTGTGCTGCACCGAGATGGCTTGCCATGGCTTGGTTGTCATCCGTTGACTGCCTTTCGCCTTTCGTGTTAGATTAGCCCACCGCAAGCCTGGAACAGGGGCCGCATGGGATCTCGTCTCAAGTGGGTCTTCCTGGCGCTCTTGGCGTTCGTGGCCGGCCAACCGGAGCGCTGTGCTGGGGAGCTACCGAAGATTCGAATCGGGCTGCTGCGGGGGCAAGAGCGCATCGCATTGTCGGGCCCGGCCGGCGTGACCATCCAGTTGGCGCGGTCACACAGGGTCGTCGCGTGGCTGCCCCCCGGTGAGACGTGGCACATCACCCCTCAGCGAGGGGCGCTCCGGCTGACCAGCGACCGCAGCGAAGAATGGTTCGCTACACGTCGCCTCCGTCTGCTGCCGCCCGAGGGTGGTCTCGTCACGGTACAGGGAGTGGAGGGCCACTGGGACGGAATCGTGGACCGCGATTACCGCGGGGGGGTCGAAGTGGTGCTCAGGGGCGACCGGTCGCTCACCGTCATCAACGTACTCGATACAGAGACCTACCTTCGAGGGGTCGTGCCATCGGAAATGCCCTCGCGCTACCCATTGGCCGCCCTGCAGGTCCAGGCAGTGGCGGCCCGCGGGCAAGCCTTGATCAAGGCCGGGAGACATCGCCGGGAGGGCTTCGACCTCTGCCGCACCGAGCACTGCCAGGTCTATGGTGGTGCCACGAGCGAATCGGCGAACAGCGATCAAGCTGTCGCCTCGACTTGGGGAGAGGTCCTCGAGTATGAAGGCAGACTGGCCGATACACTCTACTCCTCCAACTGCGGCGGACACACAGTCAACAACGAAGACTACTGGCCGGACCAGAGGCCGGCGCCATACCTGCGGGCCGCGCCCGACTTCGACGAGGCGGCTCTGGCACTCGAGTTCCCTCTTCTCGAGCAAGAGATGCACCAGTACCTGAAATACGCACCGGTCGTCAACTGCAATCGACCTCGGTATGCTAGGGCGAGCAAGTTCCGATGGTGGTCCGTCGTGCCGAGCCCGGAACTGCGTGAGTCGCTCGTGGCCGAGATCGGAGACTTCGGAGAGCTGCTCGATGTCCGCGTGACCGATCGCGCTGAGTCGGGGATTGCACGGGAGGTGACGGTGGTCGGCAGTGGAGCGCTGCGCACGATCCGCGGCGGGGCGATGGTGAGACGCGCTCTGGGCGGCCTGAACTCCGCCGCCTTCGCGATAGAGCCCATCGGGAGGAGCGATGAGCCACCGGTGGCCTTTGCTGTGTGGGGAGCTGGTTGGGGCCATCAGGTGGGAATGTGCCAAGTCGGGGCGGCCGGCCTTGCAGACGAGCAGCGGGACTACGGCAGCATCCTCGTGAAATACTACCCCGGCTGCGACCTCGTCAGGCGCTACTAGGAGCTGCACCGTGATGTCTGCCAGCAGCCGGAGGCACACGTGCGCCGTAGAAAGGTGGGTGGTTCGCCATGCGAGTTGCCGATCTCAAGCCCAGTAAGGCCTTCGAATCCACGCTGTTGGTCGTGCGCAAGGAGCTCCGCCAGGGCGGCCGCGCCGGCCAGTTCTTGGACCTGACGCTGTGCGACCCAACGGGACGCGTCCCTGCCAAGATCTGGGACAATGCCGCTGCGATCGCGGACCGCTTCGACGTGGGCGACGTTGTCCGAGTGTCAGGTATGGCAGAGACCTACCGCAACGAACTTCAGCTTCGGATCGATGACATCGACCCACTTGCCCCCGACCAAGCGGATCCAAGCGAGTTTCTCCCGCGTGGCACAAAGGATCCCGATGCTCTGGAGGCGCGGCTGGCTGAGGTCGTGAAGTCGATTGAGGACGCCCACCTCAAGGAGTTGCTAATGGGGCTGTTCCGCGAGACAGACTTCCGGCAGCGCTTTCGCATGGCCCCTGGAGCGAAGGCCCTCCATCATGCCTACATCGGCGGACTCCTCGAGCACACGGTCGAAGTGGTCGAGCTGTGCGAGAAGGTTACGGAGGTATTCCCCAAGCTCGATCGCGATCTGCTGGTGACGGCGGCGGTGCTGCACGACGTCGGCAAGATCCAGGAGCTCAGCTGGCAGACGGCCTTCGACTACAGCGACTCGGGACAGCTCCTGGGACACCTCGTTCTCGGCGAGCGTATGGTGCGGGAAAGGGCCGATCAGATCGAAGGATTCCCCGAGGATGTGAAGCTGCTGCTTAGCCACACGATTCTGAGCCACCACGGCACCGCCGAGTTCGGCTCGCCGAAGCTCCCGATGACCGCGGAAGCGGTAGCGCTACACCACGCGGAGGACCTGGGCGCCAAGGTCAACATGTTCCTGGGGCAGATCGGAGCCGCCCGGGAGCAGGGCCGTCGCTGGACCGAGCGGCACTTCCTGCTCGGACGCTCCCTGTATGTCGGCGATGCCGGCGACGGGGAGCCGGAGGAAGGAGAAGAGAGCGATGCGGATTAGCTACTCGCAGTTCGCCGCCTACCGGCGCTGTCCGCACCTCTACCGTCTCCAGTACGTCGACAAGATCGTTGTTCCCGTGGGTCCCGAGCTGCACTTCGGCGCCGCAGTGCACGATGCTCTCAACCGCATGTACGATCCGCGCCAGCTGGAGAGGCCGGAACTCGAGGCGGTCGTAGAGGCATTCGTCCGCTCGTGGCGGGGGCGCGAGGCACAGGTTCCGGAACCGAAGCGGCAGGCCTACTTCGAGCAAGGCGTACAGCTGATCCAGAGCCACTATGCCAAGTACAGCGAGGCCAACGAAGACCGGCGGACGGCCGCCACAGAGCTCAGGTTCAGCATCGCCTTGCCTGGCGATCACAAGCTTCACGGCCGCATCGACCGCGTGGACGTCCTGCCGGAGAAGAAGCTGGAGGTCATCGATTACAAGACGAGTCGCAGGATGCCGCCTCAGGAGATAGTCGAGAGGGACGCGCAGCTCGCCATCTACCGGATGGCCGCCGACACCCTCTACCCCGGCTTCGACGTGGCGACGACCTTGCTCTTCCTGCTGCACGATCATCAGATGCGCACGGTCCAGAGCACTGAGTTCCTGGAGGAGACGAGAGGCGACATCCTCGACACGGTAGCTCGGATCGAGCTGGAGGAGTTCGAGCCCGACCCGGGACCACACTGCGACTGGTGTGCCTTTCGATCTCACTGCGACCTCTTCCGCGCTCCCGTGGAGCCGGAGGACCTGGAGATCGACATCGCCAGCGCCATGAGCGAATACGTGGAGGCCAGCGCGGCCGAGAAGCAGGCGAGGAAACGCAAGGAAGCGGCCCAGCACCTCATCCACGATTACCTGGACCAAAGCCAGGCAGAGCGAGTGGAGAGCAGCGGCTACGTTGCGCAGCGCCGAACGCAGAAGCGCGTGCGACAGTGGGATGCCGCGCTCGTGCGGGAGCTGCTGGAGCCGATAGGTAAGTGGGAGGAAGTGACCCAGGTGAATGCAGCCGCCGTTAAGAGACTGCTCAGCGACCCCAGCCTGTCGCGCGCGATGAGGCGCGATCTCGAGGCGGCCGCGGAGTACACTGACACGAAGATGCTCCGAGTGAGGCCGCTGGCCGACGACGAGGACATCGAGGAGAAGGGCGAATGAGCGAACCGAGACTGACCCGCCCCTGTGTGGACCAGTTGACGCCGTATAGTCCGGGCAAACCCATCGAAGAGGTGCAGCGCGAGTTCGGGCTCACCGACATCGTGAAGCTGGCCTCGAACGAGAATCCGCTCGGCCCTTCGCCGAAGGCGGTGGAGGCGATCTGCCGGGCGGCGAGTGAGGTGTGGCTCTACCCGGACAATGACTGCTATCAGCTGCGCCGCGCGCTATCGGAGAAGCTCGGGTTTCCAGGCGAGCAGATTCTGCTCGGACATGGCAGCGATGGACTGATTCACAACATCTGCCTCGCGTTCGTCTCCCCCGGAGACGAGGTGATGATGTCCACGGCTCCCTTCGGCCAGTGGGACTTCGGCGCCAAGCTCATGGAGGGCACGCCCGTGTACGTCCCGATGGTCGACTTCCGGTGCGACACGGAGGCGATGGCCGCGCGCGTGTCGGCGAAGACCAAGGTGGTGTTCATCGGCAACCCGCACAATCCGACCGGCGCGATGGTGACGAAGGCGGAGCTGGAGACGCTGCTGGCGGCGCTCACGGAGTCCACCATCCTCGTCATGGACGAGGCCTACTACGATTATGTGGACGACCCAGAGTACCCGGACAGCCTCGCGCTGGTGAAACAAGGCCGCCCAGTCATCGTGTTGCGGACGTTCTCCAAGAGCTACGGGCTGGCAGGACTTCGTGTTGGCTATGGTGTCGCCACACCGGAGCTGGCCGACGCACTGGGGCGGGTGCGAGAGCCGTTCGACGTGACCAGCGTGGGGCAGGCGGCGGCGCTGGCGAGCCTGCACGATCCCGCGCAGGTGGAGCGAGCCAAGGCCCTCAGTGACGAATCCAAAGAAGCGATGTATGTCGCCTTCGAGCGGCTCGGACTGGCCTACACGAAGAGCTATGCGAACTTCGTGTGGGTGGACGTCGGCCGTGACTGCCGCGAGGTGTTCCAGGAGCTGCTGAAGCGGGGCGTGATTGTGCGCACAGGAGATATCTACGGCGCGCCGACGCACCTTCGCGTGAGCACCGGCACTCGGGAACAGACGGAGCAGTTCGTCGCCGGGCTCGAGGAAGTGCTAGGCAGTGCTGCCAGCTAGTGGATCGGGCCGCTGGCGAGCCCAGGCGTGCCGGGCAGCGGGAGGTCGGCGCCGGCCTGGGGAGACGCGGGCTGGACATTCGCTCGACTGGGTAGCATAATGGGTGGGTACAATCGGGTGAGGTCTGGAGCTGGGCGCGGCCAGCTCCTGCCAGGGTCCAGCCGAGAGGAGTGACAGCGCTGATGTTGTGTCGACGATGCGGAATGGAGAGCAGCACAACCGACGTCTGCGAGTGGTGCAAGCGGCCGATGCTGCCACCCGGTTCCACCGTCTCTTCGCAAGCCGCGAAGGAGCTCAAAGAGAGTGGACAGCCCGTCGTCGTGCCTCACAACGCGGGCGAGGACACCTCCGAGGGCAGACTCTTGGTTCGGGACGACCCCGAGGAAGATCCCGGCAAGGAGGAGCAGCCCAGCGGCGACCAGCCGGACAACGCGGGCGGCGGCGCGGCGGCGCCACAACTGCGTCCACTTGGAGGCACCGATCAGAGTCCCTCAACCGGCCCAAGCGATGGACCTCGGCAGCCAAGCGACGCGCCATCAGATATCGATCAGCAATCCGCAGCCGGCCCAAGCGATGGACCTCGGCAGCCAAGCGGCGGGCCATCGGATGTCGATCAGCAATCCTCAGCCGGCCCAAGCGATGGACCTGGACAACCAAGCGACGCGCCATCGGATATCGATCAGCAATCCTCAGCCGGCCCAAGCGATGGACCTGGGCAACCAAGCGACGCGCCATCGGATATCGATCAGCAATCCTCAGCCGGCCCAAGCGATGGACCTGGACAACCAAGCGACGCGCCATCGGATATCGATCAGCAATCCTCAGCCGGCCCAAGCGATGAACCTGGCCAGCCAAGCCACGGGCTGGCGGAGGAGGCCACCCGCACGTCGGTGGATATCTCGCAGTACATCGGCTCCGACCAATCGATCTTCAGGCCGATCGTGCGCGAGGATGACAGCAAGTCGGACGGCACGGACGATCTGCTCAAGCAGAGCGCGCGTCGACGGGAAGCGGCGGCGGGCGACGGCCCGCAGTGGTCGGAGAACGAGCGGCTGATCCGCTGCCTCGTGGCCGGCGTCGTGGTCGCGCTGGTGTTCGCGTTGGCCCAATACCTAACGGGACAGGGCACTCAGAACGTGCTCTACATGAGTATCCCCCTCGGTCGCGGAGAGACGCTTTTCACGGCACTGAAGTTCGGGATCGCCTCCGGCGTGGTTTTCGGCTTTGGTCTCGGGGCGCTCCTCGTCCGGTTCCAGAAGGGGCCTGGACTGGGCCTCATAGTGGGCCTGCTCGTTGGTCTGAGCTTCCAAAACACCTACTGGTCCATCATACCCGGCGTCATCGTCGGCATCATCTGTGGACGCATTGCCACGCTCGGCGTACGTCGCCGCCTCGATGTGTGACGGTTACCTGAGGGGCCGCGTCTCCCTCGCTTCGCACGTCCGGGGGGCGAGGGGCACGGAACGGGAGGGAGATTCGCCATGAAACTGGATCCCGCGCTGTTGGAGATGCTGGCGTGCCCTGAGTGCAAGGTTCGGGTCGAGTTGGACGGCGAACGGCTGATATGCGTCCGCTGCGGCCGGCAGTACCGCGTGGAGGATGGCATCCCCATAATGCTCGTGGACGAGGCCGAGCCGCCTCCCGAGGGATGGCAGCCAAGAGACGCATAGAGGAGTTCAGCCCCTGAGTTCATGGCCCGGCCCGACCTTTCCGTCTGCATAGTCAACTGGAACACGCGACAGGACCTCGAGCAAGCGATTACGTCTGTGCTTCAGTCGGACCCGGAACTGGAGCCGCAAGTCATCGTCCTGGACAATGCCTCATCAGACGGGACCCCAGAGATGGTCCGCGAGCAATTCCCGTCGGTGAAGCTTCTCGAAAGCGCCGAGAACCTCGGCTTCGCGAAAGGGTATAACCGTGCAGCCGAGGAGGCCGAGGGGCGCCACATCCTCATGCTCAATCCGGACACGGTCGTGCAGGCTGGGGCTCTGCGATCACTGGTGAGATTCCTGGACTCCCGGCAGGAGGCGGGAGCAGCGGGACCGCGCCTGCTGAACAGCGACGGGACGGTCCAGTACTCCTGCCGCCGCTTGCCCGGGCCGATGGCCGCGATCTTGCGCAATACGTTGCTCGGGCGCCTGGTGCCCGGCAATCGGTTCACGCGTGACTACCTGATGGCCGATTGGGATCACAGGACGGTCAGGCAGGTGGACTGGGTCTCGGGCGCGGCGATCTGCATCCGGAGAGAGACTTGGTCGGAGGTCGGAGGCTTCGACGAAGGCTACTTCATGTACGCGGAGGACATCGACTGGTGCCTGCGTGCACACCATGCCGGCTGGCACATCTACTACGTGCCCGCGTCGGTCGTTGTCCACCGGATCGGCCGAAGCAGCGATCAGCGGCCCGTGCGGATGGTCGTCGAGTTCCACCGCAGCATGGCACGCTTCTACAAGAGGCACTACGCGGATCAGTGGCCCTTCGGGTTGAGATGGCTTCCCCTGGCCGGCATCTGGGCCCGAGGCGCCGTCGTGCTGCTCCAGACGATGGCGGCGCAGGCGCGCGATAGACTAACGAGCACGGAGAGCAAGAGCCAGTGAGGCGCGCCTCTGAGAGAGAGGAGCTGTCCGCCGCGGCGCTGGCCGTGCACGATGCAGCTCTGCTCATCGCCGTGTTCTACGCTCCCATCGTGTGGGGACAGGTGTCGATTCCAGAGACGCATTCCATGGGCAACATATCGTCCTCGGCGGGACAAGCCCTGATGACCGGGCTGATCGGGCTGGCCGCCCTGGGCGCGCTCGCCGCCCGGTGGCTGAGCGGCCAGGGCCTTCGAAGACTGCCCAACGCCGTGCATGCCCCAACGCTCGCCTTGCTCGTCGTCGCCGCTGTTAGCACCCTGTTCTCAGTGAATCCCCACGCGAGCAAGATCGAGCTCGCAAGGCTGGCGATAGGAGCCCTGTTCTTCCTTCTCGTCGCGAACCGTGCCCTGCTGCCGACTTCCCGCGCGAGCGTCGTCGCGGTTGCCTTCGCGTGCTCGATCGTCCTGACGGCCTTCACGCCGATGCCGGGCGAGTCCGGTCTTGCGTTGCGGCTCTTTGCCGCTATAGCAGTGGGGATCGGCGTGGGGTTAATCGTCAGCCAGCGTGATAACCCGGACCCGACAGGCTGGTGGCGAGCCGCGTTGATCCTGTCCGCGACCCTCGTGGTGAGCGCCTACGGCTGGCGAGAGAAGGTCGCGGTCGCACGAGATCTAGAGAACCCTACCTGGGCGATCTTCAGCACCTTCTTCAACCCCAACCCGCTGGGGGGCTTCCTCGCCATGGTCTGCCCGCTCGCCCTTGGATCGGCGCTGGCCTCGTCGCTGCCCGCCCGGCGGATTCTCTGGGGGTTCTGCGCTTTCGTGCTTGCGGCCACGATACTGCCGACGTACTCCAAGGGCGCGATGGCCACGCTGGCTGTTGGCCTGCTCGCATTCCTCGTGCTCCTCGCCCGCCAGAGGGGAACGGCTGCTAGGCTCGCGCGCATTCTCTTATCTCTGGCCGTTGCAGCACTGCTCGTGTTCGCGCTGGTCGCCTGGCAGTCGGATGCCATCCGTGGTCGGATCACGGCAACGCTCGGCCCGGAGAGCACCTCCAATATGTTCCGGATCTTCACCTGGCGAGGCACGATAAGAATGGCGCAAGCCTATGCGGTGACAGGCATTGGGCCTGCGGCCTTCAAGTACGCCTACCCGAAGTATGCCACAACCGGCTATGTGGAGGCATCGCATCAGGACTATCTCCAGATGTTCGCTGAATTGGGCGTCGTGGGCGGCATGGTGTTCCTCTGGCTCATCGCCGCCGTGCTGGCGACCGGCAAGAGGGCCCTGTCCAGTCAAACGGACTTTCGGGAGCAAGCGCTGACCATTGGCGCGATATGCTGCATTGTCTCCCTCACGTTCAACAGCTTGCTTGACTATGGTTGGTACATGGGCGCGACGAATCTGACCTTCTGGCTTGCGGCCGGCATCCTGGTCTATCAGGCCCACGGCCGAGCCCATGCGACACTGCCGCAGGCCGACGACGCGCGCACCAGGCGACGACGTGCACCCGCGAGAGAGATGCAGGCCCTTGGATTGCTCGCGGCGATGATGGGCGTCTGCATTGCGGTCGCGCTGTCTCTGTTGGTTACCGTGCGCAGTGCTCTTGCGCAACGGGCGGTGGCCAGGGGAGACGCCACGGCCACGCTTTCCGGCGGGTCGCCGGAAGAACAGCGCAATGCGCTGTACCTGTCCCTGGCCCAGTATGACAAGGCGCGCGCGTATGACCCAAAGTGGGCTGACGCGTGGGAGCGCTACGCCTTCATCCTCGCCTCCGTGCAGGGCCCCGATCCGGCCATCGATATCCTCAAGCACGCTGCGACCCTCAGGCCGACGAGCTTCCGGCCGTTCTTCACCATGGGACGGATATACCAGTCCTACAGCCGGTACGACGAGGCAGTGGATGCCTTTCGCCGGGCCCTCGCCCTGTATCCAAACCACACGAAGAGCCTGGGGCAGCTTGCCGAGGTCTACAAGAGGATGGGCGACCATGAGAAGGCGCTGGAGACCTACCGGGAATTGGCGACACTTGAGACCGCGCCGTACGGTCGCTACCGGGCCCTCGCTGATATGGATGTAGATACAAACTTCGCCTTTGCCCACTACGAACTCGGGTGGACTGCGCAGAGAGCCTTTGCGGATGGGCAGGTTGACGCTGCGGAGCGCGCTCTCGAAGAATACCAAGCTGCTTTCCAGATAATCACAGAGTACTACGAGAAGGCAGAGCAATACGACACGATGTTCAAGGCGTTCGGACGCCCGAAGCAACACCGCGGGGAGGCGACGCGGATGCTCGAGGCCAAGGTTCGGTGGAGGATGGGCGAGTTACACGCAGCTGCGGGAAGGGAGGACCAGGCGCGAGGGGAACGGGAGAGGGCCCTCGCCCTCTGGCCGAACGCTCAACGGGAGATCGAACTGGAAGACGCGAGCATCGGGCAATAATGGCTGCCGAAGCCCCCCAGCGAAGACCATTGCCAGCGCGAATCGCTCTGCTCACGAGCGGATTCGGGGCCTTTCTCGTTGTGTCGATTCTGCTCGCCGCCTACATCGGCACCGAGCACGTTCCGGTCGCCGTTATCGTGGACGCGGCGCGCAGTTATCTCTCCGGCGCGCCGGTCGTGCACGAGCCGGTCCTGGCGAAGATATTCTGGAACATCAGGCTCCCCCGGGTCGCGCTCGGGGCGGCGGTTGGCTGCGCACTCACCGTCGCGGGCGGGTCCCTCCAGGGACTCCTCATGAATCCGCTCGCCGACCCCTATCTGATCGGCGTGTCGTCGGGCGCGGCCCTCGGGGCAAGCGCGGCAATTGTGCTCCACGTCGGGCACATTGCTGGGGGAGCCGGGAAGGCCATCCTCGCCTTCGGTGCCGGCGCGGGCACGATGCTCGTGGTCCTGTGGCTGGCCAGGTCCAGAGGACGGGTCCAGCGAGAGTCCTTCATCCTCGCGGGTGTCGTAGTCGGCTCCTTCCTATGGGCGCTCGTTACCGTGGTGATGACGGTCGCCGGGCAGGATCTCCAGACAGTCGTGTTCTGGCTCATGGGCAACCTCCGGGGACAGACGGACTGGACGGTCGTGTGCGTTGCGTCGCTGCTGGTGGGCGTGGGTTGTGTCGCGCTCTACGCCTACGCGCGCGATCTCAACCTCCTCGCCCTGGGCGAGGAACAGGCGCAGCAGCTCGGGGTCGACACGGAGCGCTTGAAGATCGGCGTCATTGTCTTCTCGGCCCTCGTTACGGCCGCGGCGGTCTCGGTGAGCGGCATCATTGGGTTCGTTGGGCTAGTGATTCCCCACATTGCGCGCCGCCTGGTCGGGCCCGACCATCGGGTCCTGCTTCCAGTGGCCGGTCTGCTCGGCGCTTCATTCCTGGTCTGGGCCGACACCCTCCCGCGGGCCATCAACGAGATGTTCCCGGTCGGAGTGCTGACCGCGGTGCTCGGCGCTCCTTTCTTCTTCTATCTTCTGAAGACACGGCCAAGGCCTACCTAAGGAAGCTCCTACGTGCTCGAGGCACAGAATCTCACAGTTGGCTACGACGGCGATCCAGTGCTGACGGGTGTCAGCTTGACGGCGGCGCGGGGCCAGTTCATCGGTCTCGTTGGCCCGAACGGATCCGGCAAGTCGACTCTCGTGCGTACGCTGAGCCGCGTTCTGCGGCCTCTCAGCGGCCGCGCCCTGCTCGACGGCGCTGACATCTACAGCATGGGCGCGCGTGAGCTTGCGCGCCGTCTTGCGGTCGTATCCCAGGACAATACAGTCGCCTTCGACTTCGCCGTTCGCGACGTCGTGCTGATGGGACGGGCCCCGCACCTCTCTCGCTTCGGCATCGAGGGACCGCGGGATTACGAGATCGCGGAAGAGGCGATGATGCTGACGCACACCGCGATATTCGCCGACCGGCCCATCACCGAGCTCTCCGGCGGAGAGCGCCAGCGCTGCATGATTGCCCGGGCACTGGCCCAGCAGCCGAACGTGCTCATCCTGGACGAGCCCACCGCCCACCTCGACGTCAGCAACCAGATCGAGATACTCGACCTCGCGCGCCGATTGACGATGGAGCGGGAACTGGCAACGATGGTAGTGCTTCACGACCTGAACCTGGCGAGCCAGTACTGCGATCATCTCGTGCTGATCTCTCTGGGGACAGTCGTGGCCGAGGGCATGCCGCAGGCGGTCGTCACGGAGTCGCTGATACGGGCGGCCTATGGCACAGACGTGCAGGTGCGACTGCACCCAACCACGGGCCGCCCCTACGTCACCCTGTTGTCTCGCCTGCCCGTTTCGGCCGCCGCAACGCGCCAGACGAAGATCCATCTGATCTGCGGCGCCGGAACAGGCGCGCGGTTGATGCGCCACCTGAGGCAGCTCGGGTTCAGGGTGTCAGTCGGTGCCGTGAACGTCGCCGACACCGACCAGATCGAGGCGGAGGCGCTCGACCTGCAGCGAGTCGAGGAGGCGCCGTTCTTTCCGATTGCTGAAGAGACCCACCGACGGAACGCCGCCATGGCACGAGGAGCAGACGTGGTGGTTGTGACTGGCATTCCGATCGGCCGAGGCAACCTGCGGAACCTCGAGGCAGCGGTCAGGGCGCGGGGTGTCGGCAGGCGCGTTCTCCTGATCGATGAGCCCCCGATCGCCGGCCGCGACTTCACAGACGGAGAGGCGACGGCCCTCCAACGCCAGGTCGTCAACGCGGGGGCCGAGCTCTGCCACGACGAGGCGGCGGCGCTGGCCCTCTTGGAGGGCTTGCCGTGAGTGGCGAGTCCTGGCGGCTCATAGATTCCGGCCCCCGACCGGGCGCCGAAAACATGGCGCTGGATCAGGCCCTCTTCGAAGCATATGCTCGCGGAGAGTCGCCGCCGGTGCTTCGAATCTACACCTGGCGGCCCTCCGCGGTGTCGCTGGGCCGCTTCCAGGACGTCGACTCGAGCGTCGACCTCGAAGCCTGCCGAAGACTGGGGATAGACCTGGTCAGGAGGCCCACCGGCGGGCGGGCAATCCTCCACACAGAGGAAGAGGTCACCTTCAGCATGGTGGTTTCGCGGGACCGACTCGGAACCACTGGTGTGATGGATTCCTACCGTAAGTTGGCCGGAGGCATCATCACAGCGCTGCGCCTCCTCGGACTCGACGCCCGGCTTGTGGGGCGCTCCGCCCCGTCATCGGCTCGGCGACCCGGGCAAGACCCCGCCTGTTTCAGCGTCAAGGCGCGGTGTGATCTGGCTGTGGGATCGGCCAAGGTGGTAGGCAGCGCACAGGTGGAACGGGATGGATTCGTCCTCCAGCAGAACTCCCTGCCGCTTCGAATAGGACTGGCTGCCTGGAGAGCCGTGTTCCGGAGGCCGAGCGAAGCACCGGCGGCGGCCGGCATCTGGGAGCTGGCCGGCGCCGAGCTCACCTATGACCAGGTGGCAGTGGCCCTCAAGACGGGGTTTGAGGAGGAGTTCGGTGTGCAGCTGGCGCCCTGTCAGGTCTCGATGGCGGAAGCGGCGAGGGCGACCCAACTCACATACGACTCAATGGCACCGGTGGCCAGCACAGGCCCCCGCTGAGAAGGGCCAGCAGGAAGGGTCAGACCGCGTGGTTGCGGCCTGACCCCAGTTGATCGGTTCTCTTTTCGACCGCTGCTCTAGAAGCGACCGCCGCCCCGTCCGCCCCGTCCACCTCTCATGCCGCCGAAGCCGCCTCGCCCTGGGCCACCCATCCCAGGCCCAGCGCCCACTCCACCTTCCGCGGCCGCCTCCTCTTCTGCCAGCCGCCTTGCCTCCTGACGGGCGCGAGCGGCCGTTGTCTCGAGCTCCCGTATCTCCTTCGTGGTCCGCTTAGGCTTCCGGGGCTCAGTGATCGTCTCCCTCGAGACGATCTGCCCAAGCGGCCTGGCGGCCCGGATGTAAATCGGGAAGTACCCCTCAAGCCACTCGAGGTACTTGGCGTTGGTGACCATGTTCACGGGCATGACGATCTGTCGACCCTTGACCTTTCCCTCATCGGCCGTGACCGAGACCCACTCGAACTCGGTCCCATCCCAGTCCTTTGACTTGATGAGGGTCGTCGTCCCGTATAGCGCAGCGAACTCCCGCACCAGCGCCATCTTGTCGACCTCGGGAATGCCCGTGGTCGTCACTTCCGTCCCGGCTTCTTCGCCCGTGCCGGCCTCAACTGGAGCCCTCCCGGCCGCGTCAGCAGTCGCCGCGGGTGCAGCGCCCGCGCCGCGTCTGCCTCCTCGGCCACCGCGGCCCCCACGTGCGCCACCTGAACCACGCGTCGCCTGGGCGACCTGAGCACCACCAGCTCTACCGCGACCACCCCGCGCCGCAGGGCCGGCGGCCGCCGACGCGCCGGCACCCTCGTCAGCCCGGGTCGCGGCCTGGGGCTGACCGCCCTCGGCATCACCCAACGCCTCCTCAACGGCATCGGCACCACCCAGGGCGAGGCGACGCCCACCTCCCGCCTCGCCGCCTGCTGATTCGCCCTTCTTCTTGCAGCCAGCAACGAGGACTGGGGCAGCCAGAAGGAAGATGGCCAGACAGACTGCCGAAAGCAATCGCGGGATTCGGCCATGTGACATCGGTTCTCGACCTCCTGTCGCCGCGCGCGGGCGAGGATCAGGACTCCCTCTAGTACGGCGCCTGCGCAGCATTGTCCTCTGACAAGATGCCACGTCCGCAGTGTCCTATCGCCTGCTCGCCTCTTTACAGCGACCCTTCACCGCCGCTAGAATAGCCCGAAACCACCATGAAAAGCAAGTCGCATCTGCGGCGGACCGTGATCGCTCGCCGGGACGAGCTTCCGCCTCATGAGATTAGACGCCTGAGCGAGGCCGCGAGTTCCCATCTGTTTGCGCTGTCGGAGGTCAGATCGGCGCGCACCGTGATGTTCTTCGTGTCGTTTGGCAGCGAGATCGACACCGTGCCGATGATCCACGGAGCACTGTCGGAGGGCAAGACGGTCGCCGCCCCAACCGCCGAGCCGGCTACTCGCACGCTGGCGCCCCGTGAAGTGCGAGACGTTGCGGCCGACCTCGCTCCAGGGTCCCACGGCATCCGCGAGCCGCAGACGCACTGTCGCGCCGTCGCGCTTGGAGAGATCGACGCTGTCATTGTGCCCGCGGCGGTCTGGAGCGAGGACGGCTATCGGCTGGGATACGGCGGCGGCTACTACGATCGGTTCCTGGCGAGCGTGCCCAACGCCGTCCGCATCGGGCTCGGGATGGAGATGCAGGTCGTCCGGGACGTGCCCCACGGCCCGCGCGACTTGCCGGCAGATGTGCTCGTGACAGAGACGGGCGTGCGCCGTTTCCGGCGCGGCAACGAGGACGAGAGGCGAAGTGCCGACGGAGGGCCCCATGGCGAGTGACCGGATACGTCTCAGGAACATGCTGCTCTACGGCTGCCACGGAGTCACACCTGCAGAGCGGGCGGTCGGCCGGCCGTTCGAGGTCGACGTGGAGCTAGCAGTCGACTTGTCCCCTGCGGCTGGCACGGACGACCTCGGCGCGACCATCGACTACGCGGCCGTCTACGAGACCGTCAAGCGCGTGCACGATGAGGGTCCGACCACCTCCTGGAGGCGATGGCCGGACGGATAGCGAAGGAGCTAGCAGGGAAGTTCGACGTTGACGAGGTCACTGTCCGGGTGAGGAAGCCCCATCCGCCGGTTGGGGGCATCGTTGGGGCGGCGGAAGTCGAGATAACGCGACGGCCCAGTGGGAACTCCTGAGGACAGGGAGGCGAACCTTGGCGAAGTACGTGCCGAGCATCGGCCTGGAGGTCCATGCCGAACTGAGCACCGTAACCAAGGTGTTCTGCGGCTGCCCAACGACGGTGGGGGTGCCGCCGAATACGCAGGTGTGCCCGGTCTGCCTCGGTTTCCCAGGAGTACTGCCGGCGCTCAACAGGCAGGTCGTCGAGTACGGGCTCCGGGCGGCGCTGGCCATGAACTGCGAGATCACCCGCCCGAGCATCTTCGAGCGCAAGGGCTACTACTACCCCGACCTGCCGAAGAACTTCCAGATCTCCCAGAAGCGCTCTCCTCTCGGCCTGCACGGCCATCTCGAGATCGGCGTCGATGGTGCCTCCAAGCGCGTGGGCATCTCCGATGTCCATATCGAGGAAGACGCGGCGAAGCTGCTCCACCCCGAGGAGGACACCGCGCACAGCCTGGTGGATTTCAACCGCGGCGGCGTCGGCCTGCTAGAAATCGTGAGCGAGCCGGACATGAACTCTCCCGCCGAGGTCGAGGCCTACATGACCGCGATCCGGAACATGTTGCTCTACCTGGACATCTCCGAGGCGCGCATGGAGCAGGGCCAGCTCCGCTTCGAGGCGAGCGTGTCGGTGCGGCCCGAGGGCCACGACGAACTCGGCACCCGGGTCGAGATCAAGAACCTGAACAGCTTCCGGGCGGTGCTCGGCGCGGTTGAGTATGAGATCGAGCGCCAGACCGCGGCGCTCGAGAAGGGCGAGGCGCTCCATCAGGAGACTCGTCTGTGGGACGACGAACGCGGTGTCACAGAGACGATGCGTCGCAAGGAAACGTCGGAGGACTACCGTTACTTCCCCGAGCCCGACCTCGTCCCGCTCGAGATCGACGGCGAGTGGATCGCCCGCGTGCGGTCCGAGCTTCCGGAGCTCGCCGAGCAGCGCGCGCGGCGCTTCGCCGCCGAGTACGAGCTCACCGAATACGACGCCAATATCCTCACCACCGAGAAGGCGCTGGCCGATCTGTTCGAGGAGACCGTGAAAGTCGGCGCGCCCGCGAAGGCGGCCGCCAACTGGGTGACTGGGCGTCTGCTCTACCATGTGAACGAGCAGGGCCTCGACCTCGCCGATCTGAAGCTCACACCCGCCGCGCTAGCGGAGCTGATCTCCCTCATCGAGTCCGACACGATCACGGGCGCGGCCGCGCGGCAGGTCTTCGACCAGATAGTCACCTCAGGCGAGATGCCCAAGACGGTCGTCGAGGCGCTGGGCCTCACCCAGATCAGCGACGACGACGCCATCGCCTCCATCGTCCAGGAGGTCATCGCCGAGCACGCGGACGCGGTGGAGAGCTACCGCAAGGGGAAGGAGAACGCGCTCAAGTTCCTCGTGGGCCAGGTGATGCGGAAGACCAAGGGCCGCGCCAATCCTCAGGTGGTGAACGATCTGCTGCGGAAGAAGCTCATGGAGGCGTAGACGAGCCTCCCGGCGGCGAACACGAGGCCGGGTCGCTTCAGGAGGGGAAGAGGGTGTCAACAAGCACGTCGTACTCCGCTGTTCTGGTGGTCCTGCTTTCTCTGGCAGTCGTGGCGGCCGCCTTCGCAGCCCCGCCCGAGGATGCGTTGCCCGGCCGGGCCGGGTCAGCAGCAATGCCTGCCGCGACTGAGCCGTCGTTTGTGCCACAGATCGACTGGACCACGGTCCGTGACAAGCTGTGGCTCTTCGGGATGCCGGTCAAGCAGTTCCAGTGCAAGTGCGGCGACTACGAAGGGCGGCCCATGACGACGTTCGAGGCGGCCTGTCACTTCGGGATCTACAATGTCCTGTTCGTGGTCCAGGACGACGTCCCGGAGCCCCCGTTCGATGACTATGCGAAGCCGTTGATGCCGCTCAAGCGTGTCGTCTGGTCCATCTTGGGAGACAGCCGGTGCACCCGTAACGATCTCGACGCCGTCCTCGACCTCTCCACCAGGTTTCCGAACGTGACCGGTGGGATCATGGACGACTTCTTCAAGAAGCGCGAGGACCGCGTGGCTCGATTCAGTCTAGAGGAAGTCGAGCACATGCGCGAGCGGCTGCGTAGCGGCCCACGCAAGCTCGATCTATGGGTCGTGATATATGAGCATCAGCTGGATCTGCCGGTCGGGGACTATCTAGCCAGCTGCGACGCCATCACTTTCTGGCATTGGTGGGCGGACAAGCTGCCGAAGCTCGAGGAGAACTTCGCCCGGCTCGAAGCGCTCGCACCTGATACGCCCAAGCTTCTCGGCTGTTACTTCACCGACTACGGCGGCGGCAAGCCCATGCCCGTCGAGCTGATGAAGCATCAGTGTGAACTCGGCCTGAAGTGGCTCCACGAGGGGCGGATCGAGGGGATGATCTTCCTTGGCAATCCACATTGTGGGCTGGGAATGGCGAGCGTTGAGTGGACCCGTAGATGGATCGCCAAGGTGGGCGACGTGCCCGTGTGGCTGGCCTTGCCCCCGGCGCCCCGATAGGCCGCCCGGAGTCCGGCGGCGGCTTGACGCGACGACGGCTCACTTGGTGGGCGGCCTGCTCACAGAATGGTGCAATCGAGGCGCCCCATACCGGGGAGGGCGACACAGGCCAGCGCTGCCAGCGCAGAGGACCGGTCCACCAGATCTCCATAGAGCAGGAGCTTGCCTCCCGCCCATGTCTGCTGAGGCGATGAACAGGACGGAGGGGGAATGCTCACAAGCAGAGCCGCGGGATGGAACAGAGCCGTCGCCGCCTATGGATTCGGCGCGCTGCTGCTGCGACTGGGACTGCTGTTCGGTCCAATCACTGAGCAGGACTTCGTTTCGATGGTATTGCGGGCCCCTGCTCTCTTGGCGGTCCTTGCCGCCATTCCAGTGGCCGCGATCATGGCTGCGTGGCAGCCACCGCACACCTTGCGCACGATCTTCGGGGCCGGCCTAGGTATCGCCACCGCCATTCTTTGCGTGCCCGCGCTGCTCTTCACCGGAGAGGTCACTGCAGACGCCGCGTTCCTCGTGCTGGGAGGTCCGGCCTTCATCGCCTGGGACATCATCGCGTGGGTGGCGGCGGGTATTGGGGTGGTGCAGTCCGTGCCCTTCATACGGGGGCTCAAACGATTGGAATGGCGTCTCGCAGTGGGCGCGGCATTCGCGGCCGCCGGGCATGTGGGAATCACGTGGCGGGCTGTCTCGGCAATAGGGGACGTGGAAGCGTATGGAGGCGCGGTGATACTCGGCACTCCCATGCTGCTCGCGGCAGTAGTGGTGGCGACGATCGCCCGGCCCCTCATGTCGAGAATATAGCTCGTAGGCCGCGAGCTTGCCTGCTTTCGCTTCATCCATGAGGCTCGGGCAGAGGCCGCCGAAGCGACAAGAAAGGCCGCGCTCCCGGCCATTGGACGTCTGTGTGGTTTGGGCAGTAGCTTGCCTCATGCCCGGCGTCCTCCCCTTCCCTCGCCCTGCTAAGCCCCACGCTTGACGGGGGGCTGCTTGGTGTGGGAGAGTGAGCGGCACCGCGTTCACAGCGAACCACGACGCGGCGAAGATGGCGGGAAGATGTGCGCAGATGGCCAAGAGGCGATTCCCTTGAGACAGCGCGCGGGCGTTCCCATGGTGTTGTGCGCGCTGGCCGTGCTGCCCGCGACGATGCACTTCTGCCAGATCGTCCTTCCTGTGATGCCAGGGCCGCGTATCGCGTCGACTACCGTTGCATATCTCAGCTCCGGGATGTCGTTGGCGCTGTTCTATGCTGTGGCTGGCTATCTGGTCGCTATCCCCGTGCTTATCATCGTGTCGCGCAAGGCGCCGAAGGAGGCGCGGCGGACACACCATTGGTTCGCGCTGGCTTTATTCTGCGGCTTGGCCGCCGTCATTCTGCTGTTCAGGCCCACCTGGGACCTCCGCATGTGGTTCTTGTGGAAACTGCCAGCTCGAGCGCAGGCGCTGACCGCTGCGCTCGACGATTACAGGCAGGACCATGGCCAGTACCCGAGCTCGCTGGGAGCGTTAGTCCCAGACTACCTCCCGCGCATCCCTGACACTGGCCTGATGGCGGACCCGGACTTCTACTACGAGCGTGCCGTTCAAGGCGAATGGCTCGCCAGCTACGGAGTAGGCTACGACCTCTCCGTCTCCTGCAGTACGGCCGTCCTTGGCTGGGACTCCATGCATTACTGGCCGACCGGAGAATACCCCGACCAGGCCTGGGGCGGAGTGATCGAGGAGATCGATGGCTGGGCTTATGTCCACGAATGACGGCCGCCAGCGCGCGCGTGGACTCCCTCCCGCCACCGCCACCGGAGGCCATCGTGTTCGCGGAGCCCGCGGCACTCCATCTCGCCGCCCCTCTGCCGCAGGGGGCACACACTGAGTAGCGGGCGCCTGAGGGAATCCCCTCGACGAGTCGTGACCATGAGTCTGGTGAGCGAGTATAACGCGGAGTGGCCGGTCTGGTTCGAGCGGATTCGCGACGTAATCGCGGAGAAGCTTGGGGCGGCCTGCCTGGCCATCGAGCACGTCGGCAGCACAGCGGTGCCAGCGATGGTCGCGAAGCCGATCATCGACCTCGATGTGGTGATCGAGCCCTACCGGTTCGAGGACGTGAGGGGAGTGCTTGGCGAGCTTGGCTATCGCCACGAGGGCAATCTCGGCATCCCGGAACGAGAGGCCTTCAAGCTCGATGGGGCCGGGTCGGCCGCGGGCCTGCCGCCCCGTCACCTCTACCTCTGCCCGCGCGAGTCCGCGGAGCTGAAGCGACACCTCGCCTTCCGCGACTTCCTGCGCACCCACCCCGAATGGGCGTCAAGGCTGAGCGAGCTGAAGCGATCCCTGTCCGACCGGCACGGGGACGACCGGGAAGCCTACATGGCCGGCAAGGACGCCCTCGTGCGGGAGATCACAGCCCTGGCGATGGAGGAGGCGAGCGGAACAGAAACGGCGTAGGCGGCGAGCCGCATCAGGTGGTATAATACCCGCGCTTCCATACCAGGGACGTGCGGCTTTGGCCCACGCCCCGACGCACACGACCCGGTGGCTTCCCAGCCAGCGGGTCGCGCCGTTCGAAGGTCCAGGTAGTGCCGGTCGGGGTCCTCGTCCGCCGTTGGCCTCGGAGAATGTACGAAATCCTTCGTTGACAGCTCGAACATCATGTGGTACACTATCGTACGAAATCATTCGTAGACAGTCCGGAGGCAGGCAACATGGCGCGTCGAGGAACCGGGCGACCGACCGATCTGGAGCTGGAGATCCTGAAGGTGCTGTGGGGGGAGGGGCCCAGCACGGTTCGCGCCGTGATGAAGGCTTTGTCGAAGCGCCGCCGCGTCGGCTACACGACCGTGCTCAAGATGCTCCAGATCATGGCCGACAAGGGGCTCGTGCTGCGTGATGACCGTCAACGTGCCCACATCTACCGCGCGCGGCACAGCCGCCGAACCGTCGCCGGGCGACTCGCCAACGACCTGCTGGACCGGGTGTTCGACGGGTCGGCGACCCAACTCGTGCTCCACGCGCTCTCCCAGAAGAAGGCGAAGCCGGAGGAGCTCGCCGAGATCCGGCGACTCCTGGACGAGATCGAAGGGGGGAAGCGATGAACGCTTTCGCGACGCTGCTTCAAGACGAGAGTGTGCTCAGGATCGGCCGCACGCTGCTGCACTTCACCTGGCAGGGAGCGGCGGCCGCGCTGGTGGCCGGTGCGCTGCTGCTCGCGCTGCACCGGGCGTCGGCCGCCGCGCGCTACCTGGCTCTGCTGGCGGTGTTCGCGGCGATGGCCGTCTGCCCGGTCGTCACCTTCCTTGCGCTGCCAGACAGTGCGCCCAGCGACGTCGGTCCATCTGCTATGTATGCACAGATTCGGCCAGAGGAGTTGCACAGGACCCCAGCGACAGCTCTGCGGCCCACAGGCGCCGACAGATCTGCAGCGGCGACGCCGACATCGGCCGGACGAGCTGCCTTGAGTAGTCGCGTACGACTGGTCTCGGAGTGGATTGAGCGACAGCTCGGCTGGCTCGCGGCAGCCTGGGCACTTGGTGTGCTCGTGCTCTCTCTACGGCTGGGAATCGGATGTATCAGGTTGCGCCACACACGACGGACGGCGGAGGAGGTGACGGAGGGGCCGTGGCGGCAGACATTAAGCGCGCTGTGCGCGCGGCTCCGGATCAGCCGGCCGGTGCGCTTGCTTCAGTCAGCGGCCCACCAAGCGCCGATGGTCATGGGCTGGCTCCGGCCGGCCATCCTGCTCCCCGCCGGCGCAGTGACGGGCCTGAGTTCGGCGCAGCTTGAGGCGATCATCGCCCATGAGCTGGCACACATCCGCCGACACGACTACGTTATCAACCTCGCGCAGACCATCGTCGAGACCCTCCTCTTCTATCACCCCGCGGTCTGGTGGCTGTCGAACCGAATCCGACTGGAGCGGGAGCACTGCTGCGATGACGCGGCGGTCGCAGTGTGTGGGGATGCGGCCGGCTATGCGAGGGCATTGACCGAGTTGGAGGGGCTCCGGGGACCGAGGCCAGCCGTCGCTTCTGTCAACGGCTCGCTGCTGACCCGCGTACAGCGAATCCTCGGAGTCTCAGAGCCCCGCAGACATCGCGTCCCGTCAGGTTTCGCAGCTGTCTTCGCACTCGGAGGGCTCGTGCTCGCCGCCACCGCATTGGGCCTCTCGGCGCATGGCTCCAGCGAAGGAGACGGGAAGGTGACCGACCCATCACTGGAACGGCTGATCCAGGGGATGGAGGCAAGAGGGGAACTGGTACGGCGAGAGCTGCGCAGCATCCGAGGCTTCTACGTCATCCGTAAGACAGCGCGCGAGGGTGACGGCGAGACGGCTCCGGTTCGCGTCGACGATCAGGCCGAGCAGAAGGAGGAATCGCCCAGGCCTCGTGTTGGGATCGTCGTCCCGCGGTGGGAGGCGGAGAACGACTTCACCGGGACGGTGCTGATCGAGAGCGTGATCCACGAGCATTCAGCCTGGGTGGAGGGCAGATACCGTAACTCCCGGCGGACCGCCTCTCCGGAAGACAAGGCGAGTGGCACGATGTACGGCTGTGACGGGAAGAACTACTGGTCGTACAGCCCAAAGTCAGGAAGCTCCAGCCGAGAGTTCGTTCTCAGGGAGGAATGTGAAGGGAGGCTCGTGGGCGGGGCGGGCTCGTCGCTGGCCAGGGAGCTAGGCCTGTCCCGCTGGGTCGATGTTGATTCTGACCTCGGCGTTCCTCGGCACCTATGGGTGATCAGATCGGGCAATCCGCGGCTCATCGGGGAAGACACGGTCAACGGCCTGACCTGCCAGGTGATTGAGTACGACGAACTGGACGTCAAGGGGTTCGAGCGGCTGTGGGTCTGTCCCGCGCTCGGGCACGCGGTTGTGCGGGCCGAGGGAGAGGCGACCGGATACAAGAACTTCCCGGCGAGTGTCTATCTCCGCCATAGTTGGGACTACTCCGGCTTCCGCGAGGTGTTGGAGGGCCTGTGGACGCCCACTGTCGTGGCCCGGAAGGGCGAGCGGCAGGACGCGAATGGCAACTGGGTCCTGACCGGGTCGACCGAGCTGGAGGTGGTGCTGCTCGAGGTCAACGAATCCGTTCCGGAAGAGGAGCTTCTGCCACCACCACACGGTGGCACGGACGTGCTGGCTGACGAGAAGTGGCAGTGGTGGGCCTGGGTGGGGGGTGCGGGATCGAGATCGAGAATTGATGCGTTTGCCAGTGAGATCCTGGCCCGCATCCAACGGAAGGGGAAGCCCGAGGAAGAGGCTGCCGCCCCGACCGATGACGAAGCGCCCGCGGCCGAGGCGAAGCGAGCCGGGGAGTATGTCCTCTTCACTGCCCCCCATCTATACACCTGGAGAGGCGGCGCGTCCGAGGGCGAGGCGGAGCGAACTGAGGAAGCTTTCCTCATCTTCATCAGCGCCACCCCAGATGGTCGGCCATTGTCACCCGAATTGAGCGAGGTCCGGGAGCATGGCCTGCGGGTGATCGCGCCCGACGAGAGATACCGCGTCAGCGGCGAGGACCTCCAGGTACTGCTGGAGTGGCTGAAGGAAAACGCGGTCGCCGGTGACTCCCGAGCGGACACCATGGAGATCGAGGCGCAGGGCCTGGACGTCGAGCACGTCATGCAGGCCGTTTCCCGCAGCACGGGGGCCATCATCGTGCTGCGGAGAGGGGTCGAGGGCCCGATCACACTCAAGGCAAACCTCCCGGCGAATGCGGAGGTGCTCCTCGACACGATCTGCGAGGCAAAGGGCTGGCACTGGTCGCGGCACGAGACCGGGGCCTACATCGTCTCCACCAAGCCGAAGGCGGGGGGGGCCGAAACAGACGCGACGTCAGAGACGGCTGGCGACAGAGTCTCCCGGATGTACCAACTACAGTATATGCCGCCCATCTACATCGCCTATGTGCTCGGGTATTCGGATGATCCCGGCCCCATGTGGTTCCGGTCCGATCTGGATGACGTAGGTTCGGCGACGATGCCAGGCGGCCCAGGCGCTGGTAGCGGCGACGGCGGCGACCTCCAGGGCAAGGGCGCGCTCGCAATGTTCGTGCCCGAAGGTATCGACGCAGTGGTCGCCTTCTCCCCTCTGAATGCGCTCCTGATCCGGGGCACGGAGGAGAGCATCAACGAACTCATCGAGTTGATCAAGCTCGTGGACCGGAAGCCGCAGCAGGTGATCCTGGACATCTTCGGCTTTCGGGGCCTGCCCGTCGGCACGCACGAGTCGGACTTCTTCCAAGGAGAGTCTGAACACGGAGGCGCTGTGCGAGGACCCTTCTTGGGATTCGTTCCCGATGCGACACCGTCCGCGGAGGCTCCGTGTCGCGCTGAAAGAGTGGCTTCGATGAATCTCATGCCCGCTGTCACCACCGCGGGCGCCAACACGCTCCTCCTCGCGATCACGCCCAGGATCAACGGCGACGGGACCATCACGCTCCGCGCCGAGGTGAGGCAAGCAGACCGGGAGATGATGACGGAGAACGACTTCAAAGCAGGGGCGGCGGCCGCGAGGAGCTTGGCGTCTGCCGTTGTCAACGTCAAGGATGGAGAGGTCGTCGGCTTCGTCTCCCACTGCGAGGGCTCCTGGCACACACTGATCGTGAAGCCCCGCATTGTCAGTGAGACAGACGGGGAGGACTGAAGGCCCGCCCTCGCCGCGCGCCCTCCCGTCCTCCGCCCAAAAACGAATCGGGGCCCGCCGAAGCGGGCCCCGAATTCTTCCTGAGGTGACGATCCTAACAGGAGGTGTCACCTACTCCGGTAGGATTAGGTGGGCTCCGCTAGGAGACGCCACCTCCGGGTCTATGTAACATAGGACACCACCTCCTTTCTGCTGACTGTAGAGTACCACATCGGGCGGCATCTGGTCAACAGAAGGAGGCCGGAGAAGGGGCCCTAGCTACACGTCGAAGACGACGTAAGCGCGCCAGGTGCCCCCGTCCTGCCACACCCGGAGTTCGTGGTACGTCACAGCCTTCACAGGAGCGCCCGTGTGGGGCAAATCAGGGGGCGGGGGCCCGCCCCAGGCCCGCCCTCGGGCCCTGTGAGGCCCGGCCTGCACCTCATCCACGTCCACACAGCAAACGGCCGCCTCGTCACGCTCTGAGACCCACAGCAGCTCAGAAAGCCACGCGTGGAGGAGCCCCTCCAGGCTGTCGGCCTCGACCTGGATCTGCCATTCCTGCTCGCGCTCGACGCCGGCGCAGCTCACGCTCTCGCTGAACATGCCCTCGGCGGCCGCGCGGAACAGACTGCATAGATCAGGACCCCAGGCCTCGATCGCCCTGTCCGCGGTATGATCGAGAGCCCGATGGCCGCGCTCGGCCTGCCGCGGCTCCGAGGGCACCTTCTAGTCCTCGCCCTCGGCATCTTCCCGACGGACGACGCGAGCGATGCTGGCGACCTTGTCGCGCTTGTCGAGCCGGATGAGGCGCACCCCCTGTGTCGAGCGGCCGATCCGTCGGATCTCTCCCACCCGCTGTCTGATGATCTGGCCGGAGGTCGTGATGATCAGCAGATCGTCCTCATCATCGACAATCCGCATGCCCATGATCGGGCCGTTCTTGGTCGTCACGTTCATCGTCTTGATGCCGATGCCGCCACGGCTCTGCGTGCGGTACTCCGTAAGGGCGGTGCGCTTGCCGTACCCATTCTTAGAGGCGACAAGCAGATCGGCCCCCTTCCGCACGACCCCCATCCCCACGACCGAGTCCCCCTTGCGGAGGTTGATCCCGCGGACTCCGGCGGCCGTCCGACCCATCGGTCGCACCTGCTTCTCCGCAAACCGTATCGACTGGCCCTTCACCGTGGCGAGCACGATGTGCTGCTTGCCGTCGGTCTCCGCGACCCACTCGAGCTCGTCGCCTCTACGCAGCTTTAGTGCGATGATGCCGCCCTTCAAACGAGTATCGTACTCGCTCAGCCGTGTCTTCTTGACGACTCCCTTACGAGTTGCCATGAAGAGGTATCGGGTCTTCTGGAACTCCCGGACCGCCCTGACGGCCGTTACGTTCTCATCGGGCTCTATGGGGATGAGGTTGACCACCGCGGTACCGCGCGCCTTACGGCTAGCCAGTGGGACCTCGTGAACGCGCAGGCGATAGACCTTCCCGCGGTTCGTGAAGAACAGGATGTAGGTGTGCGTGCTGGCCACGAAGAGGTGATCGACGACGTCCTCTTCCTTCGGGCTGAGGCCGATGACGCCCTTGCCGCCCCGGCCCTGGGTGCGGTAGGTGGCAACGGGAAGCCTCTTGATGTACCCGTCGCGAGTCATGGTGATGACCATGTCCTCTTCCGCGATCAGGTCCTCGATGCTGATGTCCTCGGCCTCCTCAGGGCGGATCTCTGTCTTACGTTCGTCACCCCGCTTGGACTTCACGTCGAGCAGCTCCTGCTTGACCATCTGCATGACCTTGCGGGGCTGCCACGGATGCTTGCGCAGCCACTCCCGAGTCGCCTGGACTCTGTCGTCCTTGCCCACTAGCTGTGAGAGTCGCTTGCCCAGGATATCCTCGAGGCGACCGATCGTCTTGATGACCTCCTTGTACTCCTCGTCGATCTTCTTGCGCTCGAGACTCGTCAGTCGCTGGAGCATGAGTTCGAGAATCGCCTGCGCCTGCCGCTCCGACAGCTTGAAGCGCTTCATCAGCTTCTCGCGCGCCGTCGCGGGGCTCTCCGCCTGCCTGATGATCTTGATGACAGCGTCCAGGTTCTTGAGCGCGACCCGGTATCCCTCGAGGATGTGCGCCCGAGCCTGCGCGCGGTCGAGCTGGTGCTGGCAGCGAAGCACCACGACTTCCCGGCGGTGGTTCAGGAACTGAGTCAGCAGGTCGCTAATGCCCAGCGTGCGCGGCACGAGTGGTACGGGCTCGTCAGGTTTCTGACCGGCTAACTCGGGGATCAGGCCGACCGCGTTCACAGGGAAGCTGACACGCATCCGCGTGTGCTTGTAGAGGCGGTTGAGGACGACGTGCGGGTTGGCCTCCCGCTTGAGCTCAACGACGACGCGCATCCCCTTCCGGTCCGACTCATCGCGCAGGCCGCTGATCCCCTCAATGCGCTTGCTGTTCACCAGCTCCGCGATCTGCTCGACGAGGGTGGCCTTGTTGACCTGATAGGGAAGCTCGGTGATGAGTATCGCGTTCTTGCCGCCATCCATCGGTTCGATGACGGCGCGCGCCTGCATCATGATGGAGCCACGGCCGGTCTCATAGGCTTGGCGGATGCCGGATGTGCCGAGTATCAGTGCACCCGTTGGGAAGTCCGGGCCCGGCAGGGCCGCCGTGATCTCGTCAACCGTCGCCTTGGGGTCGTCGATGATCAGCGCGCAGGCATCTACAACTTCGCCCAAGTTGTGCGGGGGGATGTTCGTTGCCATACCGACGGCGATTCCCGACGCGCCGTTGCACAACAGGTTCGGGAAGCGGCCAGGCAGAACGGTCGGCTCGGTGCGAGTCTGGTCGTAGTTCTGGACGAAATCGACGGTGTTCTGGTCGATGTCGGCCAGCATCTCGGCCCCGAAGGCCGACATTCGGGCCTCGGTGTAGCGCATGGCCGCCGGCGGGTCACCATCCACCGACCCGAAGTTCCCGTGGCCGTCCACCAGCGGGTAGCGCATGTTCCAGTCTTGGGCGAGCCGAGCGAGTGTCGGGTAGACGACCTCCTGCCCGTGGGGGTGGTAGTTGCCGGAGGTGTCGCCGGCGATCTTGGCGCACTTGCGATGCTGGGCACCCGGGGTCAAGTTCAGGTCGTGCATCGCGTAGAGAATGCGGCGCTGAGCCGGCTTGAGGCCGTCCCGAACATCGGGGAGTGCGCGCGCGATGATGACGCTCATGGCGAACGTCATGAACGACTCGCGCATCTCATCCTCGATGTCGATGTCTGTTACGTTGATGATCTCCTTGGGTTTCGCCATCAGGTCTGCTGTCTCCAGAGCCGCAAGCGTGTGCCCACTGGCTGATCCGCGGCAACTGCCTGCGCTGGGGCCCGAGTTGTGCGGTCAGCACGATGTGCCGACTCCCTCACGACATGCGCGCCGCCCGACCCGTGCGAAGCCCGGGAAGATCTACTACGCACCGACCAAGTCGAGATCGCGCGCTTCCTTCGCGTACTTGACGATGAACTCCTTGCGGGGCTCGACGTTGTTGCCCATCAGCGTCGAGAAGATCCGGTCGGCTTCCTTCATCGCGTCTTCGGCGTCTTCGATCATGACACGCTTGATACGGCGTTTCTCCGGGTCCATCGTCGTTTCGGCAAGCTGATCGGGGTTCATCTCGCCCAGGCCCTTATAGCGCTGTATCTGCGGGTTCTTCGCCTTGACGCTCTTGAGCGTCTTCTCCAACTCGTCGTCGGAATGGGCATACAGCGTTTCCCGCGCGTTGCGCACCCCATAGAGGGGCGGCTGCGCGATGTAGAGATGTCCCTCTTCGATGAGCTTCGGCATGTAGCGGAAGAAGAAGGTGAGCAGGAGCGTGCGGATATGAGCGCCATCAACATCGGCGTCCGCCATGATGATTATCTTCTCGTAGCGCAGCTTCGAGATGTCGAGGAACGTGTGCGATTCTTCGCTCTCGCCGTTCCCGCCGTTCTCGCCATTGCCGTTGTTCAGGTTGACGCTTGCGCCGAGCGCCTGGATAAGGGTGGCGAATTCCTGGTTCTTGAGCATCCTGTCGGGGCGAGCGCGCTCGACGTTCAAGACAACGCCGCGGAGCGGGAGGATCGCCTGGTAGCGGCTGTCCCGCCCCTGCTTGGCGCTGCCGCCGGCCGACGGCCCCTCGACCAGAAACAGCTCGCACTTCGATGGGTCGCGCTCCTGACAGTCCCACAGTGTGCCCGGCAGGTTGGAGTTCTCGAGCGCACCCTTGCGCTTGACGAGGTCCGCTGCACGCCGTGCCGCTTCCCGGGCGCGGGCAGCGGTAATGCCCTTGTCGACGATTCTGCGGGCAACGGTCGGATGCTCTTCGAGATAGTCCGCGAGGGCCTCACCGACGACGGAGTTGACAAGACCCTCGATCTCGCTGTTGCCGAGCTTAGTCTTCGTCTGCCCTTCGAACTGCGGCTGACGAAGCCGGAGGCTGATCACCGCAGTCAGGCCCTCCCGGACATCATCGCCCATGAAGTTCTTGTCTTTCTCCTTGAGTAGGTTCGCCTTGCGCGCGTACTGGTTGATCGCCCTCGTTAACGCGGTCTTGAAGCCGGAGACATGCGTGCCTCCTTCTGCCGTGTGGATGTTATTCGCGTAAGAGAGGATGTTCTCCTGATAGCCGTTGTTGTATTGGAGTGCGATCTCTACCTCGGTCTCCTTGCGCTTGCGCGTGAAGTAGATCGGCCGGTGCATCGGCTCGCGCGTGCTGTTGAGATGCTCGACATAGGCCTGGATCCCGTTCTTCTCTTGATAGGTGACCGTCTCGCCCGTCTTCTCGTTGGTGAAGATGATCTTCACGCCGCGGTTGAGATAGGCCAGCTCCTCCAGACGGGTCAGCAGCCGCTCGGGCTCGTGCTCGATTTGGTCGAAGATCTCCGCGTCCGGCCGGTAACTCACTTTGGTGCCGGTCTTCTTCGTCTTGCCCTTGGCCTTGAGCTTGCTGACCGGCTTGCCGCGCTCGAACCGCATGTGATGAACCTTGCCATCGCGCGAGACCTCAACTTCGAGCCATTCGGAGAGCGCGTTCACGACCGAAACGCCGACGCCGTGCAGACCGCCGGACACTTTGTAGGCGCCGCCACCGAACTTGCTTCCCGCGTGCAGCGTCGTCATAGCGACCTCGACGCCTGGCCGCTTGAGCTCTGGGTGTTTGTCAACGGGAATGCCACTTCCGTTGTCGGTGACCGAAATCGAATCGTCCTTGTGGAGCACGCAATCGATCTGCGTGCAGTACCCGGCCATCACCTCATCGATGCAGTTGTCAACTACCTCCACAAAAAGGTGATGAAGGCCGCGCGGCCCTGTTGTGCCTATGTACATCGCGGGCCGGCGACGTACCGCTTCCAGCCCCTTTAGGACTTGAATGTGCTTCGCTTTGTAGTCTCTTTGTGCTACTTTGTCTTTTCTGGCCAAGTGTTGCTCCTTACTACGGGTAGGGCGACCATTCGAAACCGATCCGTGAGCGCTCCTCGCCCCACCCCAGAGGCCCTCCCCCTCGACACGCAAAAATCCCAGTCAGAATCAGGGTTCTTTGGACCTCTACAGTATACCATTTCTGGCCCTCGCTATCAAGTTCTGAGCCCCCTTAGAGCGCCAAATCGCAGGCCAGATCCGGGTCGCTATCATCAGCATAGGTTGATACATTAAGATGTCTTGGCCAGAAGCATAAACGGATCAAGCAGCATATTTAGCTTCTGGGAGCACGGCGGCGGCGCGGTGAGCCCAGCGGAGGCGTCCTCTCCCTCCTAGGCGATGCCGAGATCTGCTTTGCGATAGAGCATCGCGGGCTCGAATCCGGCCTCGCGGATGTTCGTGTCCGCGCCCTCTTCGCGGTCGATAACGTAGATGACGCGGATGACCTCGAGGCCCGCCTCTGTCAGCCGCTGCGCGGCACCAATGGCCTGCCCGGCGGTGGTCAGGACGTCCTCCACCAGGACCACGCGCTCGCCCGGCTTGAACACGCCCTCGATCCCCTTCGCGGTGCCATACCCCTTCGCCTCTCGCCTGACGACCAGCATGGGGATTCCCGTCTCCAGCGCCAGCGCGGTCGCCAGCGGCACGCCGCCCAGCTCCACTCCCGCCACTCGATCGGGCGGCGGCGAGGGCAGCAGCTCGGCCAGCGCGCGGGCGATCTCGCGCAACAGCTCCGGCCGCGTCTCGAACCGCCACTTGTCCAGGTAGTACTTGCTCCGCTTCCCGGAGCTGAGCACGAAGTCGCCCTCCAGATAGGCGGCGTCTTTGATGGCCTTCGCGAGTTCATCTCTGGTCATGTCTGTCCTCAGTATTCGATCCCTTTGCGGGCCTGTACCCCCTGCTCGAATGGGTGCTTCACCTCCGTCATCTCGGTTACGAGGTCGGCCGCCTCGATCACCTCGGGCGGGGCCTCACGGCCCGTCAGCACGAGCTCGACCCGCGACGACTTGGCCCGCATCAACCCGAGCACGTCCTCCACCGACACCAGCCCATACTTCACGGCCGCGAACACCTCGTCCAGCACGACAAGGTGCCAGTCTCCCCCTGTCGCCGCCCGCCTCGCGAACTCAAAGGCCTCCCGCGCCTGCGCGCGATCCTCCTCCGACGGGGGCAGCCCCCACCACGGCGTATCGGGCGCGGCCTGCGTGCGGTCGCCCCACTCGGCCGCGCCGAACACGTGCACCTCGATCGCCGGCGCTAGCTTCGCCAGCGCGGCCCGCTCTCCCGACTCCCACCCCTTCTTCATGAACTGCACGAAGCACGTCCGCAACCCGTGCCCCGCCGCCCGCACCGCCAGGCCGAGCGCGGCCGTCGTCTTGCCCTTCCCCGCTCCCGTGTAGACCTGCACCAGTCCCTTCGTCGGCTCTGCCATGGCTAGATGTACCGCCGTTCGACCGGCGCCTGGTCGACATGGCTCGTATCATTGAACGAGGCCACCCGCAGACCGTCGGGCGTGCCGCGCAGCACCGTGACCGACCCGTTCGCGACCCAGGTCCGATCCCACGAGCCTATCGGAATCTCGAGCACCGCGAAGAGCGCGGACTTGATGGGCCCACCGTGCCCGGCGATGGCCACCGTCTCGCGGGGATGCGCGCCGACGATCTCGCGCACTGCCCGCATCACTCGGTCCGACAACTCCTGTTGCGTCTCTCCCCCTGGCGGCGCGAGCCGCTGCCGGTCCGCCAGCCAGGTCGCGAACGTCTCGCGGTCGGCCGCCATCATCTCCTCGCGCGTCCGGCCCTCGAACTCGCCATAGCACCGCTCGCGCAGTTCCGGCTTCGTCTGCACTGCGAGCCCGTGCGGCGCGGCGATGATCCCCCCCGTCTCCCGCGCTCGGCCGAGGTCGCTCGCGTACACGGCCGCGAGCTCCAGCCCGGCGAGCCGCTCCGCTGCCCGCCGCCCCTGCTCGCGCCCACACTCGGTCAGCCGCGAGTCCGAGTGCCCCTGGATCCGCCCCTCCAGGTTCCATTCGGTCTCCCCGTGACGGACGAGGATCAGTGTGGTTCGCTTGGGGTCAACCGGCGCGCCGCCCTTTGGCCTGGGAAATGTCGTCATTTGCCGCTCACGTCCGCGGTGCCGAGCTGCGTGCCGTCGCGGCCGATGTGGAGCGACCCGAGACGGACCCCGCGCACGGTTCCCGTCTCGGTGAGGGGCGTGTATACCATCATGTGACGGCGACGGAAATCGACCCCCTCCAGGATACCGAGGGCGAGGGTCTCACCGCGGTTGCCCAGGAGGCCGATCAGGAGGTTCACGAGGGAAGAGGCCTCCACCGCGCGCGCTGTCCCGCCGAAGTTCTCCCCGAGTTCTCGAAGCCCCCCCGGATCCGGCCGCCCGTCCACCACGAGGAAGACCCCGTCGGCAAGGCGCTCACCATGGAGCACTTCGCAGGCCACACATTCCTCGGCATAGGCACGCATGTGCCCCGGCAGCGGATCCCCGCTCGTCCATCCCCCGTTCTCGATCGGCGCCATCTCCCAAGGAAGGTCCACCGTGTCACCATCTGCGAAGTAGGCCGCGAACTTGCGCTGCCGCCGGGCAGCTCGCTCCTCGCGCGACCGGGGCTTGACCGCGCGCGACACACTCACACGAAAGACCTGCGGCGTCGCCTGTGTGCGGTATGGAGCGAGCAGATGCTCAACCTCGTCCTCATGCTGCAGAGCAGCTACGTAGTCGGGAGCTACCAGCCGGATCTTGGCTCCCTTCAGGGCACGAGCGATGCCGCCGACCACCAGACCCGTGGTGTCTATGATGATCGTCTCCGCGCCATCTTGGCGGGCAGTCTCTGTGATCACGGCCGTGCTGGTTGCAGTCTGTAGCAGGTGTTTCACGGGAGAGCAGGCCCCCACGAAGTCAAGCGCCGAAGGCTCCAGATCATCCAGACTCGACAGCTCGGCATCGGCGCGCCCGAGGCCGACGCAGGCAGGGGGACCGATGCTGGACTGCCCGACATCGGCATCGACGATGTACGTGGTGCGCCCGGCCGCGCGGGCTTCGTTCGCGAGGACTACGGCAAGCGTGCTCTTGCCAGAATCGGTCTGGCCCAACAGCAGCAGTCTGCCCCCTGCCCGCGCGGCCTCAAGTGCAGGGCGCCAGGAGGACGGGATGTCGAGCGAGGTACAAGTGTGGCTCATGCGGTGCCTCTGTCGACCGAAACGCTGTTATTGCTCCTTTGCCGAACGAGAGGGTTTTCCTTTCGTCGGACAGCCTCGGCGGCCTCGGTCCGGCAGGTCGGGCCCCCCGGGGTTGCGGCATCCGAGGGCAGCAAGGTACAATAGCCCTCGGTATGTCCGGGAAGCGGCGTAGACGGGTGCTGCAGCTGACGGTGTTCCTTGCTGCGGCGGCACTGCTGGCATGGTGGCTGCTTCGTCCGCGCCCCACCGACGAGGAACTCATCCTCGACCTTGTCGCGAAGGCAGAGCATGGTGTCGAGACGAAGGACAAAGACGGAATCCTGGAGTGTATTGCGAGCGACTACCAGGACGACTCCGGCTTGTCGCGAGTGGACATTCTTCGACTGGCGCTGCATTGGGAGCGCAGTTCGGAGCAGGTAGAGATAATCATCGACGAGTATGAATTGGGTATCGCGTCGCCAACGGCAACGGGGTCTTTCGTAGTGCAGCTGGAGTTTCAGCAAGCGGGACGCTATAAGCCGCCCCTTCGATTGCCTCTCGTGGTGGAGTTCGAGAAGCAGCGACGCGGTTGGCGTAGAGGCTGGGTGGTCAAGTCAGTCAGCGGACACGACATCGAGCGGAGGTTCGAGGACTTCTACTGATGGCGCGGGATTCCGAACAGCTTGAGTTCGAAATCGGCGACCGGCACGAGCGAGAGCGCCTGGTCCGCCACAGCGAGAAGATGAAGGCGGAGGACGAGCAGCGCCGTCACGAGGACATGGAGCTGCACGCCCAGACCGCCTACCTGTGCCTTCGCCTGGGCGACTTCTATGTGAGGTCGGGCAACATCCAGAGGGGCATAGCGCAGTACCGGCGGGCGGTCAAGATGGACCAGGACAACGCCGTGTTTCGCACCCGACTCGGCGACGCCTACCTCCTCCGAGACATGGTCGACCAGGCCCTGGCCCAGTATCGCAGAGCGGTGAAGAGCGATCCGCAACTGGCCGATCCTCGGGTCAGCCTGGGGGATCTGTACCGGCGGTTCGGCATGAATGCGCAGGCGCTCGGCCAGTATCGAGTGGCGGTCACGGCCGATCCAGACCGCGCATACTATCGCTTCAAACTCGCGGATACGCTTGCCGCGATCGATCAGCTGAAAGAGGCAGTCGAAGAGATGCTGACCGTTGTCGGGCTGGCCCCAAAGGAAGCCTTCTACCGGTTCCGGCTCGGCAGTCTCCACCTCCGGCTCGGCCAAGTCAAGGAGGCGGTCGGCCAGCTCTCCGAGGCGGCGGAGCTTGCCCCCTACGACGGCTACTACTTGGTGCGCTACGCGATCGCGTCGCTCGCGACGGGCCGGATTGTAGAGTCGATAGACGCGCTTCGGTCGGCCCTGCAGATGGAGCCGCGCAATCGCTGCTACCGAGTGCTGCTGGCCGATGCCTACGCGGCCGCCGGCATGGAGGACGAAGCAGCCGCGCTGTTGAACTCGGTCGGCGAACTGGACAGCTACGAGACGGACTTTGTCGGGCGACGGAGGCTGGAGTTGAACCGCGCCGAGATCGACGCCGCGCGCGCCAGATGAAGGTTGAGACTCTTACACTTGGCGCGCTCGCTACGAACTGCTACCTCGTCTCGGCCCACGAGGGCGATGTTCCTCTTCCCCGCAAAGCACTGCTGATCGACGCGGCCGGCACTGCCCGCGAGATCGTCGGCGCCGCCGATCGGCACGGCCTCGAGATCGGTCTGATCGTTGCCACCCACGGGCACACAGACCATATCGAGGACCTCGCCAAGTTGAAGCGGGAGACGGGGGCGCCGGTGGCCATCCATGAACTGGACGCCCCAATGCTGTCGGACGCGATGCTGAGCGGGGCGGCCATGTTTGGCTTCGCGCAGGAAGGGGCCTCGGCCGACCGAGTCCTTGACGAGGGCGACTCCGTCACGATACCAGGGACAGAGATCACCCTCTCCGTCCTGCATACTCCCGGACACAGCCCTGGCAGCATCTCTCTGCTTGGCAGCGGTGTCCTCTTCGCGGGGGACTGTCTGTTCGCGGGGGGGATAGGCCGGATCGATCTACCGGGCGGGGACGAGAGGGCAATGATGAAGTCCCTTTCCCGGCTGGCGCGGCTCGAACCCGGGACCGCGGTGTACCCCGGGCATGGGCCTGCCACCACAGTTGGAGCGGAGGTGGCTGGCAATCCCTGGTTGGCGCATCTCTAGTCCCGTGGCGGGGCGGGGCGTGGTATAATGCTCGGGTGCGCGGGCCCGTAGCTCAGCGGCAGAGCTGGCGGCTCATAACCGCTCGGTCGCAGGTTCGAATCCTGCCGGGCCCACATCCCCGGGGCTGGACTGAGAGTGAGCCTCCTCCGCGCGACTCGAAGCCAGTCCCAGGATCGGAAGGTGAGGTGACGGTGATGCGCGTCTACGCCGCTTCCCTGCTCATCTGTCTGCTGTTCGCATGCGGGTGTGGACCACAAGGCGCGGGACAGACCCGCAGTGCGCCAGCGGGCGCGGCAGGTGAGACACTGCTGCCCGATCTCAGCGACATGCGCGTGTTCATGGTCATCAGTCAGCGTGACTTCCGAGATGAGGAGCTGTTCGAGCCGAAGGCGCTGTTGGAGAAGGCCGGCGCTGAGGTCGTCGTTGCGTCATCCTCTCTCGACGAGGCAACGGGGATGCTAGGCGGGACGGTGCAGCCGGACATGCTGCTGAGCGAGGTCGCTCCGGAGGAGTTCCAGGCAGTCGTCTTCGTGGGCGGAACAGGCGCGGAGGAGTACTGGAACGACGACACGGCTCACGCGGTGGCGCGACAAGCGGCCGAGCAGGGCAAGATCGTCGCGGCCATTTGCCTTGCCCCCGTGACCCTCGCCAACGCGGGGGTCCTCGACGGGAAGAAGGCCACGGTCTGGAAGACGGAGTCCGGACGACTGCGGGCGCAGGGCGCGACGTACACGGGCGCCGACGTAGAGGTGGACGGTCAGATCATCACTGGCAATGGCCCTGCTGCCGCCGATGAGTTCGCCGCGGCCGTTGCGCGTACACTGGCGCGCACGTACAAGCAGCCCTCTACTTAGGCTGTGATGCCACCTGCGGCTTCAGTAGGTTTGGTTTTCCGCGCGGGAAGCTCGGTCTCAACGGTCAGATGCATCCCGCGTTGCCGCAGAAGAAAGCGTATTCAGGCGACATCGCTATGGTGACCCTAAGCCTCAGAAAGCGACTGCTCGGCGTTCTGCTCCTGGGCGCATTGCTCTCGCCCCAGTGCCTCCAAGCAGACGCCTCCCTGCCAGGCCTAAAGCTCGTGCTGGCCCTCACCGATACGGCACAACACCCGCCGGTCACCACCCTCTCCTTGCGCGATATCAAGAGCGGCACGGGACGGAGCATCTACCAGGACGGCGCCGGCGACCGACGCGTCCTCGTGAGAATCGCCAGTTCGGACGTCCTCGGCGCAGTGAGAATCACCGGGAGCTCGACGGTCTACGCTATGAGGGGCCCCGCGGAGGTCGAGTCGCAGGCCGCCTGCTCAGATGCCCTCTCCCGGTTGAGGCTCACCGCAGGCGAAGATGCAGCCGAATGGGAGCCCATCTTCCCCGTGCCCCTGTGCTTCAGCGACGCGTCGCCCTACGGCCTCTGGAACCGGGCCCCGCTCTTCGCGGTGAGCCCCGATGGCAGCCGAATCGCCCTCCCTGCGCTCCGGATTGGCGATGAGCGCCTGGAGCGGCCCGCCATCCGGGTCTTGTCTGCCACGGGTGCCGAGGAATGGCGCGTGCCTTTGCCCGGCGAGTGGATGGAGGTGGCCGATCTGGCCTGGTCGCCCGACGCGAGGCTGCTTGCCTACGTTGTTCGACCGCAGGGCGACGAGCACACCGTGGACGAGGCCCAGCTCTCGGCTGCGGGCCTCTACCTCGCGGATATCGGGGCGCGCCGCACGCGCCGAATCTCCGATTGTCGCGCCAACTCGCTTGCCTGGGGGCCGGAGCGGAACCAGATCACCGTTGCCCTGGAGACTGCCACAGGTCACAGGGGCGGCGGGCCGATCTCAGTTCTGAGGCTGCCGGACGGCATCAAAGTCGAGGAGTTCTCGGCGAAGGGCACGGTCACGGCTTTGGCGTACTCAGATGACCTGCAGTGGCTTGCCGTACAGGCGACCATCGGGGATCAGCAGATCATCTGGCTGTATCATGCCTCGGGAGGATGGGCCCGGAGAGTCTATCAGCTTCCGACCAGCGCGGGCCGCCTCTCGCTCGTCGGTTGGGCCAGCGACCCTGAGACCGACACGGGGATGTGAAGACCCGTGGCGACGGACTGCGACTTCGGGCAGGCTGATCGGCATGTGCTCTGAGACCATGGATAACGGGCGCGCTTCGAGGCGGGGAGGCGCCGAGCTAGTGCGAAGCAGACTCGCCTTCGCCGTCGCCTTGACTGCCGCGGTGCTGATCGCCGAGGTAGTCGGTGGGGTGTGGACGCGAAGCATCGCGTTGCTCAGCGACGCAGCGCACGTGCTGACTGATCTGGTGTCGCTCGCCCTCAGCTTCGGCGCAGTGCTGCTGGCGGCGCGGCCGGTCACGAAGGAGCGCACCTTCGGCTGGCATCGGGCGGAGGTCCTGGCGGCCCTGGCCAACGGCCTGCTGCTGCTAGCCGTCTCCGGCTATCTGGTGCGGGAGGCCATTGCTCGTCTGCAGGAACCGCCAGAAGTCCGGGTGGCCGGAATGCTCGGGGTAGCGGTCGCCGGACTGCTCGCAAACGCCGTTATCGTCTTCCGCCTGCGCGGCCACGCGCGCGAGGACCTCAACATACGCAGTGCTTACCTTCACGTCATGGCAGACCTCGCGGGGAGCGTCGGCGTGGTAGTAGCGGCGGTCATCATGCTGCCGACCGGCTGGTACATCGTGGACCCCATCCTGGGCATAGTCATCGCCCTCGCGGTCCTTGTTGGATCTCTCCGCCTCCTGAAAGACACAGCTCACATCCTCCTCGAAGGGGTGCCGCCCGGCATCGATTTGCATGCGGCTGCAGATGTGATCCGCGCGACGCCCGGGGTGGAGGACATCCACGACCTCCACATATGGACGATCTGCTCCAACCTGCTGGCACTCAGCGTTCACATCACGGTGGGAGACCGAACGGCGGCAGCCAGAGACGAGATCGCCAAGGCGGTCAATGACGAGCTCCGGGTGCGATTTGGGATCACGGAGACCACCATACAGACGGAGAAGGAGCCTTGCCGGACCGACGAGCTCATCCACTTGGTGCCTCACCAGGGCGAAGAGACAGCCGATCCCTCGGCGTAGCCGATCTCGGCTCCTCGCCCCGTGCGCATACGGGCCTATGCAGGCGCCCCCGCGACCAGGGATGCGGTGAGCCCTGCAGAACTCCGAGCATAGGGCCCCCGTGCGAGGCGGGCGTCGAGGGGCGGCGACGGAGGATGGCAATGAGAGGGGTATGCTTGATTTCAACTGCTGTGGCACTTTGCCTCGTAGCGACGGCTGCGCCGACCTGGGCGACCGCCCAGGAGTCTGCCGCCGAGCTGGTCGAGGCGCGGGAGGCATACGAACAGAACGTCGCGCTCGGCAGGTCGCTTGAGGGGAGACCCGCGAGCGCCGAAGAGACAGCCGAGGCAGAGCGCCTCTTCCAGGAAGGCCTCGGCAAGGCGCGGGAGTACGCCTCCCTTCATCCGCGCTCCGCGGAGGCGCATCGGATGGCCGGGATCTTCCTATGCATGGCCTACCGTCCGGTCTCAGTTCCGGCCGACCCGGCCCCAGAGGAGGCCTCTGCAGATGACTCCGAGCCCGCGATGGAGACGGTTCTCCGACGCGGGGGCGCTAAGGACTGCGAAGAGGGCCTCGCCGAACTTCGAGCGGCGCTGCGGCTGGAGAAGAACAGGCTGGACTACTTCCTCGACTACGCTGAAGCGCTCTATGCATGCGAGGACATCGGCGGCTGCCAGGAGCAGGCGCTCTCCCTGTGGGACCATCGGTCATCAATGTCGAACTCGCAGTGCGCTCGCTGCGCGTGCCTGCTGGCCGACTGCGCCAGCCGACAGAATCAGCCGGATGCTGAAATGCGTTGGCTTCAGGAGGCCGTCAGGTATGACCCTCAACACGAAGACGCAGGCCAGCGGCTCGCGGACATCGTGGCGGCGCAGCCCCGGATAGCCTGGCTGAGCTACGAGGCGGGCAAGGCGCTCGCCGCCAACGAGAAGAAGCCCATGCTCATAGACTTCTCCACCAGCTGGTGCGGCTGGTGTCGGAAGATGGAGAGCAACGTCTTCCCGAATCCCGAGGTGATCTCGTTCTGTCGCCAGTTTGTGTGCATCAAGGTTGATGGCGATCAGCGGAAGGATCTCACGTCCGCCTACGGGGTGGACGGCTATCCAACGACAGTCGTGCTCGACCACACGGGGCGAGAACTCCATCGCATTGTGGGGTACCGACCAAGTGCCCGCTATCTGGAGGAGCTCCGCCGGGCGGTGCCGAATCACTAGCTTGCCCCAGGTCCGGAGGGACGTGACATGAAGCGGCTTGCAGCAGCACTGCTGCTGGTGACAATGGTAGCCACCGTATGGGGGGCCGAGCCGGTCGAAGAGAGTGCGTCGCTGCTCGAGCAAGCGATGGCGGACTTCGACCGGAACGTTGCGCTGGGGGCCATCTTGGAGGTCAGGCCCGGCACACCGGCAGAACTGGGTGAGCTGCAGCTCTTGGCTGACCGCGGGCTGGAGCACGCACAGGATCTGGTGGCGGAGAATCCCGACTCGGCCGACGCGCACTACCTGCTCGGAAGCTGGCTGCTGTACGCCTACGGAGTCGTCGAGATTGAGCAGATCACGTTCGACGCACAGAGCGGCGCGAAGACCGAGACGCTGAGCCGTGCGATGCAGGGGCTGGCAAGCGACCCGGAGGAGGGACTCCAGGCGCTGAGAAAGGCCGCAGAGCTTGCGCCCGGGAACGGCGACTATCTACTTGACCTCGCAGCGGCCCTCTTCGACTTCGGGCATGCCTTCGAGGCCCAGGGGATACTCAAGGGCATCTGGGCCGACGAGCCGGAACTCGAGGCAGGCCATAAGATAGAGGCCGCGCTGCTCCTCAGCACCATCGCAGAGACAGAGGGAGATGTCGCCGACGCCCGCGAGTGGATATACGCTGCGCTCTCTCTGGACCCAGTGGGCGCTCAGACCATCGAACAGCTTCGTCGCTTGGATGCGGCCGAGGCAGCGGCCGCACAGGCGGCCATTGCCGTGGCCGTAGAACGAGCGCTGGCGCAGGCCTACGCCGAGCAGTACGAGGAAGTAGAGGCGGAGTACTACGAGGGGACAGAGGAGCTCGGCGACGAGCAGTACGAGGAAGAGTAGTCCGAAGAGGGACTGACTGGGGCGTAGCCCACGGAGCGCCTCTGCTCACTGATGGTGCCGTTCGGAGACAAGGGAGGGCCGCCGGGGGGATGATGTGCCTGGTCGAGCGAGGGAGTGGGGCGCCCTCGCGGCGAACAGATACAGCGAGGAGCCGCGTCCGTTGGTCATAACGCTGTCTCGACAGGCGGAATCGCAGGGGGAGGAGATTGCGCGCCTGGTAGCAGAGCGGGCCGATCTCCATCTGGCCGATCGGGCGATCCTCGAACGCATCGCGCAGCGAGAAGGACTGCCAGTTGCGCAGCTCGCCGTCTTCGACGAGGCGATGCCCGGCCCCATAGAGGCCGTCATCACCGAGTGGCGCACCTCCGTCAGCCACGGCATGTACCTGCGTCGCCTGATACAGGCCGTTCTCGCCCTCGAGAGAGAGGACAACGTCCTGCTCGTTGGTCGCGGCGCAGCGTTCATCCTTACCGATCCCGGCACGCTCCACGTCCGAGTTGTCGCACCGATGCCCTGCCGAGTCGCGCGCCTGGTTCAGCGGCAAGGGATCTTCCGCTCCCAGGCACAGCAACTTCTGCGGGCCAGCGACCGGTCGAGAGCGCGGTTTGTTCGCCGGAGCTTCGACGCCGATATCGACGCGCCATATCACTATGACCTCACCCTCAACACGGCCGAGCTTGCGCCCGAGGAAGTGGCCGACATCATCCTCCCTGCGGCCCGACGCAAGTCGCAGCATCGCGTCGCGGCGCATGACGCGCCACAGGACTTCCTCAGCCACGTGATGCGGTTCCAGCGCAGACCGCGCTTCCCCCGCGTGAGCGAAGTTGTCTGGCGTCACTGCGAGCGTCGCTCGGCTCTCTAGTCCAATTGCGAGGGCAACCCATCCCCGTGCCAGGTCCGACAGATTTCGGCTATGCAAGTTTCAGCTTCGCCTGGGGGGATCACATCTGCGCCATCTTCGAGAGCCGGATACAGCAGATGGAGGTCATGGGCCCCTTCATCGCAACGGGTATCGCGGCCGAGCAGAGGTGTGTGTGGGTGTCGCCTGAGGAGTCTGCGGAGGGGCTTCGTCGAGCGCTGGTAGGCATGGGCGGCGATCCCGCGACACTGGAGGCCTCGAGCCAGCTACTCATACTCTCCGAATTGGACTTCTATCTTCAGGGCGGTGTGTTCGAGCCGGACCGCACGCTCGACCTCCTCGCGGCGTTGGCGAAGGACAATGAGCGCGAGGGGTACCGTACCATGCGCGTCGCCACTGATGTGTCGTGGCTGACAGCCGGGCGGGTGGATATGAGGCTATGGGAGGACTTCGAGCGGCGCCTCACGCGAGACGTCGCAGGCCTCGCACTTGTGATGGTCTGTCAGTACG
Organism: Candidatus Hebobacterum abditum; assembly: GCA_029821875.1. Classification (GTDB taxonomy): domain Bacteria; phylum Armatimonadota; class Hebobacteria; order Hebobacterales; family Hebobacteraceae; genus Hebobacterum; species Hebobacterum abditum. The sequence continues at coordinate 102,483 of JALGXW010000005.1, read as the reverse complement.
ACTACCGGCAGGTCTCGGGAGACATGATCGTCACGGCCATGCAGACACATCCAAGCGTGATCCTCGGGGATATCTTTCGCCGGAATCCGTTCTACGTACCGGCCAGCACAACGGCCTCGGACGGAACGCAGGTCGTCTAGGTCGGAGGGCCCTGCGCCTCAAGTCACAGTCCCGGCAGACAAGCCACCACCCTCCGGTAGTGCGCGCCGGAGCAGCTCGGACAGATGCAGCACCTCAACCGGGACGCCGAACTTCTCCGCCCCGTAGCGAAGCTGCATGATGCACGCAGGGCAGGGCGTGACCACGATCTGCGCGCTGGTGGCCTCGATGTTCCGCATCTTCCGCTCCAGGATCTGCATGGAAAGGTCGTGATGAGACATCGAGTAGCTGCCAGCGCCGCCACAGCACCAATCCGCCTCGGGCAGCTCGCGGAACTCCACCCCGGGGACGCGCTGAAGAAGCTCGCGCGGCTCAGCCACGATGCCCTGATAGCGCCCGAGGTGACACGGATCGTGGAACGTCACCACCGCCTCGACCGGCTCCAGCGCGGTGGGGTCCAGCCCCGCGAGGAACTCGGACAAGTCCTTCACGCGGCCGGCCACCTCCTCTGCCGCCGCCCGCGCGGGATCGCCTTCCTCCCACAGCTCCGGATAATCCTTCAGAAACGAGGCGCAGCTCGCGCAATCGGTGACGATCGCCTCGCCCTCGGCCGCCGCCAGCGCCAAGATGTTCCTTTCCGCCAGCTCTCGCGCGGATTCGAGGTCGCCGTAGGAGTAGGGCGGCAGCCCGCAGCAGACGTTGTCAGCCACCTCCACCTCACAGCCCACGGCCTCCAGCACGTCGATCGTGGACTCGCCTACCTCTGGAAACGCATAGTCGATGGAACAGCCCACGAAGTAGGTGACTCGCCTCGTCCCCGTCTGTGACTTCGCGCGCCGCGTCAGTCGCGGCCGGAGGAACGTCTTCGGCACCGGCATCCACGCGGGCGCTTCCGAGTAGCCCCGGTCGAGCCCCGGCAGCAGGCGCAGCAGCTTGGAGAACACGGTCAGCCGCGTGCGCTTCAGCCACCCGAGCACCCGCGCGCCCGTCCTCAACAGCCGCGGATGCGCGAGCACGGTGCGGAAGACAAACCGCTGGAGGGCGGACTGGCGCTCTGCCAGGTAGCTCGCCCGCGCGGCGAATACGACGCGGTCGGTCTCGATGGCCGGAGGGCACTCGGCGGTGCAGGCCCTGCACATCAGACATTCGAACAGCGGCTCGCGGATCTCTCCGTCGAGCGGAAGCTCGCCCGACACCGTCGCCCGCAGCCGCGCGAGATGTCCACGAGCGACCGACGACTCGCGGCCCGTCATGCGATAGACCGGGCAGCGAGTCTGGCAGAAGCCACAGCGATTACACTTGTCGAGCTCGTCGGCGATCTTCTCGACGAGCGGCGGAGCCTTTCCCAAGGAAGGCGCTCCCGGACAGAGTACGGGGCTGACATGCAGTCAGCCCCCTGTTATCGTACCATTCGCCATCTTCGGGCGGCCCGCCTGCTGGCATCCTCGGCACACCACTCCCGCGGCCGAGCGGCTCACTCGACCTCCGCCGCCCCCAGCGCCTGCATTGCCTCGCCTACGACGTAGAGGGAGCCCGTGATGACGACTGCATCGCTCTGTGTCGCCTGTGCGATGGCGGCGCGCACGGCGGCGGCGACGGGGGTATAGGCAGACGTGTGCTCGCAGAGGCGGAACACGACGCGCTGGAGTTCCTCGGCCTCGAGAGCACGCGGCGACGAGCTGGCCGTACAGATCACACGATCGGCCACAGGGCAGAGCTGCCCGGCGATCGCGGATGCGTCCTTGTCGCCGTGGAGGCCGAGCACGAGGATGATGCGCCGGCCCGGGATGGTTGCCTCGAGCGTGCGAACGAGAGCGGCGGCGCCGAGTTCGTCGTGGGCGCCGTCGAGGATGATCGTGGGACGACGGCTTACGATCTGGAATCGCCCGGGCCAGCGCACCTCGGCGAGGCCCTTTCGGATGGCCTCCTCCCCTACCTCGAGCCCGTGCTGCTCGGCGATCTCGACCAGGCCGATGGCTAGGGCAGCATTCTCTGCCTGGTGCGCGCCTAGGAGGGGGCACTTGAGGTCAGCGTACAGCCTCTGCCTGCCCTCAATGGTGATGAGCTGATGACTCTTGTCCTGTCGGAGTTCGGAAACGCGAGGAGCGGGCGACTCGCCCACGACCAGGAGTTGCGCACCGCGCTCTAGCGCGACCTCCTGGAACACCTCCAGGACCGATGGCTCCTGAGGAGCGGATATGACGGACACGCCCGGCTTGATGATGCCGGCCTTCTCGCGGGCGATTTCCTCGATCGTATCTCCAAGCTCAGCGGTGTGGTCGAGGCCGATGCGCGTCAGCCCGCACGCGACAGGGCGGACGACATTCGTCGCGTCCAACCTCCCGCCGAGGCCGGTCTCGATGACCGCGAAGTCAGCTTCCTCGCGGACGAAGTGGAGGAAGGCCAGCAGCGTATACGCCTCGTGGAAGGACGGAGGACCCATCTCGGTTTCCCGCATGGATTCGATAAGAGGCCGCACCTGCTGAACAAGACCCACGACGTCGCGCTCCGGAATGAGCCGGTCGTCGATGCGGATGCGCTCCCGGAAGGTGATTAGGTGAGGCGAAGTGTATAGACCCGTTCGGTGCCCCGCGGCGGTGAAGATGGCAGCCGCCATCGCCGCCGTCGATCCCTTCCCCTTCGTGCCAGCGATGTGGAGACAGGGCAGCCTTACATGAGGATCTTCGACCGCGCGCAGCATGTGGAGGGTGCGGTCGAGGTTCCACACGCGCGTGGCGGCCGCGCCGGCGGGAGTTCGCTCATAGTCAATGAGCGATTCGAGATAAGCGACAGCTTCCTTGTAGGTCATCGCAGTGTGGGGAGGCCCAGACCGCGGACGCCGATGGGGCAGAGGACGCCCGCTAACCCACTGAGACGCTCTCGGAGAGGCAGCGTGCAGGCCGAGCTGCGACTCCGACCTAGACCACCTCCAGGTCCTCGTAGATCGGGAAGCGCTCGCAGAGAGCCAGCACCTCTTCCCGTGCCTGTTTCCGGACCTCCGCGTCCAGAGGATTCCGAAGCACGCTCGCCATCAACTTGCCGATCTGTTTCATCTCGGCTTCTTTCATGCCCCGCGTCGTCAAGGCCGGGGTGCCAGGGCGAATGCCGGAGGCGATGGCCGACGGCTGATGGTCGTACGGGATGCAGTTCTTGTTGACGATGATTCCCGCCTCTTCAAGCAGATTGGCCGCGTCGCGGCCGGTAAGCGTGAGCGGCCGCAGATCGCAGAGCATCAGATGAGTGTCGGTCCCACCTGACACGAGGCGGACGCCGTTTTCCTGCAGGGATTCCGCGAGGGTCCTCGCGTTCTTCACGATCTGACGCTGATACTCTCGGAACTCATCGGTCATCGCCTCCTTGAAGGCGATCGCCTTCGCCGCTATCACGTGCATGAGAGGGCCCGCCTGTATGCCAGGGAAGATGGCGCGGTCGATGATGTCGGCGAGGTGACGCTTGCACATGATGAAGGCGCCGCGAGGGCCGCGCAGAGTCTTGTGAGTCGTCGACGTGATGATATCAGCGTACGGGACCGGACTAGGATGAACGCCCGCGGCAATCAGGCCAACGATGTGCGCGACGTCGGCCATCAGGAGCGCGTCCACCTCGTCCGCGATTACCCGCCACGCGTCCCAGTCGATGGCTCGCGGATAGGCGCTGAAGCCCACCACGATGAGCTTCGGCCGGTAGAGGTGCGCTATCTTGCGGGCCGACTCGTAGTCAAGCAGCTCGGTCTCACGGTCCAGCGCGTAGTGATGCACACGGTAGTAGCGACCCGAGAAGTTGGTGTTCTGACCATGGCTGAGATGGCCGCCGTGATCCACCGAGAGTGACAGAACGATGTCCCCCGGGTCCAGGACCGCATAGTAGGCGGCCATGTTCGCCTGCGAGCCCGTATGCGCCTGCACGTTGGCGTGCTCCGCGCCGAACAAGTCCTTGGTACGTTCGATGGCGAGCTGCTCGGCCTTGTCGACCGAGCCGCACCCGTTGTACCAGCGCGCCCCCGGGTAGCCCTCAGCGTACTTGTTGGTCATGACGCAGCCTTGCGCAGATAGCACGGCCTTGGAGGCGTAGTTCTCCGACGGGATCATGACCAGAGTCGTCCGCTGTCGCTCGAGCTCTTCGCTCAGAACTGCAGCCATGTCCGGGTCAACTTCGGCTAGGGTACGGTTCATTCCGCTCCTCTGTCTGATCGAAATCGCTCGCCAGAATCCGCGAGGGCAGTCCGACCGTCGCGCTAGTGTCGGAAGTGTCGGACGCCGGTGAAGACCATCGCTATATCGTGCTTGTCACAGGTGGCGATGGCTTCTTCGTCGTTGCGCGAGCCACCCGGCTGGACGATTGCGGTCACGCCCGCCTGCGCGGCAGTTTCGACCGCATCCGGATACGGGAAGAAGGCGTCGGAGGCCAGCACCGCTCCCTTGGCTCGAGCACCGGCCTTCTGCACCGCCAGGAGCGCAGCGTCGACGCGACTCGTCACGCCGCCGCCGATTCCCACCGCCTTTCGCTCCCGCGCGATGACGATGGCATTTGACTTCGTGTGCTTGCAGACGATCCACGCGAAGCGCAACGCAGACTCCTCCTCAGCCGCAGGCGGTCGCTTCGTCACCGCCTTCAGCTCGGCCGGGGCGCCGCTGTCATCAGGGGTCTGCACGACCACTCCGCCTGAGACTTGCTTCATCGCCCACCGGCCTGCGGCGTGGAGGTCCGGCAACTCGAGCAGCCGCAGGTTCTTCATCTCCCGAAGCGCACTCAGCGCATCCGCCTCATAGCCAGGCGCGAGCACGCATTCCATGAAGCCATGCTGCTCGATCCCCTCCAGTATCGCCTCGGCCGTCGCTGCGTCTACCTCTTGGTTGAGGCCGATGATTCCGCCGAAGGCGGAGACCGGGTCGGTCGCGAGCGCGTCTCGGTAGGCCGTCGCCAGTGTGTCGCCCAACGCCGCGCCGCAGGGACTGTTGTGTTTGACGACGATCGCCGCGGGCTGCTCGAACTCGCGCACGAAGCCGAGGACCGTATCGAGGTCGAGGTAGTTGTTGAAGGACAGCTCCTTCCCGTGAAGCTGGCGAGCGGCCGCGAGCCCCACGGGAACGACGCCGGCCCGCCTGTAGAAAGCCGCCTGTTGATGAGGGTTCTCGCCGTACCGAAGCTGCGCTCCTTTCTCGAGCGGCTGCAAGAGGAGGCTGGGGAACGTTTCGTTCGCATCGACCTGCTTGAGCAGGTAGTTGTGGATCGCCGCGTCGTACCGGGCCGTGTGGGCGAAGGCCTCCACCGCGAGCCCGGCGCGGCTGGCGTCACTGATCTCGCCTCCCGTCCGTCGCATCTCGTCGAGGAGGGACCCATACCGAGCGGGATTGCATATGACAGCGACGGATCGGTGGTTCTTTGCGGCCGACCGCAGCATGGACGGTCCACCGATATCGATGTTCTCAATCGCCTCGGCGAGTGTGATATCGGGCTTGGCAACTGTCTGCTCGAAGGGATAGAGGTTCACGACCACAAGATCGATGAGTGTGATGCCGTGTCTCACCACGGCCGCCATGTGCTCGGGGTTGTCCCGCAGTGCGAGCAGACCGCCGTGGACCTTGGGATGGAGCGTCTTGATGCGGCCGTCCATCATCTCGGGAAAGCCGGTATAGTCGGACACATCCGTGACGTCTACGCCGGCCGCTCTCAGCTGGCCCGCCGTGCCGCCCGAGGAGAGAATGCTCACACCGAGCTCAGCGATGCCTTGCGCAAACTCCTGGATGCCGGCCTTGTCGAAGACGCTAATGAGGGCAGTCTGAACGCGCGCCATATGGGCGACCTCACGAGGGGACTGCTGCGACGACGCCGAGTATAGCACGGCCCTTTGACAGGTGTCAAAGATGCGGCTGTCGCGGATCGAGCTGCCTCGCCGACCCAGCTACGTCGCGTCCGTCGGCCGACCCATCCGCCGCCTGGCCAGCTTCTCGATCAGACTCCGCGGATTGCTGGTGAGGACGGTCTCCGCCTCCTCCTCTGAGAGGCCAGCCCCAAGCGCCACTCGCCGCGCCAGACCGTCGGTGAGTATGTCCTGGGGACCGTGAGCATCACTGTTCACGAGGAGCAGCGCGTTGGCGGCGCGCCCCGCCGCAACGACAGCGCCGTTCGCCAGGCTATGCCCGCGGTGGGCGGACACTTCGAGAAAGACGCCGTTGCCGGCCGCGAGCTCCGCCAGCTCGCCGGCGATCAGTCCGGGATGGGCGAGGAGGTCGACCTCGGGGCACTCCAGCGCCGCTCGGTTCGTGCCCGGGGGAACGGGCTCGACCGGCGTCTCGCCGTGGACCACTATCAGCTCCGCGCCGAGGCGGCGCGCCTCTGCGGCCACCTCGGGGATAGCGGGGGGCGGGAGGTGGGTCAACTCCACTCCAGGTACCGCTCGGACATCCCAGTGCTCCTCCGCAAGTCGGCAGTCCGCGACCAGGGCCTGCACAACAGGCGCAACGTTTCCCAACGAGACGTGGTCCGTGATGCCGATTGCCTCGTAGCCGCTGACCATCGCGCGTCGTATCAGCTCGATCGGCAGGAGCACACCGTCGCTGTGGAAGCTATGCGTATGGAAGTCAAAGACCATGCTCCCGCTCCTGTGCTCAGTTGACAACTCTGACTTCCGTCAGCACTTCCCGAAGTAGGGACTCGGGGACTTCGCAGCCGATCTCGACGTGCCCGATCCCGGTCGGCAGCACAAAGCGCGGCGACCGGGCGAGAGCTTTCTTGTCGGACCGGATTGCATCGAGGATCGCCGAGGCCGGTGCAGCGGGGATTCTGATCGGCAATCGGAGAACCGACAGCAGGTTCACCAGCCGCTGTCGATCAGATTCCGAGATCATGCTCAGCCGCTGGGCTACGCGGGCGGACGCACACATGCCAATGGAGACGGCCTCGCCGTGCCTCAGGCGTCGGTATTCCGTCAACGACTCCAAGGCATGGGCGAAGGTATGGCCGAAGTTGAGCACAGCGCGCAACCCGGATTCGCGCTCATCGGCCTGCACGACCTCCGCCTTGATCTCGCAGTTGCGGCGAACGAGATAGGCGAGGGTGTCCGGGTCCCGCTTGAGGACCGCCCGGTAGTTCTGCTCAAGCCAGGAGAAAAGCCCGGCATCGGCGATGACAGCGTGCTTGACGACCTCTGCCAGCCCCTCGCGGTAGTCGCGCGGCCGCAGCGTCGCCAGGGTCGAAACGTCTGCAAGCACCAGCCGCGGCTGATAGAAAGCTCCAATGAGATTCTTGACGCGGGGATGGTTGATGGCCACCTTGCCGCCGACCGAGGCATCGACCTGGGCGAGCAGCGTGGTCGGCACCTGAACATAGGGAAGGCCCCGCATGTAGGTGGCGGTGACAAACCCCGCGAGGTCGCCTATCACGCCGCCACCGAAGGCCAGGATCACGGAACGCCGGTCTGCCCCCCGCGAGAGCAACTCATCCCAGAGTAGCTTGGCACGCCGGAGCGACTTCTGCCTCTCCCCCGACGGTACGAGCACGGTCTCCCCGGCAAAGCACCCCAGGCCCGTCCGCAGCGCCTCGCCGTGGAGACGGTCGACGCTCGGATGCGTGACGATGATGCCCCGCTCCCCTACATCTGAGCGAATGAGGGCACCCGCGAGCGAGAGGGCACCAATTCCCACATGGATTTCGTACGACCGCTCCCCGAGTTCGACTCTGAGGGGCGGCATGCCATCGGCGGTCATCCGCGACACCCTCCAAACATCAGCGGAAGCGGCACCCTTCGTCGAGCGCCGCTTCCGAGCAAGTAGCTATGCCGCCGGGCTGCGCGGTGACTAGATCGGCCCCAGCGTTGCCGGCGCGGTCTCCTCTTTCACGATGCGGGGCGTGATGAAGATCAATGTCTCGGTTTCGTTGACGGTGCGGGCCTTACGCGTGAAGAACAGGTCTCCGAGGACAGGGATGTGCCCGAGCACTGGAAGCCGAGTCTCCGATTCCAGCTCCGACTTCTCGACGAACCCCCCGACCACAAACGTCTCGCCGTCTCGGACGTTGACCGTTGTCGTCAGGGTATTCACGGTCGTGATCGGGTAGGAAGCTGATGCATCCAGGCCCACGGGTACTTCGACAAAGCCGCTTATGACGCTCTTCTGGAACGGGATGTACATCGTGATGGTGCCGTCCCCATTGATCCGGGGCGTGATGATGAGACTTGTGACAATCGGATAGGTGGTCACCGTGGTCGTCTGGATGTTGCTCCCCCGGAACGGGTCGCCAGCGATGCCCCCCACGGTCACCCATGGGTAGTTAACGGTCACCTGGTTGACGGCAGGCAGCAGGTTCATTGTCGACACGCGGATGGCGTCTACGATTCGCCCGCGCCCCGTCTCGAGCAGATAGGTGAGGGTGGCCGAGAAGTTCGGATCGCCGGGTGGCTCGTACTCAACGATCACGTTGGCAGGAGTGAGGAGATCCGAGGTCTCGATGGCGAAGGTGCCGACGGTGTAGAACCAGTCCATCCCAAGCTGCTTCTGGAGGCTCGTGCTCACCTGGACAGACTGCAGTTCCACGATTATCTGCTGCGGCTTGTGGTCGACGAACTTGAGGATCTCTATGAGCTCGTTTATGTCCTCTTCCGTGCCCCGAATGAGGAGCGAGTTCAAGACCGGGAAGGCGATCATGGCCTCAATGCCCTCGGGCAGGAACTGCGAGAAGGCGCCTGCGCCGATGAAGCCGCCGCCAGCGCCGCCGCCGACGCCGCCGCGACCGCCACCACCGCCGCCGCCGAAGCCCGTGCCTACGCCCCCGCCGCCGCGGCCCCCACCACCGCCGCCGCGGCCCCCGGCACCGAACTGACCCGGCCCTCCTGCGGTGCCGAAGCTCCTGACGCCCGACATGAGCACCGATCCCGAATCGGCCAGCAGCACATCAGGGTCGTAGGGAAGCGGGCCCGGGTCCTCGCTCGTGCCGAAGAGCCAGGCCACGTATCGCGGCGGCATGAACTGCAGGTGGTACATCTGCGAGAGCATCTTCTGCTCGTCAGACTCCGTCACGCCTGGCAGAGCCGATGCCTCGCCGGAGGAGGCCGGCCGCGGCTCTGCGGAGACGAAGTAGATGCCATCTGTGTCGCGCCACCAGTGTAGGCCCTTCGCGGTGCAGATGATCTCGAGGACCCTCTCCACGGGCACATTATCGACGTTGAGCGTGATGTGGCCCGCTACGTCGGCCAGCACGATGCTGGCACCCGAGGCGGTGATGATAGTCTGGACGACATCCCGAACGTCCGCATCCCTGACATGGATGCTCACAAGCTCGCGACCAGGGTCGGTGGCACTCTCAGAAGCCGTTGCCGCCAGGGATCCCAAGGCCATCAGGAATGCGCACAGGATCGGTGCCAACAATTCTCGCCTCATCACTCGCCTCCCAAACAAATGGCTGATCTGGCCAGCTGTCACCCTTCGCTGAGGCCGACTCTCGGCCGTTCGAAGCTGTGCTGCCCCCGCTCCTCAGCGGCAGACAACTCGTCCGGACAGACCGTCCGAGACAACGAACGCCGCGGCCACCCCGCTGTCCGATCCAGCTCGCAACAGCCGCAGCGTCGACTGCGTATTGTAGCACACCTGCGGCGGAGTGTTAAGGACCCTCTTCCGCAGACCCGCTACGCTCTGCCCGCAGACCCCGAAGGGACAGAGCCACCTCAGCGACCACGGCCGCCGCGGCCGCCACCGCCGCCGCCACCACCGCCGCCGCCACCACCGCGGCCACCGCCACCACCGCCACGGCCGCCGCCACCACCACCGCCACCACCGCCACGGCCGCCACCGCCGCGGGCGCCGCCACCGCCGCCACCGCCGCCGCGACCACCACCCATGCCGCCACCACCGATCCCGCCGCCGCCACCACCACCACCGATGCCGCCGCCACCGACGCCGCCACGGCCGCCACCGCCGACGCCGCCGGCACCGCCGCCGCCCTGAGCCGGCACCGGGATCACAGACGGACCGCCTTCCCAGCCACCGAACCAGATGGCAACCTGGCGGCAGTCCAGGTATTGGAACTCATAGCGGCCGCCGGGGCCGAACAAGAACCACCGAGAGGCAGAACGGGGCGTCTGGGTGATCACGGGATCCGGAGTTGGCTCAGTCTTCACGGTAATGTAGTAGACGTTCCCCGCCTCCCGCCTATAGGTGAGATTGTGCATCTCCAGGATGGCGCGCAGGGCCTGGCTGAAGGTGACGTTGTTGAGCGTCAGCGTCACCCGCCCGGTCACGCCAGGGGCCAACACATAGCTGTATGGCGTCGACCTGAAGATGAGGCGAAGCGCATCGTCGAGGGTGGCGTCTCGCAGGTCGAGCGTGATCAACCGCTCGTCGGCCTGGGCCCATGCGCGTTCGCCAGCGAACAGCGCTCCGCCAGCGGCCATCGCGAGAGCCAGGATGAGAACTGCCAGCCGTATTCTGCCTGTCACCATGTCAGCTCACCTCCGGCACGGGCGATAGCGGTGTTCCGACGCCCGCGCCATAGTCCTTCCTCGTCTGTTTAGACTGCCCCAAGCACCGATTTGTTCTGCCCGACAGGGCAATTCCCCTGGTACTTTGGCGCGCGATTCGACTAGGCGGGTGGCACCGCCGGCAGGGCCGACACCGTGGACGTTGCGCCGGCCGAGCCGGTGCTCGGCCCGAGCCCGCGGAGCGGAACTTGCCACTTCTTGCCATCACTGTCCATCAGGTAGATGGAATCACGCGCAATTGCCGTTATGCGAATACCATCAACAACATCGCCGGGCTTGACGATGAAGGTCTCTCCATCTTCGTCCTCGAGTATCGCCCACGCCTGGTCGTTGAAGAGCAAGCCGGCGACGCGGCGGTTGCCGACACGAGGCCCCCCGACACCGGGCGGGCGCAGTGGGCCGAGTCCCACCGTCGGAAACGAGAGCAACAGCTCCGGCGGCGTCGGCCGCGGGGGCGGATCCAGCGTTTCGAATGGGTCGGTCCTGGTGGGCTCGGCGGGGCCCGTTGCCATCTGCACCACGCCGACAGAGCGGGTTGGCGCGGGCGCCCGGGGCGCCTCTTCTCCTCCCGGCGGCGCCGGTTCCCCTGTGCCGGGAGCCGGCGGCACGCCCGTGCCCGCCCCACCTGCCGCGGCCTCCTCAGCGGCCGTCTCGGTCGCGAAGGCGGGGTACTGCGGGGGCGCCCGTCTGCGGCCCCGCAAGACGAAGAACAGGATGAGGGCGATGGCAACGACAGCGACGCCCCCTGCGATGAGAATCTTGTTCCGATCCGCCGCACCCATTGTTCACCCCCAGCACGGGGAGATGTTAGCACTCGTTCGACACATTGCACACCATTCCCTTGCGCCTCCAGCGACCGTCAGAGCGACACAGCGCCCTGCCACCTCCGCTAGAAGCCTCGCCCCCCACGGCCGCCTCGGCCCCCACGGCCGCCCATACCTCGGCCGCCCATACCTCGGCCGCCTCGGCCGCCACGGCCGCCCATACCACGGCCACCCATACCGCGGCCGCCTCTGCCCCCGCGAACACCAGCGCCTGTCGTGGCGGCTCCTGCTGAGGGTTCAGTCGCGGCCGCCGGCTCCACGCCCGTCCACTGGTAGAACATCACTGGGACCTGAGCCACCAGGGGCTGGCCGGGCTGCCGCGGCCCCTGGATGGTCACGTTCTGGAGTTCCATGAAGCGCGGCGCCTCCGGGATCTTGAGCAGCCACTCGAGAAGCTCTGGGAAGTCCTCGACTTCGATCGTCAGGTTCCAGCTCAGCGGATCGAGATGCGTCCACGCCGGGTTGGGGAAGCTGCCCGGCATGTTGGCGCCCCAGTCCGGGAAACTGTATCCTGTCACCCGCGCTCCGGTGGAGGCGAACCACCGGTCCATCAGCCGCTGCTCTTCCCCGGCCAGGTCCCACATCCGAACCGTTGCGCCGATCGGATCGGTGAAGTCGAGCTTCGGCATGCGTGTTTCCAGGATCTCCTCGTACTTGGCAGTGACCTCTTTCTCCGTTGCCTCCGCGTCGTCGATCTGCTGTAACACGCCGTCCCGGAGCGCGGCCTCCCCCTCGTAGTATATCGCGTCATCGGTGGCCGTCTTTATCGCCTTGCGCTGCGGGTTAACGAACAGGAAGAAGAAGATGAGAGCGATGCCGACCACCACTGCCAGCCCTGCAATCGCCACCTGTACCCGAGTTATCCGCTGCAGGTTCACCTCACCGCTCCTTTGTCAGCGCTCACGCCGCGCCGGACGAGGTCCGCTTCGCCCGTCCGCCGGCTGAACTGACGATCCTCAGAAGCCACGCCTGCCGCCGCCCCGCATGCCACCACCGCGCATGCCACCACCGCGCATGCCACCGCCGCGCATGCCACCACCGCGCCCCCCGCCACCGCGCATCCCGCCGCGCCTTCCGCCGCCCCGCATACCACCGCGCATGCCACCACCGCGCCCCCCGCCGCCGCCCATGCGCCCACGACCGCGCCCGCCTCCGCCTCCGATTGCCTGGGGACGGGCGACGGGCATCAGTATGGAATCCAGGTCCTCAGGTTTCAGTGCCACGCTGATGCTGACCGGCATCTGCATTCTGGGATTGACGGCGCCGGAGGCCATCGAGCCCGGGCTGAACTGCACGGCGTTGCGGCCGAGCTCGGTGTTGACCATCTCGCACCGCAGCATGTTCAAGTACCAGCGCGCGGCAGCCATGAGGTCGCTCGTGTTCCCGCTCAGGTTCAGAGTGTTCCCGCTGGGCAGGTTCAGCCCGTTCACGACCACGTCGGCGGGGAAGTAGTCGGTGATTGTCTTGAAGTAGGCGACGTAACGGGCGGGCCTGGAGTCAGCGTCATCGACCCACGACACCCACGACTGCTTGCTCCGGTATCTTGCCTGTATGTCAGCCAGATCGTCCTCGAGCTGCCGCACCTCCTGCTCCTTCTCCCATGCCCTATCCCTACGCTCCTCGGCCTTCTGTCGCCGTGTGGCCAACGAGAACGGCGCGGGTGCCCACAGGTAGGCCATGAAGAGCAGCGCCTCGACGATCAGCACGAAGACCAGAAGAACGATCAGCGCCTTCACGCGCCGGCGCTCTACGATATAGGGCGGGAGAAGTTGGATCTTTATCATGCTGTCTCTCCGGCCGTCAGTCAATCATGTCGCGGATCGCGAGCCCCACAACGATGGGCATGAAGCACGCGTTGTCTCGGAACATCTCCGCGGGCACGCTCGCCTCATCGACGGCCACATACTGGAATGGATCGCCGACTTCGACCTCCATCCCGACTTCGTTCGCAAGGAACTCGGGGAAGCTTCCCAGCCTGGTGGTGCCGCCGTAGAGCAGAATCCTGTCCACGCTGGAGTCCGGGAACCGGTTCGTGTAGTACTCGAGGGAGCGCCTCACCTCTGTCACCAGCTCTACCAGCGTCGGCAGCATCGCGTCGTAGACCTGGCGCTCGGAAGAACCCGCCGTCGGGGCATGAACTGCAGGCAGCGTCGTGGGCGGCGGTTTCTCAGCAGGCGGCTGTTGGGGGCCGGTTTCCGCGCCCAGATCGAAGACCCGCTCCTCCCCCTCTCCCTGCTCGTCGGGTGGGGGCGCCGGCGCGACCTCAGGGGGCGGCTGCGGCTCGCCGCCGGCCGAGGCGGCGAGTGCCGGCGCGCCTTCGCTGTAGACGCGTCCCTCCTCGATCTTGGCCCGCTCAGCTTCGTGGAACTCGTAGCCCAAGGCCTCGGCGACAGCATTCGTGACGGTATCGCCTGCAATCGGGATCGGCCGCGTGAAAGACAGCAGGCCGCCCGGCCGGAAGATGCTCAGGTCGGTCGTGTTTGCGCCGATGTTCAGGAGCGCGTAGGTGCGATCGTAGGCTCCCTGCTCGCCGACGATGTCGATGAGAGAGCGACTCGCCGACAGCGGCTCCACATCGAGGGCCGCCGGGTCCAGCCCCGCGTTGAAGAGGGTCTGGACGTGCGCATCGACCATGTCCTCTTGCGCGACCGCGAGCAGGACCTCCATGTTCTGAGCTTCCTCGGGAAGCTCTTCGGGAGGGATCAACGGCTCGAAGGACATGACCACCTCGCTGGCGGCAAATGGGATATGCCGATCGACCTCCCACTGCATCGTTTCCGTCAGCTCGCTCCTGGTCATCCTCGGCACCTCGATCGGGCGCACAACCAGAGAGGATTGGCTGGCAACCGAGCTGACGACCGAGCGCGTCCGAACGCCGTACTCGGCCAGCAACTGCCGCACGGCCGCACCGAGGGTGTCCGGATCGACGATGACGCCGTTGGCGATTGTGTCTCGCGGCGTCATTCCCATCCCGACGTTCGTGACGACCGGGCCGCTGCGTCCCCCGCGAGCCTCAACGAATTTGATCCGGCTGGTGCCGATGTCCAGCCCCAAGACCGCTTTATCCGCCATGGCTGCCCATTCTTCCCGTCATCGGAAGCTAGAGATCCGGGCCGTCCCGCTCGGCCTCCGCGAGCCCGCGCTCCCCCCGAAGTGTTAGATTATAGCACCGCCCGTTTTGTTCCGCAACAAACGAGCCAAGCGGGGTCCCTTTACCTATTCGACGCCCGGCTCAGCTTCCTGCAGGCCCCGATACTCTCTCGCCCCATATGACCAGATCGGACGTGATTGGGAAGTTCGGGAACCGGAGATACCCTATGCGGTCATCGGTCTCCCGCCGCGGGTGGCGCAGCAGTGGGTCGAAGGCATAAGTAATGAATCCCTCGCCGCCTTGCCCCGCGGGACCGCCCCACTTGCTCGTCCAATCGGCCACCGACCCAAGCTCGGCCGGCATGTTCTCGCTGATCGCGCCGTAGACGTGAATGCTGGTGTTGAGCGGCTCGTGATAGCCAGGATACAGCTGTGTCCTCGGATCTGCGCCGAACTCATCCGGATCGTCGTTGAACCAGCGGCCAGAGATGACGAACCACGATCCGTTCTGAGCGTAGATGAGCGCATCGATCTGCACCGGGAGCGGCTCGACGCCCCGCGGCGGAGCGACGGCGATGGGGCCGACCGTGTAGGCCAGCTCCTTGGGGGGGGTCTCCCATCCATCCACATACCAGGCGCCGGTGTCCGGATCTTGCTCCCAGTGCCGAACCGGCCACACGCGGCCGGCGAGTGCTAGGGTGTCGGCGCCGGTGAGCCATGCGGCCGCCGGCACGGCGGCAGGTGTGTGCATGGCCATCGGCTGGTATGCATCTGGCAGCAGCTCCGAGAAATCGTCGGCGCCGCTGCCGAGCTCGAGGAGTCCGGGCTGAGGGTCGACATACCAGTGATCCGACTCGTCTCTAATCTCGTGCTCCGCAATCGCCGCCCTGAGAAACGTGTATCGCGAAGTGTCTGCCCCCCACGGCCAGGGACTGCCAAGCGCGGGATCATTCACGTGGAGCGCAACGTCGACCGCCGGCTCATCCGCATCGGTGCCCGGTGGCGTAGTCTGCTGCTCTGGCGGCTCCCCTCCCGCTGTGCCGATGCCGCCCGGCTCGCCTGGCTGGGCCTCATCGACCCACAGGCCGCTGTGCCCCACCATCAACCTGAGGTCGGTCAGCTCGGCGGCAAGATCGGGGAGGCGCAGCCTCGGGTTGGTGTAGGCGAAGCTGACCCAGGCCGGGTCCGTGTCGAATGGGTCGTCGGTCGCCGGGTCCCAGAATTCGGCGTATCCATCCACGTTGACATCCGGGTTCTGGTCGCCCTCAAGCAGGAGATGCCCCTCGCTCCCACTCGACGCGAAGATCGGCTGCGCGTCGTTGTAGAGATGGTAGATCCCTGGCTCCACCTGGTCCTGGACGGCCCTGAACATGTCAACCGGTCTCGGATTGAGCGCGGTCGTGTTGAGGCAGACGTAGTCCCGAGCGAGGAGGGCAATGCGGGAGCCGTAGAGGCGGTCTGTCACCATGTTGTCCGGCGAGAGGCCCCCGAGCCGCGCCGAGGCCGGGCTGAGCAGATTGTCGTCGATGTAGATGGTCCCGCCGGAGACGATCTGCAGATCGAACCGCCGACTGCGGCCGTTCATGGCGTGCCAGTCGCCGAAGTAACCCTCCGGCACTTGATCCACGGGGATGGCCGTCCCGACGCGGCCCTGATTGTCTCGGACCGGCGGCATGATTCCGCTGACGCGGACATTGCCTTCGGCGTAGATCACACCGTTTGCCGGGAACGGGAAGATGGCGCGGTTGCCATCGTAGATTCCTATCGGTCTCGATCCCGCGGTAGGGGTGCAGCCACTCATCACCCCCGGGTCGTACGCGTAGACGAGCTCATCCGGGATGTCGGGGTTGAGGTCCAGCGGCACCGGCGCGCCGTCGGGGTCCTCCCAGTAGCACTCGATGCCGGCCACATCGCGGAGGTCGTGCCGGATGACCTCCATGTAGGGGCAGAGCGCCTCACCGTGCACGATGATCTCCACGGCCGGCGGCGCGTAGTGGCGGCCCGTCCGGTCCCAGTAATCGGCCGGCCCTTCGGGCGGCCGCTCGACGCCCCCGTCGCGCCCGTCGCCAAAGGGATAGTGGTCGCCAACCGAGCGCATCCAGTTGCCGCGGAGCATGTCGAGGTCGTGCTCGTACTGGATATCGTCGAAGTTATCGATGTAGATGCCGCCGTAATTCATCCACCCCCAGCCGAACTCGCCGGTGTTGTAGTAGGAGGTAGGCAGGCCGGGGTCCTGTCGCCAGAACCCAGAATCGCGGGTCAGCTGAAGATAGCGGTGCGTCTCCTTGTCCGGGTGAACGGCGTCGATCTCCGGCGGGCGCACCCGCGGGACAGACAGGTCGACCCCGTACACCCACCCGGTCATGGCCTGGTAGTCCGGCAGGCGCGCGAGCACGATCCTGCTGTTCGGGATGATCGGGCCTGCCCCGAATGGCGGCTGCGGGAACCCGTTGATGTAGTCGTTCTGCTCCTGCTCGGTATTCGGCTGGAACAGACTCGCCGCCCGCGGCAGGGGCGCTCCGTCTACGTACAAGGTCAACGCATCCGTCGGTGAGGAGCTCGGGGCCGGGCGCATGGTGCCGGCTACCTCGATGCGGTCGTCGCGCAGTATGCCCAGGCTCTGCCAGTCTGTGGTGGTGTCGAATGTGGTGCGGAGACTGAGCCGAGACTGCCCGTACCACATGAGGTCCGTATTCGAGCGGATAGGGCCTCCGAAGTAGGTGACGTAGTCCTGCCGGGGATAGCCGCCCATCTGGAGGCCGGAGACACCGAGGCGCGCGGTTCTGTCCGTTTCGTACTTGTCTGTGATGAAGCGGGCGTAGTCGGTCAGCAGGACCGGCTTCCAGGCGGAGATCGTGTGGCGCAGGAACGGGTTGTCGGGGAAGACGGCCGTGGAGACGATCCGCAGGAAGCGGCTCTGGAGCTGATCGGGCAATGGTCCGTAGGTCACCTGGATGGTGACCTGCCCGTCGCCGCAGACGTAGGGACTCGCATCCGGCCGCCAGTCGGCGCCCGCCGGCGAGTAGGTGAGCTGCTCGTTGGCGAGCCGGAGGCCGGCCTCTGCGATGTTGCGAAGCGCCACGACGTCGCTCTGCCGAGCGACCTGGGTGAGCTGAGAGCTGACGATGCCGGCGAACAGCGCGGCCAAGGTGGCGACCGCGAACAGGACGAGCACTGCGATGAGCAGCGCCTGCCCGGCGGCTGCGTTTCGGCGCCCCACCCGGACCATGGCCGTTGCACGCATCGCGCCCGGGAGGCGAGGGCCGCAGCGGTGTCGCCTATTCCTCATAGCGGACCTCGCGAAGGAGGTTGCGCAGCTTCACTCGGCGTGTGATGTGAGCTGACTGAGCAACTCGCTGTCCTGCCGTCGCGCTTGGATCGGCTCGCGTCACGGTCATCGCGATATCAACCACGGCTGCAGTCCGGTAGTAGGCCGATATGAGATCCGGCTTCTCCTGCTCCAGCGTGAACCCAGGCGGGACTGCGCCGTTGTTCCGCCAGCGGAAGTCCACGAAGAAGGCGCAGGCGCTCGGAGACACTCCGCCGGCCAGATACTCGGGAAGGCGAAGCCAGCCGTATTGGAGCCTGTCCAGGTCGCCCGCCGCCGGGGCATCCGGAACGTAGAGACCGACCTGGAACTCATCACTGTTCTCTCGGGGCGCGCAGAAGACCTGCGTGAGGGTGCGGTCGGGCAGGCCATCGCCGACCGTGTCCACGCGGACCTGTGCGGAGTCGGGCTGGAGGAACTCCAACAGCGCATCGCCCGCCACGCGTCCCGCCCAGTACGCGCTCAGCGCTCTCACGTACACGTTCCGCGATACACTGCTAAGCGGGACCAGCACCAAGTCACTCCCGAGGAACTGAAGCGGCTCCTCGTTGGACATCGAGACCCAATCCGCCAGGGGAGGGAAGTCACACCGCAGCGAGCCATCGATCCAGTCGATTCCGAAGGCATAGGAAGCTACAGGGCTCCGATATGGGTGGCTGTCCGTGTCGTAGATCTCCCCCCGCGTGTCGGGGTCGATGATCTTCATGGTGCGGGTGCGCGGGTCAAAGACGCCAAGCGCGCGAAGATTATACGTCCACACACCTCCGCCCGCGGGCTCGTACCTGTAGATGAGCAGGAATGGGTCTCGCGCCCAAGTGAGCTCCCGGAGAGCAGCGTCGATGTACGGGTCTTCGCTCAGCTGCGCCCACCCCGTATAGCGGGCGCCCAGCCGCCAGAGCGGATAGCGAGCGCGGTAGGTGGCGTAGTCCTTCGTGGCCGGGCCTTCGACCGGACGCAGCCACTCGCCCGCGACCACGGCTGGATTGAACTCGAGCTGGGAGACGTCATAGTCCTCAGCATGGGGCGTCATCGCCACCACCGCGTCGCGGTATCTGCGCGCCGCCTCTGTCTGCGAGATGTCACCCCTGCTCAGCTCGTATTGCACCTTCAGGTAGGGATAGCCCGGCTGGAGCGTGGCGTTCCGCGTCCCGACCAGCCCCGGCTCGAAACGCCAGTCCACATCCTTGTGTACCACGCGGCTGATCGGGGCCCAGTTGACGATTCCCTCGGCTCCGGCCGCGTCCTGCGCCATCGCCCAGGCCGCGTTCCACCGGTTCCAGCCATCGTCATCCAGGAGCGGGTACGGCACCTCCGTGCGGGCGAGGAAGAAGGGATTGCTCGGGCCGAGCAGAGCCTGGGGGTTGTGGTTCAGAGTCGGGTCGTGCAGGGCCCGCCAGTAGCGGACGGCCCGCGACCGGTCGGGGCGAGGCGGGGTCACGATCTCGCTGTTGGGATCACCGGGGTCGACGCGCAGCGGCGGGACGAATGCGATCATCGAGCTGTCGTACATATCGAGCTGGACGTACATCGCCTCCGTCAGCTCGCGTGCCATCGCATCCACCGCGATGCGAGCCGCCGTCTGAGCGTCCGCCCGCGCGGTCGCCGACCGAAAGTAGCCGAGGCTGCTCATGATGGGCACCAGCAGCAGCGCGAGCACGATCGCGAGAAGGCCCACGGTGACGACCACCTCGACCAGAGTGAAACCACGCGTGGGGGCCGACATGCGTATCGCCGCGGCTCTGGCTCTGCGTTTGAGCTTCATTTCTAGATGGGCGCTCTCGTCAGATAGGTGTCGACTATCACCTGATGCCATGTCTCGCCGAGGCTCGGCACCGCTCTGCCCGGCGGCGACTGGGTCAGCGCAGAGACGAGATCCTGAAGCGTGGTCGCGCGGCCTGGGCCGACCCATGTTGTCCGCGCGCGGACGCCGATGCCTCGCACGCCCACAGGGCCAAACGAGTAGTAGGGCTCGTGCTCCAGCGGCCTGGCGAGACGGCAGACCCACTGGCCCAGGTCGGTGACGTCCGCCTCGCCGATGGCGTGCACCTCGCCCTCCACGAATGTCAGATTGCCGGTGTTCGGATCCAGGTAGTAGTAATCGATGGCAACCGCCTGGCCGTACTCGCTCAGCGGGAAGTACACCTGTCGGGCGTCCACCTCGGGGTTCCAGGCGTAGGTAAGCAGAACGTCGGACCCGCCGCCCTCGCCTCCTGCCGGCTGGCCGCCCGGGATACCCGTCCCCGAGCGGCCGTAGCGGCGCGCCGTCACCATCAACTGCACGGCCCAATCATCCTCCGCCCGGCAGAAGATGCGGTAGGTGCGGCCGGAGCGGTCAGGCGTGTCGATCTCCGGGTTGAACTGGTAGACATCCCAGTGATCGTAGTTGAAGTCCAGCAGGCCATCTCGGTAGTTCACCAGGAAGCGGCTGCGGCGCTCGTAGGCGTTGGCCGGCCATTCCGCGCCCTCGTGGTCGGTCAGAATCTCCCCGCTCTGCCGGTCGACTGCCACGATATGGGCCCAGCTGACGGGATTGCGGGGATCGACGGGCTGCGGATCGCCGCTCCAGTCGTATTCCCGCTTGATGCCTCGGGCGACCTCCTGGGGACGGGGCTGCCGGGGCGGATTCGTGAACGACGGCCCCTTGATCCGGCCTACGGGCAGCCGCACGATCCCGCCAGGCGGCACTTCGACGTCGAACGCGAGAATGGACCAATCGTAGACCCTGTAGTCGACTTTCACCAGGGAGATGTCCGTCGGCCGCGGGTCTATCTGCAGCATCAGCGGGAACTCGATGCGGCCGCTGATCGTCGTTTCCGGGTTGACGTAGAAGATGTTCCGCCGGGTCGCCGGGTCCCCCGGATCGGTGATGCGCAAGAGGTTCGGATTGTCCACCTGCTGGAGCCGCTCATGCACCATGATCGTGTCGGGTGCAACTCCGAGCGGCAGGGGGGGAGCGCCCTGGGTGGCCCCCGGCCCGACTATCACCGTCAGGCCGAGCAGGCGCTGGAAGGTGACCGGATCAGTGTAGTCAACCTTGAACCGACGCGGCTCTGCCGGGGGGAAGTCCGTGGGGCCGAAGAAGAGAGCGCCGGTGGCCGGGTCGAGCGTGAACTCCCGCTGGTTCAGTTCGCCTGCGCCGTAGGGGACATACATCCAGGCTTGCGCGTCGTAGATATCCACGTACACCTCGAGCGATCGATCCTCCTCAGGAGTGAGCGGGTTATCCTCGAGGCGGAGCGGCGCAAGCGGCGCGTGGGAAAGCAGATAGAACGGCACGCCGAGGATCGTCCGCCCGAGGCGCCGGATGTCGATGCGCTCCCCAATGACCGTCCGCGGAAGGTAAAGGCTGTTGGGCTGCCAGTTCGGATGGGCGGTGTTGGGCCGGGCGCTCGCGCCGGGCGGCATGACGGCTTGGGCAGCGTCGAACTGACTGGGCGTGAGGTCGAGCGGGCTGTAGATCAGCGCCTTGGCGTAGAAGTCGAGGTTGTCGATCCCCACCTCCCCGAAGGGGAGCTGCAGACTCTCGTAGGTCATCGAGCCCGGCATGAAGGCGGTTGTCCCGCCGTGCACGAGGACGCTGGACAGCGAATCCTCGTTGTTGACGATGGTGGCCTGGATGAGATTGCCCTCGAGATCGGTAGCGATCACGGCGTCGGGGAGCGATTCCGGGTGGAGCTTCCACCGTGCGATCTCGGCCTCGGCAAGCCCGGCCGCGATCGTTCGCTGTTGGCCCACCTCGATGGCCATGAACCCCCGGGGGAAGATGCGAAGCATCCCGTAGATGCCGATGAGCAACACCACGAGGGTGAGCAGCAGCTCGATCAGAGTGAAGCCGCGCGCGCGTGCCCGGCCGCCGATGACGAACGGCCCGCTCCCGAATGACATTGAGTCTCTCGTATCAGACACCACGCGTCCTGCGGCCCCCCTCACATTATCGGCCCCTCGGGCCATCCGGCCCCGGGCGTCGGCTCCTGGTACATTCGGTTCTGCCGCTGAGTTGCCATACGCCGCACCGTTCCGTCAACGAACAGCACGAGGTCCTGATCGCCCGGGTTGGGGATGCTCTCGACGCCCGGCCCGGAGGGCGGACTGGAGCTTCGGTGGTGTGGACACCAGGTCACGGCAGTGTCCGCGGGCGGATAGGGCTTGAAGAGATTGCGATTGTCCGTCACGCCCGCGATGGCAGCGCCGGGGTGCCAGAAGTTACGTCGGTAGAAGACATCGTAGTTGTTCCAACCGCGCAGGGACGGCAGTTGCGAGCGCTGGACGAGGTCATCGGGGAAGAGCTCGGCCGCGTTGCCACGGCAGTGATACGTCTCCATCTCCGTTATGTAGGCGCTGCCGCGGAACCACGACAGGCCGTTGAGGCCGTGGCCACTTCGCTCGAGGTCCCAGCGAAGACGGACCAGCGAAGGATCGGTGGATTCCGGATAGTCGCGGATGCGCCTGTCCGAAGACAGCGGCGGCGGTTGGGCCGAGTAGGCCCCGAGGTAGTAGAGCGTGAACAGCCCCAGACCTGGGACGCCGGTCTGGAAGGGCGTGCCGTCAGGGTGATAGGCGGCCCCGACCAGGGTGCCGACGCTGTGGTCACCCGGCGGATCGACACCGTAGAGGGCCCGGTACGACTCCACGGCGTCGAGCGTCCAGAGCCACTCGGTGGCATCGGGCGGGAAGCACTGGTAGTCCTCTCGGAACAGGGCCAGCCCCTGGGCAAGTGCTTTCATGTTGGCTGCGCAGAATGCGCGCCGGTTGCTGGCGGACATGGCGTAGTAGCTGGGCACAACGATGGCCATGATGATCACCATGATAGCGATCACCACCAGCAACTCCATCAAGGTGAAGCCCGAGGCCTTCCCCCGTCCGGTCCCATGGACCAGAGCGCCCGAGCTGCCCCTACGTGCTCTCGATCGGAAACTCATCTTGCCCGAGTCTCTGCCAAGCCAGCCCCCAGATGCCGTGGACCGATGGCCGCGTTGCGCTCAGGACGTGCAGACGGACAGCTACTCCGTCTGCGGCGACTGGACTGCCCAATCGTAGTTCAAGCCCACGATCAGGTCGGTCGACCCGTCGAGCCTCAGAGCGATGTCCCGAGGCGATTCGCCATACACAATCTCAGTCTCATAGGCAGGAGGCCCGCCGCCGCGCCCGCGCGACCCACGGCCACCCCCGCCGCTGCCCCTTATCGGCGTTTTGACAACTGTATATGGCCGGTGATGAATGCACCGGGTGATGATCGTGTTGTCCGGGGCGTTGCGGTTGATCAGGCCCGGGAACACAGGGCTCGGGATTCCGTAGGGCATGTATTCGTAGGTCATCGGGTCGGGATTGCCCGGATCCCAGAGGCCGCGGTGCAGGTTGTCCTGGAGTCGTATGCCTTCCGCCAAGTCCCAGGGATCATAGCCTCCCCAGTAGGTCTGCTGGGCGAGATGGAGGTGCAAGTAGTACTCGACCAGTCCATAGGCCGTAGAGCTGCTCCACACGCCGAGGTCGTTGTCGGGATCCCAGCAGTGCCAGACGTACCAGAAGGCCAGGTTGTCACCTGGGTTGAGGTACTGGGATCCCAGATCGCACAGGCTGTAGACCGCGGGGGCGGATACGTACCCTACCCAGTTGTAGAGATCGTTGTAGCTCGAGTAGTGCTCGACGAAGAAGGCCGGGTCGTAGGCGGCGCCGTCGGGGGGATTGGGCCTGCCATAGGCCCACAGGTTGATCCAGTACTCGCCGGTCGGATCGACCTCGGCGTAGAGGCTGCTGGCCGCGAGGAGAAGCTCGGCGTAGGGCACCTCGACATAGGCGTCGTGGTCGGTGTAGAAGCGAACCTTCTGCGCGACGTAGTCGTCGCCGCTCTCGATGAGATCGTCGGGGCAGATGAGCGCGCTGCGGTCGGTGATGTAGGCGGGATACAGCGCGTTCAGTCCACCCTCACCCGTAACAGGATCGTACGGTCCGGGGTAGTGGCCCATGTCCATGCGGTACATGCGAACGGCCATGGCGATCTGGTGGAGGTTCGCCATGCAGGCGGTCCGGCGCGCATTCTCGCGAACGCGCGTGAATACGGGGAGCGCGATTGCGATGAGCACCGTGATGATTGCGATGACGACCAGTAGCTCGACCAGCGTGAAGCCAGGCCGAGCACGAAGACGTTCCATCTCTCACCTCACGCAGCGAACGTGCCGCACGCAAACGGCCGCCACCAGGGCCGCCTACCTGGCCATCTATAGTCATACCCCTGGCGACTGCAGGGCCAAACTGCCTCAGGCCCCAAAAAGACTCAGCCAGCCCAGATAGAGCGATCTCGACGTCGCCCAAATGTAGTCTGGCGCAAGCAGCACCGCCAAGGCGGCCCCCGCCAGGAAGGGGCCGAATGGCAGGTACTCCATCCTGCGGCGCACACGCACCGCCAGCAGAGCCATCCCGAGCACCGCGCCGGCCACGATCGCGAGCCCGAAGCTGAGTAGTGCCAGGCCGGGCCCCAGCATGGCGCCAATCGCACCTGCAAGTTTCACGTCACCCAGGCCCATTCCCTCTCGCCGAAACAGCAGTTGGCTGAAGGCCCGGATGAATACGAACACGGCCAGCCCGACCCCGCCGCCGGCTACGAGCCGCGGCAGGGCGATCTCCGTGCCCGGGATGGCCACCGACAGCAGCGCCGCCTGCCCCGAAGCCACCGCCATGCCCTCGCTCAGGACGGCCGCAAAGAGGCCGGCGATGACCAGGCTGTCCGGTATGATCATGTGGTCCAGATCCGTGAATACGACGGCGATTATGACGGAGGCGAAGATCCAACACGGCAACACCTGGATGCCCCGCCCACAGGCTTCCCAGGCGGCCAGGAATACCAGGCCGGTGACAAGCTCGACCGCGAAGTAGCGCCAACCGATGGCCCCGCCGCAAGACCGGCACTTCCGCCCCAGCGCGAGGAAGCTCAGCAGCGGGACCAGGTCGATCGCCCGCAGCCGAACTCCGCACTGGGGACAGTGCGACGGCGGTGCGATGACCGACCGGTCGCGAGGCAGGCGGTAGATGCAGACGTTGAGAAAACTGCCTACCGCCGTGCCCAGTGCAAAAGCCCAGAAGTATAACACGGCCCTCGGGAGCAGCACCCGAGGGATCTCCTAACCGATATCGCCCGACTGGAGTTGGCTGATGGCCGTTATCAGCGGCATGAACATCGAGATCACGATGAACCCGACGATGAAGCCGAGGGTGATGATCAGCAGCGGCTCCAGGGCGGCCGTCAGGCCGGCCAGAGTAGCCTCCACCTCCGACTCGTAGAAGTCGGCGATCTTCGACAGCATCTGATCGAGCGACCCCGTCTCTTCGCCGATGGCGACCATCTGCACCACCATCGGGGGAAACATGCCGCTGCGCTGAAGCGGATCCCCTATCTGCTCGCCCTCACGGATGGCCGCGCGGGAGGCCATAATGGCGTCGGAGATGATCTCGTTGTCTACGCTGCCGGCGACGGTCTCAAGCGCCTGCAGGATTGGCACGCCGCTCATGAGCAGAGTGCTGAGAGTGCGCGAGAAGCGCGCGATGCAGATCTTGTGATTGAGCTTGCCGAAGATCGGGACCTTCAGCTTCACCCAGTCCCAGTGGCGGCGTCCGATGCGTGTGTTGACATATTGAGTGAACGCGAGGACGAACAGCACGACCCCGCCGATCATCATGTACCACCTGTTCGTCAGGAAGTTGCTGATCTGTATCAGCATCCTCGTGGTGCCGGGCAGCTCCTTGATGCCGAGATCCTCGAAGACCTGGACGAACTGCGGCAAGATCCACGTCACCATCCCGATCACGACGACAGTGGCGAAGATGAGGACCAGCACCGGGTAGGTCATTGCCGCCTTGACCCTGCGGCGCAGGCGTTCGTTCTCTTCCAGGAAGGTCGCCAGCCTGTTCAGCGTCTCGTCGAGAACGCCGCCGACCTCCCCGGCCCGCACCAGGCCGGTAAAGAGGTTGTTGAAGACCCGGGGCCACCGCGTGAGCGCGCGGGACAAGGTCTCGCCCGACTCCACCGCGGCCTGGATTTCCCGTATGATCCCGCGCAGGCGAGCGCTTCCCGTCTGCTCCTCCAGAACAGCCAGGCAGCGCACGAGAGAAACGCCTGCATCAATCATGGTGGCGAACTGGCGGCAGAAGACCGCGAGGTCACGTCCGCTCACCCGGCCGAGGCTGGCTAGCGCCCCGGAAGACGGCCGGGCTTGAGCTTGCTGGCGAGTGGCCGAGCGCGCCGGGTTCACCTTCTGAACCCAGTACCCCTTCTCGCGGAGGCGCCGAACGAGGATCTGCTCGTTCTCGGCCTCCGACGTCCCCGTGATCACCTTCCCCAGGGCATCCTTGGCTACGTACTGGTATGTCGCCATCCGACCGCCTCCTCGGGAATCCCCTCGGCTCTACTCTTGGTCACCTCTGGTGAAGAGCATCTTCTTCAGCTCTTCCTGATTCATCGCGCGGCCCATCGCTTCCTCGTAAGTGATCAGGCCGCGCTGGTACATGTCTCTCAGGCACTGGTCCATAGTCTGCATGCCGTGGTGGGCGCTGGTTTGGATGATGGATGTGATCTGGTGGGCCTTGGCCTCCCGAATCAGGTTGCGGATGGCCGGGGAGGCGATCATGATCTCCATGGCCGCGATGCGCCCGGGCGTGCCCGCCCGAGGCAGCAGCTGCTGGGAGAGAACAGCCTCCAGGTTGTTCGAGAGCTGGATTCGTATCTGCTCCTGCTGGCCAGGAGGGAACACGTCCACGATTCGGTCAACCGTCTGGGCGGCGTTGTTCGTGTGAACCGTAGAGAAGACCAGGTGGCCCGTCTCCGCAGCCGTGATGGCGAGGGACATCGTGTCGAGATCCCGCATCTCGCCGACCAAGATGACGTCGGGGTCCTCCCGAAGGGCATGGCGAAGAGCCTGGGCGAAGTTGCGGGTGTCAGTGCCGAGCTCGCGCTGGTTTATCAGGCTCCGTTTGTGTGTGTGGAGATACTCGATCGGATCCTCAATGGTGATGATGTGCACAGAGCGCTCGTTGTTGATCTGGCCGATCATCGCGGCGAGCGTGGTGGACTTCCCTGAGCCGGTCGGGCCGGTCACCAAGACCAGGCCCCGCGGCCTTCGGCTGATGTCCTCCAATACGAGCGGCAGCCCCAGCTCCCTGACGGTCGGGATCTTCGAGGGGATGACGCGGAAGGCGCCCGCCACTGCGCCGCGGTCACGATAGACGTTCACCCGGAACCGAGATACATTCCGCAGGTAGTAGGAGCAGTCGAGCTCGTAGTCCGTCTCGAACACGCGAATCTGCTCATCCGTGAGGATCGCGTAGACCATGCGCTGGACTTCGAACTCGCTGAGGGATTCGTAGTTCGTGGCGTAGAGCTGTCCGTCGATGCGCATGACGGGCGGCACTCCCGCCGCCAGGTGGAGGTCGGAGCCGCGCTTCTCCACCACGAGGCGAAGCAGCTCGTCTATGTGTACTTCCTCGATGGGTCGCGGCTTCGTTACCTGCGCGGTTGGAAGCTTCTCTCCGGTCGCTGCGGCAATCGGTCTCTCGCCCTCGAGTGCGTCTGTTGCTTCCGCCATGCTAAACGCTTCCTTTCCCCCGTATCCGGCGCGCTACGCCGCGGCTATGAGAGGCGGAAGATGATGTGCACAGCTCACGCGCCGCCGACCGTGAAGATCACGCGCATCACTTCTTCCACCGTGGTTACGCCCTCCATCACCTTCTGGAAGCCGTCCGTCTTCAGGCTCTTCATCCCATTCGCGAGGGCCGCATTGCGTATCTCCGACAGCGGCGCCCTTTTGACGCACAGGTCGGCGATCTCTTCGTTGATGAGCATCATCTCAAACACGCCGGTCCGGCCCCGATATCCGGTGTGCCGACACTGCTCGCAGCCGCGTCCACGATAGAAGACCACATTTTCCATATCATCTACACTGAACCCGACCCGGTGAAGGGCCTCGACGGGCGGCTTGTACGGCTCCTTGCAGTTCGGGCAGATGCGGCGACCCAGACGCTGCGCCAGCACGCCGATGACCGAGGAGGCGATCAGGAAGGGCTCGACCCCCATGTCCATCAGACGCGTGATGGCGGAGGGGGCGTCGTTCGTGTGCAGCGTCGACAGCACCAGGTGGCCGGTCAGCGATGCCTGAATGGCCGTCTCCGCCGTCTCCAGGTCTCGGACCTCGCCGACCATGATGATGTCGGGGTCCTGTCGGAGGAACGACCGCATGGCGCTGGCGAAGGTCAGCCCCGCCTTCCGGTTCACGTGCACCTGGCTGAGGCCCGGGAGCTGGTACTCAACCGGATCCTCAATGGTGAGGATGTTCTTTTCCACGGAGTTGATCTTGTTGAGGATCGAGTACTGGGTCGTCGTCTTGCCGGAACCCGTCGGCCCCGTGGAGAGGATCATGCCGTTCGGCTGGACCATAATGGACTCGAGCTGCGCCTGGGTCTCGCCGAACATGCCCAGCTTGTTGAGACCGATCAAGACGCTGGTCTGATCGAGAATACGCATCACGACCTTCTCGCCAAACACGGTGGGAAGGCTGGAGACACGGAGGTCGTAGTCCTTGCCCTCGTGTCGAATGTGAATCCGGCCGTCCTGGGGCAGCCGGCGTTCGGCGATGTTCATGTCGCCCATGATCTTGATACGGGAGACAAGCGGCGCGTGAACGTACTTGGGCACTCTCATCACTTCGTGGAGAACGCCGTCGATTCGGTAGCGGATGCGCACGCCGCGGCGGTCTGGCTCAACGTGGATGTCGCTGGCGCGGTCCTTGATGGCCTGCTGGATGACCACGTTGACGACGCGGATGATGGGCGCCTCGTCCTCCATCGCCTGCGCCCTATCGACATCCTCCTCCGTGCCGGCCGCAGCTATGTCGAGCTCATCGGTGAGAGCGGCGCCCAACCCGCCATCGAGGGCCTCAAGCGCGTCCTGCAGTTCCTCCTGGCCGCCCGCGCCGTCTGCGCCGGAGGTGAGTACGTTGATGTCTTCGGCCGTGGCGAGGATGGGGTCGATCTCATAACCTGTGATCAGTCGGATGTCGTCGAGCGCGAACACATTGCTCGGGTCCGACATGGCGACCGTCAGGCGATTGCCGCTACGTCGAATGGGCACCGCGTTGTAGCGCTGGACAACGCTCTGGGGGATGGCCTTGGCCACGTCCTCGTCGACGCTCGTCTCGTCGAGCTGGAGGAAGGGAATGCCAAGCTGCTCGGCATGGGCGCGGAGCACATCTCGCTCCGTCACGTGGCCCAGGTCTACGAGGATACGTCCGATCTGCTCAGTTGTGTTCTTCTGGACGTTCAGTGCCTCGTCGAGTTGCTCCTGGGTGATGAGGTCGTTTTCCAGGAGAATCTGCCCGACGAGCTTCTTCGGTCCTTGTGGCGTTGCCATGCGCTTTCCTCTCGCAGCAGCTACTTCGCGCGAGTCGGAAATGAGCTATTGATGACTGCGCTGGGGCACTCCACTGGACCTGTCTTGCTCATATCATACCACAACTGAGTTACCCTCGCAATCGCCATTTCAACCCTACGCCCCGCGAAGGCGCCCCATTGCCGCAGGGGTACCCTCCCGCTGGCAACGTCACGCACGCGAAAAGCGGCTCGCGCTGCGCAAGATCGCACAACTGCGGGCCACCCCCCACTGTCGGCGTCGGCGACTATGGTCCGCCGCAGTGCAGCTGTTCCACCCGCGTCCCCCGTATCCTCTCCCCGCCGGACCCCAGGACCGGGGCAGCACACCGCGTTGCTACCGAATCATTATACCGCAAGAGCAGCCCAAAAGCCTATGGGCAGGTGTTTCGCAACGCGGCCATATCCCGCCGAGAGGCGCCGGCCGGGCGAGGGCCAGCCCGGCGGGGCCTTCACGGTCTGTCAGGGATCTGCGGGCAGGCCGCCGTGCCAGATCTGGCCCACCGCCGGCGCATCGGCGCCTCAATGAGTCGTATGACGCGCGTGTGAGGAGACTCATGCTCGCTGAGTGGGTGCACAAGGATCGTCTTCAGCCCGAGCCAGTTGGCTCCCAGCATGTCCGTGAACACCTGATCGCCAATGGCACACGTGCTGGCGGCGTCTGTGCCCATGACTCTCATCGCGCGGCGGAAGGCCCTTGGCAGGGGCTTGCAGGCGAGTATGACTGGCGCCATTCCCAGCTCCCCCGCCAGCGCCTTCACACGCCGGCCGCGCACGGCGTTGCTGACGAGCGACCTACGCATGCCTTTCTCGCGCGCCGAGTCAAGCCATCGGCGCACCTCCGGCCGCACGTAGGTCTCGTTCCAGTCGACCAGGGTGTTGTCTAGGTCGAGGATCAGCCCGGTAATGCCCTCCCCGCACAGCGCCTCCAGATCCACTTCCCAGACTGCGCCAACCAGAAGGGAGGGGGCTAGTAGAGAGCGCACGTTGCCGATCGCCCCTGTGCTCTTCGGTCAGATACCATCGGACTATACCATGAATCACGCTTCGAGCGCGGGTCTCCAACAGTGTGGTGTGCAGGGCCCGCGAGAACAAACCAGCAGTCGCCACGTCCAGTCGAGGGGCCGCGAGCCTCAGCTATCGCGCGAGCCAGCGGCCGTCGCCCAGTTCCCTGCCCAGTGCGAGAAGCCGCATCGCGCGCTCGGCCGCGGCCTGCAGCAGCTCGCTTGCCCTCTCCATGGAATCCTGCTCCGAGATGGGACCCAACGCGATGGGTACGACGGCGCCGATCCCGCGCTCGGCCAGCTTGTCCTCTTCCTCCTCCAGCGACCCCGTGAAGACGATCACCGGGACCTCGTGCTTCTCCGCGAGGAGAGCGACTCCGCTGATGGCCTTGCCGAACTCGATCTGGCGGTCAAGCTTGCCCTCTCCGGTCAGCAGCAGGTCCGCCGATTGCAGGAACTCCTCGAATTGCAGCAGCTGCAGCACGAGACTCGGGCCGGAGCGTATCTCTGCTCCCGCGAAGGCCACCAGGCCGGCGCCCAGGCCTCCCGCCGCTCCTGCGCCGGCCAACCTCCTGACCTCCAGCTCGAGATCGCGTTCCACCACGGTGGCCAGGTTCGCCAAGGCCGCGTCGAGCATCTGCACCATCTTCCCGCTGGCGCCCTTCTGCGGGCCGTAGACCGCGGCTGCGCCCTCCGGGCCGCACAGCGGGTTGATGACGTCGGAGGCCGCGTAGATCTTCATCCCCTGGAGGCGGGGGTCGAGGCCCGACATGTCGATCTTCTCCAGGCTGGCAAGTCCGGCCGCCCCGCGGCTCAACTCGGCCCCGCCCGGGCCGAGCAGCTTCACACCGAGTGCCTGCGCCATGCCGGCGCCGCCGTCGGAGGTCGCGCTCCCGCCCAGCCCGACGATCAGCTGCGCGCATCCGGCATCAATAGCCGCCAGCATGAGCTCGCCCACGCCGTAGGTGGTGGCCAGGAGGGGATTCCTCTTCTCGGGAGGGACCAGCGCGAGGCCTGCCGCCTGCGCCATCTCCACCACACCGGTCACATCATCCCCCAGGAGACCGAAATGGGCGACCACGGGTTCACCCATCGGCCCCGTCACCTCCGCTTCGAGAATCCTCCCCTCGGTCGCGCGCACAAGCGCCTCGACCGTGCCCTCTCCGCCATCGGCGAGCGGGATGGAGACGATCTCCGCCTCGGGAAAGACATCACGGATGCCCTGCACAATAGCGTCGGCCGCCTCCAACGCCGTGAGGCTTCCCTTGAAGCTATCTGGGGCTACGATGATATTCATGCGCTCGCAATTCTTCCGAGCATCGGCACCGTCACCTGCGAAAGACAGCTATGACCCAGAGCAGCAGTGTCAGCAAGAGACTCAGCACGATGCCCGTTGTTATGGGAAAGAGGAACGTGAAGCGTGGTCGGGAGACGACGATATCGCCCGGCAGGAGTCGCCCT
This sequence comes from Candidatus Hebobacterum abditum, assembly GCA_029821875.1. GTDB lineage: Bacteria > Armatimonadota > Hebobacteria > Hebobacterales > Hebobacteraceae > Hebobacterum > Hebobacterum abditum. The sequence continues at coordinate 70,797 of JALGXW010000005.1, read as the reverse complement.
CCCCGCGCGCCGACGGCGCCGAACAGCAGACCCACGCCTATCGTGACAAGGCCCAGAACGACGAGCCCTACCCCGAGCCAGACCACGAGCTTGTCCGTGCCCCAGGCCACTCAGCTATCCTGTCGGCCCCGCGGACGCTCTGCCGACCACTCGCCGAACTCGACGAGCCGCGCGCTCGAGACCGCTGAACAGGCATCCGCAGTAGTTCTGTCGGTACAGCCCCAAGTCCCTCGCGCGCTCGCAGCTCTCACCGTAGCGGCCCCGGAGGTCGGCGAAGCGGAACTCTACGCCAACGGCGGCCCCCGCCTCTCTCCCGACCTCCGCGATGGCGTCGAGGTCCTGATGGGGGCTGATCTCCAGCGTACTCGAGAAGGCCCCGAAGCCCTCTTCGGACGCCTTGCGCGCGGTGGCGTGCAGTCGCAGGAGATAGCAGGCGGGGCAACGCGGCCCGCCCGCTCGGGCGAGCGACAGCAGGAGGTCCGCAAGCGCCACATCGGGCCCGTCGGGCAGCATCGCCAGGCCGGCGGAGGTTGCGGCCGCGGCCATCGTGGCTGCCCGACGCGCGCGCTCCTCGGGCGGGTGCACGTTGGGATTGTAGAACCACCCGACGACCGTCGTGTTGGGCGAGCGGAGGTGATCGGCGGTGACGAGCGCGCAGGGGCCGCAGCAGCAATGAAGCAACAGCCTCAATCTTCGGGCTCCGCACCCAGCAAATCTACAGCCAGCGACCTTGCCTGCGCGAGCGACTTGCGGAAGGCCGTGCGAAGCAAGTCCGCGCGACGTTGTCGCTCGGCCTCCCGAGTGCGAAGGTGCATGAGGGATTCGAAGTTCGACTGGTTCAGGAAGTTGTATGCGAGAACGCGGTAGCGGTGCGCTGGCTCCAGGAGGGAGGAGGTCGACATCTGCTCGGCGAGGGAGGCCATGGCCTCGGATCGGTTGTGCAGGTAGTCCATCTGTGAGGCCGCCTGCTCGTCGCTGAACTGCCCCAGCGCCTGCGCCGCGAAGACGCCCTGGGCAGCTCGCGCGACCGTCTCAGCCTCCCCGTCGATCCGAGCACACAGCCTCATGTACTTCTCGTCCTCGTAGGGGGGCTGATCTCCCTCGAGATGATAGGCAAGCAGAACCGCCACACCCTCGGCCGCATGCCCGCCCGCCAGGTAGAGCCGCCCGAGTTGCCGGGGCAGCTGGTCGGGCGAGGCCCCCGTCAGCACCACCGTCTCCTCGGCGTTGGCGAGCAACCAAGGCAGCGCCGAAGGGGCACCCGATAGTGCTGGCAGGATGCTCACGAGGACTTGGTAGTACTCCTCGGCTCGCCCCGTCTCGCCCTGCGCTCGTGCTGACAGCGCCAGGCCTTCGACGACCCGCGGATCGTTCCTCAGCTCCTCTGCGGCAGCAAGGAAGGCGCTCTCTGCCCGTACTGCTTCGCCCGCCCGCAGAGCCGCGTAGCCGAGCCGAAGTGCCACCTCCGCGTCGCTGGGCCGGATGGCGGCCAGCGTGCGCATGCGGACCATCGCTCCCGAGTAGTCCCCCAATGCCGCGCGGGCCTCGGCGGCCGCGCTCAGGTAATCGGCGTTCCCTGGTGCTCCTATCAGCGCGGCATCGAAGTCCAGGAGCGCCTCCCGGTACATCCCCTCGGCCATCGCGGCCTGCCCGGCCGCGTGGCGCGCCTGCGCCGATCGCGCCGCTCCTTCGGGGTCTGCCGCCACGGAAGACCAGAGCTCTGGTGTCAGAGCGGCAACGACACCGCTCGCGAGCTCGGCCGCATCGGCCTTCCGGTTGCCCGTGCGGGGTACGCCGATCTCGAGGTGCGTCTCCTTTTCGGACACAGTGGCCGCTACCAAGAGGCTCAGGCCCACTTCGGCCTCTCGCTCAACCACCTCCCCAGCGATGGAGGCCCCGGCCCCGATCGCCACCGCCAACGGCTCCCGCGCCGCCTCCAAGTTCCCTCTCTTCAGGATGTCTGCCGAGACCCAGTCTTCGGACACGGCCAACTGGAGTGCTGGAGAGTCCCGATGCATCTCGGCGACGCCGTAGCCCGCGTCCGTGAGGCGATTCGAGAGAGAGGCCGTCACCGCCTCGGCCAATGGCTCGGACAGCCAGTGGCTGCGAACCGGGAACAGCAGAAGGGAAGGGCTGTCTTTGCCCGAAGCGCCCCGCGCGGGCCCGGCGGCGAGGACCGCGGCCAGCGCGATAGCGCTACTCAGTCTCAAGTACGTCAATCGCGGACTCACAGGTGCGCGCTCCGTGCCTGGCGGCCTCGACATTGTGCCCCCGACTCAGGTCTGCCTGGTACTGATCAAGCGCTGTCTCGTATTCTCGGCGGGCCGTCGGCCGATCGCCGGAGTCCATGTAGACCCAGGCAAGCTCTTGTCGTGGCGCCGCGGCCTGCGGATTCTCAGTCAGGTAGCCGCGGTAGGCGTCAATCGAGGCCTGGTAATTGCCCTGGAAGTAGTAGTTGCGTGCAAGTCTCGGCACTGCTGCGCCGGGGACAGAAGCGACCCCCGATGGGTAGAGCCAACTGGGCGTGTTCACAGTCGGCGCGCCGGCCCCGCGGACACGAACGGCGCCCTGAATCGGCGGCCTGGTGTATCCGCCTCGCGCCAGCCCCCCGGCTCCGGCGTATGGTTCGCGTCCACCGGACGACAGAAGGAACGTGCCGGGGCCGATCCACTGTCCGTGAGCCTGAGAAGTCGGCCGCTGGGCGCGGGCTGCGGAAGCAGCAGCGGTCCTCGCCGAGGCCGGGCGCGGGGAACGAACCCGGCCCGGACCAAGCAGACGCGGCGGAGCTACTTGGGAGGGAGCCAGAGCCATCTCCGCCGGCCGCTGGGCCGCCTGCGGACGCTGGGCAACGGCCCGCCCACGCCGGCTGCGCTCCTGCTGTTGACTTGTGAACACCAGGGCGCCGATGAGGATCAGGGCAATGACCACAAACCCACCGGTGACGGCCATCCGAGCCGTTCGAGGCGAGACCGCGACCGGCTCGGGCGCCGCGGCGACGCCCATGAGCTCGTTGAGCCGCCGGCGCTCCACAGTGCTGCCGGGGCTCAGGGTGAGGACCTGTTCGTACTCCCGTATGGCGCCGTCTCTGTCGCCGGTCCGCTCGTACAGCGTGCCGAGCAGGGAGTGGGCGGAGGTGGAGGTCGGGTTCAATGAGATGGCCTGCCGGCAGGCGTGGATGGCGCTCTGCACCCGGCCCTCTTCGCTCAGGCGGAAGGCATCTTCGAGCAAGCGCCGCGACCGCTCCTCCGGGGTCAGCACCCGGGGCGCGTGCGCGTCATCGGCGGCATCGGCCAGACGCTCGCCACAAGCTCGGCAGAATCGTGCCTGTTCAGGACTTTCCTTGCCACACTTCGGGCATTGCACCTTGCTTCCGCCTCCTCAGCACACCTGCGGACGACGTGAGGGTCCTATCGCCATCAATCCTCGTCGACCGTGCTGGTTGCCGACGATGCGTCACCCGCCTCACACTACCGCTCGCAGGCCGCGACTCAGCGTCTAGTCACGGGATGACTTTGTTCAGCGGATACTCGACGATTCCCTCGGCCCCGGCCTTCCGGAGTTCGGGTATCAGGTCGCGCGCCTCCCTCTCGTCCAGCACCGTCTCAACGGCCACCCAATCGTCGTTCGTCAACGCCGATACGGTCGGCTGGCGGAGAGCGGGAATCAGCGCAATGATCTTGTCGAGGTTGGCGCGCGAGACGTTCATCTTCAGCCCCACCTTCTCCGCCGCGACCAGCGCGCCCTGTAGGAGCATTGCGAGCGTCTCGATCTTCTCTCTCTTCCACGAGTCGGCCCACGACTCGCGGCTTGCGATCAGCTTGGTGTTCGTCTCCAGAACAGTGTCGAGAATCCGCAGGTTGTTCGCGGCGAGAGATGATCCCGTCTCGGTCAGCTCCACGATCGCGTCCACCATCTCCGGGACCTTGACCTCTGTGGCGCCCCAAGAGAACTCGACTTCCGCCTCGACCTCTCTCTCCGCGAGGTACTTCCTGGTCACAGTCACCACTTCAGTCGCGATACGCTTGCCCTGGAGGTCCTGGGCCGACTTGATGGGGCTATCCTGTGCGACCGCCACGACCCAACGAGCGGGGCGACGGCTCGACTTCGAGTAGACGAGATCGCACACCTGGACGACGTCGGCCTCCGTCTCGATGATCCAGTCCAGCCCGCTCAGTCCGGCGTCCAGCGCGCCCGCCGCCACGTAGCGCGGGATCTCCTGCGCGCGCATCAGCACGGGCTCGATCTCCGCGTCGTCCATCGTCGGATAGTAGGACCGACTACCCACGCTGCACTGATAGCCAGCCCGGGCGAGCAGGTCGAAAGTGCGTTGCTGTAGGCTTCCCTTGGGCAGCCCGAGACGTAGACCCACGACTGACCTCCACCGTCGCCCCCACCAAGAGGGCTCCAGAGTCAGTATATCCCTCGCTGCGAAAGGGTGTCAAGGAGCCACACATCCCTCGCGAAGCCCCACCGAGACACCAGGCTCTGCGTCTAGCTCACGAATCGTCCGGGGGTCTCCACCAACGGCCGCTCGTCCCTCTGCCTTTGCTTCTGAGGCAGGCGAGTTGAGTGCAGACGTGGTAGGCCCCTAAGGCCTCGCAGGTCACCATCAGCTGGGGAGAGCTGGATGCGCCCTCACATCGCACTCCTTCATCCGCCGAGCCTGTTTGACTTCAGAGAGCTGAAGCCGCGCCACGGCCTGGCGACTGCCACCGTGGCGAGCTCTCCTGTCTTCGAGTACTACCCCCTCGGCTTCCTGACGCTGCTGGAATACCTCGAGCGTCACTCCTTCGACGTGCGGATCTTCAATCTCGCCGTGAAGGTGGCGAGAAGCCGCCGCTTCGACGCCCGGAAAGCTGTCCGGAAGCTGGAGCCGATGGTCTTTGGCGTCGATCTGCACTGGCTGGTCCACGCGGACGGGGCGCTGCAGCTGGCGCGGATCTGCAAAGAGGAGCACCCGGGGGTGCCGGTGCTCTTCGGCGGACTGAGCGCATCCTACTACCACCGTGAACTGATCCAGTCGCCGCACGTGGACTACATCCTGCGAGGCGATTCCACCGAGCAACCCCTGGCGGACCTGCTCCGCGCCCTGCAGTCAGGCGACGAGCCCGTCGCGGTCCCCAACCTGGTATGGAAGCGCGATGGGCAAGTCGTCGAGAATCCCTTCAGCTACCAGCCGGAGCTGCTCGACGTCAGGATCGACTATCGCCGCACCATCAGACATATTCTGCGCTACCGCGACCTCCGGGGGAATCTGCTCACTGGATATCAGTGGCCGGCCTACGCCTTCAACATGACGCTGTTCTGCCGAGGGTGCCTGATGAACTGCCTCACATGCGGGGGCACAAACTGGGCCCTCGGCCGCTCGAAGCTCGGAGTCCGCGACCCGGAGATTCTCGCGGATGAGATCCTATCCACCCAGGAGCTCACCCCGCACGGCGTCGGCGTCCCAGGCGACATCCGGCAGCATGAGCCGGATCGGCTCATCGACGCGCTGCGGCGCCGCAAGCCGACGCGGCCGCTCAGCTTTGAACTCAGCGGGCCTGGCGGCGAGGAGTTCCTCCGGGAGCTCGCGAGCATAGGGCCCCCGTTGGACATCCACATGTCCCCGGAGAGTCACGATGAGGAGTTGCGCAGACGCTATGGCCGAGGCTATGGGAATGAACGGTTGGAGGCCGACCTCGACTTCATATTGAGGGCCGGGGGAAAAGCATTCCTCTTCTTCCTCATCGGCATTCCCGGACAAACTCGCGCTTCAGTGATGGAGAGCGTGGACTACGCGGAACGGCTCCTTGAGCACCACAACGCACGCTACCCAGGCAAGCTGGACGCGAATATATCGCCGCCGCTGCCATTCATCGACCCGGGCAGCCTGGCCTTCGAGCGTCCGGAAGAGACCGGCTACCGCCTCTTCGCCCGGAGTCTCGCCGAACACCGGAAGCTCATGCGGCAGCCCGACCTCCGGGACGTGTTGAACTTCGAGACCGACACTCTCTCGCGTGCGGAAATCATAGACGTCGCGGGCGAAGCTATGGAGCGCATGATTGGAGTGCGAGAACGCTGCGGCTTGCTTAAGGGGAAGTGGGCGGACCGCGAGCGCGCGCGAGTCCTGGAGGCCGCCAGTGGAGGACGCGCGTGATCGACGCCTACGAGCAAGAAGCCGAAGACTTCACGGCCGAGCTGGAAGAGGAGTACCATCGAAACGGTGCCGGCCTGAAGGACACATGCGACCTCGCACCCATCTATGACAGATACGCTGACCTCTTCAGCGCAGAGCGAGTGAGCGAGATGCTCGCGCGCAGACACTCCAGGCGAGAACGCTACCTGGCGCAGTTCGCCGCCCTTCAGTATCTCGACCGCTCGGTGTGCGCCGTGACCCAGCGAATCGCAACGGCCGAGACGCAGGCCGTGCTGAAGTGGGACGGCGAAGATATCCCGTACCGACTGGGCCTGGCGCTCGTGCCCAAGGAACCCGATCGCGCCCGACGGCTAAGTCTCATTCGTCGGGTCCACTCACTCACGGCCCGGACGAACGAGGATCGCCTGGCAAGGATGGCCGAACTCCACCGCCAAGCAGAGGCGCTCGGATTCAACGGGTACTGCCAGCTCTGCGATGAGCTCTTGGGAATCGGCCTCGGCAGTCTCTGTTCCCAGATGGAGTCTCTCCTACAGAAGTCGGCCCGGCGCTGGCAGCTCGAACTAGACCACTTCATGTCAGCAGAGGGCATTCCCACGGACGGGGCGCACATCGCCGATCTCCGCTATATCCTCACCGCGCCGCAGTTCGACAGCCTCTTCCCCCGCGAGTGCCTGATGCCCGCTCTGGAGCGGACGCTGGACGGACTGGGGATCAGCCTGAGATCTCTCGGGAACCTGGACCTCGACACGGCGGAACGCCCACTCAAGTCTCCCCGTGCCTTCTGCTCCCCGGTTCGCGTCCCGTCGGATGTGCGACTGGTCATCATGCCGCGCGGGGGCAGGGAGGACTACAACACGCTCTTCCACGAGGCCGGGCACGCGCTGCACTTCGCACACACGAGGTCCTCAGCACCCTTCGCCTATCGTGCGCTGGGCGACAACTCGGTGACGGAGGCCTATGCCTTCCTTCTCAACCTGCTGCTACGCAGTCCTACGTGGCTTCGGGAGGTGGCGCGGATGCCACCGCAGGAGCCCTACCTTCGGCTCGCGCACTTCTACCAGCTCTACTACCTTCGACGCCTGGCGGCCCGGCTTGCGTACGAGCGCAAGTTACATGCGGCAACGGCACCGACAGCGGAGCTTGCGGATGTCTACGCGGATGACCTGGGCGAGTCTCTGGGAGTGCAGATGGTCCCGGAGAACTACCTTGCCGATGTCGACGACGGGCTCTACTGCACCTGCTACCTGCGAGCGTGGATGTTGGAGGTCCTGCTGCGGCGAAGGCTGCTGGAGGAGTTCGGCGAGCGCTGGTTCGCCTCGGCGCAGGCTGGGGAGTTCCTCAGGCAGCTGTGGGCCCTTGGCCAGGAGTTCAACGCGGAGGAGCTCGCCCAGCGGATGGGCTATCCGGGTCTACAGATCGAGCCGCTCATCGCCGACGTAATGGCGCCCGACGGTTCATGACCGGCGCGGCCGAAGGCCGGGCACAGCTCAGGCCGCTTCTTCCTCCGCCGCTGGCTGCTCCGAGGCCGGGCCATCGGCGGGCCGGTCCTCTCTTCGCTCGGCGATAGGGACTACTGCCTTCGCGGCCGCCTCCTCCGGGTCGCGGAGCCGCATCCCTATCAGCTTGCTCGTACCGGCTTGCTCTATGGTTACGCCGTAGAGTACGTCGGTCGCCTCCATCGTGCCCTTGTTGTGCGTGATGACGATGAACTGGGATTCCTGCGCGAACTCCCTCAACAGGGCGGAGTAACGCCCAATGTTCGAGTCATCCAGCGGCGCGTCGACCTCGTCGAGTATCACGAAGGGCGATGGCTTCACCTTTAGGAGGGCAAAGAGGATGGCGGCCGCCGTGAGGGCCCGCTCTCCGCCCGACAGCTGCAGCAGGTCGCGGGTCTTCTTGCCGGGCACGGTGACAGTCACGTCGACACCGCACTCAAGGACATCGTCCGGATCCGTGAGAGACAGCTCGGCGCGGCCGCCACCGAAAAGACGGGTGAAGAACTCCTGGAACTCCCGCTGGATCTTCTGGAAGGCGTCGAGGAACCTCGTTCTCGCTTCACCATCGATCTCGACGATCGCCTGGTGCAGGTCCTCCCGCGCCGCCTCCAGGTCCTGCCGCTGGCCCCCCAGGAATTCCAGGCGCTCCTTCACGCGCTCGTATTCTTCGATTGCGCCGACGTTGACCTCTCCGAGCGCATCCACCTTCCCCTGGAGCTCCTTGACCATCTGCTGGGCTGCCGTTCGGCTGTCAATCGGCTGTGCTCGCCGCTCGGCCTCCTCGAGGGAGATCCGATACTCCTCCCCCAGTGTCCGCTCGCAGAAGCTGATTTCGCCCTGGATCTGCGTCAGCCGTAGCTCCAGTCTGTGCGCCCGGTTCTGCATCGTCTCCAGCTCGGCCCGAAGGCCGGCCGCGGTTTCACGGTTCGCGGCAATCCCGTCGAGAAGGTTCTTCCGTTCATCCTGCCACTGCGCAAGCTCTGCCTCGGCCTTGGCGCGCGCCTCCCTCAGCCGCTCCACTTCGCCGGCGCGCTCCGTGCAGGTCTCCTCCGCCTCCCGCTCCGCGGCGACGAGACGGTCCGTGAGTGAGCGCCTGTCCTCTATGGCCGCCTCGACCATCCGCAAGCTCTGCTTGATCTTCTCGATGCGCGTGTCCAACGCGCGAGCATCCCCCTCAACCGAGGTGAGGCTGACCCTGAGCTCGGCAGTTACTGAGCTGAGCTCTTCACGCGCGTCACGTCCGGCGGCCAAAGCCGACTCGGTGTCGGACATCGTCGCTTCCGCCGAGCTCGTCTGTCTCTCCATCTCCTCGACGGTGGCGAGGGACGCCGATCGATCCTGCTCGATCCGGGCTGCCTCCTCCTCCAGCGCGCGGCATTCGGTTAGCAGGGATTCCTCCCGCTCGCCGGCCACCCGCACCTTTTCCACGATCACCTCCAGCCGCCGCTCGGCTGCGGTGACTTCAGCTCCCAACTGCTCGGCCTCGTCCAGTCGCCGGTCGGCCTCTTCTCGCGCCTGCAAAGCCCTTGCCCGAGCTCGGGCAAGATCGTCCCCTAGCCTGGCGAGCTGCCGTTCCAGTCCGTCCGCCTTCCCCCGCAGGTCGGCGATCTCCCGTTCCCGGCCAAGTAGTCCGCCGCCCTCTGCAGGACTGCCACCGGTTACGGCGCCCCAGGGCAGCACGACATCGCCGTCGAGGGTGACGATGGCTCGCCATCCGGCGGAGTCCCGAGAGATGTCGAGCGCTTCGTCCAACGTGTCCACCACCAGCACGCGTGCCAGTAGATGCTCGAGGACCTCCTCGGCACCCTCCCTACACTGGACGAGATCGGCAGCCGACCCTCGACAGCCGCGCCTTGCCGTGAGTTCCGCCAGACCCGCTGGCCGGACCCCCACCGTCATGTTGGATCGGGGCAGGAATGTCGCTCGCCCTGCCTTCGCCTCCTTGAGGAACGCGACTGCATCGAGCGCCTCGGCCGGTGAGGGGACCACGAGGTCGCCGGCGGCCGGCCCGAGCGCGGCTTCGACAGCCGCCTCCAGCTCTCTCGGCACCGATATCAGCTCGGCGACGGTCTTGTAGTCGTTCCTCAGGCGGCCCTGTTCCGCGGCTGCGAGCACAGCGCGCGCGCCTTCGCGAAGCCCCTCGCGCTCTCGCTCCATCTCGCTGAGGGCCTGGTGCCGCGAGCGAATGGCGGCGAGCTGCTCCCGCACCTCGGTCTCCCGATGGAGGAGCTCGCCGGCCGCCGCCTCTGCCGTCTCCTGCTCGAGTCGCATCGCGGCTACGGCCCCGCCCTGCTCCTCCCGCCGGGCCCGCATCTCCTCAAGGCACCCTCGGGCCTCCTCGGCTTCTGCCGAGAGCTTCGCCCGCTGAGCAGCCGCGGCTCCCTGTTGCTCTCCCAGCCGGGCGATGCGCGCGCGCGCCGCCTCGAGTAGGGACTCGCACTGCCCGAGACGGTTGCGCGCGTCGGCCAGCTCCCGCAGTGTGTCCAGATGCTCGGCCCGCTGCTCCTCCACCGACTTGTCGGTCTGCCGCAGCTCGCCGGACGTCGCCTTCAGGCGCGCCTCCCGCGCGTCGATCTCTGCTCGCAGTTCCTGGGCTCGGGCCACCAGGGCGGGACACGCCTGCTCGGAGGCTGCGAGCTCTTCCCGAGCGCTCTTCTCCTGCTCTTCGAGTTCAGCCAGTTCCTCTCGGGCGCGCGTGTGCTGTGCCCGCAGGTCCTCGACGCGCTGTTGCGCGAGATTGCAGCGTCCGTCTGCGCGCTCCACTTCGCTGCCCAATCGGCCGACAAGCGTCCGCGTCTCATCCAGTTGACTCTCCAACTCCTGCAGCTTGGCTCGGAGCTGGACTTCCTCGGCCGCGAGCTGATGGGAGCGCGTCTGCGCCTGCTCTGTCTCCCGTTCGAGGTCGCGTTTGCGCTCCCGCGCGTTCTCCAGATTCGTCATCATCGCTCGCCGCTGGTGGACCATCAGGCTGAGTTTGAGGTCGAACAGCTCCTCGGACAGCCGCCTGTACTCGCGCGCGGTCTCAGATTGGGCCCCAAGCGGCTCTAGCTGAGTCTCCAGCTCGTGGATGATGTCGTTGACACGGGTCAGGTTCGCGCACACTCGATCCAGCTTCCGGCCAGCTTCGTTCTTGCGCTGTCGGTATCGCTGGATTCCGGCTGCCTGCTCGAAGATCTCCCTACGGTCCTCGGACCGAACTGAGAGAATCCGGTCGATCTCCTGCTGGCCAATCATGGAGTAGGCGTTCTTCCCTATCCCCGTGTCTAGCAGTAGCTCATGGATGTCTCGCAGTCGGCAGGGGACTCGGTTGATGAGATACTCGCCCTCCCCCGAGCGGAACACGCGGCGCGTGATCGTGATCTCGGTGAAGTCGAGCGGGAGGTAGCCGTCGCTGTTGTCCAGGGTGAGAGAGACCTCCCCCACCCCGAGGCGCTTCCGGTCCTCGCTGCCGGCGAAGATCACGTCGCCGGCGCGGTTGGACCGCAGAGACTTCATGCTCTGCTCGCCCAGAGACCACAGGATCGCGTCGGCGAGGTTGCTCTTCCCGCTGCCGTTCGGCCCGACGATGCCGGTCACGCCGGGGCCGAATTCCAGCGAGGTGCGGTCGGCGAAGGTCTTGAAGCCGTACAGCTCCAGGCGCTTGAGGTACAAGGCAAGTCCCCTTGTGCGATATTGCTGATTCTCGTGCTGTGACTAGGCTGCCGCTGCTATCGCGTTCGTGCGTCGCCGTTCAGGCTTGCGCGCCTGGCCCGGCGGGGCGCATTGTAGCACACGTGAAGCCTAACTGGAACCACAACCACTCGCAGAATACCATTCCCGTCTGTGCTTTCGCGACGTGGGGCAGGCAGCATCTCGTCGCCGACGAATAGGCCGGGAGCCGGGACCCTCTCACGCAGACGACCAAAGGAGGCAGTCGGTGATAGCAGGCTTGGCTCACGTTTGCTTTGTCGTGAAGGACCTGGAGGCTTCGATCGCGTTCTACAAGGACAAGCTGGGACTGACGCCGGCCTTCGACTTCATCGATGAGGACGGCAGGCGCTTCGGCGTCTATCTGCACGTCGGCGGCAGAACCTTCGTCGAGCTGTTCGAGGGAGACCTCGCCGAGCGCGCACCACAGCAATCGTACCAGCACTTCTGCCTGGAGGTGGATGACTTCGAGCAAACGGTGGAGGAGCTGCGGGCGCGTGGCGCGGAGGTCACCGACGTCAAGCTCGGCATGGACCACAGCTGGCAGGCCTGGCTGACCGACCCGGACGGCAACCACATCGAGCTGCATGGCTACACCGAGGAGAGCTGGCAAAAGCCGCACCTGAAGTAGCCTCGGCTGCGCCGGACCAACCTAAGGCGGCGCGTCCCTCATCTCCGTCGGTGTCGGCACCGGCGCGTCCACGTGTCCCCGCGGAACGCGGATGAAGGCGGCCGCGATGAGGTTCAGCACCGCGATGGTGGCCGCGCCGACGAATACCCAGGGATAGCCGTAGACCACCCAGGCGATGCCGCCGAGCGCGGGAATTGACATCGACACCGCGTGGTCGATGGTCACGCCCACGGACAGAGAGGCGTGGATATCCGCTTCGTGCTCTGCGATCTTGTCCAGGTAGGTCGCGCGCGCGATGCTGGTGGCGAAGACCAGGTTGTCGAGGACATAGCAGGCGTAGACGACCCACACGGGATGGGCCACCGGGAGCAGGTGGGCGAACCCATACCCCAGGCAAATGGTGATGATGATGATGGCGTTGGCCATGAGGATGGCCCGCTCTCCCACCCGGTCGATGAGCTTGCCGAGTTGCGGCTGAACGATGATCCCGAGCGCGCAGGCGACGATCCACAGCTTCGCAATCGTGTAGGCGGGTTGCTCGAACACCTTGATCAGGACCCAGGCGCCGAACGTGATGAAGATCTGCTTGCGCGCGCCGGAGAACATGTTGAGCAGGTAGAACAGCCCGTACCGCCGCTTCAACACGAGTTTCGGCCGCTGCCCCTCCCGCCTCGGCAGCGGCCTGAGCAGGCCGAGAAAGACCGCCGCGATGGTCGCGCCGACCGCGGCGATGAGGAACGTCCCCCGATAGCCGATGTCGATGTACTGGAGCCCCATCCAGACGACCGTTGCCCCCAGGATCATGGCCGCCATCCCGACGGCGCCGATCTGTCCCATGCGGGCGGCTCGCTGGTGCGGCGGCGCGAGGCTGAGCGCGATGGTGCCTGTGACAGGCATGAGCAGGTGGTTGCCCGCGCTCCAGATCACCATGAAGAACATCATGCGCAGGTAATCGTCGCCCGTGAAGGCGAGCCCGACGATCCCGGCTGCGATGCCGAGCGCGGAGAGCACGCCCATCCGGGTCACCGAGAGGAAGAACAGCACCCCGCCCATGAGCGTGACGAGGAAGCCGGGCAGCTCCCGCGGGAACTCGAGCTTCCCCCGCGCCTCGGCCGAGATCGCGAATGTGTCGTTCAGGTAGTTGTTGAACGTGGTCTCGAAGATGCCGAACGTCACCCCGAGCGCAGCCGCGACGACGAGGAACAGCACGAGCTCCCGGCGCACGTTACGCTCAGTTCCGGTTGATGCGCTCGAGTCGGAGGCGTCGGGATGTGGCATACTGATGGATTCTCACAGTGATCTTCAGCGCCAGAGTACTTCTGCACACAGCATGCCGCTCCTCGGGCTTGCACCCATCGCTCGGGCTTCGGCAGCAATGCGGCTCGCCCAGCTCCGGCCTCTTGACGGTCAAGCTCGCTAGTGGCACACTATCCGCAGATGTGACTGGTCGAAGCTGGATCGGCTGGGCCGGCTACATCCACCAGGGCCGCCGCGTTACCATCGCGGCGGCATCCAGTGTATTCAGGTCATCGTCCGCGAAACATGCGCACGCCTGATAGACCGACGCTGAGTTGCTCCAGCTGCGCCAGATGCCCAACCGAGGACTGCCCGGCGAGGGATGAGACGCAGGAGCCGCGCCTGCGCGGCCGCTCGCTAGGCTTGGCCGCGATCGGTCTGTTCATTTCCCCTGTCGTCCTCGCCGTATTGGGCGCTCTCTGCGTCCGCGGGGGCGAAGGTGCGCAGCTTGTGGGTGCACTGGTCGGTCTCGTTCTCGCCATGCTCGGCGCGGCCCTCTGGGTGAGATTCCTCCTGAGGCCGAGGAGACGCGGGGCGCGGACTGCAGTCGTTCGCGTCTCCGGCGAGGGTGAGACGACGCAGTGACCACTACAGCTACAGCCAGGGGAACGTTTGTGCGGGGGGTCCATCCGCCGGAGAGGAAGGACCTCGCCGAGCGGGCACCCATAGAGGTGCTGCCCACTCCCGCCGAGGTCCGTATCGCGCTGCTTCAGCACCTCGGTGCTCCCTGCGAAGCAGTGCACAAACCTCGCACCGACGTCGCGCTGGGCGATGTCGTCGGAGAAGCCAAGGGCTTTGTCAGCGCTCCAGTGCACGCCAGCATCTCCGGCACCACAGGTCGCATGTCAGTGGCCACACTGCCCAACGGCAGGCACGTGGCCGTGGTCCCGATAAGGGCCGCCGAGGAGCAGCCGCTGTCCGACCGGGCCCTGTTCGATGACGTCCTCGGCGGCGAATGGCCGACGGCGGGACTGGAGCAGTGTGAGCCGGAGCAGATCGTGGATGCCGTGCGCGAGGCCGGCCTAGTCGGCCTTGGAGGGGCAGCGTTCCCGACGCACGTCAAGCTCACTCGGAACGAAGATAGGCCGATCCGGACACTCCTCATCAACGGCTGTGAATGCGAGCCTTACCTTACTGCCGACTACGCGCTCATGATGGAGGCCCCCAAGCCTATTGTAGCCGGAGCGCTTCTTGCCCAACGGGCGGCCGGCGCCAGTGAGGTCATCATCTGCACGGAGGACAACAAGCGCGAGGCCGCTGAGTCGCTCCGGCAGGCGGCGGAGGGGACCGGCATCGAGGTGAGGGTCCTCAAGACGAAGTACCCCCAGGGAGGAGAGAAGCAGCTCACCGTCGCCGTCTTGGGCAGGGAAGTCCCTACAGGTGGGCTGCCACTCGACATTGGGGCGGTCGTGCTCAACGTTGGCACCGCGGCGGCTACCGCCCGCGCGGTCATGCGCGGAAAGCCGCTCACACATCGCGTGCTGACGGTCTCGGGCGCCGGCATCAGACAGGCCAAGAACCTGCTCGTGCCCGTGGGGGCGAGCTATCGCGACGTCGTGGACTGCTGCGGAGGACTCATTCCCGAGGCGGCGCGTTTCGTCGCGGGCGGGCCCATGATGGGCTTCACCATCGGGAGCCTGGACGTTCCGGTCACGAAAGGGGCCAGTGGGCTGACCGTTCTCACCCAGGCCGAGGTCCGCAAGGCAGAGGAGACGACGTGCGTGCGGTGCGGCCGCTGTGTGGACGTGTGTCCTCTCAACTTGGTGCCCACGAAGATCGCGATGGCCTCGAAGGCCAATGACATGGAGCTGGCGCAGCGGCATCACATTACCGCATGCATGGAGTGCGGCTGCTGCGCCTATGTATGTCCGGCAAGCATTCCGTTGGTGCAGCTCATCAGGCTGGGGAAAGTCAGACTCCCGAAGGGCTAGCCAGACCAGCGCTGGGCGGAGTCGAAGAGTTCAGCATATGGCGGAAGGCAAAGCGGAGAAGCCAGATGCGGCCGCGACGGCCGAGTCGAAGCAGGAAGCGCCCGCCGTCCGTGTCGCACCTTCCCCGCACATCTCGAAGACGGCGCTGACGACCAGGTGGATGATGTCCGATGTGCTCGTCGGCCTGGCACCGGTCGTGGCGATGGCGGTCGTCCTTTTCCGCTGGTACGCGGTCGTTCAGATCGGGCTCTGTGTCCTGACGTGCCTGGTCGCGGAGACGCTGTTCTGCTGGATGCGCCGGCGGCCTACCAGCATCGATGACGGCTCGGCCGTCGTCACCGGCGCCATCCTCGGCCTGTCGCTTCCCTGGAGCGCGCCCTGGCACATCGCCGTCATAGGATCCGTCGTCGCGATCGGCCTGGGCAAGGCTGTTTTCGGAGGGCTGGGCTACAATATCTTCAACCCGGCCATGGTGGGGCGGGCCTTCGTCATGCTGAGCTTCGCAAGGGAGCTTGGGGCATCGGCCTACGTCACAGACCGGTCGCAGCTCGACGTCGTGACCCAGGCGACTCCTCTGACGATCGCGAAGAAAGTGGCGGCGGACCTGGCGGCGGGGGCGATCACCGTCGGCGACGCGCAGGTCCAGATGGAATCGACGCGACAGCTCTGGCCGCTCTTCCTAGGCAATGTCAACGGGTCGCTCGGCGAGACGAGCGCCCTCGCCGTGCTGATCGGTGGCCTCTACCTGTGTCTGCGACGGTCGGCCTCCTGGGAGATACCAGCCGGCGTCATACTGTCCGGTCTCGTACTTGCAGGGGCTGCCGACCGGCTCGGGCTGACAGCTTTCACAGCGCTCCACCACGTCGTCAGCGGGTCGCTGCTCTTCGGGGCTTTCTTCATCGCCACCGATCCGGTGACGAGCCCCCTGACAGCCCGCGGCAAGTTCCTCTTCGGCCTGGGCGTCGGCGTTCTCCTCGTGCTCCTGCGCGTGTTCAGCGGGTATCCCGAGGGCGTGATGTTCGCCGTCCTGCTCATGAATGCGACGACTCCGCTCCTCAACCGGTGGACCATCCCTCGCCCGGTGGGCGGCCCTGCGCCGCAGCCAGAGAAGGCATAGAGCAGTGACTCAGCCTACCCCAGGAAAGGGCGGGTACATAGGACAGGCGTGGCTCGTGATTCTGCTGGCCCTGCTGTACGGCGGCGGCCTTGCGGGCGTGGAGAACGCGCTCAGCGGGAAGATCAAGGCGAACAAGAGGGCGGAGACGTACAGCGTGATACCGGACCTCGTCCCTGGCTCCGATCCGGACAAGACCGACGAGATCATGGTTCGCGGCGAGAACGCCAAAGAGGGCCTCGTCTACAGGACTCGCCGGACGGACGGCTCCCACGTCGGGTGGGTGTTGCCGGCGGCCGGGCAGGGCTTCGCAGACCGAATTGAGCTTCTGATCGGCCTCGACTCAGGCGTCACTACGGTCCGCGGGATGTACGTCCTCAATCAGAGAGAGACGCCCGGCCTGGGGGACTACATCACGCGCGCGGATTTCCAGGACCTCTTCCGAGACAAGCCCGCGGACCGGCCCCTCGCGGTCGTGAAGACCGACCCGGCCGCTGACAACGAGATCCGCGCTCTGTCGGGGGCAACCATATCATCAGAGAGCGTGGCCGCAATCGTCAACCGCGCGCTGGCCAACTTCCGGGAGCCACTTCGGGCTCTCGCCGTGGAACGAAGCCCCGGAAACGCGCGGCCGGACGAGGCGGTCGAATGAGCACCGAGGGGACCACGAACGTGCCCGAAGAGGGACCGACAGCACTGGAAAGGTTCATCAACGGCGTTCTGCCGGAGAACCCGATCTACCGGCAGCTGCTTGGGATGTGTCCCACGCTCGCCGTCACCAATGCCATGAAGCCGGCGGTCACCATGGCGGCCGCCACGGCCTTCGTGCTCATCTGCTCCAACATCATGGTGAGCCTGCTGCGCCGCCTGCTGAAGCCTCACCTGAGGATCCTCGTGTTCACGCTGACTATCGCAACGTTTGTCACCATAGCCGACCGGTTCCTGGCCGCCTACGTCTACGAGATGAGCAAACAGCTCGGCCCGTACGTGCCTCTGATCATCGTGAACTGCCTCATCATCTCCCGCGCCGAGATCTGTGCCTCCAAGCAGGGCCTCGGGGTGGCGATTTCGGACGGAGTTGGCATGTCGCTAGGCTTCGGCCTGGGGCTCGCCACCATCGCCACGGTCAGGGAGGTGCTCGGATCAGGGACCTGGTTTGGACTCCACGTCATGCCCGCCAGCTGGCCGAACTGGGGGATCATGGCGCTCCCGCCCGGTGCGTTCATCACCCTGGGTCTGTTGCTCGCCGTGGCGGAATGGGCCACCGAGAAGCGGGCCTCCACGGCGCTGTGGCGAACCGTCAGGATGCTGTGGTCATGGAGACACTAACAGCCCTCATACTGATCTTCATAGGCGCAGCACTGATCAACAACTTCGTGCTGCACTACTTCGTCGGCATCTGCCCGTTCCTCGGCGTGTCGAGGAGGGTCGACACGGCCTTTGGGATGGGGTGCGCCGTCACGTTCGTCATCTCCATCTCGACGCTGCTGAACTGGACCTTCACCCATTTCATCCTGCGGCCGGGCGCCCCGCTGCCGGCCTGGGTGTGGCAGTCGCTCGGCGGCAGCGCGCAGACACAGATCGATCTCTCGGTGCTCAGCTACATCATCTACATCTTCGTGATCGCCTCCTCGGTCCAGTTCGTTGAGATGTACGTGCGACGGTTCTTCCCCCCGCTCTACAAATCGTTCGGCGTGTTTCTGCCGCTGATCACCACGAACTGCGCGATCCTCTTCGCCTCTCTCGAAGTCCTCAAGCACATGCAGGACTCGACGGAGCTGTGGGGCCTGCCACAGGCACTGGCGCTGGCGCTAGGCGGCGGCATAGGGTTCACGCTGGCGATAGCGCTGATGGCCGGCATCCGCGAGGAGCTCGACCTCTGCGATGTGCCGCGCGCCCTCAGAGGGGCTGGCATCGCGCTCATCGTGGCCGGTATAATGGCGATGGCATTCATGGGATTCACCGGGGTAGAGAAGGGCGTTGAGACGGCCCTTGGCTCTCTCTTGAGATGAGGCAGGAAGTCACATGCCTACCACCACAGTTGCGCTAGCTCTGGCGGCCGCAGTCCTAGGTCTGTTGGCCATAGCCATGGGTTTCGTGCTCGGGTGGGCCAGCCGCAAGTTCCACGTCGCCGCGGACCCACGGGTGGAGCTACTTCAAGCGGCACTCCCTGGGGCCAACTGTGGCGGCTGCGGATATGTGGGCTGTTCCGAGTACGCCGGCGCGCTCGCCGAGGGGGATACGACTGTCGGGCTGTGCGCTCCGGGCGGCGGGGACTGCGCCCAGAAGCTCGCCGACATCCTGGGGGTCGAGGTCACCGAATCGTGTCCCTACCGCGCGGTGGTGCACTGCTCGGCCCATCGGGATCAACGACTCCAGCGCGCAGACTACGACGGCGAGCGCACCTGTGTCAGTGCCAACCTCGTCGCCGGTGTGCAGGGCTGCACCTACGGGTGCCTGGGCTTCGGCGACTGCGCGCAGGCCTGCAAGTACGGCGCGATAGAGATCGTCGGCGGGCTCTCGACCATCAACTACGAGAAGTGCGTGGGCTGCGGGGCGTGTTCCCGAGTCTGCCCGCGCAATATCATCACTCTCGTTCCGTTCAAGGCCGAGCGCATGATGGTCGTCGCCTGCTCCAACGCGGACGCGGCAGCCGATGTCCGTGCCGTGTGTGAGGTGGGCTGCATTGGCTGCAAGGCTTGCGCGCGGGTCGCGCCAGAACTCGTCACCATGGGCGGCGCGCTGCCCCAGATCAACTACGACCTCTACAATCCCGAGGAGTCGGAAGCGCTGGAGTCGGTGCTGGAGAAGTGCCCCCGGAAGCGCTACCTCTTTGTCGGCAGGCCGACCGCGGAGGACCTGGCTGCGGTTGCCGATGAGGAACTCCCGGAGGCGGTTACGGCCGACTTCAAGACGACCGTGGACGACACAGAGTGGCGGGGCTAACCTAGCCGCCATCCTCCATCGGGCCCGCCTCAGTCACCGGCTCCCGGCCCCCGACCACGAGGAGTCCCGCCGGGAGGGGCTCCTCGATCATCGACTGAAGGCCCTGAGTGCATACGATCCGGAAGTCGTCCGCCGAACCCAGAACCAGCAGAGCATCGACCCCCGCGGGCAACATGCCGAGACCGCGGTTCGCCAAGACACTCAGCGCCGTCGCCCAGATATCGGCCGTCATGGCATGGGGCGCGACGACTGTCGCGGAGGCCACGGCTCCCGCCGGCCGGCCGGAGCGCGGATCGATGATGTGACTGTAGCGCCGCCCCTCGATCTCGACGAACCGCGCGTAGTTGCCGCTGGTGCAGACGGCGGCATCGCCCACGCGCAGATGTGCCAGGGGTCCCCCGCCGAAGGGGTCCTTGATCTCCACGCGCCAGCGGCCTCCATCTGGGTCGGTGCCGAAGCACCTGAGGTCCCCTCCGACGTCGATCAATCCGCCCAGCACATCTGCCGCCGCGAGGACCCGGACTGCCGCGTCGATTCCGTATCCCTTGGCGACGCCCCCCAGATCCACACGGGCGTCGTCACTATGTTTCACTGCGCCGGAGTCCGTCAGTTCGATGTGATCCCAACTGCACGACGCGCGCGCTTCATCGAGCTCCGCTTCGCTCGGGCGGACTCCGCGCGTGCCGGCCCGCCGCCAGACATCGGCCAAAGGCCGGCAGGTCACGTCGAACGCGCCCTCCGAGTCCCGAGCCGCCTTTCGGGCCGCGCCCAGCACTTCGGCCGTCTCGCCCGAGAGCGCCACCTCCGTTCCCGCGGCTGCCCTGTTGAGCCGAGATATTTCGGAGTCGTCCAGCCACGTGCTCATCAGCGCTTCCACGTGCCGCAGGGCGGCCTCCGCCTCTCGCAGCGCCTGCTCTCCGCTCTCGCGGTCCTCGGCGATGGCTACGAGAAGGCAGCTTGTCCCCATGACTCCTCGGCACCGCCGGGCCAGAACGTGGGCAGAGGAGGGGGCCGGCCGCGAGGTTTGCCGGATGCCCACCCCCGTCAGGATGGCAATCGCAACTATCGCTGTTCCGCCGACGAACCGGCGGATTCTCCGTCCTGTCATTGACCTGCGCCCACCTGTGCTATACGCTCTGCGCGTCTTCGACACCGCATCCACTGGTGTCCTGCTCGGGCCATTCGGCACGCCAGTCGCAGACAGACAAGGGGCGGAGACGCTACAACCGCCTCGGCTGTGCCTATGGCCGCAGGTTTCGTAGAGCGAGGCCAGGGGTAGATGCCCAAGTGGCGGAGTGATGCAGGCGGCGCCCGGCCGGCTCCACCCGTGCAGGCCTGGAGAGGGCTAGGCGGTTGCAGAGCGCGGGCAGGGCTGCTATCCTGGCAGTGGGATCGGCGGGAAATCAAATAGGGACAGACAGAGCATCAATGGGGAGCATGAGCCGTCGATGCAGAGCGACAGCTGTCTGGGGGGAACGAAGAATCGCCGAAGCATCTGTTACTACGGGGGGTAGGTCCGCCGGACCGTCTATGCCTACCATCACTGGTCTTGCGGCAGTGGGCGTCCTTGCGCTCCTGTTGACTATCGGCGCGAGTGCCGCCTTGCCGGCTCCCGTCGCGTGGGTAGAGCCGAGCATGGAGCGAGTGGGGCCCTTCGACTCCGCAGGCACGGCCAGTGAGATCGATCTGTACGCGGCCCAGGGAGAAACGGAGTCGTTTCAGATCATCGTTCGCGCTGCCGGTGAGAACCTGACCAACGTCGACGTCACCGCTCCTGACCTCGGTGGTCCGGAGGTGACGCTCTACCGCGAACACTACGTCTACCTGAGCACGGGAAGTGGCGACTGGGCGAGCAATCGAAACCGTCCCGAAGGTCCGGGATGGTATCCCGACCCACTCATACCGTTCGACGATCCGGCGACGGGGCAAGATCTTGTCGGGGCCCAGCTCGACGCGGTGCCATTCGACCTTGCCGCTGACAGGAATCAGCCCATTTGGGTCGACGTCTATGTGCCCCGCGGGACGGCGCCGGGCCAGTACAGCGGCTCCTTCACGGTGACGAGCGGCCAAGGTCAGGCATCGGCCACACTGAACCTGACGGTGTGGGACTTCGCCGTGCCCCTGCGGCCGTCTGCGGATTCGTCCATCCTGCTCTGGACCATGAGGAGAGATCTGGCCACCGCCCGCGAGCTGCTCCAACACCGACTGATGCCGTCCTCCGTTAACAGGGGGGACGAATCGTACCTCATCAGCAGCTACGGGTTGGGGGCCACCGGCCTCGGTTTCTGGAGTGGCGCCGACGGGACGAACTGCCTGATGCGCTCGCCCCCCTCGGTGGCGGAGTTGCAGGCGGCGGCCGCCGAGCACGAGCCTGAACTGAAGCTGTATAACTACACGGCAGACGAGATCGATTCTTGCACCAACTTGTACGAGACACTCAGGAGTTGGGCGCGCAACTTGCACGCGGCCGGAGTCGACAACCTGGTCACGATGGCGCCGGTGCCCGAGCTCTACGACGATGGGTCTGGCACGGGGCGCTCGGCAGTCGATATCTGGGTCATTCTCCCGAAGATGTACGACAACGCGAGCGATCGCGTCATCTACTGCCAGCAGAAAGGCGATGAGGTCTGGTCGTACAACTGCCTGATGCAGGACGACTATTCGCCGAAGTGGGCGATCGACTTCTCCCCCATCAACTACCGGATTCAGCCCGGCTTCATCAACCAGAGCCTGGGGATGACCGGAGTCCTGTACTGGCGGGCAGATCTCTGGTCGACCGATCCCTGGAACAACGTGGAGGCCTATGCTCCCTGGTATCCCGGTGAGGGAATGCTGGTCTACCCTGGACAGCAGGTCGGGGTGCCGGGCGTCGTCGCCTCGATGCGGGTCAAGTGGCTCCGGGACGGCATCGACGACTACGACTATGTGCACATGCTGGAGCAGCTGGGCCTCGGCGATCAGGCGCTGGAGATAGCGAGGACGGTGGGGCCTGACTGGTCGGACTGGACGCGAGACCCGGCGGAACTGGAGGCGGCTCGCCGGCAGTTGGGGGAGATGCTCAGCAGTCTAGGTGGCGCCTCCCATGGGATTGTGGCCAGGGGCCAGTCTGATCCACGTGATGTAGGCTCAACTGGGACGACCTCGCTGTCGGCCACGGCCGTCGACGGCGAGGGCCACGCGATAACCTCCTGGCACTGGTCGGACGGGGGAGCAGGTGGCTCGTTTGCGCCCTCCGCGGATGTGCAGGGACCCGAATATCAGGCTCCGGTGAACATGACGGAGTTCGACCTGATTGTGCATCTCACCGTGACGGCGGGCTGCGGTGAGGCCGTTGGCAGCCACACTATCGAGCTCCGAGTGCGGCCGCGCGAGGGCGCGTTCTACGACGTCCCAGACGACCACTGGGCCCATGCTGCCATCAATGCCTGCCTCGATGCAGGGATCGTGCGAGGCTTTCCAGACGGCTTCTACCGCCCCGGGCGGTCTGTGACCAGAGCTGAGATGGCCGTCTACATCGCTCGGGCGCTGACAGGGAGCGACGCTGCCGTTCCGGAGTTGACAGGGCCGACCCGGTTCCCCGACATTCCGGCCGACTACTGGGCGGCGAAGCATATCGAGTATGCGGCCGGGGCGCGGATCGTCGGCGGCTATCCCGACGGCATGTACCATGGCGACTGGACGATCACCCGCGGGCAGATGTCGGTCTTCATCGCCAGGTCGATGGTCGACCCAACCGGCGAGGAGGGTCTCGCCGACTACGTCCCACCCAGCACGCCTACTTTCCCCGATGTCCAGACCTACTTCTGGGCCTATGCACACATAGAGTACTTAGTGGAGCACGGCGGAGGCAGTGGCTATCCGGATGGTCTCTACCGCCCCACTGCCACGTGCACCCGCGACCAGATGGCCGTGTACATCGCACGTGCCTTTGGCCTTCTGGAGCAGCCTTAGGAGATCACGCGCCAGCCGCGTCTCGCGCCGAGGCCGCCTGGGGAGAGACCCAAAGCCTGCTCCGGTCCTCGGCGCGGCCCACCGAAGCGCCTCGCCATCGGAGGGGCCCCGCCCTCATCTGCCTGCCGCGTGAGGATCCTGAGACAGGTGGGCGCGGTGCTTGGCCAGCGATCCCTCGATGGCGTCATCCAATACGTCGCTCCGTGCGATCACCTTTCCCACCGTTCTCAGGAGAATGCGCAGGTCGAGCAGCAACGACTTGCTCTCGACGTAGCGCACATCCAGCTCGAGACGGTCATCCCACCGGGCGGTGTTGCGGCCCATGACCTGCGCGAGCCCAGTAAGGCCTGGCCGCACCAGGTGGCGCTTCCGTTCGCGCGGCGTGTAGTAGGGAAGATACTCGAGATAGAGAGGCCTGGGACCGACCAGGGACATCTCTCCCCTGAGGACGTTCCACAGCTGAGGCAGCTCGTCGATGCTAAACTGGCGAAGCAACCTGCCAGTTGGCGTCAATCGTTCTGTTGCAGTCAACGCGCGGCCGTTGGCGTCATGGCGCGGGCTCATGGTCCGAAACTTGATCAGTGTAAACGGCCTATCGTACCATCCCACTCGCCGCTGAGGGAATAACACGGGCCGACCCATGTTGAGGAGCACGGCCGCGGCCGCGGCCAGCATAAGCGGCGCGGCAAGCACGAGGCCTACGGCCGCGGCGATGAGATCGAACCCGCGAGAGAGGGACTCGCCGGGCCGCCCCCTCTCGGCGGCGGTCACGGCCAGCACAATGCATACGGCGAGGAGGTCGATCAACACGTCCCCGGCGGCGCCGGTTCGCCCGGGCGTGAGAGTCTGGTGGAGTTCGTCGAGCGCCGAGTAGGTCGCGCTCAGTGCAAAGGCGCCGGATACTGCGCGCCCGGATGCACCGAGGCCAAGCGACGCGAACCAACGAAACGCCACAAGAGCCAGAATGCCGTACTCGCCCATGTGGAGCAGCTTCCGAAGGACCCAAACCGCCTCCCCCGAGATCGCCTCCCCCGCGGGGGGCCCGCCGAGCACGGCCGAGAGCGGCCTCAGCAGCCACGAGATCCCGTCTCGCATGCTCTCTTCCGAGCCGGCCGGTCCGGAGAGCACGGCGATGACAACCATCCACATTGCCAAGAGCGCGAGGTGCTTCAGATGACTCGTCTTCGCTGCCATCGGCTATCTCACGGCCGGCAGGAGTGTCTTCTCTCGGGCTGGGCCTTAGGGAGCCGGGCCGCGCTTCGATGCGTCCACGGCCGGTCGGAGCGGCCGCCTCTCGGCAGCCGGCGGCCCCGGCGCGCCACCACGTGTGGCCCGTCGCTCGGGGCGCATCGCACGAACTCGTTCATGCCCCGAGGTCGAGTTCGTCTAGAGTCGTTCGGAGCGCGTCAACGACTCGAGCGACGCTCTGGCGCGACAGGCGATTGTGGAACGGCAAAGCGAGCGTCTGTTTGGAGGTGCTTTCGGTCACCGGAAAATCCCCCTCTTCGTACCCAAACATCTCCCGATAGAACGGCTGCAGGTGTATTGGGTAGAAGTAGTTGCTGCACCCTATCCCGCGCCCGCGCAGTCGCCGGACGACCTCATCCAGATCTTGCCAGGACTGGCACATGGCCAGTCTCACTACGTAGACGAACCAGCTCCGCCTAGTGTCCGGCGCTTCCGCGGGTGCGACGACCCCCTCGATGTCGCGCAACATCTCCTCGTACCAGCCAGCCACTCGACGGCGCGCAGCGAGGATCTGGTCGATGCGAGACATCTGCGCGATGCCGAGGGCGCAGTTGATGTCGGACAGCCGATAGTTATAGCCGAGGCGAGCATGCCGGAGCCACTCAGCGCCGGAGTCGCGGCCCTGATTGCGCATGCTGCGGCAGAGCTCGGCGACATCCCCGTCGTCGGTCACGACCATCCCGCCCTCGCCGGTGGTTATCTGTTTGTTTGGATAGAACGCAAACGTCCCTGCATCCCCGAAGCTTCCGGCCATCGCCCAACCGCGCCCGTCCACCTTGCGGCTCGCCCCCAGTGCCTCGCAGCTATCATCGATCAGCCTCAGACCGTGCGTGTCTGCAATCCGGCGAAGATGATCCCAGTCGGCCGGGAGACCGAACACGTCCACCGCGAGAAGGGCCTTCGTGCGCTCTGTGAGCGCGGTTTCGACCTGGTCGCAGTCGATGTTGAATGTGAGCGGATCGATGTCCACGAACCTCGGGACCGCCCGCTCATAGAGCAAGCAGTTCGAGGAGGCGATGAAGCTGAAGGGCGTGGTGATGACCTCCTCCCCCTCGCCTATGCCGAGAGCACGAACGGCGAGGTGGAGCGCACTCGTGCCGCTGTTCACTGCAACGCCGTGCCTGCGCCCGACGTATCCGGCCACGACCTCCTCGAACTCAGCTAGCTTCGGCCCGAGGGACAGATGGCGGGTCCGCAGCACCGACAGGACGGCCTCCACCTCCTCGTCCGTGAGATCGGGGCCGGACAGATCTATGAACGTCGCCAACTTGTCTGACGTCCCTTCCATGCTATGGTCCGTGTGCACGTTCTCATCGCGAGTCACTGCGAGTGGCAGGCGGGTCGCTGCCAGGGATCCGCCATCGGCTCCCCTCTCTGCACGACTCCGGCTGCCTCCCGTGAGGCCTGCAGCTAGCTTCGCGGCGTGTTGGCCTCGTCTCTACGGGCGAGGGCATCCTCGAAGATAGGATGCCGGTAGAGGGGGAAGAAGCCGTCATCCGGCTCGACGCCGGACAGCTCTGACATGGCCCGAGTGAGCTCGGCGTAAACGTCTGGGTCAGCGATATGTCGCCAGATCGAATAGACGTGCTCGCGCCTCGTGAACCCGCGCTTGAAATGGTAGAGGGAATCCCTGCTCCCGCCGACGCCCCCGCCGAGATGGAGCGTGTGCGCCTCCCGCTCCTTTGCCCACCGCCGAGCGACATCGAAGATGAGCTTGGTGGGCGGCGGCCCGTCGAAGTCGGTGCGCGACCCCGACAGGTGCCATTGCACGAATCCCCGACAGAGGGTGAAAATGCTCCCTGCAATCGGCCTCCCGTCATGGAGACACATGAACAGGTGTGACACGTCCCCCATGTCGGCGAGCAGGTGCTCGAAGTAAGAGCGGCTGAAGTAGTAGCGCGTCGCCGCCTTGACCCTATCCATGTTCTCGTGGTACATCGCGACGAAGTCGTCCAGCTCTTCCAGCCCGACCTCCCCACACGTTACACCCATGGCGCGCAGCCGTCTTATATCTTGGCTGTGATTCCTCCGATACGCCGAGAGCTGCTGTGCCTCGGGAAGCAGCAGGTCGACGGAGAGAGTGCAACCGACCGGAACGGCCTTGCCCAGCCGGTCCAGTATGGGTCCCTGATCGAGCAGGGGATGCATTCTCGACAGCGCCGAGACAACCCGATGCTCGCGGAAGTAATCGTCGATGGACCCCATGAAGCGCGCGCTCAGGTCTTCGGGGACGTCGCTCCTGTTCGCCAGCGGCCCGGCATAGCCGTATACGGAAGTCACGTCGCAGAGAGCCCTCCCGATCCCTGGAACTGTCGTCACATCGATGTCTCGCAGAAGGAGCGGAAAGGCCAGCATATACTCACCCGAACGATACACAAACATGCGCGCCCGGCCGTGGCCGGACAGCTCGGCGAGCCGACTATAGGAGTGGAGGTGGCAGAAATCGTGTCGGCCGATCTCGTCGAGCACTTCTGACCATCGCGACTCATCGCTCGTGGTCAGCACCTCGCAGTCTCTGAGCCGCGACATCAGCCCGCCCCTTGCCCCCGTGCTGGGTCGACTGAGCAGCCGCAGTCTCTCGGGCGGTCGTGCAGATAGCGCCAGAACCCGCGGTCGTCGATCGCCGGATAGTCTTCGCAGAGGACAGAGCCCGACGGACGCAGCACCTTTGGAATCGTCCGCATCAGTATCTTGAGATCCAGACCGATGGACCAGTTCTCGACATACCACGCATCCAACGCCAGGCGCTTGCTGAACGGCAGCGTATGGCGCCCGCTGATCTGGGAATAGCCAGTGAGACCCGGCCGGACGGCATGCCGGAGGTGCTCTCGCGCCGTGTACCCAGGCAGGTACTCGGCGAGCAGTGGCCGGGGGCCGACGAAACTCATGTCTCCCTTCAGCACGTTCCAGAGCTGCGGCAGCTCGTCCACGCTGAACCGCCGGAGGAGATGCCCCATACGGTTGAGGCGCGCCGTGTCCGGCAGCAGTTGGCCGTCAGTATCTCGAGCGTCGGTCATAGTCCGGAATTTCAGCAGACGGAAGGCCCGCCCGTAGCGCCCGGCTCGTCGCTGGCAGAACAGAACCGGCGCCCCCATGGTCAGCCAGATGGCAGCGGCGGCCGCCGCCATCAACGGCCCAGCCACCGCCAGGCCGATGAGGGCCGCACACACGTCAAACGTCCGCTTGAGAGCGAGGGCGCTATTCCGATGGCCCACCTGCCAGGACGCCTCGCACGTCCCCTCCTCCCGTCCGGTCTCCGCCACGCCCGTTCGGCTGAGCAGACGCCGATACAGCTTGGCGAGCTCGCCGCACACCTGTTCTGGCATGTACTCCTGTTCCACTCTGCGCCGACCAGCTCTCCCCAGCCCTTCGGCCAGCGACCGGTCCTCTAGAACGGCCAGCAGCGCTTCACCCAGCGCTGTCGAGTCGCCAATGGGCACCAACATGCCTGTGACGCCGTCGATGACTGCGTCTCTCGCACCCGTGGCATGTGTCGACACAACCGGCTTCTCCGCCGCGGCCGCCTCCAGCACCACCGTCGGGAGCCCTTCCCTGTAGGTTGGCAGCGCCAGCACATCCATCACCTGGTAGTGGAGCGACGGATCGGCCACGAAGCCCACGTGGACGACTGCCGGGTCGGTCTCGATGAAGGTGCAAACGCCGCGCGGGACCGGATCTCCGGACTCAAAGCGCCCCAGTAGCAGGAGCCGCACGTGGGGGAGTCTGTCTCGCACGGCCCGGAAGGCTGCGACCAGCTCCGGCAGACCCTTGTCCCGGGTGAAGCGGCCGACAAATCCGATCACCGGCGCGTCTGCGGGGATCTTCAGCTGGCGCCGCAAGGCGGCCGCCTGCGCCTGCCGG
Organism: Candidatus Hebobacterum abditum; assembly: GCA_029821875.1. Classification (GTDB taxonomy): domain Bacteria; phylum Armatimonadota; class Hebobacteria; order Hebobacterales; family Hebobacteraceae; genus Hebobacterum; species Hebobacterum abditum. The sequence continues at coordinate 42,497 of JALGXW010000005.1, read as the reverse complement.
TCCGGAGTTGGTGCGAACCGCTCCACATCGACACCGTTGAAGCTCCCTGCGCCGAGAAAGCTGCAGCGATCCCGGCCGACCAGAGCCAGTTCGACGGCCCGACTCCGGACACTTGGGCTCACACAGAGCACGTGCTGCGCACAGCGGCAGGCCATGCGCTCGGCGGAGGCCAGAACCGACCTCTTGAGCCCTCGAGTGGTCTCCAAACGCAGCCCGTGCAGCGTGTAGACGCGACACGGGACGCGCGCAAGGCGGGCCGCCATCCCGGCCAGCAGGCCTGCCTTGGCGGTGCCGACATTGACCACGGTAGGTCGGAGCCGCCGCATCAGCCGCCACAGAGACCAAAGACTTCGCAGGTCCTGGAGAAACGCTATCTCGCGCTCCATGGGCACGGCGGCCTTGGCGACGCCCTCTTCTGCTGCGACGCGGTCGAGATCCGCTCCCGGCGAGGACACCAACGTCACTTCAAAGCCAGCTTCCCGCAGATAGCGGAGCTGGCCACGCATCAGCCGCGTCGTGATTGCGGCCGTGACAACGTGCACGACGTGCGGTCGCACCGCCGATGCCGAGACCTTCGCTGACGATATCGCACGAACCGCCACGCCAGTCACTCCTGCCTGTCTTGTGGCGCGTATGGATGGCCGGCGCGCTGGGCAGCCGGAACGAGCGCGGGCCTCGTTCGCGGCTCAGCGGCGCCGATCATAAGCTGCGCCACAAGCACACCAACGGCGACCCAGAAGAGGCGGAAGTTGTCCAGGCTGACCGCAAGGCCGCCCACCAATCCGATCAGAACTGCGATTGTCCAGGGGCGAGTAACCGTCCGCCGGACCCCGCGTGCCAGCCATACGAGAAGGGGAATGATGAAAACGGCGAACCCTATCAGCCCGCCATCCACCATCACGGACAGGAAGGTGTTATGTGGGAGAGTCCGGCGACCTGACGCGAACCGCCAGTTGCCCTTGCCAACTCCCAGCAGAGGGTGTGTCGCCACCGTCTCCGCCGCCAGCGACCAGAGCTCCTTCCGCCCCTCCAGCGAGCCCTCGTAGTTGGCTATCCGCTTGCCCACAGTGGTCTGGCTGGCGGCACCGTAGACGCCGACGAAGACGACGGCGCAGGCTATCGCCACCATGAGGTACCGCCGCAGCCCCAGGTTGAGCAAGCTCAGGCCCAGCGAAGAGATGATCGCCGTAAGTCCCGTTCGGGAGAATGAGACGACGCCGGCGCCAATGAACAGAGGTATCGCCAGCCAGGCGACACGAAGCGACGCGGCCAGCGGCAGGACCATGGCGAGGAAGATGCCGAACGCGTTCGGATCGCCGAGCGTCCCGGCGACGCGCGCGTCGACGATAAACGACCGCGGCACCCGCGTGAAGAAAGCAGATATGCCGATGGCCGCCATCAGGAGGGCTGAGAGGACGAGTCCTTTGACGAGGGCGCTCTCGGTCCGAGAGTCGCGTCCAATGCCGAACCCCGCCAGCGCGTAGAGATAACAAGTGATCAGCTTGAGGGACTCTCGCAGGAAGGTTTGGGAAGAGAGTACGGATATGGAGAGGCCCCACGAGACCAAGTTGACCAGCCAGAGCGCCAGGACCCAGGCCCCGAGACCCCCGCTCCTGAGCCACTGGCCTCGAAGTGCAATCAGGACCGGAATCAGAAGCACGTCGGCCGCACAGGCGTTTACTCGGCCTCCCGAGAAGGCGAGAAGGCGCATCACGGGAAGGGCGAAGCCGAGCAACAGCACGAGCGCCAGAACGGGCGAGCGAAGGCGCGCCGCCGGCCGCGCCGCGGCCGGGGAAGGCGTCTGCCAGGCCGACAGCGTTTCAGCGGACATCGGTCTCAGATACTCCGGGTGTTGTGTGCTCGCGTGCCTCCTGCTCTCGGAGAGCGCGCGCCTGCGCCCTGACAGCATACACGTTCACAAGCATCGACCCGATGAGCAGTACTGTCATCCCCATGCAGATGGCCCAGGCGGCCCCGAGCAGACCGTGGACCGGGATGAGCCAGAAGCAGAGGCCGCCGAGGGTCAGCAGCGCAACCACGTACAGCGGCGCCTGTGCCTTGAAGCAACGCGCGGCCGTCATGGACCAGACGAGGAAGCGAGCAACGTATCCCAGGCCGGCCGCCACCATCAGCCACGAGAACACGTGCGCGTGGGCGGCGTACTCAGGCGTGTAGAGCACCGTGAGCAGTGGGCGACCGAAGGCCACGGCAACCACAACCATCGCCATCCCGAGCATCGCGCCGAACTGGACGAGCTTCCAGACAAGACGCTTGAAGGCGGCGATGTCCGTCACATAGCAGCGCGAGAGGCGGGGGGCCGCTGAGTGCGCCAGTGCAGCCACCACCATGTTCCCCGCGACCATAACGTAAGCCATGGCCGCAAAGTGCCCCAGTGCCGCCTCGCCGAGGCTGCGTTCGATGACGTATCTCGGAACGTTGACATTCAGGGAGTCAAGCAGGCCGACGACTCCGAGTGGGAGCGATAGCCAGGCCAGCCGGCGGATCACCGATGGGCGGGGCGAAGCTCCCGCCTCGCCGCCTCGGCCACTCTCGGCCGACTCGGCTGCAGCGACTCGGCGCACGTTCGGGAGGTCGTAGACCAGCAACACCACCACCCACGCGAGCAGTATCCCGACGGCGGCAAGGGCCACGTTGTGGGTCCACACAATCATCGCCGCCAGGGCCGCCAGCGCTCCCGGACCTCTCAACATCATAGACCGCGCCACGCGGTCGAGGCGCTCGGACTTCTGCAGTCGACCGTAGATCACATCGCTGATGCTCTCCACGGCCTTGGCCAGCGCGACCGCGAACACAACGAGCATGACCTCCATCCGGTACCCGGCCGCGAATGCTATTGCCGCGATGACGGCAAGCGCAAGGCCGCTACCCAGGAGGCGAAGGCTGAGGTAGTCCCCGAACCGGTACTCGTTTCTCGCGTCGGTGGCCTCGACGTTCCTGAGCTGCAGGTTCGTGAACATGATGACGGGAGCACAGACCGCGAGCGCGAGGGCGAATCGCCCAACCATCTCCGCGCTGCCGAGCTTGGCCAGGACGATGAGCATGCCCCATTGGCTGGCGCCGTAGACGCCACTGCCAACGAGCGTCCAGACGAAGTTCGACCGCATCGACAAGGGGCGCGCGTCGCCGGACTCCCGGACCGCTTCAGCCACCCCCAATGCCGGACGCTCCACAGGAATGTGCGTGCTCACTGTGGGGGGCCCATCGCGGAAGGGGCGGTCCCGCCATGGAGTGCTCCTGAGGCCAAGTGCCTGGCGTCGGGCTGGAAGGCCGGGATGACGCTCTGCAGTATGCGCACGATTTGAGCGCCATCGCCCTCCGTAGCTGCCGCCCGAAGAGCGTTGATCCGGCCGAGCAGGGCTTCGAGCGCCACGGGCTCCGGCGGCACGACGTAGAACTGTCCCTCCCGGCGCGCGCCGGCGGTCTCCATCTTGCTCAGGAGGTCCTCTCTCAGCTTCTCGCCGGGCCGCCGTCCGGTGACATGGATTGGCACGTCCTGGTTGGGGACCAGCCCCGACAGCCGAATCAAGTCCTGGGCCAGATCCATGATCCTCACGGGATACCCCATGTCGAGGAGGAAGACCTCACCCCGCCCACCCATCGCGCCGGCCTGCAGTATGAGCTGCGCGGCCTCGGGGATCGTCATGAAATAGCGCACCATGTCGGGATCCGTCACGGTCACGGGCTGGCCGTTCCGGATCTGGCGGGTCATGATCGGGATGACGCTGCCGCGGCTCCCCAGGACGTTGCCGAATCGCACGCTGACCATGTCAGCGTTCTTGGCCTCCGCGTATCCCTTCACGATCATCTCAGCGACGCGCTTGGTCGAGCCCATCACGCTCCTCGGCTCGACCGCTTTGTCGGTGGAGACGAGGACGAATCTGCTCACGAAGTGATCGACGGAGAGCTGGACGACGTTCAGGGTCCCGATGACGTTGTTCCTCACGGCCTCCATCGGGTACTGCTCCATCAGCGGAACGTGTTTGTGCGCGGCGGCGTGGAACACGACGTCGGGGCTGTAGAGCTCGAACACACGCGCGAGCGCCCGCCGGTCCTGGATGTCACAGATCACCGGAACGAGTTCGCAGCCGTCGGCCGACTCTGACAGCTCCTGCATCGCTTCGTAGACGCTGTTCTCCCCCCGGCCGAGAGCCAGCAGCCGAGAGACACCCACCTTCAAGAGCTGGCGACACAGCTCGCGGCCGATCGATCCCCCGCCGCCGGTGACGAGCACCGTCCGCCCGCTCAGGTAGCTCGAAACGGCCTCCCGATCCAGCCTGACCTCCGACCTGGGAAGGAGGTCCTCCATGTGGACCTCCCGCAGTGCCGAAACACCCACGCTGCGCTCCATCAACTCCCTCAACGGCGGGAGAATCCGCACCGGCACGCCTGTCCTCTCACAGATGAGGAGAACCTGACGCATCCTCTCGGGAGTCAGGGAGGGGATCGCCACAACGATCTGCCGGGCCCCGATCCTGTCGACGACCCGGGGGATGTCGTCGAGGGCGCCGAGCACGGGCACGCCGAGTATCCGCTGATCCTGTTTCTTCGGATCGTCGTCGACGAAGCCCAAAACCCGATAGTCGGTCACGGATTCTTGAATCTGCCAGACGAGCGATCTGGCGGCGTCCCCCGTGCCCACGACGAGGGTGCGGCGGCCGCCCTCGGCCTGGCGGTGGCTGTTGGCAATCGTGCGCGCAGCGATGCGCACGCTGCCCAGGAGGATGAGATAGAGCGCCGGCTCCGTCACCAGAACCAGGTAGGGACGGGCGAGCGCCCTGAGCGTGAACGGGTCCGGCAGGATGTACAGGAGAAGCGCCATGGCCGGCGGCCCCGCTGCCGCGCTTGCTGTCAGCCAGAGCACATCGTGCCGCGACACCTTCCGCCATGGCATGCGATAGATCCTGAGGCCGAGGTACACTGGGAGGCGGGCACACGCAGCTACCGCCACGAAAGGCAGGGGACTCCCTGGGTCGGGCACTTGCCCGAACGCGCTGAACCAGGCCCACACCGCGGCGCCCAGCATCAGAACGACGTCAATGGCGAGCTTCCCCAGATCCTTGGCCCGCGTCTGAGAGGCCCACCGCACCGCGCCCCAAGCCGCGCGCGATGCCCTCACCACCAAGTCGACGCTCCGCGTCTCCCCGGCACGCCACGCCCCTGTAAACAACCTGACACTCATCTAGGACCGCTTCCCTTCGTTACCCCCGCCCAGTTGTTGCCCGCGGGAACCTCCTCGCCCGTTCCCGCCTACTCGTACTTCCCGTAGTAGTGCTGACGGTCTCCGTAGCCGTAGCCGGCTTTCTCGCCGAGCTTGTTGAGAACCACGCCCGAGACCCTCTCGCCCACGCGTGAGAGCAGGCCTCGAGCTAGCTGAAGATCGTATCGGTGTGACTGTCCCGCCACGCAAACCATCAGCACCGCGTCACTCAAGCTGGCCAACACGAGGCTATCGGCCACTGCCAACACCGGCGGACTATCGAAGATGATCAGGTCCGCCTCCTCGCGCAGACCGGCGACCAGATCCCGCATCGCCGCGGAGTCCAGCAACTCGGTCGGGTGGGGAACCTGCTTCCCCGATCCCAGGAACCTCAGGCCGGGCTCCCGGCAGCGCTGCAGAGCCTCCTGCAGGCTTGCCTGTCCCATCAGAACATCGGTAACGCCCTTCTCTCCCTTGGCTCCGACCATGCGACCCAGGCCCGAGCGCCGCAGGTCGGTATCGACAAGAATCACGCGGCGCCCTGTGAGCGAGACTGCCCGCGCCAGGTTGAGCACCGTCGTGGACTTGCCCTCGAACTGCCCGGGGCTAGTCACCAGTATGACGCGCCCCCGCTCGCCCTGAGTCACGAAGTCCAGGCAGTAGCGGAGCGCACGATAGGCCTCAACCGCGACCGCCTGCGGCCCGCCGGAGGTGAGAGCCGGCCGTGCCGTCTCGCGCTCGAAGGCTGGGATCGCGCCCAGAACAGGCGCATCTGCGAGCCGAGCGGCCTCCGACTGATCCCTCACTGTGTCATCCAGCTGGTCCTGGACCAGGGCAACGCCCACGCCGACGCCGAGGCCGAGCAGAATTCCCAGCACGAGGTTGAGCGGGACATTGGGCTTCACAGGCAGCCTGGGCATCGTGGCCGGCTCGACGATATCAGCATTGCCGAGAGCCATGACGCGGCCCACTTCGATCTGCTGACTGCGCTGCAGCAGGTCTGAGTAGATCTTCTGCGCGACATCGACCTGTCGCTGGAGCCCCGCGAGTGTCACCTGCCGAGCCGGGATCTTGCCCAGTTCCCGGTTGGCGCGCGCCAGGTCTCCCCGGAGCTGCTGGTGTCTCGCCCTCAGGGCGGCCACCTCTACCTCGCCTTGTATGAGTTGGCCCGTCAGCGACTGCTGCAGCTCCAGATCGCCGGTTCCGCCGCCTACGATGCGCCGTATCTCCTCATCAAGCTGCTCTTGGACGAGACGGATCTGCTCGTCTATCTGGTTGAGGGGGCCGCGGTACTCCGCGGTGTACCGCGCTTGCGCGGCCAATCGCTGTCCCTCCAACTCGGCCAGCTTGGCGCGGAGCTGTTGGATCACCGCGTTGTCGCGAACCTGTCCGGACCTTATGCTCATGTTCTGCTTCGCGAGCTGGTCGCGGATTCTGCTCACGCGCGCCTGAGACTGACCGAGGTCCGCGCCGGTCTTGCCAACGTCCGCTCTCAGGGAGGCGGCTCGGGCCAGCAGTTCGCTCGCGGCGGCATCCGACGCAACGGTTCCGGTGGATTCCTTGTAGGCTTGCAGTTCGCTCTCGGCCCGCGTCAGATTGCCCTTGGCGATCTCCAACTGCTCGGTCAGATAGCGTCCCGTGCTCTCCGACGACCCCCGCGCGCGCTGCCGGTTCATCCTCACGTACGTCGTCGCCGTCGCGTTGGCGATCTTCTGCGCGTCGTCGGTGGTCCGCGCGCGTGCGCTAATCCGAACGAGCTGCGTATCGCGCACGGCCTTGGCAACCACGCTCTTGCGAAGCACGGCCGGGCTCAACACTGGTCCGCCGTTCTCCCGCAGCCACTTCGCGGTCTCTTCTGCAGTGAGCGCCCCCAGCACCAGCTGCACGTGAGTATCGAGGTTGGGCGATCCCATCGCCGCCATGCTCGCTGGCACGCCGTTCTCGGATGACGGAGAGGTGCCCGCGTGTGCCTCGCTGATGAGGAGGGTCGCCCTGGCCTCGTACGTCTTCGGGGTGAGTAGAGTGATGAGGATGCTGAGGCCGAAGATCGCCCCCAGGGATATGAGGATCGCCGCTCGACGGCGCCGGAAGATGTTGACATACTCGCGCAGGCCCGGGGCCGGCGTCTCAAATGCCTCAAGCGTGGCGATAGTCGGGCCTGCGCCGCCGACTGCGACCGGCGGCAGGCCCTGGCTGGGAACGGGAAGTCGCGAATTGTCTTCGTCAACTGGCATTCGCGCTCACCTCGCGGCCAAGCGGGGCCGGACAGATGGAGCGACCATCCCGCACAGCCGCACAGCTATAGTCGTCAAGAGCCACTTGCTCGACTCCTCAGAAGATCAAGTACGGCAGCACCGAGAGCAGCCTCCAGACATTCCGGTTGCTCTCGCCCCGCGCCGGGACGAAGAGGACATCACCTTCCTGCAGGGACGGATTCTCCTCCGAGTCGCCGTCCCGCAGAAGATCCCCGATGTCGAGCGGCGTCGCCGCCGGTTCGCCATCGACCATCCTGATAATGCTCGCGTCAGAAGGCCGGGCGCTGGCCGTGATGCCACCTGCTGCACTCAGAAGATCCAGAACGCTCGCGGGCTCCGGCAGGTTGTGTCGCCCGGCCGCCTTCACCTCGCCGAGCGCGTACACGCGCACCACCGGAAGTTGCGGCACCGTCAGCACATCGCCCGACCGGAGCACGATGTTCTGTCCAGCGTCGCCCGCGAGCAGCGCCGCGAGGTCGACAGGGATCACCACTTCGCCCCGCGTGACGGAGGCGTGCTCCAGGTCGGCCGTGCGAATCGGATTGTCCAACAGGCTCCCGGGCGCCCCGGGAGATGCATCGGTGCTCGGCTCGAGCAGTCCGGCTTGAGTCATCGCGTCGAGCACGCGCACCTCTCCCTGTGCGGGCATGTCAAACATGCCCGGCGTCGGCACCTCGCCGAGCACTGCGTATCTCTGCTCAAGACGCCGCTGGACTAGTATCACGTCGCCGGGCTCCAGTATGCCTCCGGCGCCGCTTCCAGGGACGTCCTCAAGCGATGCCACCCACGACTCCCCGGTTCGCTTCATGACCGTGACCTGGCCGCTGGCGTACTCGGTAAGCCCACCCGCCGCGGCGAGCGGTTGCATCAATCCCGAGCCGCCCGCAAGTGGATAGACCCCGGGGCTCCTCACCTCGCCCATCACGAACACGCTCATCCCGACCTGCCCGTACTCCTTGACTGTGATCATGACCGTGGGGTGCTTGAGGTACCTGCTCAGGTCCTCCTCCAACCGCGCCCTCAGGTCCGAACAGGTCGCGCCCGCCGCGGGCACGTCGCCAAGCATCGGGTACGAGATCGTGCCTGCCCCGTTCACCTGACACTCCTGGGTGAAGACGTCCTCTCCATCGACCGCGATGGAGAGGGTATCGCCGGGGCAGATCCGGTAGGTATCGGAGCAGGCGATAGGCGCGGCCGACCGCTCTGCTGCACCGACAGCAGCGGCCTTCTCGACCTGGGCAAGACCGAGAGACTGCAGGCCAACTAGCCCCAGAACCAGGCACAGACCAACGCGCATGCTCCGCCTCCCCGAACGCAACGCCAGGCTATCTGCTTCCGCGCAACACTCGCCCCGCGGATTGCTTGCCCACTGGTCCCCCCAGCTTGCGCCCGTCTAGGTAGCGTGAGTACTAGAATACGACATTCCTGGGCCAAATCCCTGTGTGTCCCTTGCCCCGTTGTGGGAAATGGGCACAAAGATGGCTCCCCAACCGTCCAAACCGACGATGGGCAGACAGGGCGTCAGAGGGCTGCAGGAGACACCATGGCCGGGCGGGGCAGGGCCGACGCAGAGCGGACGCTCGCGCCCCATGGGCTCGCCGCGCCGAGGTCGCCCGTCTACAGTCTGGGGGCGAAGGCGGCCTCTGCTCGGGACGCGGGAGAGCCCCGCCAGCTACGCTAGCCGGTGGGGCCCTCCCCAATTCTGCCAATCACGACACGGCACGGCCGCGCTGCGAAGGGGATCGAGTGATTCGACCTCGCGCCTGATTGTGGCAGCGGCCGGACTAGTCGCCTAAGCCGAAAGCGCGGGCCAGATAAACCACGGTCTCCGCGCGGGTGCACACGGAGTGCGGCCGGTATGTGCCGTCCTCGTAGCCCACGGCTATTCCTGCCGCGGCCAGATACTCGACATAGCTGAAGGCCCAGAGCGTGGGCTGGACGTCGGTGAAAGTTGCACACAGCGGAGGGCTATAGGTGCGCAGGCCTTCGTCCCCGGCTGGGTCTACAACAGATCGAGCAACGAACGCCGCCATCTGCGCGCGCGTCACGTTCTCGCCCGGGCGATATGTCCCGTCCCGAAAACCAGTGACGATGCCGGCAGCCCTGACGTACTCGACATGACGCCGTGCCCAGTGCTGCGCGGACACATCTCGGAAGGATGCCTCCGCGGGCCCCGGCGGCAGGGCGCCGTCCCCCCCGGACAGCGCCCGCGCGATGTAGACTGCAATCTCAGCGCGGGAGATCGGGAGGTCGGGCCCGTACGACTCGAGATCGTAGCCGACTATGATCCCGGCATCCCGGCAGGCCGCGATGGCCCCCGCCGCCCAGAAGTCCTCCGGCACATCGCAGAACGCGGCGCGGACCGTGCTCCGCTCTAGCGCGTCCGCGATCAACAGCGTTGTCTCGCCGTCACGCACCGCGGTCCTGGACACGCGGGCGGTCCTCGCCTTCACGTTAGGCTTTGGCTGAACCAACAAGATCGCGCTTGCGCTGTTGCTTGCCGGGGCGGCGCCGTCGCACGTCGCGGTGACGGCGAGCGTCACGACCTGTTCTTCCAGAGTGGTGTTGGGAAGGGGCCGGTAGATGGGATCCGGGACGAGTGCCGACGGCGAGAAGGATCCACCTGCGCCTCCGTCAGACCAGTGCCAGTCAGCCACGGCGTGCCCGAACGTGTCGTCGGTACTGGCCGTAAGCTGTGCCTTTCCCTTCCACCCGATGGCGGATGGATCGACATAGGCGTGAATGGTCAGAGCGTGTTCCGCCGGCTCCACCGTGATCGACGTCGAATCGTGAAGAACGGCGGCCGGCCCCTCGCGGTTCGCGGCCACTGTAAGAGCAACCTCCAGGGGCTGTCCCGTCGTGTTGCGAGGAGCTTGGTACAGCGGTGAGCGTACGCCGGGCGACGGCAGAAAGGTCCCGCCCGCCTCGCCGTCGTGCCAGTGCCAGGCTACTTCGCCCTCGATGACGTCGCCGCTGAGCGTCGCCGACAGTGAGGCGACTCCCTCTGAGTCCACAACGGAGGGCGTGGGCTGTTGGGCCTCCACGGCCGGCGCCTCGCCTCCCGGCACGACAGTGACCGATGTCTCTGCACTTGCGGTGATGGGAGTCGACGCGGCGCACGTGACCGTCACACTGAGGAACACTTCGAGCTCGACTTCCGACGTGTTCGACGGGGCCGTGTAGCTCGGGTACTGCACATCGCGCGACGGGTAGAACGTCCCGCCCGCATCCCCGTCATCCCAATGCCAGGATGTGACCGAGTGGCCATGGGTGTCGCTCGCGCTCGCCGACAGCATGGTGGTCCCGCCGGAGGGCACGGAGCCAGGTGAAGCCGTTGCCGTCACCGACAGCAGGTGCGGGGTCGACTGGACCGTCACCGTCGCCGTGTCGCTGGCCGCAAGCGGCTCTGCGCCCGCGCACGTGGCGGTCGCCGTGAGCTCAATGCTGAGATCACTTCCGCTCGTGTTGGCCGGAGCGTAATACGCCGGGCTCTGCATGGCTGCTGAAGGCAGGAAGATCCCGCCGGCCCCATTGTCCGACCAGGTCCACGCGCCTATACCGTGGCCGAGGCCATCGACCGCTGCTGCGTCCAAGGAGACTATCCCCTCGGAGGGAACGACACCAGGTGAGGCAGAGACCGTGACCTCCAGGCTGTGCGGCGCGTCGAGGTCGACTATCCTCTCGCCAAGCTGACGCCGTGCGGACTCGAGCGCGCTCGGGTCTCTGATCCAGTTGATCCAATCCGGTCCCACAGCCTGGGCGATGCCGAGAGCCCAATCACCGTCGCCGCGTCCCTTCAGAATCTGCACGTAATCGTAATCGTCCACACCATCCCGCAGCCACTTCAGTCGCATCGATGGCACAACACCTTCAAGCCCGACCTGCTCGGCGGGATACACGAGCAGGCCCTCGCCGGGGTAGCTCACAGAATAGCGCGTGACATCGTTCCAGGGATCGGCGGTCCAGTGGTCCGCTCGCCAGTAGAGGAGCCCGCTGAGCCCAAGGCTCTGGTTGATGAAGCCAGGTTGGATGCGATAGTTGATGGGCGCGTAGTCGAGCAGCCACTTTGGCGAGTAGTCATCCTGCTGGAGGCAGTTGTAGCTCCACACCGCCTCTCCCCGCTCGATGGCATCCTCGACGTCGGCGACATCATACTGCTTAGGCAGCTCCACCCAGATGTCCACGACTCCCGCCCAGTCCGAGTTGGGCGGCATCGTGATGAGCTGGTCGACGCCGGCCTCGTGCAGCGCGTCGGCGTAGGCCTCCATCGTCGGCAACAGGCCCGAGCAGTGGCTGATCTCATCGGCGGTATAGGCGTAGAGACGCAACCCGTCGGGATAGGCAGCGGCGGCAGAGGCGACGGCGGTCGCGCTCGGCGGCGGATTGGAGACGCTGCAGGTGCTGCCATCGGCGCCGCTCCAGAAGCCGATGTTCACCGCGCCCAGGCCTTCACTGACGAGGGTGTTGGCGTGCGAGGAACTCGCGTTCGTTGGCATGATGCGGTTCCGGAGCAATTCCTGTTTCGGCTGCAGCTGACCGCCCACCGTCCAATAGAGGAAGGCTGAGTCGAGCGCCGGCGTCACGGGCAGCTCGAAGTTCCAAACGGTTAGGTCCAGCGTTACTGTCGCCTCGCCTTGATCGCTCGTGACCACCAACGTCCCCGTGTACTCACCCGCCGGGGCCTCTCGGCGCACGAGCACGTCTACCCATACCGGCTGGTTCTTCCCCGCGGCGAGGTCGAAGGGGACTGCGTCGAGCTCCGCGCCCGAGAGATCCTCCCCCGTGGCCGGGTCCACGAAAGGGATCAGTCCATCCGGGTACCAGCCACCCCCGAGGGGGCTGTTCTGGTTGGTGGCCCAGTCGGCGGAGCCGCGCGCGAGGTAGACGTAGTGCTCCCGATAGAGAGTGAACTCGACCTCGTCCGCGTCGGGGACGGCAACGTTGACGTTCGTCAGCCCACCTGCTGGCGCCTGGACGATGATCTGGAACGACTCGTACTCGCCCTTGGCTGCATGGAGCTCGATCGCGGTGTGGCTTCCAGCAGGCGCGTCCGGCCCGACGCGCGCCAAGCTCGGCTCGACCCACACGACGGGCGCGGCGACTGCCGGAAGGCCCCAGCCGACGAGAAGGGCCAGCGAAAGGACAAGGATAGCCTTCGCTGACGTCCCCGCGGCGGCACAGGAGCAGACTGCTGCCCCTTCTTGTGATTGGTGTTCAGCAGAGCGCGTGCGCCACCCACGCAGCGCGCCCTGGAAGGCGGAGATCGCCCCTGCCAACGGCCCCTGGTCCCCGGCCATGGCGAACCCGCGCATCGTGCCTCAACCTCCCACGCTGGCTCAGGGCACGAAGCGGCCGCTGGCACAGTAACGCTACACTGGTCGCCCAAACGCTGGTATTCCACAGATTCGCCTCTACGAGGAAAGCGAACCGCGGTGGCAGCAACCAGGGTGGCGAGGCAAGACGCGATGACCGGCCGCCGAAGCGGCCGGTCATCGCGTCAAGCGAGAGGAGACAGACAGTCCTACAAGGCCAAGGAACGCGCCTCCCGCACTGTCCTCTGGGCCCCAGGACTGCAGCTACGTCTGTATGCCGCCGTAGCCCATGCCTGCAGCGAGGGTCGTGAGAGGCATCTCACTCCTCTTCAGGTTGCCAGCCACGACCTCGCCCACGAAGACCACATGATCTCCCGGCTCCCAGCGATGGCGGACCTCGCACTCCAGCCAGCCGATGGCCTCACCCAACAGAGGCAACTCCGATACTCCTCTGCTGACGACCGGCTGGGGTGGCGAGCCGAATCGATCCACGGGCGTGAAGAAGCGCTCGGCAAGCTCCGCGCTGTCCGCCGAGAGGATATTGACTGCGAAGGCCCCCGCGGCCTCGACGAGATTGGCCGAGGCGGAGCCTTTCCGCAGAGCCACAGCCACCATCGGTGGCGTCTTCGACACCTGCATGACCCAACTCGCGGTCAGTCCATGGTCCCCCTTCGGACCGCGAGCCGTCACAACGTGGACGCCATACGGCATGTGTCTGAGCGCGGCATCTATCGCCGCTTGATCAGTCATACTCATGACATTCAGCTCCTAGACAAGCATGTTGAGGGTGGCATCCGTTGACCCGGCCCCGCCGCGCGTGAGGAGAGCCGATCAGGCGTCCGTCGTCCCCTCTCGTGGCCCGCGGCGACGCGCCAGGCGCTTCAGAAAGCCCGGGCCCTCGACAGGCCGGCGCGCAATCATCTTGCCCGCGTCGTCCATCGCGTCTTTGACGATGCCGAGGCTGGCACGGAGGACATCTCCCGTCCGGCGGCCCCGCTCAGTCAGCCGCCGTCCGTGCCCCTGCGTCTCCTCGGCGATGGCCTTGGACCGCTCCGCCACGCGTTCCGGCAGAGCCTTAGCCAGCCGCGCCAGCCTCCTCACCTTGAGGACCAAGTAGGCGACGCCGGCCGCCACGATGAAAAGAGCAGTCAGCGTTACCAGCGCGCAGACAGTAGTGATCGCCAGCCAGCCACTATCTACCTGCATGACACCTCCCCAAGACAGCCTCCTGGCTCGCCTCGCAGCGCCGACTGCACTCGATGGCCCGGCCTCCCGGAGCTAGTCATCGGTCTCGCCACCCGTGCGTGGTCGCTCCGCGGCGCTGGCACCGCCCAGCCCCTTCACCACGCCGACCATGAGCGCGGCGACCTCGCCCGCCTTGCCCAAGGCGGCCCGCTTCACCGCAACTGAGGCCTCCTCGAGATTCGCCGTCGCCCGTTCGATGTTCTCCTCGGCGGCCGCGGCCGTGCGCTCGGCCTGCTGCACTATCTTGCTGGTCGTCCGGCTGACGGTCTCCGCCGTCTCTTCGGCCTTGTCCGTCACGAGTCCGAGGAGCCCGAGCGCCCGATCGATCAGCCGGGAGAGCTTCACGCCGACGAAGATGATGCCGACAGTCAGCGCCAGTGTCACGACGATCATGACGACCGCATAGATCTTGGTGATCGCCAGCCAGACAGCGTCGAGCTCCATCGCGGCCTCCTCAGTGGGTCGCTGAACGTCCTCGTTGGTTGCACGGCATTATACTAGTCGCTTAGGGATTACTCCAGCCGGGCACCCCGACCCTTGTCTCTCGGATGCCCATCAGTGTCGCCGACTGCAGGGGCGTTCGAGCTTCAGAGGCCGGAATCACAGCGCCGGGGCCGTGCTCCCGTGAGCGGGGGCCGCTCTGTGGGCAGCTGCCCGGGACAGCGCTCCAGGTTCCTTGTCGCCCAACGGTGCCATTGACGGGCGCTGTAGCGAATTGGCGGAAGATACCTCTGGGTATGAATAGAGTGGATTGAGCGCGCGCTCGGCTCTCATATTGCATGCGTTGATGGTGTGGCAAATCTGGAATACGTACAGATGCACCCAGCTGAACTGAGTACGGGATGAGGGCCATGCGCCAAGCCGGTTGTGTTCTATCTCTGGTAGTAGCGATGCTGCTGGTGCCGCCTGTGATGCCAGCGCACCGTAACCCACTGCCGTCGCGTGCCCCATCTTCTCCCTCCGCCGGCGCCACGCTGTCAGGCATTGCCGCCGCGGACACCTCGACCGCACAGGAGCACCCGCGCCACATGGTCAAGGTGTGGCTCACAAAGCACCGACGGCGCACCTTCCGCGTGATTCAGCTTCCCCGATGTGAGCACATGGAGGCCGTCATCGCCTACCACCGGCGGGGCGAGACCAAGGAAGAGGCGAAGGAGCGCCTTGACGGAGTCGCCGTTTCCACGGGCGCTTTCCACCATTCAATATCAATGGCTCTGGCCGACTTCTATCAGGTCGATGGCTGCATCCTGTCCAGTGCCACCACGGGCCGCTGGTTCTTCGCCATCATGGGCGATGGCAGCGTCGATCTCTCCGGCGACTACGGCACGCTGAAGCACGCGCCGGGAGTGAACGCCCTGGCGCTCGGACAAAGGCTGGCTCCCGTGCTTCAGCGCGATGGCTTCTCAACCGCCTTCATGAACAGGGTCACCGACCGCATGGCGCTCGGGATGAGCCCCGACTACATCTTCATCGTCCAGGGAAGATCGGACATCTGGCGGCTGGCCGACTTCATGCAGAAGGAGTTGCCCGTTCACACCGCGGTGAACTGCGACGGCGGACATGTCGTCCGCGGCAAGGCGCCGGTCCACATCGTCTTCCGGTGGCGCCAGCCCGGACAGACCGCGCCCCCGCCGCCACCGCAGCATGACTCCCTCCGAGCCTCCTCCGCATCCACCACCGCGGGCGGCTAGGGAGCGCGCCGCACCCCATCGACACGTCCTCTCGGTGTTTGGGGAGGTTGCCCCCGAAACACCGGACTCCTGACAACCCTAGGTAGGCTCCTCGTACTGGCTCACCATCTCCTGGAACTTCTCGTACTCCCCCTCCAGCATATGGTAGCAGTGCTCATCGGTTGGGAACTTCCCCGCCCGCACGTCGGCCGCGTATTCCTTCATCGCGTTGGTGACGACCTCGGCGACGTTGCAGTATTTCCTGACGAACTTCGGAGTGAAAGCCTGGAACTGGCCGATGAGGTCGCTCACGATGAGGAGCTGGCCGTCGCAGTGCATGCCCGCGCCGATGGACAGCACCGGGATCGCCAGCTTCTCGGTGATGAACTGGCCAACCTCCGGCGGCACCGCCTCCAGCAGCAGCATCTGGATGCCGGCCTCTTCCAGCGCGAGCGCGTCGTCGATCAGGGCGCGGGCTGACTCCACGGTCCGCCCCTGGGCTCTGTGGCCGCCGAGCTGCCCGGAGCTCTGCGGCGTCAGCCCGATGTGGCCGATCACCACGACCCCGGCGTCGAGAATCGCCCGCACCACCGGGAGTATGCGCCGGCCGCCCTCCAGCTTGATCGCATCGACACCGGCCTCCTTGAGGAAGCGCCCCGTATTCTCCACCGCCTTCTCGACAGAGGACTGGTAGCTCAGGAACGGCATGTCGCCGATCACGAAGGTGTTGGGGGCCCCCCGCCGGACGGCCTCACAGTGCACGATGCACTGATCCATCGTGACAGGCAGTGTGTCCTTATAGCCGTAGACGCACATGCCGAGCGAATCGCCAACTAACAGCATGTCGATCCCTGCGGCCTCGGCGAACTGCGCGGTCGGGTAGTCATAGGCCGTCAGCCAGGTTATCTTCTCGCCCTCCTGCTTCATGCGGTGCAAACCGTGGATCATCTTCTTGGCCATCGTGGTCTCCTTTGCTCTATGCTCGTGAGGTGAAGTGTCCTCTCATCCGCGCTAGGGATCTAGGTGATCGCTATGGGATCTGCGGGAGAGGGCATCGACGGGTAGTCCGGCATGCCGATGTTCTCCACCAGATCGGCGATGCGAATCTGCTTCCCGCTCTCCATCGACCGATTCGCTGCGACACCGGTGAGAATCGAATAGGCCCCTGACCGCTGGTCAGCGGCGCGAAGGTACTTGTCCGGCTTCGGATTCGGGCTGAAGATATCGTCGAGCAGCAGCGGGTCGCCGCCCCCATGGCCGCCCTCACCCGTCCACTCCTCCGCCGAGTAGGGCGCCTTGAAGTGCGGATAGACCCGGACGTAGCTCTGGTCTTGCGCGACCTGGTGTGGTGTCTTGCCGTCGCCGCTGACGTAGGTGCTGTGGACCTCCTTGCGCTCCAGCCGGCCCTCGGTGCCATTGAAGCAGACCAGGAAGCCCTCCCAGGGCGAGAAGGCATTGAGGGAATAGGCCATCTTCGCGCCGGTGTCATACGCGACGACAACATTCATGGTGTCTTCGATGTCGATCAGATTGCTGAACACACACCGGTCTCGGAAATAGCCATCGTAGTCCTCGTTGTCGAGGTAGAGCCGCTGCATGCCCTCATGCGCACGCAGGTCCAGGTGGAAGGAGCACCGGCCGGATTCGGGGCAGTCGAGGCAGCGCTCGGCCCGGTTGCTGAGCCCGTATCGCTCGGCGGTCTGCGGGGTATAGAAGCTCCTCTGTCCGATGGCGAACACCGACTCCGGTACGGCCGACAGCCACCAGTTCACAAGATCGAAGTGGTGGGTCGCCTTATGCACCATCAGGCCGCCGGAGTTCTCCTTGTTGCGGTGCCAGCGGCGGAAGTAGTCGGCCCCGTGGCTGGTGTCGAGCAGCCAGTTGAACTCCACCGACAGCACATCCCCGATCGCGCCCGACATGAGCAGGCCCTTGACCTGGGTGGCCGGCGGCGCGTAGCGGTAGTTGAAGGTGACGGTGCACTTCTTCCCGGTCTTCCGCTGGGTGTCGATGATGCGCTGGCACTTCTGCTCGTCGGTGGTCAGCGGCTTCTCCGTGACGGCGTCGCACCCGAGCTCCATCGCCCGGCAGATGTAGTGGTCGTGCCAGCAGTCCTTAGTGGTCACGATCACGCAGTCGGCCTTCTGCTCCTCGACCATTCTGTCGAAGTCATCGGCCGCGTAGACCGGGACGTCGGCGCTCGCCGCCTTCGCTCGCTCCGCGGCCATTCGCGCGCGGCCTTCGTTGTTGTCGCAGAAGCCGGCCATCTCGCAGCAGTGCGCGTAAGTGTCCATCACGGCATGCGTGTACATGCCGGCGCGTCCCCCAAGGCCGACCTGGACGTAGCGTTTCTTCGAGTTCATCAGTTCGTCTCCGTATCTGGAGCTCAGTGGAAGATGCTTTCGGCACACGAGCAGGAGGTCCTGGCGAACTGACTCAGGCTGCTCGCGCCGCCAGCCGTCGCGCTCGCGGTGGCGTGTTAGGGGAGTGGCTCGACGTACCCGCCGGTCCACGCAGAGCCGAGGCGACATTCTCCGACCTTGGTGATGCGCGTGAGCGAGACCTCCTCGGCACGAATGCTCGCACTGCCATCCGATCCCTGGGTCACGATGAGGTTACGCAGCCACTTCCCATTGTCCGGCTCGGGATGGTCGAGCCGCCAGTGGTTCCCGCGGCTCTCGTCACGTTCCAGTGCGGCGGCAGCGATGGCAATTCCGACGTCGAGCATGATCTCCGCCTCTACGGCCCCTCGGAGCTCGCGCGGGTCGGCAGCGGAGATATCTGCGATCTTGCCCCGAAGGCGTTCGAGATCTGCTATCGCGGCGGCAAGCGTCTCTCGCCTTCTCACGGGCCCCGCCTTCCGCCACATGACGTCGCGGATCTCTGCCGTCACTTCCTTCGCCGGAGCCCCCTCGCGAGACAGAATCCGCGAGAGGTCCTCTTCTTCCTGCAGCACCTGATCTTCGCACGGGTCTGGCTCAGGTGCCCTCGCCGCGGCCTCCGCCGCGCTGCGGCCGGCCAGGAATCCCGACACGACGATGTCCCCGACGGCCGAGCCGCCAAGCCGGGCCGAGCCAAACGTCCCTCCCGCCGCTTCGCCTGCCGCGAACAGATTCGCGATCATCGAGCAGCGTTCCCGGTTGACTCGTATGCCGCCACACGAGTAGTGCGCACCAGCCGTCGAGAGCGCCTGCTCCTCAGAAAGCGCCCCGCTGAACAGCCCGTTCAGTTCTTCGTGCGACATCATGAAGGTGTCGAACTCCATGTCGATCAGCTCGGCCCCCGCCCGATAGGCCAGCGCGTAGCCGTCACCAGTCGTGCCGGCCGGGTTGTTCTGCCGCGCGTAGATGCCGGAAGCCCCGCCACTGGCGATGATGACCGCCTTCGCGGATATCACCATCAGGTCGCCAGTCTCCAGGTCGAGCGCGGTCGCCCCGACAACGGCCGCATCAGAGGTCAGCAGTCTCGTCACAAACGTGTTGTCGAGGATCGCAACGCCTCTGTCGGCGGCGGCCGCGCGCAGCGGCTCCCGGATCGCATCGCCGAGCCTCCCGCGCGGGCCGGGGAAGAACCACAGCTGCCTCGTCGTGCCGGGCCGCTCGAGCGTCGAGGCGTCCAGTCGCATCTCGACGCCGAAGCGCTGCAGTTCAGGCATGCGCTCTGCCGCCTCCGCTGCATACTGCCAGGCCAGCTCCTGATCGCTCAGGTAGTTGCCTTCCTCCACGACCATGTGGAAGTAGTCTTCGACCTCGTGTGTTGGCACATGTGCTCCCCAGCCAGCGATGACGGCCGTGCTGTTCGGTCTATCGGCGCCAATCTTCGAGGCAAGCACGACTCGCCGGCCTTGCTCCGCCGCCTCGAAGGCCGCCCGCAAACCGGCCCCGCCGTTGCCTATGACTAGCACATCCGTATCGAGATGTCTGCGCTCCATTGCCCTTCCTCTTCTCTCGCCAATGTCTTCCGCGAATGCATTCAAGCATTGCCACCGCCGCCCCTGCCAGGCTGACTCCGGCCGAGGCGGTCAGCAGCGTGGTGAAGTTGGCGGCGTTCGTCGCGGATGACCGCGGCCGGGGAGAAGGGAGTCGCCCGAGTCAGCCGCGGTGCGCCATAGCGGGCAAGGCGTGGCTTACACCGGTTGAGGCGCTCTCGCAGTGGACGAGAAGCCAAAGAGTTCGAGTTGCTCTGGTGGGATGGGCCGTTCTCTCAACAGATCGCTGAACTGCCCGAGGCGACGACCGTCACAGAGAAGGAACAACGCCGCGCGCCGCACGACCATGCCCAGCCCGCGCAGGTGAGCCAGGGACGTGATCCGCTCCCTGCGGCGCGCGGCCAGTACACGGGCGGCCGACCGCGGACCGATGCCCGGGACGCGCAACAGCTCCGCTCGCGTGGCCCGATTGACCTCAAGGGGGAAGAGGTGGAGATTCCGGAGAGCGAAGGCCACCTTTGGGTC
Source organism: Candidatus Hebobacterum abditum (assembly GCA_029821875.1). GTDB lineage: Bacteria > Armatimonadota > Hebobacteria > Hebobacterales > Hebobacteraceae > Hebobacterum > Hebobacterum abditum. Next base: position 22,344 of record JALGXW010000005.1, on the reverse strand, counting down.
CGTATCCAGCGGCAGCTTCCCCTCTTCATCGAAGCTGATGTCGGGAAGCTGGAAGCCGTACTCGCGCAGCAGCCACTCGGCCTGGTAGAGTCGGTGCTGCCTCAGAGGAGGCGTGGCGGGTTCTCCCTCGAGCGGCGTGTCGTCCACCGGCGCAAAGCCGGAGAAGTGCGCCTTCCGGAGGCCTACGCTTCGGCGGAGGGCAGCTACGGAACCGAGTATCTCCCGGTCGGATTCACCTGCAGGACCCACGACGAACTGCGTCGTCTGGCCGGCCTTCAGGGCGTCGGGACCCGCTCGCTCCACGGCCTGGCGGACCCAGTGCATCGGCTGGATAATGTCCTCAGCGAGGCGCTTCCGAGTTGCGAGCCGATCCAGGGCCCCTTGTGTCGGGGCTTCCACGTTCACGGATACGCGGTCGGCGAGTTCCACTGCGCGCTGCACGTAATCGCGGGGCGCGCCCGGGAGGATCTTCAAATGGACATAGCCACAGAAGCGATGCCTCTCCCGCAGAATCTCCACTGCCGTCAGCATGTCCGCCATGCTCTCTGCCGGCGTGCCGTGGACAGCGGAACTCAAGAACAACCCGCTGACGAGATCCTCATCGCGGAGAGCTACGAACGTGTCGGCCAACTCATCGGGTGCAAAACGATGTCGGCGGAAGCTCCGCTGGGCGCGGCTCGCGCAATACAGGCAGTCGTAGTGGCACGCATCGCTCATCAGAACCTTGAACACGGAGAAGAAGCCGCCGTCGGGGCGAACGACGCGCGTGATGGACGAGGCAAGGAGATCGCTGGCATCCACCTGTGTCGGCTCCCCGCAGGTGGCACAGAGGTCGAAGCGCGCTCCGGTAGACAACTTGATGAGCTTGTCAGTCAGCAGCGCCGCCACGGTGGCCCCCTTCACCGGACGATACCACGCGTGGGCCGCGTTGTCAAACGCATGTTTGCACAGACTGGCAGATCCCCTTGGCGCTACCCCCACCCCTTCAGGAAGAAGTCGTGCTGGCCGGCTCGGGCCTCGGCGAACTCGGGGCTGGCTCGCAGCGTGTCGAGCACGGCCTTGTCCTCGTCGGTCAGCTGCGGCTCCCGGGCCGCCCTCAGGTTCTCGGTCAGAAGCTCCGCTGAGGCCACGCCGAGCACGAGGGAGGTCGCCACCTCCTGCGCGAGTAGCCAGCGCACCGCGGCTCGGGCCAGCTGCGGCCGGTCACTGATCCCGGCGGCCTCGCCCAGGCTGAAGAGGCGCCCCTTGAGAAAGGCCTCCCGCAGGAAGATGGACATCCCGCGCTCCTGCGCGGCGGGGATGACGTGTTCGAGCGCGGCGTCGCCAACGACGCTCAAGTTCGTGAAGACGGCGTCGAAGCTGGCCGTCTCGATCATCTCGAGCGACAGTGCTTCGCCTGACAGCGTGTCCACGCAGGCGAAGCGGATGAGGCCGTCCCCCTTGAGCTGCTCGACATTCCTCGCGAGCTTCCTCACATAGCCGGGCTGCCGTTGGATCGCCGGGGGGAAGAGTCCGAAGTTGTAGAGGTCGATCCGCTCCCGGTGCAGCAGCTCGCACCCGTGCTCGGCCTCCGCCTTCAGCAGCCCGTAGTCCAGAAGCTTTGTCTTGTCCTCATCCGATGGGTCATTGTTGTAGACCATGCCCTCCGGCCGCGTCTGTATGTAGACGGGATATGGCGGCGGCATCTCCTGTAGATTGCGTCCGAGGGCCTCCTTCTCCGAGTCCATGGTGACATCGAAGAAGTTGACGCCGCTCTCGTAGGCGACTTGCAGGATCTCGCGCCGGCTGTCTTGCCCGAAGCCGTCCCAGATCACGCCCGGGGTGACGGACTTGTGGAACTCCTCCCCCATCGCCTTCACCCGGCCGTCAGGCAGAAACTCGTGCCCTCCCAGGCCGATCTCCGAGAGCTCGACCTCCGACCCAGGGACGCGGTTGTATCTCATCGTTCCGCTCCTCTTCTGCTCCGTCGAGCAATGGTCCTCGGCGAGAGGATGCCTTTGGCCGCGGATGCGACGTTGAGTGCGTAGCCCACGCGGCCAGGGGTGAGGACAGCTTCCGCGGCCTCCGCCAGCGGCAAGTCGCGCCTGCGAGTCACGCCCTCGCGACCATGTGGAGCAACGGACCCCAGCGGCTCTGCGCTACCACCTCGCAGTGCTCGATCAGCCAGTCGAGGACGGTCTCTCGGGGGAGTGCCGCCGTAGGCGTGCAGTTCGCGTAGACTGAGCAGAACGCCTCCAACGGAGTTGCACGACCTCGGCCAGCGAAGAACCTGCTCAGCTTAAGGTCCAGCCATTCGCTCGCGGTCGTGTACGTTAGGCCCTGCCGCGCGTCGAACGTCGCCGGGTTCTGCGATGGCACGACCCAGCGGCCGCCCTTCCGGACGAACTTCGCCTTCGCCGGGAGCCGATGCCGTGGTACTCGACCGCTGCCCACATAGCGGAACTCCCTGTCGGTGAGCATATACTGGACGACCTCGGGCGGCACGTCAGCCCGGAACCGGACGTCCGCGGCTGCGTCGAAGTGGACACCCGGCTGAAACACATCCAGATCAATGACACTGATGAGGATGGCGGGGCGGCCCTCGGACTCGGCCGCGCGGTTTCTCGCGAAGCCGAGGGGCGTGCTCGTCCCGAACGCCATCCACACGCCCTTGTAGTGGGCGAAGCCGTGCTCCAGGATCTTGGCGGCCCGAGAGACGCTGGTCCCGTGCCACAGAACCAGGCCGTTGCCCTTCGTCCTCTCATAGAGTGCGGAGGCCAGCGCGCCGTGTTCGACCGCGAAATCGTTCAGAGAGACATCGCCGCGGTGCTGCTGCCGCGCCGCGTAGGCATCCGCGATGTGTAGGAAGTCCCACTCCCACTTGGGCCCGCGCAGCAACTCATCCGCCTTCATCCTGCGGAGCAGTCGGCGTCGGGATAGCTTGGTCTCTGCTCGTCGTGCCATCGTTCCGCAGCATCCTAGCTCGCGGTCGGCTGCCGAGTCAATCCCGCCCGGTGTGCCTGCACTGTGCTACAATGGCGGCCAGCGCGGCCGCTGCCAAAAAGAACATGGGCGCGCGGGGCTGCGAATGGTCAGCCACAGATCCGTTGCCGTGATTCGCACAGGGACGCGTATCGTGTCCGCGCTGCTCTGCGTGGGCCTCGCGCTCTGTTACTGGCGCAGGCCCGACTCCTGTGCCCTCATCACGCTCTGCCCGGCCTGGGTGTGGTTCTTCATGGGAATCGCTGTCGTGCTCATATCATGGCGGCGGCGCGACATGCGCGTCATCGTCGCGGTTGCCCTACTCTGGTTTGTGTTCTTGCTGCTCTTCGCTGAGGAGCCTATGTCCCTTCTCAGAGAGGTCGGGCGCAACACGTCGGAGTGGCGCGCTGCTCAAGAGCGGGGCGACGCGGTCCGTGTCGTGTCCATGAACTGCGCCGGAGGAAGCGAGGGCGCCGCCGCGGAGGCGATGCGGCAGGGGGCCGACGTGGTCCTGCTCCAGGAGTCGCCTCAGGCCGAGAGGGTCCGCCAACTCGCCGAGGACGAGATGGGTGAGCGCGCGTCAGTCGTGTGTGGCCCGGATGCCGCCATCGCAGTGCGAGGCCAGGCCGAGGAGATCCCGCTTCCGACTGAAGTGAGCAGATTCGCGGTCAGAGCCCGCGTCACGACGGCGACAGGCGTCGAGGCCGATGTAGTCAGCCTTCGCCTCCTGCCCCCGGTACTCTCCTTCAACATCTTCTCGCGGGACTGCTGGCGGTCTCAACGAGCGAACCGCCGGGCCCGCCGCGAGCAGATCGCTCTCATCGCCGCTGAAGTGGGCGACTCAGCCGCAGAGGGCCCGCTGATCCTCGGGGGAGACTTCAATGCGCCGGGCAGGGACGGAGCGCTTCGAGCGTTGCCCGGCCGTCTGCGAGATGCGTTTGGCGAGGCCGGCGCAGGCTGGCCCAACACGGCGACGAACGACTTCCCGCTGCTGCGCTTCGACCAGGTCTGGGTGAGCGAGCAGTGGCGCGTGAACCAGCTGAGCGCGCGGAAGAGCGAGCACTCAGACCATCGCATGGTCATCTGCGGCCTGATTCGAGAGACCGGGCACGGCGGCCCAGGGGAGAGTGCGCGCTTCAGTCGTGCCTCGCCTCGCAGGTAGCGTATCAGCCCGAGAGGCATGGCTCGACCCCTGGCCTGCGGACCGTGTGTCGGCCCAGGAGCCAGCCGTTCCAGCCAGGGCCCCGCGGATGCCGCGCCCGGACTCCAATCATCTGTTCCCCGGCCTCTCGCGCATTTGACGGAGCGAACGCTCACTGTATAATAGCTGCAGTCTTCCGAGTCCATCATCTGACATGCTCAGCTCTCCCCGACTCGCCAGGTTTCTCGGCCCGTTAGCCCTCCTTCTCGTCGCGGGACTCGCCGGGTGCGGCGATCGGCGCGACGAAGGCGGCGGGCCCGAGCCGCCTGGGATCGGCGCGCCGGCGCCGTTCACGCCGAGTTCCACCGAAGTGGATCGCCTGCGCGCGCTTGCACGGGGTGCCAATGTCGTTCTGGTCATCATCGATGCTGCCCGCGCCGATCACGTGGGATACTACGGATATCCGAGGGACACCACACCGAATATAGACAGACTGGCGTCCGAAGGATATCGGTTCGAGAACTACTTCGTCCAGTTCGTCGAGACAAAGCCCTCCACGGCCTCCCTGTTCACGGCGCAGTATCCCGACACACACCTCGCCTATCACGAGCGGATGTTGCCCGAGTCCACCTTCACGCTCGCGCAGGGCTTCGGTCGGGCCGGCTATCATACCGTGCTGTTCAGCCAGAATGAGTACGCCTCACCGCTCTGGGGCTTGGGCCTTCACTTCGATGAGGCCTACTATGAGCCGCATATCATGGCCAATGGGAGGAAGAAGCCGCACATCTGGCAGGCCGAGGCTGTGCTCGAGCTGATCGAACCTTGGCTGGGGAAAGGCGCTCCCGAGCCGTTCTTCGCCTACGTTCACTTCATCCCGCCGCACGATCCATACCTGACGCCGCTGGACATGTACTACAAGTTCTATGAGAAGGACCCGCCGAACGCGTGGCGGTCGCCGCATCCGTTCGACGAAGTGGAGCAGGAGCTGAGACAGAGGGAGAAACCGTGGTCCGAGCAGCTCTTCATCAACCGTTACGATAGCCATCTCCTGTATGCGGACTGGGCGGTGGGCGAGGTCGAGGAGATGCTGCGCGAGGCCGGGCTGTTCGAGAACACGTTGTTCATCGTGACCTCAGACCACGGGGAGGCCTTCGGGGAGCACGGCTACAAGGGGCACACGATCTCCGCCTATGACGAGACCACTCGCGTGCCCCTGCTCATGCGGTTCCCTGGGACAGGCGCTCCCTCAGGTCGGGTCACAGCGCTGACACAGTCGATAGACCTGCTTCCGACCATCTTCGACTTGCTCGAGATCCCCTATCCGAGCGATGGCGTGCAAGGGCGATCGCTGCTATCTGCTGTGGCAGGTGAAGACGGAGCAGTCAACGACTACATCTTCTGCCGAACCGCGGGCAGGCCACCGAGCTACGCGATGAGAGACCATCGGTCGCTACTCATCCTGTACCAGGGCGGCGAGCTGCGCGCGCTGTACGACCTCGAGAAGGACCCCCGGGCCGTGAACAACACCATCGACGAGCAGCCCGAGAGGGCAGCGGAGTTGCTCGAAGCGTTCCGAGCCTTCGCCGAGACGCAGGTGGCGCCGCCGCTGGACTACCTGGACCCGGACGCTCCCACTCCCGAACTCCCGGAAGTCCAGGAGGTCGAGGTGACGGAGGAGATGGAACGCACTCTGAGGGCCCTGGGCTATCTGAAGTAGCGGAGTCGCCTGTCGCCTCCTCGCCTCGGGCTGGCTCTCCCCGCGTGTTCCTCCCGAGCCCTGCAGAGGTGCACGGCGGCTCGCGGGGAATCGCTTGCATGACAGCGGAAGGGAGGGACACGGGCATGATAGCCACAAGCGGATGGATGGACCTCGCGCGGGTCGTGCTGAGGGTCGTACTGCTGGCGGCAGCCATGGCCGCGACTGCGGCCGCTGCACCTGCCGCGACCTACGTCGTGGCTCTGGAGGGCGACGACGCGAACCAGGGAACCATGGCTCAGCCGTGGCGCACAATCGGGAAGGCCGCGCAGACACTTGGGCCGGGCGATACTGTCTACGTCAGAGCGGGCACCTATGGGGAGCGCGTTGCGCCGCAGCGCTCCGGCGCTCCCGGGAAGTACATCACCTATGCTGCCTACCCGGGGGATGTTGTCACGATCGATGGCGATGGCTTGGACCTGGACACAAGGGAAGGCCTTTTCGACATCCATGAGCGGGAGTTCATCCGTGTCACCGGTCTGCGAGTCGTCAACTCTCCGCTGACAGGCATCGCGGCAGTGCGTTCACGGCAGATTCTCATCGACGGCAACCACACCTACAACACGGCGAGCAGTGGCATCGGCATTTGGGGCAGCGAGAAAGTGGTGGTGGAGGGCAACGAGGTGGAGCTCGCGTGCACCGGCCGCGGTCAGGAGTGCATCACCATCGCGGGCAGCACCCACATCCTCGTGGCGGACAACCACGTCCACAACGGCGCGCCTGAAGGGCGCGGTGGCGAGGGCATCGACGCGAAGGACGGGTCCTGCTACGTGATCATCCGGGGCAATCACGTCCATAACCTCAGCAGACTTGGCATCTACGTCGATGCATGGCGAAGCGATACGCACGACATCGACGTGATCGGGAACACAGTGCACGACTGCGCCGGCTGCGGCCTCGCGGCCGCCTCCGAGCGCGGGGGACTGCTGCAGCGCGTGCGATTCCTGAACAATGTCGTCTATCGCAACCGCTCAGCGGGAATCGCAGTGGCCGGCTGGAACGGCGAGTACGACCATCCGATTCACAATGTGAAGATTGTCAACAATACCATCTACGACAACGGGTGGCCTGGGCATAGCTGGGGCGGCGGCATAGCCGTTCAGGCCGCCGACGTGCGCGACATACTGATCAGGAACAACGTCTGTAGCAGAAACCGCGACTGGCAGATCCGCGTCGATGCTGACCCCGCGCGGGTGGTCGTCGACCACAACCTGATCGATGGCTACCGTGCCCACGCGAACGAGAGCCGCGGCACGGCCCACGTGGAGGGCGATCCTCTGTTCGTCAGCCCCGAGACCGGCGACTTCCGGCTCCGGGCGAGGTCCCCCGCGATCGACATTGGGTCCTCTGTAGACGCGCCGGACAGCGACATCGACGGGAAAGCGCGGCCCGTCGGCAAGGCCTGCGATATCGGCGCCCATGAGTTCCAGGAGGACGGCACAGGGCGCTGAACCGGCCACGTTGCGCCAGCACGGTCACGGCTTCTGGCAGGCGCCTATGCTCGGCTTCTTGTCCGCGGCAACCTCGGTGCCCCAGAAGTCACGGCCGCCGTTGTCCGGGATTGGGATGCCTGCTCCCACGCAGGGGGAGTCCGGGCTGAGCCGGTAGGCGGCCAGGGCCGCCAGGTCCTCCGGCTTGATGCTGAGTTCGTCGCCGGCCCCTGTAAGCAGCGGATCCAGAGCAAGCCCAAGCAGCTCCCCGCCCGACATCTCCTGTCCCGTGGCCTCTGCCCACTCCTCAAGACTGCCATGCCCTTCAGAGGAGAAGGGGGCCTCACCGATCGACCAGTAGCAGTTCCCCTCGAAGCGAGCACGACTGGGATCGCCCTTGATGAGCTCTTCCGCGGACACGAAGATGTTGTTCCTGAACCGCACCCGCGGCACCGGCCTGTCGCCAAAGCCCACGGCGCCGCCCTTTGTGTTGTAGACCGTGTTGTTGTAGACCTCGGCGTCGGACATGCCTGCGTCGTTGGCCATCACCTCTATGCCGCAGCCAATGTTGGTCCTTATGCCGTCGTTGACGCTGATGTTGTAGCGCACGACGTTGTTCTTCCAGGCCGATGCCGTGGGATACTGACACAGGAAGTAGCCCGGTCCCACATTCTCGTAGGAGAGGTTGTACTGCATTACCGAGTTCGTCACCCCGCCGTCGAAGTCGAAGCCGCCGCCGTCCCAGCCCGGGCTCTTGTTGTGGTGCGCGATGCAGAACTGAATCGTTACCTCGTCCGCGTTCCAGGCCCAGATGCCCACCGGTCCGTTGCCTTTGCGGGGCATGTCCCACCCGTTGTTCATGGCCTCGCAGTACTCGATCACACATCCCTTGACGCAGCCCACCACAATGCCGTTGCCGCTGTGGTTGTCCAGATTCGTGGGGTCGCCCGGGTTGTTCTCGGCGACGCAGTAACCGATATAGACATTCTCCGAGGTCGGAGCCGCTGGGTCTCCGCCGCACCCGATCCCCGTGGCGCCATTATCGTGTGCGTACACGTGCGTGATCCGGGCGTTGCGGACGCTGGCGACCGCGAGGCCCGACTTCTGGAAGCCGCTCACGTCCACCTCATCGACGAGCAGGTCCTCCCCTTCCGACAGAAAGACGCCGTCCTGCGTGTTCCCGCCCTTGCGCCCCGATCCCACGAAGTTCAGGTTCCGGACCGCGAGGTGACTGCAGCCCTTGGCGACAAGGCCGCTTCCGTCGCCGCCATCGATCGTCGCACGTCCCTGCCCGTACGAGCCGATCTCCACCTTCTCGCTCTCGCTGCCGCTGTCTTCAGCATCGAGGGTGATCGTGCCCTCGAACCTCTCGCCGCCCTCGAAGAGCACCCGGTCGCCGGGCTCGAGATCGGCCTCGTTGACCCTCGCGATCGTCTGCCACGGCTGGCCGACCGTTCCTGGGTTGGAGTCACTGCCACGGGGACTCACGTGGTAGTCCGCCGCCTGGACGGGATTACAGCCTGCTATCGAAGCGACCATGATGCACCTCACCAGCTGTTGAATGGCTCTGCCAGCGGATAACCTGGTTCTCGGCTCTTGCCTGCGCCGACACATAGTTGCCTGCCTTTCCCTCCCTACCCCGCCCCCAGCGCCTGAACAAGCAGTTTGATTCCAGCAACGAGGCCCTTGAGCCTTCAAGCCGACGTGCTATCAACCGCCGGCTTACAGAGGCACCAGCAGGTGCTTGCTGCGGGCGCGCCGAAGGCGCGTTGCCAATGGCACAACCAAACATCGTCTTCATCATGGCCGATGACATGGGCTACGGTGACCTCGGCTGCTACGGGGCCGAGAGGATTCCCACGCCCAACATCGACCGCCTTGCCGCGGAGGGCATGCTCTTCACGGACGCACACTCGTCCTCGGCCGTGTGCTCGCCGAGCCGCTACTCCGTGCTGACCGGGCGCTACTGCTGGCGCACGTGGCTCGACCATGGGGTCCTCGCGGGATTCGGCGCGCCGCTCGTGGAGCCGGGACGGATGACCGTTGCCTCCCTCCTGAAGGAGGCCGGCTACGCCACCGGGGCCTTCGGCAAGTGGCACCTCGGCCTCGATTGGCGGACCAAGTCCGGGGACAGAGTATCGGACATCGACGACAAGGTCGCCTGGGACTACGAGGGGCTCGACGCAGACTACGAGGAGCCATTCGGCGGCGGGCCAACTGAGTTGGGTTTCGACTGTTTCTTCGGCATCGCCGGCTCCCTCGATATGCCGCCCTACTGCTTCCTGGAGGACGACCACTGCGTCGGCCCGGTGCGAGGGGAGAAAGACGTCTACCTCAACCAGCAGCGCCGCGGCATGATGGCCGATGGCTGGCGCGACGACCTCGTGGACGTCACCTTCGCCGAGAAGGCGTGCGCGTTCATCGAGGAGCAGGCCGCCGCCGCGCGGCCCTTCTTCGCCTACCTTCCACTCTCCGCGCCACACCGGCCGTGCGTGCCGCCGGACTTCCTCGAGGGCCGAAGCCAAGCGGGCGACCGCGGTGACATGGTGTGTGCGCTGGACTGGTGCACAGGACAAGTGATGGAGAAGCTCGATGAGTTCGGCGTCGCCGAGAACACGCTGCTCATCGTCACAAGCGATAACGGCGCTCGCTTGGCCTGTGCAAACGGTCGCGACTACGGACATAAGTCCAACGGCGAGCTTCGCGGGCAGAAGGCCGACATCTGGGAAGGCGGCCACCGAGAGCCGTTCGTTGCCCGATGGCCGGGCCGCGTCGAAGCAGGGGCCGTCTGCGATGATCTCATCTGCCTTGGCGACCTGATGGCGACCTGCGCGGAGATGGTCGAGGCGGATCTTCCCGAGGGAGCCGGCGAGGACAGCATCAGCTTCTTCCCATCGCTCCTGGGCGCTGGGAAGAGGGAGACTGCTCGCCGGCAGTTGGTGCACCACTCGGCTGCCGGCATGTTCTCGATTCGACAGGGGCGCTGGAAGCTAGTCGAAGGACTCGGATCAGGCGGATTCTCTGAGCCGACAAGTGCGCGGCCGGAGGAAGGTGGCCCAGAGGGCCAGCTCTACGACATGGAGGCCGATGTGGCGGAGGGCCACGACCTCTACCTGAAGCGCCCGGACATCGTCGAGCGGCTGAGACGGGCCCTCGGTGATCGCAGGCGCGCCGACGCCGGCTCGTAATCCAGATCTCACCCACTCCGTTCGCAGAGGCAGGAGCCTTGCCGGCCCTGACAGACGAGGCAGTGCTCTACGTTCTGGAGGCTCGGGAACCCACGCGCCTCCGATGGGCTGAGTACGGCGAACTCCGCCGAGTAGCCCGCGCCGTCGATCTCGGCCTCTATCCCGACTCCCTGAACACCCTCGAACTTCGGCGGGGTGACCTCGAATCGCCCCTTATCGGCTTCGGTGACGCCCCAACCAGGCGGAGCAGTGAGCCGTGCGCGAGCGTGCGCCGCCATGCCGGTCTTGCGGCAGCTGACGCTGAGCCTGCGCGCGATCTCCGGCTCGAAGACCGGGCCGCCGTGGTAGTGCAGCGTGATCTCCATGTCGCGATCCCGGGCGACCGCACACCGCACGTCTCGCGCCCTGGCCTCCTCGGCCTCCTCGTTGCGATAGAGCAAGGACAGCAAGTCCGAAGGCAGACTGCTCTCCTCGCCGAAAGCCGCCCGCGCCCGCTCCACCTCGGCGAACCGGTTCGCCATCGCCGCGGTTCGATCGGTCAACTCCTCGACGTCTTTCGGTGCCGCGATGTCGCCCGTGAACTTGTGAAGCACGATCCCGGTCCCGACGGGGTCACTCCAGTTCTTCGGGATCGCGCTCGTGCCGCCGATGATCCCAAGCAGCGACCCGAGCGTCGCGCCGGTGCAGTCCGTGTCATAGCCGCAGTTGACGGCCCGACAGAGCCGCTCGCCATAGTCATTCCCATACAGCCAGCCGAGTATCGTGAAGCCGTGGTTCGGCATCGCGTTGCACGGATGCTCGTGCCCGTAGATCCTCTCGATACGCTCCCGCGCCGCCGCCCACCGCTTCCCGCTCTCGAAGCACCACACCGCCTCGCGGATCACCCGCGCGATGTGGCAGGACGGCGGGATCATGTGCAACCCGATGTTGATGAGCGTCTGCGGATCATCCATCACGAAGGCGGCGCTCTCGACAGCCGCCCAGAACATCTCCCCCCACACCCCCTCCCCACCCGCGTGATCCATCACAGCGTCCATCCAGGCGAGCGCGGCCGCCCGCTGGGGATCGGCCGGCGCGATGCACGCCCACAGCTCGCTGCGGATCGGCGAACCCATCTGATCGACATAGTAGTTCTCAAACCACCCGCTCATCGGCGGCATGAGGCCGCGCTCCAAGTTCCGGGCGCAGAACCCGTACTCGTCCCACGGGTAGGCCATCAGGTAGCGCTGCCAGTACTCGGCGAAGTCGGCCAGGCTGAGGTCTGTCCCTCTCTCCTCCAGCAGGCACAGCCATACGAGTTGAAGGTCCAGATCGTCATTTGCCGATGGTTCGCTCGGCACGGGATCGTAGAAGGTCAGATCATTGACGTACTTGTGGCCCTCGAAGGGCGCGCCCAGCGTGCTCCCGATGTTCTTCCCAAGCCAGCACGCATAGACTTTGTCGCGGTACTTCTCGCGACTGAGGATGATATCGGCCAAGGCGAGTGCCTCCTTCCGCGGGCAGGTAGATCGAGACCGGCCACCGCACCTGCCTCGGACATCTCTATACGCCCTAGCACGCCGAATCCCTCATCGGCGCCGGGTCCTGAGCACAGCACCATCAGCACGCCGGCAGGCCACCCCGGGGGCCGCGTTCGCCTCGCCTTTGTCGCGGGTCCGACACAGGCGCTGGGCCGCCGATGTCCTACATTCTTGCCGAGTCAGCCAAACGCTCTCTGGAGGGGCACGCGATGCAGGACAGCTACCGATATGTCATCGTCGGCGCCGGGCTCGCGGGAGCCTCGGCCGTGGAGGGCATCCGCGAGGTCGATCCTGAGGGCCCAATCCTGCTTATTGGCCGTGAGGAGGCATTGCCGTACGACCGGCCGCCGCTGTCCAAGAGCCTGTGGCTAGGCAAGAAGCAGGTGGATGAGATCCACCTCCACGAGCGCGACTTCTACGACAGCAAAGGCGTTGACCTGCAGCTCGGCGCTGAGGCATCTGCCCTCGATGCCAAGGCCAAGACCATCGCTACCACCGGCGGCGCGGCCTGCCGCTACGAGAAGTTGCTGCTCGCGACCGGCGGTCGGCCCCGCCGTCTCGATGTCCCCGGCGGCGACTTGCCGCTGATCTGCCATTACCGGACGCTGGACGACTACATGCGAATCCGAGAGCAGGCCGCTGCTGGGAAGGCCGCTATCGTGGTCGGCGGGGGCTTCATCGGCTCCGAGATGGCGGCCGCCCTCCATTCCAATGGAGTCAGCGTCACGATGGTGTATGGCGGCCCGTACCTCGTGGACCGAGTCCTTCCGGCCGACCTGGGGAAGGCTCTGCAGGATGACTACGTGAGCCGCGGGATCGCCGTTCATTCCGAAGACGTGCCTGTGGCGTTCGAGGAGCGCGACGGCCGCGTTGCAGTTGCCACCAAGTCCGGGCAGAAGATCGAGGCCGACTTCGCCATCGTGGGGATTGGCATCGAGCCGGAGACGCGCCTCGCGGAGGCGGCCGGACTCGACATTGAGAACGGCATCGTCGTCGATGAGCACCAACGAACTTCCGAGCCCGACATCTTCGCCGCCGGAGACGTGGCGGCATTTCCGTACGAGGCATTGGGAGGCCGCATGAGAATCGAGCACTGGGACCACGCACTGAACCACGGCAAGCAGGCAGGAAAGAACATGGCGGGGGCAGATCAGCCGTACACCCACATGCCCTACTTCTTCTCCGACCTGTTCGAGTTCGGCTACGAGGCCGTGGGCGAGGTGGACAGCAGGCTCACGGTGGTCGCCGACTGGCAGGAGAAGCACAAGACCGGTGTGCTCTACTACCTCTCGGGCGACACCGTGCGTGGCGTCATGCTGTGCAATGTCTGGGACAAGGTGGAGGAGGCGCGCACGCTGATCCAGGCATCCAAGAAGGTTGAGCCCGCGGAGTTAGTGGGCGCGATCAAGTAGGCGCGGACAGCAGTAAGCATGGCGTCGTGTTCGGAGGTCGACATGAAGCTGTCGCAGCAGAAGTGTGAGCCGTGCCAGGTTGGGGCGCCGCCTCTCTCTCGAGAGAAGGCGCTCGAGCTGATTAAGCATACGCCGGCGTGGACTCTGGTGGAGAGCGCCATCGAGAGGGAGTTCGAGTTCGACGACTTCCGCGGCTCGATCGCCTTCGTCAACAGGGTCGCGGAGGTGGCCGAGGAAGAGGGACACCATCCGGACATCTTCATCTACTACAGCAAGGTCCGGCTTCAGCTCTCGACTCACAAGATCGGGGGCCTCTCGAAGAACGACTTCATCCTGGCCGCGAAGATCGACCGGCTGGCGTAAGCTGAACGGCCCCCCGGCAAGCAGGCGGGGGCACATTCTGTTGGCGCCGTAGAACCAGTGGAGTTGTGCGCGGCATGGGGAGCTCACTGGCGGGAAAGACGGCCTTGATGACTGGCGGGGCACAGCGCCTCGGCGCGGCCACGGGTCGGGCATTGGCCGCCGAGGGCGCGAGCGTAGTGATCCACTACAACCGTTCACGGGCCCCTGCCGAGCAACTCGCGCAAGAGCTCCAAAAGAGCGACACATCGGCCTGGATTGTCAAGGCAGATCTAGAGAAGCCGGAGGAAGTGGGTGCACTGATACCGCGCGCGCTCGACCTCTCGGGGCAGCTCGACATCCTTGTCAACAACGCCTCGATCTTCTCGCCCGATACACTGATGGAGGCGACGTTCGAGAACGTCGTGCAGAACCTCCGAGTGAACGCGTGGGCGCCGCTCGCCCTGAGCCGCTCATTCGCGCGCCACGCGAAGCGCGGAGCGATAGTGAACTTCCTCGACACCCGGGTGGCAGACTACGACTGGAAGCACTTCTCCTACATAGTCAGCAAGAACGTCCTTGAACTCTGGACGAGGATGACGGCACTCGAGTTCGCCCCGAGCATCCGGGTCAACGCAGTCGCGCCCGGGCTCATCCTGCCGCCTCCAGGCAAGGACGAGGCCTATCTCGAGGCGATGAAGGAGACGGTGCCGCTGAAGCGACACGGAGGTGCAGAGGACATCGTTGCCGCGGTGTTATTCTTGCTGCACAGCGAGTTCGTGACCGGCCAAGTGATATACGTCGATGGCGGCCGGCATCTGATGGAGCACGCGAGTGGACAGAATCCTGATTAGGGACTTGGCCGTCCGCTGCATTATCGGCGTCAACGACGAGGAACGCCGAGAGAAGCAAGACGTACTCATCAATGTCGCACTCGAGGCCGATCTGAAGCGGGCGGGGAAGAGCGACGATTTCGCCGACACCGTTGACTACCGGGCCATCAAGAAGGAGATCTACGCGATGGCCGAGAGTTCGCAGTACTTCCTGATCGAAGCCCTCGCGGAGCGCATCGCGGAGATCTGCCTGGGGCGCCCAGAAGTCTTGCGCGCGCATGTCACAGTCGAGAAGCCAGCAGCGCTTCGGTTTGCCCGCACCGTCGCCGTCGAGATCGCGCGCGATCGGACGTGACCGGTGGCCCGCGCATTCATTGCAGTCGGATCCAATATCGAGCCGGAGCAGAACGTCCGGGAAGGTCTGCGGCGGCTCTCGCAGCGACTAAGCATAAAGGCCGTGTCCACCTTCTACCGATCTCTTCCCCTGGGCCGGCCGGAGCAGCAGCCGTTCATCAACGGTGTCGTCGAGGTCGAGACCGACGTGCCGCCGGAGCAACTCAAGTACGGCGTCCTGCGCGCGGTGGAGTCGGAGATGGGCCGCGTCCGCACGGCCGACACGTATGCACCGCGCACGCTGGATCTCGACATTCTGTTATACGACGCTCGCATGATATCTTCGCCGGACCTCACGGTGCCCGATCCCGACATCGTGTCGCGCCCGTTCCTGGCGGTTCCACTGGCAGAACTGGCCCCCGAGGCCGTTCTCCCGGGCGACGGGCGCTCTCTTCGCGCGATCGCGGGCCGGTTCGCCGAGCACGGCATGGAACGACTTGCCACCTACACTGAGGAGGTCAGGAGGGAACTTGCGAATGGATCACGACAAAGTAAGGCGGCTCGTTAGGGAGCTTCTGATCGAGATCGGAGAGGACCCCGACCGCG
Organism: Candidatus Hebobacterum abditum; assembly: GCA_029821875.1. Classification (GTDB taxonomy): domain Bacteria; phylum Armatimonadota; class Hebobacteria; order Hebobacterales; family Hebobacteraceae; genus Hebobacterum; species Hebobacterum abditum. The sequence goes on along the minus strand of JALGXW010000005.1, from coordinate 6,825 downwards.
AGGGTCTCCTCGCGACGCCGGACCGCTTCGCGAGGGCGATGGCGTTCCTGACATCGGGCTACCGCGCCGACGTCGACGAACTCATAAACGGCGCCATCTTCACGCAGGAAACCAACAATATGATCATCGCGCGGGATATCGAGCTCTATAGCCTGTGCGAGCATCACATGCTGCCCTTCTACGGGCGCTGCCACATCGGCTATGTTTCGAGAGATCGCGTGTTCGGACTCAGCAAGCTCGCGCGGCTTGTAGATATGTACGCGCGGCGTTTGCAGATACAGGAGCGACTTACCGAGCAGGTGGCGCGCGCTATCGAGGATGCGATCGACGCGGAGGGCGTGGGCGTCATTGTCGAGGCGCGACATCTGTGCATGATGATGCGCGGGGTCGAGAAACAGAACTCGATGATGACGACATCCTCGGTGCTCGGGACATTCCGGTCCTCCATCGCCACGCGAGAGGAGTTTCTCAGCCTCATCGGAAGGCCGAGGCCGGTGTAGCGCCTGCGCCGGCAGCATCGGTTCCAGGCCTCAGACAGGGCCGCTTCAGGGGTTCACACTGTCTCACCAGGCAACGACTCGCAGGGGGCCGTGGTGGAAGCGCCTCAGACGCGCCACATCCTGCTCACCGGCTCGCCGGGCTCAGGCAAGAGCACTGTGTTGTCGGCCGTCGTCCCTCGGCTCCGAGCTGCGGGATGGAGTGCATTCGGCTTCTGGACGCCGGAGATACGGCGCGGCCGGAGACGGGAGGGGTTCGCCATCGAACTTCTCGACGGCCAGCGGCAACTGCTTGCCTCGAGAGATCGACCCGGCCCGCCACGCGTCGGCGCCTATGGCGTGCAGGTCGAGGCCATCGATCAGCTCGCGGTGCCGGAGCTCGAGCGGGGCATCGCCGCAACAGCCGACGGTCGCATAGTCTTGGTGATGGACGAGATCGGCAAGATGGAACTGTGTTCCGACGCGTTTCGCCGAGCAGTACTTGCCAGCCTCGACAGCGAGGCCCGTGTACTTGGGACGATCATGGCCGCCCGGCATCCCTTTGCAGATGCTGTCAAGAGCCGTGCCGACGTCGGGCTTCTGACTGTGACCCAAGACAACCGCGACGCGCTGCCGCAGCGCATCTTCGAGTCGATCTCCCTCAACTGAGCACCGGGTACGCCACGACCGCTCTGAAGCCGCCTATCGTACCCTTCCTCCTCATGCAGCTGACTGGGGCACGGACCGGTCACCTCGAATCGTGACGCGGAAGAGGCCGCAGAGGTCATGAGAGGGCCGGCGCGCAAGCGTGGCTGGGCCCTTGTCATTTCATGCCGGATAGTGGAAACTTAAGTAGCGCAAGTCTGGCCGGGCTGGCACACACGCGTCCGACACTGACATGGGCGTACCATACAGGAGAGAAGGAGGCAGTGTGGTGCGTGGCGCTTCTGTGAGCGTGGCCGCCGTCCTCCTGCTGGGGCTGGTGCCGGGAGCGGCGGTGTCCGCAGTCTTCGTCCTATCGGACTTCGAGACCGCGCCCGATCTCGCCCAGTGGGAGCCGACTGGCGCAATCGTCTACTGCCCCGACGGATGGTGTGATCCCACTCCCGCGACCCTCTCCCGCGTCACCGCGAACGCGACAAGCGGCAGCTACAGCTGCCTCCTCGGGATGCCTCCCCCTCCCACAAGCTGGCCGGGCATGAACCTGACAAGCTTCCCCATCACCGACTGGTCGGGCTACGACGTCTTCCTGATGGACTTCTACAACCCGAACGCGTTCGCTCTTCTCCTTCACGTCGAAATCAGCGACTCGGTGGCCGGGAGCAGTTGGGCGAAGCGCTACTACACGGAACGGACTCTGATACCGGGCGCGAACACCATCGAGATCGATCTCCATAACCTCCCCCGAAACGATGACACCGGCGATGTGGACGCCGCGAACATCGGCCGCTTCCTCTTCTATGGATCGGGGTTCTCCAGCGCGACGGACATGTACTGCGATTACGTGCGCCTGGAGACCGTGGTCGACGATCCGTGGGCGGACGCGTCTCGAGAGATCTACAAGTTCGACTTCGGCACAGACACGTCGCCGCGCTGGCCGGACTTCTTCCGGGTGACCGCGGCAGACACATATCCGGTCGGCGGCGGCTGGTGGGGGTGGAGTGGGGGCGACCCCCGGTATGACGCCGACCTCGGAGGCCCGGACGACCTCTGTCGCGATTGCACGAGGAACGATGTCTGGGGTGGGGCGGGCCAGCAGATGGATTTCCGCCTCGATGTCCCGAACGATACGTACGGCATCTACGTCATTGCGCGTTCCGGCGAATGGCACGGCATGCCGGTGCGAGGCTGGCAGGTCTGGGCGGAGGGTGTCCTCCAGGCCGAGACCACGGTTGACTCCACCTCCTTCTACAGTGATTCCTACTACTACCGGGGCATTGGCGACGGCTATCCGCTGACGACCTCCTATTGGGAGCGGTATGTCGATCCCCACTTCCCGGCCTATGGGTTCAGCGTAGCCGTCAGCGACGGGCACCTCGACCTGAGCTTCGTCGATTGTTGGGCCTACATGCTCATTGTCTATCCGACGAGTCTCTCCGGCGAGATGAGCGGCCGCATCGCCGACTGGGAGGCGGACAGAGCGGCCGAGTTCGCGGCCACCTACTACGTGAACGAACCCTATGATCTGACCTTCACTCCCACGAGCGCAGAAACAGTCCGCGGATATGCGGCCTGGCCTGTGCCGACCCTCGATCCTTGCCACGCAGATACGCTGCCCCCTGATCCGCGGCCGAGCATCGCGCTTCAGGTCAAGGCGGCACGCGGCGAGACGCGAGCGGCGAATCTGGCAATCCGAGCGTTGACTGACCTCACGAACGTATGGGTGGAGGTGACTGACCTGAGCGACGGTGACGGACACACGATCCCGGCCGCGGCGACCAACTGCCGCCACGTGCGCTATATGGCAGGGCCGAACTCGGAGTTCTTCGTGCCCGTGCTCAACTGGCGGCCGCATATCCTCCAGGATGACTTCCCCATCGGCATCCCGGAGCAGATCACGAAGCAGTTCTGGCTTGACGTCCACGTCCCGAACGACGCGGAAGGAGGCACCTACACTGGTACGGTGACGATCCACACCTCTGGCACGGACCTGGTAGTGCCGTTGACCGTCACCGTATGGCCGTTCGAACTGGACCCGGCGGACCACATGTCCTATGGCTGGTACTATGTCGGCCCCGATGACCGCTACTGCTTCAAGGACTTCCCCGGTTTGGCCGGCGCGGGGGACGACATGCTCCGCCTCGACTTCGCCGACATGCTCGCCCACGGTTTCAACGCGGTTCAGTTCCCCACGCCGGAGTGCTGGCCCGTCAATCCAAGCACAGGCTGGGTGGACGGGCTCAACATGACGGAGCTCGATCGATACGTCTCGGCCATGGCGGACACGGGCTTCGGTGGCCTGGGACACGATCAGGCTGGCACCCTCAGCATCGCCAACCAGATACTCCGACACAGCTCGGTCAGCGAGTTCGACTCCAACTTCAACGCCTCCTACAAAGACGTGCTGGGACGCATCGTGGATTGGGGTAGCACATCGGGGCTCCCCCTCGTGATGTACCTGGTCGATGAACCACGCGAAGCGGGCATCCAGTCCTGGAACCGCAACCTGGCCGACACCCTGGCCTACTGCGACCTGGCCAACCAGGTCCCAGGCGTGGTCAGCACGGTGACCGTGATGTCGGACAGCAACGGCGGCCTCGACTATACGGTCATAGTCGATGAGACCGATGTCGCTCAGACCCATCCCTGGTCGGCGTCTTCGGGGCTGATCACAAAGGCGCTGGCCCAGGAGAAGCCGATCTGGTTCTACAACACGTGGGACCACGACATGTGGAGCCAGCACCGATGGGCCGACCTGCGGTTCATCTATGGCTACTACCAGTATGAGGTCGGCGACGGCTGCTGGGAGTGGCACTTCGACTGGCTCGACGGCGGGGGCTGGGACCCATTCCCTTACAGCCCGTTCAACAACCAGTGGCACTTCACGTACCCGTCGCCCAACGGCCCTATCGCAACACTGAAGTACGAGTGGGCCAGCCAGGGCATCAGCGACTACCGCTATGCCGCCACCCTCGCTCGCCTGGCTGATGAGGCGAAGACCACCGGAATTCCGGAGTTCATCGCGTGGGCGAATCAGGCGGAGGCTCTGCTCCAGTCGTTGCTGGATGACATCCCCGACTACCCGGTAGACTCCGGCGAGTACTTCGCAGGGCTCTCCCCCGGACCGTCTTACTGCGCCGATCTCGAGGCTGCTCTCGACAGCTACCGCCAGCAGATCGCCGATCGGATCGCGGAGCGCGCTGACCTCGGGCCGGGGGCGAAGGTGGTACTGGAAGTGCATCCCAATGAGAGGGCGCCGGGGCAGACGCCCAAGCAGTTCTTGGGCCTCGCGCCATGGACTCAGCCAACGACATCAGCCCACCCTAGCTATGTGTGGCAGAAGTACGTGTTCGCTGCCGGCGATAACCTGTGGATACAGATCTGCGCCCAGAACTGGGACCGCTGGCAGAAAGGCTACGCCTCCGACGACAACACGTGGCTCGACCTCAACGGGGTGAAGCTGGCTGACTGGGATGGCATCCAGAACGGCCCTCCCGGTGGCTGGCAGTGGGTCGGATCCAAGGAGAAGGGCCAGCGTTGGACCTTGCGCTTCCTGTGGGTGGGGGGCATGCAGGGAATCCAGACGCACAATCTCTGGATCGGCGCGGACGAGAGCCCCCTTCTCTGGTGGATCAAGGTGACCGATCTCGAGGAAGCGTCGATATATCCGCCTGCGTGATGGTGTCTCGCCCAGCAGTCCTCACCGCTGCTCTGCACGCGCTCGAACTCTAGGCCGATGGGGCCCGCACACTCTGGTGGTTCCAGCCGGTCGACCTGGAAGGGGAGACGGGGCTGTGGCCTGAAGTCGAGTCGGCCACGTCGCAATAGGGAGATAGGGCGCATGCGAGAATGGATCGAGAAAGCCAGCTCCACCGGGCAGTTGGCCCTGCTCGTGCTGCTCACAGCCGCATGTCTTTCTCTGGGCTTCGCGGCCTGTGCCTGGGGCACGACCTACTACGTTGACAGTGTGGGCGGCAGCGACGGCTACAGCGGCACCAGCCCGGGCGCAGCCTGGGAGAGTCTGGCCAATGTCAACGCCACGACATTCGCCCCCGGCGACCAGATTCTGCTTAAGGCAGACTGTGTATGGAACGATCAGCGCCTCTACCCCAAAGGCTCTGGCACCCCCGGGAATCCGATTGTGATCGACATGTACGGCACGGGCCCCAAGCCGCTCATCAACGGCAACGGGGTCGAGCAGGAAGCGCTGCTTCTCCACAACCAGGAGTACTGGGAGATCGGCAACCTGGAGATCACCAACTACGATGCTGCGGGCCCAGCCATCAGGCAGGGGGTCCGCATCCTGGGCGAAGACGTCGGCACGTTGGCGCACATCTACCTCGTCGGCCTGGACGTACACGATGTGAATGGTTCCCTCACCGCGGGGCGTGACCAAGCCAAGTGCAACGCGGGTATTCTGGTTGACGTGGAAGGGTCGACGACGCCCACCAACTTCGACGACGTGCTGATCGAGGCGTGCAACGTCTATGCCTGTGAGCGCAGCGGCATCAAACTCTGGACCAACTGGGGGCGGTCATGCACCCAGGCCTCCCCCTCCCTGCATACGAACGTCGTCATTCGCAGCAACGTCGTTGACAACATCGCCGGCGACGGCATCAATGTCCACCAGACCGCCGGCGCCCTCGCCGAGTACAACGTCGTCAGCCGCTCCTGCTACTGGACTGACAAGGCCAACGCCGCCCTCTGGACCTGGGCCTCCGACGACGCCATCATCCAGTACAACGAAGTGTACGACTCCATGCAGACCTGGGATGGCATGGCCTTCGACATTGACGGCTGCTCCCAGCGCTGCGTCTACCAGTACAACTACAGCCACGACAACGACGGCGGCTTCCTCATGATCATCGGCGCCCCCGACTGCACTGGCGAGGGCCCCTACAGCAATTTCTGCAACGACAACCACTTCCGCTACAATATCAGCCAGAACGACCAGACGAGAATCTGGCGCCTTGTCGGAAAGGCCTGGGACAACTACATCTACAACAACACTGTCTACCTCGATGACACCGACCCCCACTGGCTGGACAGCGGCCCTTGCGGCGGCCAGTACAATCAGGACACGTACTTCTGGAACAACATCCACTACAACACGAACTCCCCCGCAGCAGACTTCAACTTCAGCTCCACCACCAACATCGTCTTCGACTACAACGTGTTCTACGGGTACCATCCGGCGAGCGAGCCAGCCGACCCCCACAAGATCACGAGCGACCCCCTGCTGGTGGATCCAGGTTCGGCGGGGCTGGGACGCGGGAGCTGTGCTGGCTATCGGCTTCGGGCGAACTCGCCCTGCATCGATTCCGGTATGGCTGTCCCGGACAATGGCGGCCAGGACTTCTGGGGGCACCCGGTGCCCTCCGGCGCCGGCCCCGACAGAGGGGCCAGCGAGTTCGCAGGAGGGTCGGCGAAAGTGCTGCTTGAGGTACATCCTAACGAGCGGGCACCAGGTCAGACGCCCAGCCAGTTCTTGGGCGTCGCGCCATGGACTCAGCCAACGACATCGCCCCACCCCAGCTATGTGTGGAAGAAGTACGTCTTCGCCGGCAGCGATACCCTCTGGATACAGATCTGCGCCCAGAACTGGGACCGCTGGCAGAAGGGCTATGCCTCCGACGACAACACGTGGCTCGACGTCAACGGGGTGAAGCTGGCTGACTGGGATGGCATC
>JALGXW010000018.1 GCA_029821875.1 Candidatus Hebobacterum abditum | reverse complement strand
CTGACTGGGATGGCATCCAGAACGGCCCTCCCGGTGGCTGGCAGTGGGTTGGATCCAAGGAGAAGGGTCAGCGTTGGACCTTGCGCTTCCTGTGGGCGGGGGGCATGCAGGGAATCCAGACGCACAGCCTCTGGATCGGCGCGGACGAGAGCCCCGTTCTCTGGTGGATCAAGGTGACTGACCTCGAGCCCCACCTGGTCTATCCCCCGGAGTAGCCCCCTCTCTAGCCAAGGGGCCGGCCCGAACTCAGGCCGAGGACGCCAGAGCTAGCCCGGGCGGCCGCCCAGGCCGCACATCCCATCCCCAAAATCGCACGTGACGGGCCGCCCCGAGTGCGGAACAGAAGTAGTGGCATGGAGGGAGACCCGGAGGCTGGTCTCGCCGGGGCCGCGACGCGGCCTCTGTTGAAGATCAAGGTATCGACCACACGACGTTTCCCCCAGCACAGCTGATAGGCGAACAATGTCGAGAAGGCCGTATATCGCAGCGCTGCGGGCCGGGGCCATCGGCGGGTCCCTGGTTGGGATCGCGCTCGGCCTGCGACACTGGTCGGAGGCCTGGCCGGCGCTGAGCGCCCTTGAGGCCCTACGCTCGGCCGCACTTGGTTCGTTGATCGGCCTCGCGGCCTCGCCCCTGCTGGGGTGGGCGCTGGCGAGGAGACGCGCTCCCGCGGGGAGGTGTGCCGCGCGCCCGTGGCGTCTCGTCGTCGGACACTTCGCCACAGCGGCCGCGTTTTCGCCCGTGCTCGTGTGGCTGACTGCGCTTCCTCCGGACGGCCTCCTGCGCGGCGGCCCCGCCCCCGCCCGCGCTCCGAACGACCAGCGCCCGAACATCGTCTTCATCACTATCGACGCGCTGCGCGCCGACCATCTCGGAGTTTACGGAAGTGACGCCGGGCTCACCCCGAACCTCGACGCCTTCGCGGCCGAGGCGACGCGCTATGACGCGGCCTATGTGTCCGCGCCGTGGACGCTCACGTCCTTCGGCAGCATCTTCACCTCGCTGCCGCCATCGGAGTGCGGCCTGAAGCTGCCGACGCCGTGGAACCACGACTGGTACATGTTCGCGGCCAGGCTGCCCGAGGAGGTCGACGTGTTCCACGAGCACCTCCGCGGGGCCGGATACGCGACGGCGGCCGAGCTGACCAACTGCTTCCTGACGGCCGAGCGCGGCTGGGCGAGGGGGTTCGACCACTTCCGCAACGAGGATGGCGCAGAGGTCGGCGCCATGCTCACGCCGGCCGACACCGTGACCCAGAACGCGCTCTCGTGGCTGCGCCTCAACCGGCGCGAGCCTTTCTTCCTATGGGTGCACTACCTCGACCCACACGCTCCCTACAACAGCCCCGACACCGCGCAAGAACTGCGCGAGCAGTACCCGAGCTTCTGGCTCACCCGGCGCGACTACTGGCAGGAGAAGATGGCGCACCGCGACGCGGAGAGGAAGGCGCGCTACCAGGAGTTCTGCCGGCTGATGTACGCGGAGGAGGTGCGCTTCGCCGACCGGTGGGTGGGCGAGCTGCTCGCCGGCATTCGTGCCGCCGGCCTGTGGGATTCCTCTCTGATCGTTATCTCCTCCGACCATGGAGAGGAGCTGTTCGACCACGGCGGCTTCGAGCACGGCCACACCATGCACGAGGAGGTGCTGCGGGTGCCGCTGCTAGTGAAGTGGCCGCGGGGCGTACAGGCCGATCGAGAGATTGGGCGCGTCGTTGGCCTGGCCGACCTTCCTGCGACCTTCTTCTCAGCGGCGGGAATGGCCCACCCAGGCGATTTCCAGGGAAAACCCCTGCCTCGCAGGACTGGCGAGACCGGTGGAGAAGTATACTCCGAAGGTGTCTTGTACGGCTCCGAGCAGGGCGCCTTGACAACAGAACGCTACAAGGCCATCTGGCGTCCGGCTACACGGCTGACGGAGGAATGGCTTCTCGTGTACGACCGTTTGGCCGACCCTCGGGAGCAGGAGGACCTGTCGGAGACGGAGGCGGCCGCGGATATGGGCGACCGCCTGAAGCGGCGGGCCAGCGCGGCGAAGAAGACGGCGGCCCAACACGACATCGGCCGCGAGCACGACTTCACCGTCATCGACCTCTCCGACGCGACGCTGGCGAAGCTCCAGGCCCTGGGCTACATCGCCGACTGAGCGGCCCGCGCGGGACCGACGTCCAGCGACGGCGCGGCGCGCACCGCGCTTCGCCCGCGGGCGGCGAACCTATGCCTCCGGTGTGATGGCGGGATAGGGCGGATCGACTTGGGCCTCGGGCCGGGCCGGAATCGGCCCTCTCAGGATCGGGTCTCCGGTCCTCTCCATCCACTCCTCCAGCCGCGCAGCAAGCTCGTTTCTCACGCTCGCCGCGGCCGGGTCCTGCGCGATGTTCTCCATCTCCAGCGGATCGGCCTGGAGGTCGTACAGCTCCTCCTCCTCCCGCGGCTCGGCCGCCCAGGTCCAGAGCTCGTCGGAGGCCGGGCTCTTCCTGATATCGGTGGAGAGAATGATCCTCGGCCGCGGCTCGAAGTTGCGCATGTACTTGTGGCGTTTGGTGCGCACGCCGCGGATGGGGTCGTAGCAGTCGTGGAAGTTCTTCTCCGCGAACACGCACTCCCGCGGTTTGTAGTCGCCGCCGGCCAGCAGTCCCCAGAAGCTGCGGCCCTGGATTGAGTCGGCTATCGGCACGCCGGCCGCGGCGAGCAACGTCGGGGCGATGTCGATGTGGCTGACGAGGTCATCCACGACCAGGCCCGCCGTGCCCAGGCCGCGCGGCGGGCGCATGATGAGCGCGACCCCGATCCCCGGGTCGTAGAGCGTTCCCTTCGCCCGCGGGAAAGCCATCCCGTGGTCGGTGGTGAACATCACGATCGTTTCCCCGTCGAGCCCCGTGTCGCTGACCGCGCCGAGGATCACGCCGACCGCCTCGTCCATGAACCGTATCGCGCCGTTGAACCGCGCCAGCTCCTCTCGCACGCCAGCGTTGTCGGGCAGCCACTCGGGCACCGCGACGGAGGCGGGGTCGTCGGGCCTGTACTCCGGCCGGTCGAACGGCAGATGCACCTCGAAGAAGCCGACGTTGAGGTAGAGGGGCGCGCCGCGCTTCGGCGCCCGGCCCCGCAGGAACTCCGCCGCCTTCTGCGCCACGACCTCGCACCGGTTCCTCTCCTGGTCGTTGACCTGATAGCGGTTGGCAAGCGGGTCGTGGCGCTCGTGCTGCAGGCCGATGTGGGCTGTCACGTACCCGGCCGCATTGAGATGGTCGACGATGGTCCGCTCTTCCTCTGGCAGTGGGAACCCGCGGTGCGCCAGCCCGATCTGGTCGTTCGAGTGGGCGTAGCGGCCTGTCATGAAGCAGCCCCGGGCGGGGCTGCACGGCGTCGAGGCGCCGAAGCAGTTGGCGAACCGCATGCCCTCGGCGGCGAGCCGATCGAGGTTGGGACTCTCGACATCGGGTCGGCGGTAGCAGCGGAGATGCCGCCCGAGGTCGTGGCAGATGATCTGGACGATGTTCGGGCTGCTCTGCTGCCCGGCCATGGCGGGCCTCGCCTCTCTTACTTAGTTGTGCCGCGGGACGATGCTCGCGCTAGCGCGACTCCGCTTCGAGCTGCTTCAGATACCCAAGCGCCTCGGCGAGCTTCGCCTTCGTGTCGCCCTCGGAGAAATCCTCGAAGGAGAGCCAGCCCTCATACCCCGCCTTCTTCAGGGAGGCGACGATCTGCTGCCAGTCGATCTGGCCCTCCTTGACGGCGGCCATGCGCCACTCCCACTTGGCGACCCCGCCCTCTTCACCGGTCTTCGCCCACAGGCAGTTCTTCGCATGGACGTGGCTCAGGTACGGGCCGAGGATCTCCAGCGCGAGATCGAAGTTCTCCGACCCCTCCACCACCGTGTTGCCGGGATCGTAAATGACGCCCACCTCCTTCGGATCGAAGTTCGAGACCAGGCGATGGGCGAGGGCGGCCGAGGGCGTGATGTTCCCCATGTGCATCTCGACGCAGGCCTGCACGCCGTACTTCTTGCCGAGCGCTGCCACCTTCTCGAAGTCGCGGGCGGCCTCCGCGAGCAGCTCGTGATAGGGGCGGGAGCCATCGTAGCCCGGCGGGCCGACCCTCATCTTGCCGCAGCCCACATCGGAGGCCGCCTGCATGACGGCCTCTACCACGGCAAGCTCATCGCATTTCATATAGGTTCCCAGGATCGGCATCGCCAGGCCGTGCCGGTCGGCGATCTCCTTCGCCCGCTTCAGGTCGGCCGCGGGGTCATCCACATCGACCGTCGAGCGGTTGGCGCCCCAGTAGCTCACCTCTCTTATGGGCTCCGGCGCCTTCTTCGCCACCCGCCATTCCAGCCCGTCGAGGCCCGCCGACTTGGCGAGCGCGCCCGTTTCCTCCAGGTCGCACTCGGGGCACATCACGGTGAACACGGCATACTTCCAGGCCATATTCCTACTCCTCCATTACATCCGCTTCGGTCGCACTTCTTCGGCTCGGGCACTGGCCCCTTCCCCGCCGCCCTCTGCCCGGCCAAACGAAAGCGGCGCGGCCGAAAGGCCGCGCCGCTCACGGCAACCCCCCAGCTACTTCGAGGCCTCGGCGGAGGCCTCTTCGCACTCGTGCTTCTTGGTGTCGCCGTGGCAATCCTTGACCTGCTCGGTCGTGCAGGTCTTCGGATCCTTTCCCTTCTCACACGTCTTCGGCTCAGGCTTGCAGCACTCACACATCCGTCGAACTCCTTCGCAGTGGTCTCACTAGATGTTGGCTGTACTATGGTAGCATGCCTAAGCAGCACTTGTCCATAGCGGCCGCGCGCTCTCACCCTCCATCGGCCACCGGCACGATGCCCAGCGTGTCGCCATCGCTCACCGGTGTCTCCTCGCCGTCCTTTGCCCGGATGTCCTCGGAGTTGAGGAAGAACAGCACCGAGGGGCGCAGCTTCCCATCCCCATCCCGCAGCCGCGAGCGGAGCGCGGGATGGCGTTCCACCAGCGCCTCCAGCGCCTCGCCGACGGAGCGCGCCGAGACACGCACCACGCGCTCCTCTCCGGCCAGGGGCCGAAGCCGATGCGGGATGCTGATCTCCACCTGGGGCTCGGGCTCAGATGTCATGAATGCAATCACTCACTGGGCAGGCAGTCCCGCAGGTAGCGAACACACCGCCGCGCCACGGTCTCCGCGTCCGGGTCGAACTCGAACGGCTCCACCGACACGTAGCCGTCATATCCGATCTGGCGGAGGGCCTTCAGGATGGGATGGAAGTCCACCTCGCCGCACCCGGGGCCCTGCCGGTTGGCATCGTTGGCGTGGACGTGTGCCAAGACCTCGCGCTGGTCCTTGATCACGTCTTCCATGGGGCGCGACTCGGATAGGGCCATGGCGTGGACGTCGAGCATCAGCCCGAAGCTCGGGTGGCCGAGTTCATCCACCAGCCGCCGGCCTTCCTCCGCGGTGTTGATGAACTCCGTCTCCTCCGTGCAGAGGGGCTCGATGCACAGCATGACCTGGCGCTCGGCCAGGGTGTCGAGCGCGCCCTCGAGAGTCTCGGCCGCCCACCTCCACGTGTCCTCATCGCTCGCGCCTCCGACCTGCCCGCGCTGGTTGGGCGAGCCGAGCACCATCACCCGGCCGCCGAGGTCGGCACAGAAGTCCGCGAGATGACACACGTAGTCCCGCGTGCGCCGACGGACGCTGGCATCGGGATGCCCCACGTGCAGCCCCTCTGTCTCCGCCAGAATCCAGTGGAGGCCCACGATCTCCAGGCCCGCGTCGTGCGCGGCCGACTGGATCTCGGCTCGGCGATGGGACGGGATGCTCTGCACGCTGGGCGCGAAGGTGAAGGGCGCGATTTCCACGCCGTCATACCCCGCCTCCGCGATGGTGCGGCACACGAGGGGCCAGGCGGCTTCCCCGAAGCCCTCGTTGCAGAAGGCGAACCGCATGCTCCTCACCCCCTTCCGGGTGCCCGCTTCGACGGGATCGTTTGCGCTCCTGTCCGCGGGCTGCGCGCGGCGTTCGCGGGAGATCCCGCGAGGGAGATCTACTCTCCTGCGTCTTCCTCTGTGGCGATCCCCTCGACCTCCGGCACGGCCTCTCGCAGCTCGTCCTTGAGCCTCTGCGTCATCCACTTGACCGCGCCCCAGCCGCCGTCTCCCTGGAGGAACTTGGGGGAGCGCATGTACCCGATGGCGAGGCCCGTGATGCCGGGCTGTTGCTTGCCGCCGGCCCGATTGGCCAGCGTGTTCCAGGTGGACCCATCGGGCGCCGTCCCGGAGAAGCCCCGCTGCATGAGGCCGATGCCGCCCATCTCCTCGCTCCACCAGGCGAGGGCGTAGAAGCACCCGCAGGAGCTGTGGGGGTAGTCTCTCACCGAGTGCAAGAACACGCGCTCCATCCGGCCGTCGGTGGCACGTCGGACGAATTCGTTCAGGCCCTCGTACTCCCCCTTCACGGGATCGATCTCGCGGCCGAGGGGCACGACCGTGCAGCAGTTCTCCGGCCGGCCGCGCCTGCGCCAGGGCCGGCCGGCGCTCACGCCCATGTACCGCGCGCCGACCAGCATCTCTCGCCAGGGCCGGCCGCACATCGGGGTGCGAAGCGGATGGACGAAGCACACGTGCTCGCGGGAGAAGGGCGCGCACGACTCGCACGAGTAGACTTCGGCTTCGTCGCCCTCGGCCATCCGCTCGGTCTCGTCCCGCCGGCGCTCCCGCTCCGCCTTCGCCTCCGCGGCCAGGCCCTCGAGCCGCGCCCCATCGGCTATAACCTCCACCCGGATCGGGCCCAGCCGCGGGTACTCGAGCCGGAGGCCGCGCCGGACGACCTCGCCTATCTGCTCCAGGGTCGGGCCCCCTCCCTCCTTGAGTGCGAGCGTCAGCGGGTCGGCCTGCTCCACTCGCACTCCGCGCAGGAGGTTCAGGTAGCCGACCGCGGCGCGCTCCAGCTCCTCCGCGGCCGGCGCGTCCAGAGTCGGATCATCTATGGTGACCAGAATGCCGATGTCCTCGGTTGCGGCCGTGCCGCCATCGGCCAGAGCCTCGGTCCTGACCGCCTCTGCCGCCTTTCCGGCCCGCAGCAAGAGGAAGCTGCTCGGCCCCCCGCCGAGCCGCCGGGCCGGCTCGAACTCCTCCCGCAGAAAGGCGGGGTCGGCGTATTCGGGCAGCGCGGAGAGCGGATCATCCTGCGATCGGATTCGCAGGTTCTGGAAGCCCCCGGTCGCGGCGACCGCGGCCTCGGGCGAATCGACCTCCACGCGGTTGCCCACCTGCCACGGGAAGTCTGCTTCGGCGATGATCACCCCCACTCCGAGCCGCATGAGCGACAAGCACAGCAGCGCCTCGACAGGCTTCATGCGGCCGGAGACCACCAGCACGGCCGGGCCGTGATCCTCGATGAAGTGCGTCAGCTCGTGGCTCTGCCCGGGCTCGACGTCGCTGTAGAGCAGGGCATACCGCGCGAGGAGCTGCGCGAAGTAGATCGACGCTGTCTCGCGCTCTCCCAAGAAGCGACCCACCTTCAGGCCGGGCCGCGTCACGAACGTCATGAAGCCGGCATCGTCGAAGGCGCGGGCGTACGCCTCCTGGTGCTCGCCGAGCACCAGCGCCCACCCGGCCCGCCATTTGATACCCATGAAGACAATCCCGCGGAACTGCCCGTCGGTGACAAACCACTCCCCGCGGTCGGGCCGCGCCGACTCCGCCGCTTCGGCCGCCGCCAAGGCCACCCAGGCGGCCTCGTGTGGCTCCGCGTCGCTTGCGTCGAGCCGTTCGACCTCCTCTCGAACCCACGCGAGGTCGGGCGGCGACCCAAACAAGACCTCGCTTATCGGAAATGCGAACTGACTGCCCCCGAAAGGGACAACCTCCTCCGGCAGTTGCTCGACAAGAATTCTCAGGCCAGCTATCACAGCGTTCGCTCCTCACGTGTTCCGGGGGATTCCTTCGGGACATGGCGGCGGCGGGCCTGCCTCGCCAGGCCGACAGCCACTACCGCACGAACAGGTCGAGGACGCGGCCTATCAGCCCGCCGAAGATGCCGCCGAAGAACCGCGTGCCGACCAGCAGGAAGAGGACGACGAACCCGATCGGCGCAAGCCGGCTGGCGAGGGTCGGGTCGTCGACGCCGAGCAGCCGCAGCGCGACGTGGGAGCCGTCCAGCGGCGGGATGGGCAGCAGGTTGAACACCATCAGGACGACGTTGATCATGACGGCGAGGTAACAGAAGGTCGCCAGCGCGAGCACGAAATCGCTGGCGGGCAGCCGGAACAGGAACCGCAGCAGCACCGCCCATACCACCGCCTGAGCGAAGTTGGCGGCCGGTCCGGCCAGACTCACGAGGATGTCGTCTCGGCGGGGATTGCGCAGCATGTGCGTCGCCACCGGAACCGGCTTCGCCCAGCCGAAGCCGACGCCCGCGATGCTGGTGAAGACGAAGAAGAGCGCGCCGATGGGATCGAAGTGGGCCACCGGCGACAGCGTGAGGCGGCCGGCGCGCTTGGCCGTATCGTCGCCGAGCAGATAGGCCGCGTAGCCGTGCGCCACCTCGTGCAGGATGATGGCCGGCAGGAAGGCCGGTATGCTCACAATGATCCTGGTTATCGGTGAATCAAGTGACACCGTTCGGCTCTCGCATCTCCGGCGCAGGATGCCGCGGCAAGTCGGGCGGCGAGCACCGGCGCGACTATGCCAGCAACACGCCTGTTCGTCAAGGGGAGCAGCAGCGGGCCGGCCCGACTACACCGCCGGCACGGACATCTGGTCGAGGATCTCGCTGACGACTGACGCCACTTCGTCCGGCCGAATCCTCGCCTCGGGCTTGGGGATGAGGCGGTGGCACAGCACCGGCGCGGCGAGTGCCTTCACATCATCCGGCAGCACGTACTCGCGGCCCTGCAGCGCGGCCCGGCTCTGGCCGGTGCGCATGAGGCCGATGGAGGCACGCGGGCTCGCGCCCAGCACCAGGGACGAATGCTCCCGGGTGGCCGCAACGATGTCCACCATGTACTGCTTCAACGAGGGGTCGATGTGCACATCGCGGATGTTCTGCTGCATCTGCAGCACTTCATCTCGCTCCGCCACCGGCTTGACCGAGTGGATGGGGTGCTCCTTCACCTGCCGGTCGAGCACCACCACCTCCTGATCCGGCGTCGGATAGCCGAGGTTGATGCGCATGAGGAACCGGTCGAGCTGCGCCTCCGGCAGCGGGTAGGTGCCCCGGTACTCGATCGGATTCTCCGTCGCGATCACGAAGAAGGGCCGCTCCAGCACATGGGTCGCGCCGTCCACCGTGACCTGGAACTCCTCCATGCCCTCCAACAGGCTCGACTGCGTCTTCGGCGTGGCGCGGTTGATCTCGTCGGCCAGCAGCACGTTGGTGAAGATGGGCCCCGGACGGAAGGCGAACTCGCTCGTCTTCTGGTTGAAGATCGAGGTGCCGGTGATGTCCGCGGGCAGCAGGTCGGGCGTGAATTGGATGCGCCGGTACTTCGCGCCCAGCGCCGCGGCCAGCGCCCGCGCCAGCATCGTCTTGCCCACCCCGGGAATGTCCTCGATCAGCAGGTGGCCGTTGCTCAGCAGCCCGATGACCACCATCTCGACGGCCTCGCGCTTGCCCACGATGACCGTCTCGATCTCATCCGCAATCGCCCGGGCCCGCTCCGCCGTCCAGCTCACACTCTCCACGATTGGATCCTCTCTACCCGCCGGCCGGCATTATAGCATGTGCCCGCGCCCCCGAACAAACCGCGGCGCAGAGAGCGTGGCGCCGTCGCCGCCCAACCAACGCGCCACAGCCTGGCCCTTCCAGGGGGAGCATACCCATGCCAGGCGCGCAGTCATCACAGCACAACGACATGCCCGGCGGATGCCCGCCGGGCAGACTTGCCGGCGGGGGGACGACCCGTTCGACGTCGCTCAGGGCAGGCCGGCGAGTCTCGTAGGGCAGGAGCGTGTCTCCTGCCCCAGCCGTTCTGCAATGCAGGCAGGTCTCCCGGCCCAGGGCCTACTCGCCGCCAGCCCCGAGGAACTTCTCTCGGGTTAGCGTGATGACCACCGCGTCGACCGGCCGGTCGGGCGCCATGGCTCGGTCCTCGTCGGTGAGCTTGTCCTCAGGGATGCGGATGCGCTGGGTCTCCTCGAAGCCGAACTTCGCGTAGGTGCGCGCCGCAGCTTCGTTCCAGTCGTGGTAATCGATGGTGCAGCGGGCGGCCTCGCAGTCGAGGAACATGACCTCCAGGGCGCACCGCACCAGCTCGGTGCCATACCCCTGGCCTCGGAACGGCTCGGCAATGGTGAAGTAGCCGCCGGCGTCCCCGCCGGGGTCCCCGTAGAAGCCGGTCCAGCCTATCCACTCGCCCGACTTCGTCTCCACCGCGAACTGCCGGAAGTCTTTGGAGGCCCCGTCGCCCTTCTCCAGCTCCTCCGCGTACCAGCGTTTCGCCCCCTCCTCGCCGCCGAAAGCGCCGGCAGCCATGCGCGGCACATCCTCCTCGCGCAACTGTCGAATGCGGATACGCGGACCTTCCTTGATCACCAGCCCCGGGGTCATGCCCTCACCCTCCGTCTCGTGATTCTCGCGCCTTGACGGCGCAGCCGTCAAGGGCGCGCAGCTAAGCTAGCTGGACAAGATGTTCGGCCTCCCAAGATCCTTCGCCGCGCTCAGGATGACAGGGCGTCGAGAAAGGGGGCAGGAGGCAAGGCACCCGAGGCGCCCAAGGCTTTTGCCCAACGGGAGAGGTGTCTGGCTTAGTGAGAGCAGGCGAGCCCCGACGGCCGAGAGATGGGGCAGGAACCCTGGCCCGCAGGAACGAGGCAGGAGGCAAGCTCCTGCCCAACATCTGGCCCCGGGGGCTCGGGGGCCGGCAGGCCCTCGACGGGTTCCGCCCGAGAGTATACTCTCGGGCCTCCGTTCGTCCCGCCCACGTGCCTTGCCCCGGCCCGTCGCCAGCAAACGCCAAAGGCGAGTGAGGGGGGCGCGGGGGGACGAATCGCCGGTCGTCCCCCCGCCCCTAAGTGGGGGGCGGTAGGGTGGATGCGCTTCGAGAGGGGAGGGACACCCTCCCCCCTCGATTCTTCCCCCTCCCCACGGCCACACAAAACGGGGTGCCTCTCCAGGGGCAGGAGCGGGGCTGCCGGGCAGGTAATCTCCTCTCTCGTGACCGCGCCCGTGTTCGAGATCTTCTCATCGGTGCAGGGCGAGGGGCTGCTGGTTGGAGAGCGGCAGGTGTTCCTTCGCCTCTGCGGCTGCAACCTCGACTGCGCCTACTGCGACACGCCGGCCGCACGGGAAGAGGGCGCCGCCTGCCGCATCGAGCAGACCGCGGGCGCGGGGGAGTTCGAGCAGCAGCCGAACCCGCTCTCGGTGACGGAGGTCGCGGAGGCCGTGGGACGGCTCGTCCGGCCGCAGCCGGGCCTGCATCATTCGGTGGCTCTGACCGGCGGCGAGCCACTGCTGCACACCGACTTCCTGCTGGAGCTGCTGCCGGTGCTTGGCGATCTCGGCCTGGGCGCGTACCTGGAGACGAACGGCACCCTCGCCGATGAACTCGTGCGGCTGCTGCCCCACGTCGACGCGGTGTGCGCGGACATCAAGCTCCCCTCGTCAACTCGCCGCGCCCCGATCTGGGGTACCCACGAGCGCTTCCTGCTCGGCCTGGTCGCGGTGGAGGATGCGACGCGCCTCGACTTCGCGAAGGCCGTTGTCACGGCCGCCTGCGAGGAGGAAGAGATCGAGACCGCCTGCCGGATCATCAGGGGGATCCGGCCGGAGATGCCGCTCGTGCTTCAGCCGGTGACGCCGATCTCTCCGGAGGTAGAGCCTCCCGCGCCGGGCCAGATGCTCGACCTCCAGGCCGTCGCCAAACGCCACCTGGCCAACGTCCGCGTTATCCCCCAGATGCACCGCCTCGGCGGCTATCTGTAGTCGGCCCCCCTGCTCCGGCGGCCTCTCCTCGCCCCTCGCACACCCATCTCCTTGCTCGAACCAGGGGCCATGCGAGTCCGCCTGGAACACAGAAGCCAGTCGGGTCGGAGGCATGGGCGAGGCAGATCAGATGTCGCCTGGCGCGGATCGCCAGACATCCCGGTTGAAGGTGTTCCTCACCGGCGCGAGCGGAAAGGTCGGCCGTGTGCTCGCGCCGGCCTTCCGCGACGCGTACGAACTCCGAACCCTTTACCGCCGCCCCGAGCCCGACGATCCGACGGCCGTCCTCGGCGATCTCCAGGACCGCGGCAAGCTCCAGTCTCTCATGGAGGGGATGGACGTTCTCGTGCACCTCGCGGCGGTGAGCCGCGAGGCGCCCTTTGTCGAAGAGATCGTGCCCGCCAACATCGTCGGCGCCTACAACATCTTCGAGGCGGCGAGAGAGGCCGGGGTCAGGCGCATCGTCTACGCGAGCAGCTGCCATGTCGTGGGGTTCGTGGATGCCCGGCACACGATAGACGTGAGGGATCCGTTCCAGCCGGAGACAACCTACGGGGTGTCGAAGGCCTTCGGGGAGGCGCTCGGCCGCTATTATCACGACCACTGGGAGATGGAGTTCGTGGCGATCCGGATCGGCTGGCTGCTGCCGTACGATCACCCGGATCTGCGAACCAGCGAGTTCGAGCGTCTCATCTGGCTCAGCCCGGGGGACGCGGTGTCGCTGTTCCGGCTGGCGATCGAGAAGCCGGGCGTCGGCTATGCAGTCGTGTTCGGCACCTCCATCACATCCCGGGAGATCCTGAGCCTGCGCTCGGCCCGGGATATCCTCGGGTACGAGCCCCAGGACGACGTCGTCGCCCGCTATGGGCCGGGGCCTTCTGAACCGTGAGACACGGAGCATAGGAGCAGACACGCATGGCGCAGGACAAGCCGTTCCGCGGAGTGTTCGTCATCGTCGTGACGCCGTTTGATGAGCAGGGCAACATCGACGAGGAATCGCTTCGGGCCGAGGTGGAGTTCTGCCTCGAGGCCGGGGTGCATGGGCTGGTCATACCGGCCAACGCCAGCGAGTGGTTTACTCTGTCAGATGCCGAACGGCGTCGCGTAAGCGAAATCGTCGTCGAGCAGACGCGGCAGCGAGCGCCGGTCGTGCTCAGCGTCACCGGCGGCTCCCAGTGGGCCGCGGTGGAGATGGCGCAGGCGGCCCAGGATATCGGCGCCGACGGCTTGATGGCGATGCCGCCGCCGCTCAAGCCACCGCTTCGAGACGGCCTCTTCGAGTACTACCGCGGGATCTCCCACATCGCTCGAGTGCCAATCATCATCCAGAACTGCCACCCGCCGCTCGGCACTCCCATGCCTCCCGATCTGCTGGCGCGCATGGTGGACGAGCTGCCGCAGGTGGACTATGTCAAGGAAGAGGCCGACCCGTGCACTCACCTCATGTCCCAGGTGAGTGAGCTGATCAAAGACCAGGCGAAGTTCAAGGGCATCTTCGGCGGCCAGGCTGGACGATTCTTCATGAACGAGGCCGCTCGCGGCGCCTGTGGCACCATGCCCGCCTGCGACATCCCCGACGCGCACTGCGCGCTCTGGGCGGCGTTCGAGCGCGGCGACCTCTCGGAGACGCGCCACATCTACTACCGCATCCTGCCGCTGCTGACGATGGAATCGCTCTACCCGATGGTGATATATAAGGAAGTGCTCCGGCGGCGCGGCGCGATACGGACTGCGACTGTGCGCAACCCGAGCCATGCCCCGCTCGACGAGGTCGACCACCGCGAGCTCGACATCCTGCTCGACGAGCTGTCCGATCTGCTCACCGTGAAAGGCCCGTTCGCTTGAGGAGCGACCCGTGAAGATCGATCGCGTTTCAACCTTCGTCATAGGCAACCCGTGGAAGAACTGGGTCATCGTCAGAGTCGACACGGATGAAGGCGTCTCCGGCCTGGGCGAGGCGACGGCGATCACCTCCGCGCCGATGGCCGCCGAGGTCAAGGAGATGTCCCGCTTCGTCGTCGGCATGGATCCACGCGAGCCGCTGCGCGTCGCCGACGCGCTGGACAAGGGCGTGTTCCTGTCCGTCAAGGAGGCCGCCTGCGCGATCGAGATCGCGTGTTGGGACATCCTCGGCAAGAGCCTCGGCGTCCCCGTCTGGCGGCTGCTCGGCGGCCGCCTGCACGAGCGCCTGCGCGTCTACGCCAATGGCTGGTACACGTGCCCGCGGGAGCCGGCCGCCTTCGCCGAGCGGGCCCGCCAGGTGACGGAGATGGGCTACACCGCGCTCAAGTTCGATCCCTTCGGCACGGCCTACTTGAGCCTGGACCGGTCCGAGGAGAAGCTGTCGCTGGCCATCATCCGCGCCGTGCGAGAGGCGGTCGGGGAAGAGGTCGACCTGATGATCGAAGGGCACGACCGCTTCTCCACCGCGACCGCGACGCGGATCGGGCGAGCGCTGGAGGAGTTTCGTCCCATGTGGTTCGAGGCCCCGGTCCACTCGCAGAACATCGAGGCGACCATCGCCGTCGCCCGCGCGGTCCCGGTCCCCGTGGCGAGCGGCGAGCGCCTCCGGCACCCGAGCGAGTTCGCGGCTCTGCTCGCATCCGGCGCCATCGGCATCGTGCAGCCGGAGGCCCTGCGATGTGGCGGAGTAAGCGGCGTGCTGCGCGCGGCCGCGCTGGCGCGAGCCCATGAGGCCCAAGTCGCCTGCCACCAGGCGCAGAGCCCACTCAACACGGCCGTTAACGCGCATCTCCACAGCACCATGCCGCACTTCCTCATCCAGGAGTGCTTCGACGACTTCCTCGTCCCGTGGGCCCGCGATGTGTTCAAGGGAGTTCCCGAGGTCGTGGACGGGTATCTCGAGCCCTCCGATGCCCCCGGCTTTGGCGTGGAGTTCGACGAGGACGAGGCCGCGAAGCATCCCTACGGCGAGGACAAGATGGTCCGGCTCTTCGAGACCGGCTGGGAGAAGCGAGAGCGGTGACCTCGCCGGGAGCTCGTAGCGACGGCGGAGCCGACCCGGACACGGCCGGGCTCCGCTGGAGCCAGGGGATCTCTCTTCGCGCGGTCCTGCTGGGCACTGCGCTGGCCGTGATAGCTGCGGTCGTCGCCCCTTACACCAACTACCTCAGCCGCACCTGGAACTTCGGCTGGGGGACCTTGCCCAACGGGCCGGTGGTCATCGCCTTCGTGCTCGTGGCGCTGAACGGGCTGTTCCTCAGGTGGCGATCTGCCCTGGGACTCACCCGCGCCGATGTGCTCACCATCTACATCATCCTCACCGTGTCGGCGGCGCTGATAACCGTCCTCATCCCGTACACCGTCGGGTTGACCGCCTATCCCCTCTACCAGGCGCGACGAGAGATCGGGTGGGAGGAATCCGTCCTGCCGCACGTGCCGCTGTGGCTCCAGCCGTCGTCGGGCGATACCATCACGTCGTTCTGGGCCGGCATGCCAGCGGGGGCCGCCACTCCTTGGCGTGATTGGGTGACGCCCGTGGCATCGTGGGGCGTCTTGATCCTGGCCCTATGTGGATCCCTGATCTGTCTGGGCGCGATTCTCCGGAAGGACTGGATCGAGCGGCAGAGGCTCGCCTTCCCGTTGACCGAGATCCCGATGGGGCTGGTGGGGGAGGGCGAACGTCCCACCACCTCTGGCAGTATCTTCCGCTCGAGGGTGTTCTGGCTCGGGTTCGTCCCCGCGGCGGGACTCATGCTGCTCAGCTGGCTTTCCCGTCTCTACCCGGCCCTGCCCGCCTTCACGCTCGAACATTACCCCGGCCAGATGATCCGGAACTACGGCCTGCCGTGGACCGTCCTGTCGGGCATGAAGGTCCGCATCCTGCCGGCGGTGATCGGGGTGATGTGCTTGATCCCCGGCGAAATCGCGTTCAGCGTGTGGGTCTTCTATGTGCTCTTCAATGTCTATCTCGTGGTGTGCGCCAGCTTCGGCGTCGTCCCCTGGGGCACCCGTGCGGGAGGCTTCAACCCGCAGAGCTTCTTCGACTATGCGGAGATCGGGGGGTTCGTCGCCATCAGTCTGGTCGCGCTGTACCGCTGCAGGGGCTTCGTCGCCTTAAGCCTTCGCCGGCTTGTCACCCGACGCGGAGACGACGACCCACCCGATCTGTCGGCGCCGATGGCGAGTGTCCTGGCTGTCCCCGGATTCGTGCTGGCGAACGCGGTGATGCTCGTCTGGGCCCTCCGCGCGGGCATGTCGTGGTGGAGTTTCGCTCTGCAAATGAGCATCCTCTACGTCGTGCTCATCGGCGTGGCTCGCCTCGCCTCCGCCGCAGGAATCGTCGAGCCCATGCCACCGGTCTTTCCGAGAGCGATCATGATGCGCCTGCTCGGGGCTCGGCCGCTGGGCCCGTCCTCCCTCATGGTCTCCGGACTGCTCAACCTGAGTATCATGCGCGAGCCACAGAACTCCCCGCTCAACTACCTCATGAACGGCTATAAGCTCCTTCATGAGGGCCGGGTTCGCGGGCGCGGCTTCCCCTGGGCCATCCTCCTCTCGGTGGTGTGCGTGGGCCTGGTAGGCAGCGCCGCCGTCATCTACTTCTCCTACCGTCATGGCGCCGTGACGATGATCTGCTGGCCGATAACGGCCATCCCCACCTGCGCCTTCCGCACGTTCGCGAACAGCCTCCGCTCTCCGGAGGATCCGGAAACGTGGCTTCGCGCGGCCGTCGTCATCGGCGCCGGCTTCACCCTGTTGCTGACGTGGCTGAGCGCGAATTTCATCTGGTGGCCTCTCAGCCCCATCGGTTTCATCATGGCCGGCGTCTGGCACACGAACCACGCCATCTGGGCCAACGCTTTCATCGCCTGGCTGCTCACCACGCTCATCCGCAAATTCGGCGGGTTCCGGCTCTACCGCGCGCTGCGCCCCGCCTTCCTCGGCCTCGTCTTCGGACACTATCTCACCGACGCCGCAATGGCGCTGTTCGCCGCGCTTGTCTTGGGCAGCAGAGGCGTGACCGCGCTACAATGAGGTGCGCATAGGGTTGACCACCGCCCGGAGCATTGGCCTTGGGCGCGCGGGGATGCGAGAGCTAAGGCGCGGCGGGGACGATCCGGCGCAGCCGCTATCTAAAGGAGGATCATGATGGGCAGGTTGTACTATGGGTCAGACGAACTGCTTGGCCAGCCGGCTTTTCCCGGGGTCCAGGATCCGACGCTCGTCTATTATCATTTCCGTCCGGCGCGGCCGGCGAACCTGCTGGTCACCCGCGATCCCGATTCGGGCGAGCTGAATCTGGCCGCCGGCACTTTCGGCCCGCTCACCGACCATCCCTACACGATCTGTCTGCATCTGCACTCGAGCCCACACTCCGCCTTGAGCCTGTCGGCGGTGGGGGCGGAGTGCGTGGTGGCGCTTCCCGGCAGGGATCTCATTCGCGAGACCTGGATACCGGCGCTCCCGCTTCCCCGCGGCATCTTCGAGGCGGAGGTGGCCGAGCTGTCCCTGTTGGACTCTCAGGTGGTCAGTGTGCCCGGGATCGCCGAGTGCCCCGTGAATCTGGAGTGCGTCGTCGAGTTCGTGAGGGACTTGTATGGCCGCGCAACGGCGGTCTTCCTCAAGGTTGTCGCGGCGAGCATCGACGAAGAGATGCTGACTCGGGATCGCGCCGGCCAGATCGGCCACTACCCAACCTACGAGGTCGACGACGCGACCAATATCTGGGGTGGGTCCATCGAGCGGCTCGGAGTGAATGGCGAACTCCTGGAGTGCCCGGGCTTCCCTGCGGGCGCGAAGCGCGGGTTCAACAGCGACATGACGGCCTGGGTGGCCGACCTTCGGCAGGAGGGGTATCTCAGCGAGGCCGAGGGCGCCGCGCTCAGCGGTTGGATTGAGGAGCTGAGCAGCGCCGCGGGCCGGAACCCTGCACTCCGCGAGCGTGTCACCCGCGCGCTCGCGTCTGCCGCGTGGGAGGAGTGGGACGACCTCCACGCGCAGTTGAGTGGAGAGTGAGGATGGCGATGACCAGCAAACGCTTCTTCTCCGCCGATGAGATCGAGTCTCTCCAGCAGGGAGAGGTGATGGACCCCATGGCCCACGCGCTGCGCGCGCCGATGGCCCAGCTGCTGCTCGTGACGCGGGATGTCCCGCCCGGCGACTCCCTCTGCGTCCGCTCGACATCGCTCTGTCCACTGACCTGGAAGCCCTACAGCCAGTCGATCAACATCCCTCTGGATGACGAGCGAGTGGTGCGGAACCTCAGCGCGCCCGGGGCCGAATGCGTGCTCGCCGAGCCGACACGCGACCAGCTTCGCGAGCTGGCAATATGCGGCCAGCGTGCGCCGGAGGGTGTGTGCGAAGCGGACATCGCGCGGCTGCAGCTCTGCAAGTCGCTCTACGTCGACGTGCCGAGCATCGCCGACTGCCCCATCAACCTCGAGTGTGTCGTCGATCACGTGGAGCGCTATCACACGCATCTCATCGCCTTTACGCGTGTCGTCGGGGCCAGTATCGACGATCGCTATCTGTTCAGCGAGCGAGAGGAGATCATCTCCGTCTTCCCGCCGAACCTGGTGGACGACGTGCTCGACGCGAACGGCCACCTGCGGCGGCGGGTCTCGCTGCTGCGAGACATCATCCCCTGCCCCACTTTTCCCTACGCGCAGAAGGCGGGCTGGGGGAACGACTTCAACGCCTGGATGTGCGAGCTCCGCGATGAGGGCTACATTTCCGGTGCCGAGTGCGAGCTGGTTCTTGCCTGGCGCAAGCGATGGGATGACCTGTTCATGGACGCCGCATCGCCGGAGCGTGCCGCGCTGAAGGCGCGACTGACGGAGGTGAGTCGGCTCATCGTACAGGGGAGGTGGGGGAAGCTCCACGACTACCTGCGGGAGGCGTGACGGCGCGACTCGTCACGACGGCGGGCAGGTCGGCGATGGGTATCTGCGGAATCCGCCCCGGTGGGAAGTCGAAGCTAGCCAGGACTGAGTTTCCCGGCGGAAAGGTTCTCGCATGCCTGCCTACGTCATTGGAAAGGTCACTGTGACTGACCGGGACCGCTACCGCGAGTACGCGAAGCTGACACCGGGCGTGATCGCGAAGTTCGGCGGTCGGTTTCTTGCCCGCGGCGGCGAGGTAGTGACGCTGGAGGGGCCCGAAGAGAGGCAGAGGGTGGCCGTGATCGAGTTCCCTTCGCTGGAGAGGGCCAAGGAGTTCTATGACTCGGAGGACTACCGCAAGCTGAGGAAGCTGCGAGAGGGCGCGGCGACGGTTTCGCTCATCGCCGTTGCCCAGGAGTAGTCGGCACACCCTCCCCGATGCTTCGGCAGCCCTGGCCGCCTCCGGCGGCTTGCCCCTAGCCCTATTCCGGCAGGCTTCGCCGCTCGCCATCGGCGTCACACCTTACGCGCCAGCGTCCGATCGGGAGTACACGTCCCATCTCCCCTCCTGGCAATGCTCGTCCAGGCCGGCGTTCGTCCTAATCTTCTCGACGAGGGCGTCCACACTCTTGACGCCCTGGGGCAGGCGACACTGGCGTCCCGACGCGAGCGCCACACAGAAATGGTTGCCAAGCCACCACGACCTCCTCACCCTTAGCTCTCGGACCTCGGACAGGTCAACCGTGTATCGGTCGCTCCGCACGTCCGTGACGTAGATCGTAGAGGCGTCCACCTTGAGCGAGACGCCTTTGAGTGCGCGGATCCGCTTCTGGACATATCTTGCCCCCACCAACATCCCTATTGCACTGAGAAGCAGAAGCAGGGCGCGTGCCCATCCGGCGGACGGCGGGAACACCGACCGAACACCAATCTGCCCCAACAGCACTCCCACCGCGACGACCCCATGTAGCAGGATGATCGCGCCCCCAAACAGGTAGAGCGAGACCATCTGACCATAGACGATCCACAGCGCCCATCGCTGCCGTATTGTGCAGAACTCCTCCGGTGGCTCACTCATCGCAGACGCGTCACGTTCTTGGCTCGGCAGCGTGCCCTTCATCCTGATCCGTGCCGAAGCGGCGAAGCGACCGGCCTATTCCGGCAGACTGCGCCACCACAGCAGCAGGGAGAGATGACACCAAGTTAGGAGGCAGCCAAGGAAGGCAAGCACCCCGGAGACAGCGGGCGCGTTGAGCCACACCATGGCTGCCATTCCTACACGACAGTTCGCTCCTCCTCGGCCGCGGAGGAGAGGTGTCCTCGGATGCAGTATCGGGCACAGACAGCCCCATGGTCTTGCCTGCGGGCCCGAGACGGCCCCCTCCGCTCAACTCTAGCACACGCCGGCAAGTGCGGGCAAGGTATGGCTGGAATCTGTTGGCCGCCCACGGGGAACGGCGGGATTCTTCACTTCGTTCAGAATGACAGGCGCGGCGGCGCGCGGGCGCGTCCTTCTCCGGGAGCTCGTCACGACGGCGGGGGCCGGCCGCAGCTAGGCCTCGCCTCGCCCGCCACTTACGCTAGCTCGGCGATCAGCTCCTGCAGCGCGTGGGCGCTCTTCCGCCAGGTCTTGTCTCCCGCGATGATGCCCCACAGATCGACCTGGCTTGCGGGCCTCTCAGCGGCGCTTGTGCCGTAGATCCTGTTCGGATCGTAGCCGCCCTCGAACTCGTCCAGCGACACCCACAGGAACACCTTCTCACACCCCGGCACCGACAGCAGCCGCGCATACATGTCCTTCAGCCATTCGGCCCGCCGCGCATCTTCCCTCAGCACGACCGGATGATTGAGGAGGTCCTCGCCACGATAGGAGGGCTGGAACTCGACCTCGCGCAGCATCGGGTCGCGCTTGTAGGTGTCGTAGACCCAGCCCGAGGTGATGTTGCCCGTGCCCCACCACCCGATCTCCGTCATCCACAGCGGCTTGTCGCCCTCCCCATGCTTCTCCACCATCTCGCGGAAGCGCCGGACCCCGGCCTCCTCCGGCCTGGCGTGGGGCCTCGTTCTGAACAGGCCCCAGTCCACGTACATGTGCTCGTTGTGGATGTCGTAGTGGCCCCGCGCCGCCTCCCAGAACTCGTCCCTCTCGCCGAGCACCGGCAGTTGGTTGAACGCGCAGGGGAGAACTGCCCCGGCCTTCGCCGCCTTGACGATCCGGTAGCCGGGCTTCAGGACGCCCTCCACATACTCCATCACCGTCAGTCCCTTGTGGAAGGTCTTGGGCTCGTTGAGCATCTCCCAGTGCTTGATCGAGCCCTGGTAGCGCTCCACCCAGGCCTGGAGGAAGCGTTCGAGCGCGCCCGCGTTGCTGCGCACGACCTCCGCCAGTGAGTCCCCGGCCCAGGCGGGAACCGGCGGCCGGTCGAAGTGGCCGCCGAGTGTGGCGAGGATGTGGATCCCCTCCCTGTCGCAGGCCTCGACCACGCGATCGTAGGGCTCCCAGTTGAACTTCCCCTCCTCCGGCTCCATCAGCACCCAGGAGAAGGCGACGCGGTTCCATTTGACGCCAAGCTCCTTGAACTGAGACACCAGCCAGGTGCCGCTGTTCACGAAATCGTAGTTGCCCGGCCGGCCCACATCCGGCCGGATGAAGTTGAGCCCGATGCCATCCGCCCAATCACGCTTCACGTCGGTTTGCCTTGCCATACTATCCTCACTCATCATGCGTTGTCCCACACAACACCGAGGTGCCATCGGTCGCCCAGGCCAGTTCGATGCACTACAGAATGGACCCTTCCTCTGTCGATGCCAGCGGGCAGCAGGTGGCCTGTGGGCGGTGAGGGCCGCGCCGGACGAAGGCCTGCTGCGCAGCGACTGGGCCGCGGATCTCCGTTGACAACGGCTGCCTCGACGTCTAGTATCGGCGCGAACGCCCGCCCACTACGGGCGGGGACACAATCACCGGCCTCTGCGCGGAGAACAGCCGACAGGCGTCACTGTCGGACCCGACGTGCAAGACTGGTGCCAGACAGGATAGCCCGTGACTGAAGACATCCAGATCTCGATCCCGACCGAATGGGAACGCTGCGGCCTGGCCATAGGCAGACGCCAGACCGACAGTGGAGAGAGCGTGGCAGGAGACCCCTGCATCGTCTGGGATGAGGAGGTAAACGGATGGCGGATGGTCCTGTTCTATGCCCCCCCCGGACACGCACAGGCCGTCTGCCGCGACCCGCTGGCGAAGGGTCCATGGGAGCTGGAAGGCCCTCTGCCGTTCACCAATCCCAAGGCGCTGGTGGGTGGGCACACGCACAAGCCCTACATCGTCATGGAAGCGCACCGTCCGAACATGCCGGCGAGGATCGGGGGGCAGTACAGCCTCGTCACCGTGAGTCACCTGGAGGGTCACAAGCTCGTCCAGCAGGCCTGGGCAGAGCGGCTGTGCGGGCCGTGGACACTGGTGGAGGCTCCCCTGATCGGGCTCGGCGCTCACGACGAGTTCGACGCCAAGCACGCGGACGCGGTATCGGGGTTCTTCTTCCCGGAGCGCAACGAGATTCTCTACTTCTACATGGGGTATCCGGAGGTCCCTCAGCCGCGCCAGGTGAGCCCGCTGGGGTCGGCGCAGGGCGCGGCCATTCAGCGCGTCGGAGAGGCGCAGGCCCGCAAGCTCGGCGTGGTGCTCCCTCCCTGCGAGCAGCCCGGCCATTGGGCAGCGGGCTGGGTAGGCGGGCTGCAACTCCTGCCGGGCCGGCAGCACCGATGGGTCGGCCTGGTGAACGCATCGCCGACCGCGCCCTTCGCCGCAGACACATCCGTTCATCGGGAGGAGCCCCCGCCGAGCCTCGGTGGCTTCGCCTTCTGCGACGAGGAGTTCCCTATCGGAGGATGGACCTGGTGCCCCGACCCGATAGAGTGGATCGATGACATCCCTGAGCCAGCTATCGCGGCGGGGGAGGGCGTGAACCTCTGGCGGCACCATCTCCTGGCAGTAGAAGACCAACACCTCGTGTTGTTCTACAACAGCGGGCCGTACGGTCGCGAGCAGCTCTACGAGAGGCGAGCCGCGCTCAGCTAGCCTGCAGCGGGCCGCCACCCCGGCGCGCCGCAAGCAGGAACCTCATTCCCCGGCAGACAAACCACAGACCGTTCCCATGGCACAGGGCACGGACAGGGCGGGGGGCGTCACCAGGCGAGCGATCCTCATCGCTCTGCTGTTGCTGGTCGGCCTGTCGCCGGTGGCCTTCCTGCTCGACATCCTCTGGAACAAGTCCGCGACCTTCACCGGCATCCCGGCCATGGCCCCCGTCGTCTTGCTGTTTCTCTTCACGGCCCTCGCGGGGCTGCCGATTTTCCGCCGCCTCGGGCTGACGCGGCGGGAGCTGTTCACCATCTACTCGGTGCTGCTGGTCGGCGGGCCGCTGGTGAGCAAATCCATCCTCGGGTTCATGCTCGTCAAGTCGATCCACTACCACTACTTCGCCAGCGTGTACCGCGACTGGCAGAACACATTCGTCCCTCAGGTTCCCCTGTGGTTCGCGCCCACCGATCCGGCCGTGGTCGAGTCGTTCTTCCTGGGCGAGTCGGCGGTGCCGTGGTCGCACTGGTGGGTGCCGCTCGGCGCCTGGTCTGCGTTCACGGTGGCGGTGTTCGTGTGCGCCTTCTGCACCATCGTGCTGCTGCAGCGCCAGTGGATAACACACGAGCGCCTCAGCTTCCCCTTCGCGCAGGTGCCGCTGGAGCTCGTGCGCGAGGCCGGCGGTGAGGGCGCGCCGAGCCGGCCCGTGCTGCCGAGGGCGTGGCTGTTCTGGGGCGGCCTGCTCATCTCCTTCGGCCTGACCACCATCGGCCAGGTGTCCGAACATATCCCGGCGGTCCCGCCGATCAACCTCGGTCCCATCATCCTCATCCAAGAATCGAAGGTCGGGCCCATCGCGGGCATGGGGCAGCTCGTGCTGTGGCTCTTCCCGTGGATGATCGCGGTCGCCTACCTCATCCCCAAGGACCTGTCCTTCTCGGCCTGGTTCTTCTACTGGGCGCTGGTCGGCATCACCGTGGCCGGCATCGCGCTCGGTGGGGATCCCGGGCCGGTCGCCGACAACTGGTGGACGACCTTTCCCGCGCCGAAGTGGCAGGGAGGCGGCGCCATCTTCGCCCTTGGGCTATGGTCGCTGTGGATCGCCCGCCGCCACCTCGGCCAGGCGTTCCGCAGCCTGCTTCCCGGGCGGCCCCGAGCCGATGACGCGGAGGAGCCGCTGTCCTACCGCTTCGCCACCGCGGGCCTGCTGCTCTCCTTCCTCGGCCTGGTCTACTTCTGCTGGGCCGCCGGCTGCCGCCTGTGGTTCGGCCTCGCGCTCATCGGCGGGATCGTCGGCTACCATGTCGTGTGGGCGCGGCTGCGGGCGGAGACGGGGCTCGGCTTCCTCATCTTCCCGCTGCAGCTCCAGTTCATCCCCAGGATCCCCTTCGGCACGGCCGCCTATCGCGTGAAGGAGTGGGTCACGACGATCTCGGCCCGCTGGGCCTACACGCCGGGCGGCGGCAGCTCCTTCGATGTGTGCGCGGGCAACGCCCTGGAGACATTCAAGATCGCCGACTCGGCGCAGATGAACAAGCGGCGCCTGAGTTGGGTGCTGCTGCTCGGCTTCGTCGTCGCGCTCGTGGTCGGCATCTTCGTCCTCTTGACCGGCATCTACCACTACGGGTGGTTCGGCCTCGAAGCCTATGCCTCCGGCGCCCTCGCCCGGGACGCGATACGGGACGGGGGCCGGATATCGTTCCGCCTCGTGACCCCTTGGCCCCCCGACCCGCGGGGGATGACCGCCATGGGAGTCGGGGCCGTCTTCGCCGTCTTCCTCGGGATGATGCGGCTGCGGCTGTGGTGGTGGCCCTTCCATCCCATCGGATACATGGCCGCCACCTGCTGGGGGATGTACTGGTACTGGTCGGCCTTCCTCATCGGCTGGGCGGCGAAGACGGTCGTGCTCCGCTACGGCGGCCTGCGCCTCTACCGGGCCACCGTGCCTCTCGCCATCGGCTTCATCGTGGGCGAGCTGCTCAACCGCGCGCTGTGGGCCTTCATCGCCCTCGTGACCAGAGGGGAGATCTAACATCTGGGGCAGAAGCCCCGGTGGCCTCCGGCGGTGCTGGGCAGGACGGCGCGGCATTCCGGCAAAAGGTACGTCTTGCGATGGTCGAACGTCCGCTGATCCTGATGACGCTCGCGAGCGGCCTGACGGGGCTGTTTGGCGCGGCTGGGTGCGTCTCCGGCACGTCGTCGGATGGGGGCGACTCCTTCCGCGCCGTTCCTATCCAGAGCCACATCACCCGCGTCCAACCCATGACCGGGATCGTGATGTGGGAGGACTCAGAGAACAGCCGTACGGAAGCCATCTCACTCGAATACTCCTATCTGCGCTACGACGAGGTCGTGAAAGCACGAGGCCGATACGACTGGTCGGCCGTCGAGCGCAAGCTCAACTCAGCCGCCTCCCGCAAGCACCAGGCCGTCTTGCGCTTCTACGAAACCTGGCCCGGGCACCAGACCACGGTGCCGGAGTACATCAAGGCTCTGCCCGACTACCAGGAGACGCGGGCGAAGAGCCAGGGTCGCGACACTAGTTTCCCGGATTGGTCACATCCCGAATATCGGCGCTTCTTCCTCGAGTTCTACGAGCGGTTGGCCGCGAAGTATGACCGCGACCCGCGGCTCGCCTTCCTGGAGGTCGGCTTCGGCCTGTGGGCCGAGTATCACATCTACTCCGGACCCGAAGTGCTGGGCAAGACGTTCCCGAGCAAGGAGGGCCAGGCGCAGTTCTTCCGGCATCTGGCCGAAGTCTTCCAGGAGACGCCCTGGATGATATCGCAGGACGCGCACGAGGCCCACCGCGCGCCCTTCGCGGACGAGCGCGAGCTGCTCGACCTCGAGTTCGGCCTCTTCGACGACACTTTCCACCAGGCATGGGAACCGGGCTATAACCTGGAAGGTTGGGAGTTCTTCGGGCGCGACCGATGGCAGCACTCTCCCTGCGGCGGCGAGATCGTCATCAGGAATCGAGAGCGGTCGGAGCAGGTGGCCGAAGCTTGGGCGAGAGAAGCCGCCAACTTCCACATCACCTTCATGATCTGCGAGGGGTGGCCCCCCCGAACCACCATGGACCGCATCCGCGAGCACAGCCTGGCCTGCGGCTACCGGTTCGCGATCACCGCCTTCGAGGTCAGCTCGACGGCCGCTCGCGTCACGGTGAGGAACACCGGCGTGGCGCCGATCTACTACGACGCCTTCGTGGCCGTCAACGGCGTGCGCGCAGAGGACTCGCTGAAGGGGTTGCTCCCGGGCGAAGAGCGCGGATTCACGGTTGCGTCTGGCGGCGTCGACCCGAGGCTCACCATCGAGTGCGACCGCCTCGTGCCGGGCCAGCAGATCGAATTCGAGGCCAACTTGGGCACACAAGGGAGCACTCGATGAGGAATCAGCTGGCCTTCATCGCGCTCGTCACCAGAGGGGAGATCTGACATCTAGCGCAGGAGTTCATGTATACTGGGCGCGGCTTGGGCGGCGCCACGGTGCCGCAGGCCATCCACACTCGGCCGCTCTCCGAGGCAGTGCGCGATGGGGGACTCGCACAAGGAGAAGGACCCGGACGCTGAGGGCCGGCGGGCGAAGCTCCGGCGGATGAACCGAGTCGGCTGTCTCCTCCTGGTGGTCATCGTCCTGGTGCCCCTCCTGCTCCACTACCTGTCCCTTGCGCCGGAGGCAGAGCGCGAGCTGGAGGCGGAGATGGCGCGGCTCACCGAGGCGGGCATCCTCCTTTCACCCGAGGACCTCATCCCCGAAGTCCCCGAGGGTGAGCTGAACGCGGCCGACCTCTACCAGCAGGCCTTCGGGGCCGTGCAGATGACGGCCGACGAACGGACGATTGTGTACGATCTGGAGAGCGATCGTGCGGCGCGGCTGGCGACACTGCGCGAGCTCATCTCCAGGAACCCTGGCTACTTCGATCTCATTGAAAGGGCCTCCCGACTCCCACACTGCGCCTTCCCGGTTGACTGGAGCGACCCGTTCGCCCGGGGCCGGTACCATGGTCCTCAACTGCGCGAGGTGACCCGCTGGCTGAGGCGCAGGATGGAGGTTCGCGCCGCGGACGGGAATTGGGATGGTGTGCTGCAGGACGCGGGGAGAATCCTCCGCATCGGAGAGCACCTCAAGCTCGAGCCCGCCGTCCTCTCTGCGGCGACGGGGTCTGCGCTCCAGAGGATCGGTCTGTCTCAACTCGGCGAGGTGCTGGACGAGGCTGAGCCGTCGGTGCCTGCATGCCGGAAGCTGTACGACCAACTCGACCAAATCGATCATGTGCCGGCATCGGTTCGAGGACTGAAAGGAGAGCTGGCGCTGTACGACATGCCGATCTTCGAAGAGATCCCCGCAGACGTAGCTTCGCGGGGCGTGCTCTCCTTCCGGCGTCTGATGCCCGACGAGACTCTGGCCGATGAACTCGCCATCAGGTCCTACGGCTCGGTTGGCAAACACCTGCTCTACAGGGACAAGCTCGCCACATTGAGACGCATGGAGAAGACCATCCTTGCGGCGAGCATGCCCTGGCCCGAGTGCCGCCAGCAGATGGCCGAGGCCCGTCGCGTGCCGTACGAGATGCCTTCGAGACATTCAGTCCTGACTCGCTCGCAAGACGTTTCCATCCCAGCGTCCGTCTTTGCCGACCTCGATCCCGGACGTGCACGCGCCCCGAGCGACGTACGTTCTGTGCACACTCAGTTCCTGCTCCAGAGAGATGAGAGGGCGTCCGAGCTGCGGCTCATGCAGGTGGCCCTCGCGGCGGTCGCCTACCGCGTCGAGCGCGGCCAGTACCCGGATTCGCTCGCCGAGCTGGAGGCGGCCGGGTGGGATACGCCTCTCGACCCGTTCAGCCGCCAGCCGCTCCGGTATCGCCGGGAGGGCGACGGCTTCGTCGTGTGGGGCCTCGGCCCCAATCTGAAGGACGACAACGGGGTGGAGTACGATCCCCAGACGATGGTCTACTTGGAGGGGCCCTACGACATCGTGCTCCGATGTGCCTCCGGCGACTAGGTCCTTCACCCTGGCGCCTGAGGTCGTGTCTGAGAGCCCGTCAGGTGGCTCTGCAGGCTTGTCCCGCTGGCAAAACAAGGAACGGCATGGCAGGAGAGGTGTTCCGCCATCGCCCCGTCGAAACGGGGTCACGAGCGCCCTGAGTGCTCCAATGGGCGCTACCACGACCGGGCTGGCACGGTCGGGCAAAAGGAGGAGTGGCGTGAACAAGTCTGTGCCCACATTGCTGGGGATCGTGATCATCCTGGTGGTCGTGATCCTGGTCGTTCTGATCGTCAACTACCAGGTGACGAAGGGCATCGGAGCAGGCGGACGGGTGACGGGCACGGTCGGCGGGGAGGTGCTGACCGGCGAGGAAGCGCCCGACGAGTTCATCGGTGAGTCGGAGCTCGGCGGCCGCGCCGAGCAGGAAGCCCAGCAGCTGCCGGCGAGGGCGCGGGAGCGAGGCGCCGAGGCCCGGCGAGAGGCCGAGAAGAGACGGCAGGAAGCGGAGGAGACGGGCGAGCCGGTGAAGGGAGGCCCTCTGGTCGAGCCGGGGCCTTAGTGGGACCTGAGTAGGGTCTTAGTAGGACGAGGCAGTTTCACAGGTACTTCTTTGCCTGGGCCGCGGGTGCTGGCTTCCGCCCCGCGGCCCGGCCGCGTCAGGAGTGGGGGCCCGGGCTCAGGGTGCCCGCTGAGAAAGCAGATCCAGAGCAGGAGGTATCGCCGGGTCGGCGGGGAAGGGTCAGCTGGGGGGGTCCGGCTCATGCACGTGCATCAAAGGCGAGGGAGGGTGTGCGCTATGGCAGGGCAGGGCAACCGCAGAAGGCCCCGAGTGTGCCCGAGTTGTGGGGGCGACACTATCGTTCGGGGAGAGCAGGTGGAGGGTGTGAGCGTCTCGGTGTCCCCGACGTCGGAAGCGGGCCCCGGTGCGAGCATGCCGGCCTATTCCGATGTGTGTCACGACTGTGGGATGGTCATGCTGTACGTGCGGGTAGGAGAGGCGGGCGAGGACGAAGCCTGAACCACGGCGGCCGCCGGCGCCACGTGGCGATGTCTCCTGAACCGAGGCGCGGCCCCTGAGTTGAGCTGCAGCCCCTGAACTCGGGCGCAGCGGCCGAACTGAGCGAGCGGCGATGATACGGAACCTGGCCGTCGCCTGCTGCTTCGCGCTGATGGCCTTCGGCGCGGTCCTCATCGTGCTCGACGTGAGGGCCGCCTTGACCCTCTCCGCGGAGCAGTGGACCCGGACATTGGCCCAGAGCCTCGCGCTGTGGCGGTGGGGGGTGGCCTGCGTCATCGCGGGCGTGCTGGGGATGGTGGGGCTGGCCCTCATCAACGCCCTGCTCACCGCGCAGCTCTGGCTGTCCCGCGAGCGGCGCAAAGAGGGGGAGCCGTAGGGCAGGAGCGTGTCTCCTGCCCAGGCCGTTCGTGGGGCAGGACCTTCGTGTCCTGCCTGGCCTCTGTCATCCTGAACGACCTGCCCGACGGCTTGTCCTACGTAGCCTTGGCGGAGTCGGAAGCGAAGGCCTGTCCTGAGCGAAGCCGAACGGGAATCCCGCCGTTCGTCGAGCAGGAGCGCGCCCCGAGGTCAGTTGCTCGCGATGACAAGCCAGCACAGCAGCACGAGCGCGTTGAGGACGACGCCCGTGATGGCCAACCCGCGCCCCTTGAGCCTCCCACGACTGCGTGCGATTTGGGTGAGCGCGACGAGGGCCATGGGAAGTCCCACGGGTGGCAACCAAGCCATGATGATGGACCAGTACGACAGGCGCGAGAGCCTGGACTCGGCCGCCTTCGCGGACTCGCGCTCCACCGTGTCGGCGATGCGGAAGTCCACCAACATCAGGGTCACCAGCCCCACCAACGGGATCAGGAGGAGGACGAAGATCCCTGCCAGCGTAGCTCCGGACAGTCCCGCTCTGTGGGCGGTCTTCAGAAAGACCCAGAAGAACGCGGCGAGACAGAGGAACCAGGGGAGAAGGAACAGCCACGCGCGCTCTCCTCCGTAGGTCAGCCCCAGCCCCAGGAACGCGGCGCCGAAGTAGAGCAGGTAGTAGTGGGTGCGGCCGCGATCGAGTTCGGCCGCGGAGATGGGCTCCGCTCCGCCTGCGGGCGGTTGGCCTGCCCCAACGGAGTCAGGGCTGGCGGCGACCTGCCCGGGCGCAGCAACCTGGCTGGCGTCCTCGCCCGGTTGGGCGCGGCCGCAGTGCGAGCAGACCCACGCCCCTTCGGGCATCTCACGCCCACACTGCCGGCACGATATCGCCGCCATCGTCTCCCCCTCCTCGCGTGTGTCGGCCGCACGCGCAGCCTCGCGGCACGTTAGTGAGCACACATGCGCTCACCAGTGGATTCGAGCCACACGCGCGCACCTCCTGTTGTGTTGGACACGTGTGCGGAGAAGCCGAATGCCCGCCGCCTGTCATCCTGAACGGCGTGAATGCCTGCCGAATGGGATCTTGGATCCGTTGGGCAATCGCGTGCGCTCCGGGCTAGCCGACCGCGCCGGCGAGGGCGGGCATCTCATCCCATGTGCGCCCGTCGAGCTTCCGGCCCGCGCGCTTCTTGGCGACTCCGCCCCACTGCTTGAAGAAGAAGGGAACACCGGCGGCGAGGCACTGATCGCGAATGTCGGTGACCCACTCGACGCGCATCGGGCGCGCCCCGGGGCCTGACTCCCCGCCGACGATGACCCAGTCGATCCCGCCCAGGTCCAGGTCCGGCAGCGCGGTGAGCAGTGGTTCGAGTGACAGGAACTTCACCTGCGCGGGCACCCGCCTCAGATGCTCCATGCGGAACCGGCAGGCTTCGTCCTCGACGGTTACACCAGCCCACACGTTTGCAGGCCACGCCAGCTTCGCGCCCAACTCCGCCATCCTCCGGGAACGCTTCGTGAGGACCTGGAAGCGATGGTGCGGGGCCTCGCTCATCACCCGGAAGACCTCGTGGATGAACTCGGTCGGCACCCCCCGATGGAAGAGATCGCTCATGGAGTTGACGAGAATCGTCTGTGGCTCTCGCCAGGAAAGCGGAAGCGGGAGCTTGTCGCGGTGCAGCGTCACGGAGAAACCATTGCGGTAGCGGACGTTCCCCATGCCGTGGAGCCTGCGCGCCATACGCTCCGCGTAGCAGTGATCGCACCCCGCGCTGATCTTCGTGCAACCCGTCACCGGGTTCCAGGTTGACTCGGTCCATTCAATTGACGAGTTAACAGCCATCGTCCTCCGGTTCTAGGAGCGACCCGCGGTCAGCGTCACGTGCATGCTTCCTGAATACGTCTCCCGCGATCTTCGCCCCTGTCGCGTTGTGCGACGCGAAGACGAGGTAGTACAGAGGTTGGCGGCCCTCGCCCCTCACCGGGAGGGGTCTCGGTACGAACGGGAAGCCCGCGACACGCCTGAGCCGATCGCGATAGGCATCGATGATCCTCGTGTACGGCACCTTGCGCTCTGCAGGTTCACCTCCGAAGAGGCCGAACTGCTTCACGTAGGCGGCGTCTCGCCACGAGTCATCACCCCAGAATCTGCGCATCCGCTCCAAGCGACCGGCATCCAGCTTCAAGGGGTCTCGCCAAGCTGCGTTGCGGTTGATGTCATGGATGGGCCAGTTGAGCAGGATCTCCACTCCGCGCTCCGCTCCGGCTGCCGCGATAGCCTCCCAGTCATAGTGCATCCCGTACGCATCCAGCAGCCAGAACCCCCTCCGGTGATCGTCCCACCGACAGAGCGGCAGAGCAGAGTTTAGGAGCACCTCGTTACAGTCGCCTGTATGAACTGTGCCGCGCTCTCCCACATGCTCTCTAAGGATTCGCGCCTTGCGCTCATCAAGCTCGATGAAGTGGTAGTCATGGAAAGGAGGTTTGATCTCCAGCGCGATGATCGGCGAACCTGCGGACTCTTCGCCCGTCTCTGCGTTCTCAAGCATCCCCGCACCGGCGAACGCGTCGACGTAGACATGCTTGAGGCCCGGTTGCGCTGCGATGAGCGTTGAGTACGCCTGGATGTACTTCCTGACGATGACGTGCTTGACCTGAGACCAGGTCCTCAGCCCGTCCAACTGGGGTTGAGTCATTCGCGGCTCCCCCTCGCGCCTCCGATGCCACACTGTCTTGCGTCGTTAGCTTGCCCTCGAAATCAGGGCTATTATACACGAAGTGTTTGGCTGTCCACAACTGGCGAAGCGAGTTCGTGGGGTAGGAGGCAAGGCGCCTGCCTTCCGAGAAAAGGGCAATCTGTCTTGACACATTCGCCTCCCTTTCGCGTCTAATCAGATGGAGTGCTCCACATGGAGACCAGCCGAGTGCTGGAGGCCGGCGATCTGAAGGGCGAGGAAGCGGCGGCCGAGGCCGAGCGTCCGACCCACCTCGGGGAGGTCTACGAGGCCTATGCCGCGCCTCTCTATCGCTATCTCTTGACACTCGTCGGGTCAGAGCAGGACGCCGAGGACGCGCTGCAGGAGGTCTTCCTGGCGGTGGCCCGCATCGGTTTGGGCCGCATCCGCGACCTGCGGCCCTATCTCTTCCAGGCCGCCCGCTGCCAGGCCATCGGCCTGCGCCGCAAGCGCCAGCGACGCCGGGAGTTCGAGGCAGATACCTCCTGGATCGACCTGGAGGCCTGCGGCACCGAGGATCGCGCCCTCGCCATCGACATCGACCGCGCCCTGCGCTCGCTGCCACCGGACCAGCGCGAAGTCATCGCCCTCCATCTCTCCGAGGGCTACACGTTCAGGGAGATCGCCGCCCTCTGCGGGACCACGAAGGACACCGCCTTCAGCCGCTACCGCCTCGGCATCGCCAAGCTGCGCGATCTCCTGAAAGGTGATGCGTCATGACCGACCGACGCCTCCACGATATCGACGAAGACGCTCTCGAAAACATCATCCGCGGCCTGCCGCGGCGGGAGCCCGGCCGGCACCTGCGAACGCGGGCGCTCTCCCACTCGCGGACCCGGACGCGTCGCGGGTGGGGCGCGGCGCGGCCTGTGCTGGCGGCCGCCCTCGTCGCGGCCCTGCTGCTGATCGACATCATCGTGCTGAAGGTGCAGGACGGGAGGGTGTCAGGGTCTTCGTCGCCGGCCGTCGTCGCCGCTACCCCTTCCACACCGACGGCGGCCGACGACGATACAACCTGGCTTGCAGAAATGCTCGGCGAGGCCGCGCCGGCGCGCATCGCCTGGCTCCGTGCCGACTCCCCGGCCGCCGCCGACACCTATGCCGCGCTGCGCGCCTCGCTGCTGGCGAACGGCTCGGGAGGCTAGCCGATGAGCGACCTCTTCCCCTTCTTCCCACGAGTTCCGGGCTACCTCTGGCGGGCGACGAGGGCCGTCGGCCGCGCGGCGCGGAAGTTCCTGCTCTATGTCCTCCCGCCGCTGCTCGTCATTCACATCGCAGCCACGCTCATCACGGGCCGCCTCGTCGGCAAGGAGATGGAGCGCCTCGCCGACGCCGGCCAGCTCCTCGCCTTCGCCGAGATCGCGCCTCCCGTCCCACCGGAAGGCGAGAATGCGGCCGATGTCTACCAGCAGGCCTTCGACTCTCTTCGGCGATCGCACGAGGAGGAAATGGCGCTCTTCTGGCCCGATGACCCCGATGATCCGGAGGTGATGGCCGTCGCCCGCGAGGTGGTGGCCGCGAACGAGACGTACTTCGACCTACTTGATCGCGCCTCACGGATGCCAGAGTGCGCCTTCCCCGTTGACTGGGAGCGCGGCCCCGAGGCCACCTTCCCCCATTGGGCGCGAATGCGAGAGGCCGCCCGGATGCTTGCCGTTCGGGCGCGGGTCCTCAACGCCGACGGCCGGCACGATGAGGCCCTCGCCGACTGCGCCACCATCTTCCGTCTCGCCGAACACGCGAAGGCCGAGCCCACCATCATCGCCCAGCTCGTCGCCCTCGCGATCGAGGGAATCGCAGACCCGCCGCTGCGGGAGACGCTCTGCGGCGGCAGCCCCTCCGCGGAGGCCTGCCGCGACACCTTCGATCAGTTCCGGCCGAGCGCCGAACGGCCCGCCTTCGCCCGTGCCATGGAGTTCGAGCTTGCCATGCACCTCTGGATCTTCGACTATGTGCAGCACGCCCCGGCCGCCGAGGTCGTCAGTATCTGGTCCGGCGGGCAGGAAGCATCGAGGAGGCAGCGGGTCGGCGTCGTCCTCTACCGCACTGTCGGCCGCCCTCTCCTCAACCTCGACCAGCTCGCCTCCCTCCAGGCCTGGGCCGAGTACTTCGAGGCCCTCGACCTGCCCTGGCCGGAGTCGGAGGAGCGCATCGGGGCGGCCACCGCCGCGGTGGAAGCTTTGCCGCCCTGGCGGAGCCTGGTCACGCAGATGGTCTTCCCCGTCTACACCCGCGTTGTCTGGACCAGGGACCTGAAGACGGCCGCCGTCCGCGCCGCGCAGGTCGCCCTCGCCGTCGCCGGCCACCGCGCCGAACACGGTTCCTACCCCGACTCCCTCCTCGAGCTCGAGGCCGAGGGCTGGGAACTGCCCACCGACCCCTTCGGCGGCGGGCCCTTCCACTACCGGCAGGAGGGTGACGGCTTCGTCGTGTGGAGCATCGGCCCCGACATGGAGGACGACAACGCCGCCCGCGACTGGGAGACCTTCTTCGAGCTAACGGGGTTCGAGCAGCGGGAGCAGGACCCCTACGACTACGACGTCATCTTCCGCTGCGACTAAGCGCGGGCCGCAGGCGGCGCCTTACTCAACCCACCCCTTGACACCCGTCCCCCCCGGCGCGAGAGTTGGGCGGGGATGAGGGCGTGAGGGGGGGAAGACCGGGCTTCGGGAGCGCACTACCGAAGTAACGAAACGCCTTGAACCAAGAACCAGAACAACCGACCCGTGAAGTGCCGGTGACGGGGCTGGACCGCGTCATCTACTATCTGTACGCGTTGTGCGGGCTGGCGACAGTGCTCGGCATCCCGGGCGTGATCATCGTGGCGCTTGTGCTCCCCGCAGACACAGCCCGGCTCGTCGCGCGGTGGGTGTTCGTGGCGGCGGCGCTGACGCCCCCAATAGCTGCGTACCTGGATGTCACGTACCTGCTCCGCGGGGGAGGCCTCCATGCGGACGCGCTCTTCGCGCTGGCAGCCCTGGCCTACTATATCGTCTTCGTCATCGTCGGTATGGACGCGGCCTGGTGGTGGCGATTGGCTGCGCTGGTTGGCCTCGTCATGTTTCATGTCGCTTGCCACGAGTATCTCCCCCGGCCTATCGCGCGGAGGCTCGGGTGGCGGCCCCCGCAATACGGAGCATCGGAAGGCGCTACAGGCTCTACGCAGTGACGAGAGCCGCAAGGGGCAGAACGTCTCGGGCAGCGGAGATGCATTCGTTGCTTCGGTAGCGTGCTGCCGAAGCGGGGTCGAGCAACGCATGTCCCGATGGCATAACCGCTATCTCGACGCGCACGCGCACTTCTGTACGGCCACCATATCCGGATGGCGTCCGGTGCTGGTCGATGAGGCGCTGGACGTGCTGTACCGTGAATGGAATGCTGCCCGGGAGGCGCTTGGCGTCCGCGTCCTCGCCTACGTGGCGATGCCCGAGCACTTCCACCTCCTGCTGTGGGCAGAGCAAGGACGGAGCGTCCGCCGCTTCCTGCAGAGGACGCTTGGGCTGACTTCACACTTACTGCAGCCGGGCGGCGGCCTGTGGAAGGAGCGACCTCGCGTCCTGCCGGTGTCTTCGGGAAGGTTGCTCCAGGTCAAGGTGGACTACCTGCACGACAACCCGCTGCGGCGTGGGCTAGCACCAGGCCCGGCGGACTGGGAGCACTCCAGCTATCGGCAGCTTGTCCTGGGGTCGGCTGAAGTGCCCTTCACTTGCGATAGCTGGGAGGGGATCTCGCTCTGAGATCAGGGCCAGGGGCTTCGGCAGCACGCTACCGAAGCAAGGCAGACCAGGGCCAGGGGCTTCGGCAGCACGCTACCGAAGCAAGGAACCGGCCGGCGACCTGCCCCCCTGGCCGTCACTGCAGTTCGAGGATCAGGGGTTTCCAGGGGCGGAGGGTGAGGGTGGTTTCTTCGGTCTCGCCGAGGTCGAGGCCGGAGAGGAGTTCGGTGGCGCGGGTCTTCTCGCCGAAGCGGGCCGTCACGTCGACCGGCTTCTCGAACCGCGAGTTGTCGCTGTAGCCGATCTCCCCGAGGCTTCCGATGCTGTATTCCGGCCGGCGCATGATGGCGATATAGCGGCGGCCGTCGCCTTCGTAAGTGAGCACCTCACATCCCACCGGCGGACCGCCGTCGATGGTGACCTCGGCGGGGGGCGCGAGGCCGGCGTCGGCGAGGGTCTCCGCGGCGATGGCGCGGATATCATCGCCCTTGCCTTCGAGCCGCAGCTTCGAGTAATCGATGGGCGTGAGATTGAGATAGACGGCCGCGCCCTTGCCGACCTTTCGGCGCAGGCGTGACACGGCCTCGCCCTTTTCGGTGAGCAGCTCCGGCTCGGCGGCGCGGAGCTGGCCGTCATCGGCATGGCTCTGCTCGGGCTGGGCGACCATGCCGGTCTGCGCATCCCGGGAGATTCCGAAGAAGGAGTCGAGGATCCCCGCCTCCCTTCGCTTGGCGTGCCCGTCGAAGATCCCGCAGAAGAAGTCGGCGACGACCACGCCGCCGTCGTTCGCGTAGCGCTCAATGGCCTCCGCCTCCTCCTCCCGGACGGCCATGGACTGGGGGAGGATGAGCACCTCATAGCCGCGCTCGGCGAGGGTGCCATCGAGAATCTGATCGGTGGAGACGAAGTCGTACTGATAGCCGAGATCCTCCAGCATGCGACACCAGCTATCCCGCACCCGGGTGATGCGGGAGTGCACCGCCTCATAGGAGGAGAACCGGCGCGGCCAGGTGTCGAGGTCCTCGCGGGAGTCGATCATCCAGCCGACCTGGATGGAGGGGTGGGAGTAGTGGATGGCGATGGGCGGCCGGTCGCGCTTGGCGTGCATGATCGCCTTCGCGGCCGGGCCGCGCAGCTCCGCGAACACCTCGCCCATGCCGGCGACGAAGGGCTTGGGCGTGATGTCGGGGGACTCGTAGTCGAACCAATCGCTGCTGCACCAGATGATGACACCGCGGTCGCCGTTGAGCAGCACGTGCCAGAGCCGGCGGCTGGCCTGGTTCGGGTCGTGCTCGAAGAGGGTGGCGAAGACCGGCGTGCCCTCCGGCAGGAAGGAACGGAAGATGCCGCGGGACTCGCCGATGTCATAGGGCTCGAACCAGTCGAGCACCTGGGAGAGCCGCCAGAGATCGTAGCCGCCGAAGGTGGCCGGCATCTGCAGCCCCGCCAGCCCGGCCAGCCCGTCGGGGTCGATCTCGCGGAGCCAACTGCGGAAGGTGCGCCACGACTCGGCAAAGGTGACGTCCATGAAGGTGCGGTGGTCGGCCCAGGGCGAGTAGTTCTCGCTGCCGGTCCTCTCGCGGTCCTTCATCTCATAGGTGGTTATGGGGACGACGTCTTCCCAGGAGCTGAAGTCGCTTTCCCACTGCTCGTTGAGCCGGTCGAGGTCGCCGTAGTGCTCCATGAGCCACTCGCGGAAGGCCTTCAGCGTGGGCTCCGCGAAGCAGTAGTCCATCGGGCTGGCGAAGGAGGTGATGGAGCACTCGTCGCCGAGGTCATACATGAGGGGGTTGTGATCGGCGAAGCGCCGCACCTTGTCCTGGATGTCCTGCTTCGCGCTGGCGAGATAGCTCTCGTCGTGCAGGCAGGGATCGCGGAGGAGATGCTGCTTGTCGCGGGTCTTGGTGTAGGCGTCCCAGTCGGCCTTGTAGATGGGCTCTCTCTCGTGGAGGAAGGCGATGCGGTGGACATTCTCGACATAGAACTCGAAGCCGCGACTGAGCGCGGGCTCGGGCGATTCCCAGGTCGCGACCTGGATGCCGTTGACGTTCGCCTCCCGCAGGCGCTGGAAGAAGAGGTCGCCATCACCGGGGATGCCGTGGAGCACCCACATGATGACCTGGTAGTCATCCCAGCGCGGGTCCGAAGGCGCGGCGGGGGCGGAGGATTCATCGCCCACGGCGCCGCAGGCGATGAGGCAAGTCAGCAGACAGCACAGCACAACAAACCCCAGCGAAGAAAGCATGGTCCCATCCTGTAAGGCCAGAGATTCTCGGATGGGTTCGCCGAGGCGGAGCGCTGTTCCTTGGGGTGCTCGTGCGCGGGAAGGGGGAGGTCCGGGTCGGCGCGTGGGGTCCACTCAATCGTG
The DNA here is from genome assembly GCA_029821875.1 of Candidatus Hebobacterum abditum. Lineage (GTDB taxonomy): Bacteria > Armatimonadota > Hebobacteria > Hebobacterales > Hebobacteraceae > Hebobacterum > Hebobacterum abditum. The sequence goes on along the minus strand of JALGXW010000018.1, from coordinate 28,067 downwards.
CGAGAAGCGGGGAAGTCTGCATGGCCCGGCGACAGTAGGCCCTCAGATCCCCGCTCCTCACATCCGAGAAGGAGACGATGCTAGGGGCTTCATTCCACAGGATCAGCGATAGAGTGAGATGGATTTGGGGGGGCGAGAGATGGTCTGGGGGGCAGGAGGCAAGCCGGCCCCCTGCCAACCATTGAGGCCCTTCGGCGCGTCTACGATGTGGGAGGCAGTCCGAGTGCAGAGGCAGATCGCGGAGCCACAGCTGGAGGCGCTCCAGCGGATGTGGGAGTCCCACCGGGAGTCGGTGAGGCGGCTGCTCATCGGGCTGGGGCGCGACCTCGACCTGGCCGATGACCTGCTCCAGGAGACCTATCTGCGCGCTCGCGCCGGGATCGCCTCCTATCGCGGCGGGGACGCCCGCGCCTGGCTGGCCGCCATTGCGAGGAGTGCCTTTCACACTCACCTGCGGCAGCGGCACGTGCGGGCGGAGGTGCCGCTGGGCGATCACGAGTCGCCGAGCGAGGACGCGACCTACGACCGCGCCGAACTGCTCGCCGTGAGGCAGACCATCGCCGAACTCCCACCCGCGCTGCGGACGGCCCTCATCATGAAGCACTACGCGGGGTTCACCTACCGGGAGATCGCCGGCCACATGGGCTGTCCCGTGGGCACCGCGAAGTGGCGTGTCAGCAAAGCGCTCGGCGCGCTCCGCGCGGCGCTGCGGGCCGAAAGGAGAATGGCGATGGCGGAATGCAAGCTGCCGGACGAGATCAGCCTCATCGATTACGCCTACGGAGTGCGGCCGGAGAAGGAGGCGGCCAAGATGAAGGCCCATCTGGCCGAGTGCGCGAGCTGCCGGGAGCAGGCAGAGGAACTCGGCCAAGTCGCCTCCATGCTCGACGCGCTGGAGGGAGATCACAAGCAGATGCACCTCGTGGAGCTCGACGGCGACCGCGTGTCCACCCTCTATGTGAGCGAGTCACACGTCAACGCCAGTGAGCAGACGATCCCCGTCATTGAATTTCACTCGGGGAGCGGCCTCCCACTCGCGCACATCTACCAGGAGGGTGAGGAGCTCACCTTCACGAGGGAGCCGTGTGCGGACTTCGAGGGCACCGACCACTACACGGCCTCGCTCGCCCATCCCGTGGCACCGGGGCAGTCCATCCACTACCTCTTGGTCTACCCTCCGACGGATGGATCGGAGACGAAGCGCGTGGCGGAGGGCCGCTTCTCCTTCCACTGGAAGCAGTGCCCCGGCTCCAACGAGACGGCCTACGTGCAGGCCCTCCGGCTGCCGCCCGGAGTAAAGCTCCTGTCCTCCGATCCCGAGCCGGCCGAGACCAGAGGCAACGGCACCACCACCCTCATCTGGCGCGCGGTGCTGGCCTCGCACGAGCACTTCGAGTGCACGGTGGAGTACGAGCGGCCGGAGTCCGCTGACTGACCGGGCACGAGGCTGCGACCTCTTCGCCGCAGGATCTAGCGCGGCCGGAGGCCCGGACGTCTCAGTCGTCCTCCTCGCCTCGTACTCCTTCCAGGCCCTCTTTCACCAGCCACGGCACCATCAACAGCGCGGCCGCCGGGTCGGCCCACCAGAGGCCGGCGAGGGAGTTGGCCGTCAGCCCCAGCAGCAAGGTGAAGGAGAGGTAGGAACAGGCGAGAGTCTCCTTTGCCTCGGCCCGGAGGGCAGCGCTGCCGACGTGGGCCGCGGCGCGCAGCTTCCCCGCCGCGATGAGCGGCATGATGACCAGGGAGGCGATGGCGAGCACGATGCCGACAAGGCTCTCCTGGGGGTGGGCGCCCCCCAGCAGCGTCCAGCCGGCCTGCGCCACGACGTAGAGCGCGAGAGCGAAGAAGGTGAAGCCGACGAAGCGGTGGACCCTCCTCTCAGCGGTGGCGACGGCCTCCGGATCCGCTCCCCGCGCCTCCACCCCCAGCCGCCAGAACAGCACGCCCGCGGCGGCGAGCTCGATCACACTGTCGAGGCCGAAGCCCACCAGCGCGATGCTCCCAGCCTCGTGTCCGGACCATAGGGCCACGAAGGCCTCCACCGCGTTGTAGGCCATGGTGGCACCGACCAGCCAAAGACCGATGCGCTGCCAGCGCCTGGCGTCGTTCTCCGAACGGATGCTCACAGATGAGGCCTTCCTGCTCCTCGGCGGCACGCTGCCGAAGTGCCATCGGCGAGATGGCGCAAACGCTCGACCGCCCGGCGGAGGGACCAGGCGGTCGTGGAGGCTAGAGGTTCACGCTGATTGAGCTAGTGTCATCTTACTCTCGCACTGTGTCAGCATTGTGAAGCCCCGCGGAGAGTTCTGTGGCGGCCGCCGGGTGCGACACATCGCCGCTTGCCCCAACAGCATCCTGTTTCCCTGAGCCCTGCCGAAGGGCCGAGGCCTGCCGGAAACGGAGGCGGAGCGCCCGGAGGCGCTCCGCCCTTGTTCAGACACCGGCCACGGTAGACCGAAGCTACCGGGTCAGCATAGCCCTTGCGCATCGCCAGCGCCGGGCCTGCAGTCGGGTCTCACCGCATGGTGTCCCTTCCCATATCATCTATCGCGTTGTTGTACAGGAATACTATTCCCCGCTCGGGAGGATCGCTGCAGTTCGCCCGATAGGCCTCCACCGAGCTGGCAACTGTGGCGCAGACTGGGCCGGCGCCCTCGATCTCTCCCTCGTCGGACATGTTCAACAGCGCCTGGGAGTGCATCCACGTGGCGTGGCCGTCGGCCCAGCCAATGTTGGTGCCGCCCAGGTGCCGAGCATACTGCTTCAGCGTGTTGTCTCTGTACATGCTGTAGTTGGCGTGCATCTCCCAGCACCCGTCGCACCAGCCCTCCGTGTTCATCGCGCACGGGTCCTCGGGGGTGCCTCCCCAGGAGATCCCGTGGATTCCTCTGCACTCCGCGCAGCAGATGTCGGGATAGGCCACCTGGGGGATGCCTATCCAGCCCACCCCCATGCCGCCGTCCGCAACGACCGGGACGTGGGCCACATCCTGGAACTGCACCAGCTTCATGTCGAAGAAGTTCCCCGCGCCGACCGCGTAGTTCTGGACGAAGGTCTTGTGGCTTCCTGCGCCCGTTCCGTGACGGGTATCTATCCAGGCCATCGACTGCTGCAGGACGGAGTCGGTGATGCCGCCGCCCCATCCGGCCGGGAAGTGCTGCGCTCCCTCGCACGGGCCGAGGTCCAAGGCCTCTCCCCAGCTCCCCTCGTTGACCTGCAAATACAGCAGCCAGTCTTGGATCCCGTAGATGAAGCCCGCCGCCTGGTCCACCTTGGCGCTCGGGCACCGCCAGACGTCGCGGTTCTTAATGTACTCGTCCATGATGACGGGCCACCTCAGATACGGGTTGGCCCCCCTGGCTTTCCATGGCACGCGCTCGCCGTCCTCACCGATGCGGCAGTCGTCGCCCCCGCCCGGCGCGGTGCCGAAGTAGTCCATGACCTCCTGGCGATGCTCCGAGGGTGGGAACGAGTCGTTGTTATCCGCCAGGTACATCTGAACGGCCAGGGCGATGTTCTTTATGTTCGACAGACACACCGCCTTGCGCGCCGATTCGCGCGCTCGTGCGAAGACCGGGAACACCATCGCTGCCAGGATGCCAATAATGGCAATGACCACCAGCAGCTCGATCAACGTGAAGCCTCTCCGTCTGCTAAAGCTCACTTCGTCACACCTCCCGTTAGGAATAAAGGCACATCCCTCGCGGTCTCGTGCGGACCGCGACCACCCGATTGTGGTCCCGCCTCACCTCCCTCCTCTCCTCCTGGAAGCACCGCGAGGCGCCGTCGACGCCTCGTCGGAGGCCGCGCACTAGGCGGCTGTTGCAGGAGAATTGTAGCGCCGATCCGCCGTTTTGTCACTGGGAATACCGCCGGTTTTCTTGTAACATTCGACGGTTCTGGAGCGCTTTCCCCAAGTCGTCTCCGGGCCGGGCCTGCTCGGAGGTGCGGAAAAAGGGGCGGAGCGCCCGGAGTGGGCGCTCCGCCGTTGTGTACACACCTATCTCGGCCCGGCCTCGTGCTAGGCAGCTAAGCTACCACGCACAGCAGGACGAGATCTGAACTGTCCTCTCAGTTGGCATCAATACCTAAAACGGTTGCCATTCCAGTCGACGGGCTCGTTGTGGATGAAGACCAACCCCGGGACGAGTCCTCCGCACTCATTCGCGTACGTTACGGGGTTGGTGCCACCCCAGCCGCTGCCGGGCGGGCCCGTGCAGATCCAGCCCACGCCCTCTATGTCTCCCTCGTCGCTCATCGACGCGAGCCTCTTGGCATTGACCCATGAGGCATGGCCGTCGGCCCATCCAATGTTGCTGCCGCCGAGGTGCCGAGTATATTGCTTCAGCGTGTCGTTTGTGTACATGCTGTAGTTGGCGTGCATCTCCCAGCACCCGTCGCACCAGCCCTCCTCGTTCATTGCGCACGGGTCGTCGGGGCTCCCTCCCCAGGCGATCCCGTGCACTCCCCTGCACTCCGCGCAGCAGATGTCGGGATAGGCCATGGTGGCGATGCTGAGCCAGCTTGCCGAGAGGCCGCCGTCCGCGAGCACAGGCACGTGGGCGACGTCCTGGTACTCCACCAGCTTCGCATCGTAGAAGTTCTCCTGGGCTGGGGTGATCGTCTGGACGAAGGTCTTGTGAGCCCCCTGCTGCGAGCCCTCGCTATCATCAATGCCGGCATTGCGCTGCTGTAGGATGGAGTCGGTCACTGTCCCGCCCCATCCCGGCGGAAAGGTCATGTGCAAACAGGGACCGCCGGCAAGCGAGCCATCGCCCCACTGGTTCTCATTCACCTGCAGATACAACAGCCAATCGGGGCCTGGGAGGAGGAAGCTCGCGGCACTCATCATCTTGGCGCTGGGGCACTGCCAGACGTCGCGGTTCTTGACGTACTCGTCCAAGACGACAGGCCACCGGAGATAGGGATTTGCGAAGTGCACCATATGCCAAATGTCGTGGCAATCCTCGGCGGGGTCGCCCCCGCCCGGGCCCGTGGCGAAGTAGTCATAGGCCTCCTGGCGGTGCTCCGACGGCGGGAACGTGTCGTTGTTGTCCGCCAGGTACATCTGAACGGCCAGGGCGAGGTTCTTCACATTCGACAGACACACCGCCTTGCGCGCAGATTCGCGCGCCCTCGCGAAGACCGGGAACACCATCGCCGCAAGGATCCCGATGATCGCGATGACCACCAACAGCTCGATCAGGGTGAAGCCTCTCCGTCTGAACATCCGTCTCCACCTCCTTGGAAAGCTTCGATACGGATCCAGACATCGGGACATCCACCACACGCCGCCTCACGCAGCTTGACCGCCTCACCTCCTCTCCGCCGCCTCGGCGCTCCGGGTCGGCCCAGACGCCCCGCCTCGGGTCCGCCCGGATCCCAGTGGCCCGTGCCCCTGGTAAGGCCCTGATGAGGATGCAAATCCACGTGCGCACACACGCAGGGGTAGTATGCAGGAACTCGCCTGCTGCGTCAACAGGCAAGGGAACGGGCTCGGGGGTCCCGCAGACACGCTCTTCCCAACGCTCGCGCCGCAGAGAGCGGCCGGGAGGGCCGGGGCGAGCAAACGGCGAGCGAGGTCGAAGGGCGGAAGGCGAAGGCGGCTGGTGTGCTGTTCGGGCGAAAAAAAGCGACCGCGGAGAGGATGATTGTCTCTCCGCGGCCTAGCCTGAAGGCGAGGCCCTGCTCTGCGCGAAACTCAGGCTTCACGCTGATTGAGTTGTACTCCACTGCCACAGTTCGGCCGTGTTGTACTACTCCCTGTTCGCGAAAACACTACAGTCGCCTGCCGCCCCAGCAGGGGCTGTCTCCGAGTCCCTGCGCCGGGGGGCATCTGGCGCCGTCTGCACGGCGCCGTGGATCCTGCGCGAGCTCTGCTCCTGCAGCACCGCCAACACCTGGTCGAGCGTGACGAGCCGCATCTCCACCAGCACCTGACCCAGACGCCTGCCCCTCTTCTTCTGCCGCGCCAGCGCCTTCTGCAGGTTGGCCTCTGATATCAGGCCATAGCTCACGAGCATCTCCCCGAGAGGCGGCGCGCCGTCCGTCCGGGCTTGCTGGGGCTCCTCCTCCACCTCCGGGCCGCCCACCTCCGGGCCGCCCACCTCCGGGACGCCCACGTCCGGGACGGCCACCTCCGGGACGGGCAGCTCGGCGCCGCGCCGGTCCGAGACGCGCCGGTCCAAGCCGCGCCGCTCCGAGCCGAGCCGCTGCGTTCCCTGCAGGAGCCCGAACAGTGCGGCGCCGCACAAGAACAGGCCGCCGGCCGTCCACGCTGTGTCGCCCAGGTTTGGCAGGAAGTGGCCGAGCAGCACGCCCACGGCCGCGCTGGCGAGACCCACTGAAGCCGCATAAGCCGATCGCATAGTACCCTCCGAGAGGCCACCCCCGCCGCCAGTTGGTGATACTCGACTCCGCGGGGTCCGCACAGCAACGAGCAGCCTGTGGCCGGCTGCCCGGGCGGGATGGTCGCGGCCCACGTTCCTTGCTAGCCAGTATGTTCCATACCTCGTCGGTTCGTCCGCGGGCGAATACGCGCCCCGGCTGTGCGGCATGCGCGGAGATGGCCGCACGGCCGCGGGCAGACCGGTGCGGGGGAGTTCGTGAGGCAGGGCTCCTGCCCGGGTCTCAGAAGCGCCTTAACTCGTCCCTGCGGAAGGTGTACTCGGGAGTCTTGAGCCGATCGCCGAAGGCGAGGGAGTACCACGGGCTCAGGTCGGGGTCGGTCGGGTTGCTGAGTATGTGGATATCCTGGGCCGGCATGTAGCTCTGCGCGAGCAGGAACAGTCGCTCCCGCGTCTCCGTCTTCTCGGCCATGTTCACCACGATCACCGCGTGCCCGGGGAAGCCGCCGCGGATGAAGACATCGCCGATCTTCATCTGGGCGACGTCCGGCACGGCCGATAGCTCCGCGCTGAGCGAATGCGTGCCGGCATAGCGGAACACGGTGGTGAGGTAGTCGCGGAAGCTCTCGTAGGACTCATTCCGACCGGCGCTCTTCACCCAACTCACGTTGTCGCCGACAACCAGCGGCCGGTAGCCCTCCCGCCATCGCTCGTAGTCGGCGCGGTCGCCGCTGGTGAAGTTGAAGTGGATATCGGCGTAGCGGCCGGCCGCCCAGAGGTACTCCGCCCGCAGCCTGATGATGGCATCGGCGCACTGCTGGAGGTCGCGAGCTCCGACATCGATGTCCATCACCGCGTGGTGCGCGTCCTGGTTCGGCTTCTCGCTCCCATCGTGGAGACGAACCGGCGGCCGCCCGGGCTTGAGGGGAAGCTGGGCGAGCCACTCCTCGAAGCTGCCGGGCTGTGCGCGCACGAAGTCATACCCCGGCGGGGGCGGGATGCGTCTCGCGATGGTCTCGCCCTCTTGCCGTGACGGCACCGGCTGCGGCTCGGTCGGGGAGCGCCCGAGCCTTGTGGCAAGGAAGACAAACGCGACCAACACAACGGCCAGCGGCCATGCGCGGCGGGCGATCCGGGCGGCGGTTGTGAGGGCCGGTCTCTTCACGTGTCGGCTTCCACTGCTGGGAGTTTCGCCGGCGCCTCCCCTCCCCACTCTCGCGCTGGGGGAGAGCGGCCGTCAAGCGTAGATCTGAGCAGGGCCGCGAGGCGAGCCGCCCGAGGCGCCTCCCCTGCGAAGCGCCCGGCCATCCGGAAGAGGAGCGGACCTCTCGGCGACGGAACTGGGAGGGGATGCGAGTGCTCCTCATCCGCCATGCCGAGCCCGAGACCGACCTCTCCTCCGGCAATAATCCGCCGCTGAGCGAGGCCGGCCGAACGCAGGCGGCGCGTCTGGCCGAGGCCCTGGGAGATTCCGCGCTGGACCGCGTCGTCTGCTCCTCCATGGAGCGCGCGGCGGAGACGGCGCGGCCGCTCGCCGAGGCCGTCGGCGCGCCGCTCGTCGTGGAGCCGGAACTGAGGGAGATCGGCCTGGGGAGGCTCTGGCCCTGGGGACACGAGGAGCAGCGGCAGTGGAGCCAACTCGTGGCCCACTGGCAAGCGGGACGCACTGATGTCGGCCCTCCCGAGGGAGAGAGCCTGGACGATGTGGCCGGCCGAGTCTGGCCCATAGTGGCTCGCCATGTCACCGATGAGGAGGCGGGCACCCTCGCCATCGTCGCCCACGGCGTCGTGAACAACGTGATCCTCACGCTGCTCTGCCCCGACCTCCGCGCCGACATGGGGATGAGGCTCGAGATCGACCACACCGGCATCTGGGAGGTCGAGGGGTCCGGGTCCACCTTCCGCGTCCTGCGCCGCAACGATACAAGCCACCTGGCGGGGGGAGCACCTGAGGCGAATGGGCCGACGGCCTAGCACTGGACAGGAGGGGAGACGATGAGCGATGCAAGGCGCGGCCTGGGTGTGCTGCTCGCCGGCCTACTGGCAGTGACGGTCCTGCTGGCCGGCCCGACGCCCGCCTCCGAGGAGGAGCTGCTCGAGCTGATTCGTGTCGGGATGTACGAGCGCTTCCGCGCCGTCACGAGCTGCCGGGGCTCGGTGCACCTCGTCACCACCCTTCCCATGGAGGAAAGCGAGAAGCTCTCCATCGTGCAGGTCCTCACCGCCGCCTTCGACGGGGAGCGCCTGCGGATGTCCGGCCAGGTGCACACTGGCGAGGCCGCCAACTTCGAGGGCCTCTACGACGGGAAGACCACGACCGAGTGGCTCGACGCTGCCGGTGCGCGCCGGTACGACGGGAAGAAAGGCGTCACGAACAGCATGTTCTCGATATTCGTGGACCCGCGCAGCATCGGCGCCTGGCCGCAGACGATCCTCTATCCTCAGGTGGGTTGGCAAGCAGCCATCGTGGGCCGCGAGGAGGTGGATGGTCACGAGTGCGTGGTGGTGGAGTTCAGCAGCCCGATTTCGCGGGTCCGGGTCTGGGTGGACGTGGCGAGGGGCTTCGCCGTCCGCAAGCTCCTGGTGTGGTACCTCCCCGAGGCCGGCGAGGCCGTTCTGATGCGGGAGGAAGAGGCGGCGCTGAAGCAGTACACCGAGGGGCTGTGGGGCCCGGCCAGGTACACGCGGGTGGACTATCGGCCGGACGGCACCATCGAGAAGAAGGTCTACGGGACCTATGACCCCGGCTTCGAGATCAACGTCCCGATCAGCGAGGAGGACCTGGCCTTCACGCTGCCACCAGGGATGAAGGTGCTCGACGAGCGCGCACACACATCTGACACCGCACCTTGAGGCGGCGCGGCTACTCGGTGGCCGCCGGGCTGGCCTGCTTCGGCCAGAGGGCGAGGATGAGCAGAGCCGCGACCAGCGAGAAGACGCAGTCCACCAGATACCAGGGCGGCTGCATCTGCGTGAGCCACCCGGTCGCCAGCGCCAGCGCGGCCGTCAGGAGGAGGCCGCAGACGGCGAGCACGAGCATCGGCCGGTAGCGCAGCGGGTCGCTCGCCACCACCAGGAAGAACACCCCGATCAGCGCGTAGCCCAGCGCGGACAGGCGCACGCAGTAGACGAAGACCGGGTGATCCGCCGGGACCTCGTAGCCGAACACCCCCGCCCAATGGACGATGGCGGGCCACGGCGCCACCACTGCGGGGGCGGTGCTCAGGATGCAGACGATGCCCAGCACCACCAGCACAACCTTCAGCGCCTTCATAATCCCCTCCTTATATATGTGGGTCGGGGTCGCGGCCGAATAGATGTCCCCGCCGAAGTCTCGCGCCGCAAGGCAGCGGCCGTCAAGGGGGGGCCTAAGGGCTCACCTCGGCTTCGCTCTCCCGCTGCCCGGAGAGCCGCCACATCAGTGCCACGGCATAGCAGCCGACTGTGCTGGCCAGGAGGAACTGCGGAACCAAGAGGAGTATCGCCGCTCCCTCCTCAAGGGACGGAAGGGACGGCAGAAGCCACCGGAAGTACAGCGTCGCGTAGACGAACCCGCCGAGCGCCAGTCCAGCCAGAACCGCGAGAGGGATCTGCCACAGAGGCAGAACCACTTCGCCCTCGTCCTCGCCAGGGCGCGCACCTCGCAAGGGAAGCAAGGCGAACCCCGAAGCGGCCATTGACACGATCGTCACTGTCCACAGGTACACGTACCCGGGTTCCGTACCCCAGAAGTTGGACCGTTCGAGCGCCGCCAGCAGCAGCACAGGCGTCAGCACTGCGTACACGAGCATTGTGCGTGCCCACCACACGCTCGGCGGCCGAGTCGCTCGTATCGCGCTCATAGCGATGGCATAGACCGGGAAGACAAACAGCCCGCCCGCCAACACGGCAGCCACCACAAGCGTCACCCAGGCGCGCAGCGAAGTACCTCCCCCACTGCTCAGTGGGCCGGACACAAGGGATGCAACGAGGCACAGAACCTCGAAAAGCAGGAATCCCCAGCCCAGGCCGCGCAGGGCTGAGAACCAGAGCGCACGGCTGTTGATGCGAATGGTCACAGCGGCCCCCCACTGAGGCCCATCTCGTCTCCCCCCTCCGGCCATTCTCGTTGCTTCGGTAGCGTGCTGCCGAAGCCCGTCTCGTCTCCCCCTCCAACCATCTCCCCCCACTCTCGCGCCGCCAGCAGCGGCCGTCAAGCGCGAGGCTGAATAAGCTTACAGGGCAGGAGGCGAAGCTCCTGCCCCACGGATTGACGCGGTCAGGTTTCGGCGGCCGAGGTCGCCCCTGAACCCCGCCACGTTGCGAGAGCCACCACCCCGAAGCATGCCGCTGTGCTCATCGCCAGCACCTGAGCGTAGGCCACTACTATGGCCAGACCGTACCCCTCCCACATCAGTCTACCATTGATGAGGAGAGCGCCGCCGGCAAGCAGGCCCGCGACCCCGCAGAGATAGACACACCAGAGGGGATAGCAGCGCTGCCCGACTTCACCTCGCCCCCGTCTGCAGAGGAGTGATGCAAGCGCGCACCCACTCGCCCCGCACGCCAGCGTGGCCCACGCATACAGCGACGACTCGAAGGCACCGATGCCCCACAATGATGCAACGAGCTCGCCACAGAACGCCGTCACGACCGGGCCCAAGAAGACTGCTGCCGCGACCGTCAGGTTCCATGTGCCGGGGAGCCTCCTCGAGTACATGGCCATCCCCGCTATGACCGGAAGCGGAGCTAGGAAGGCCACGAGCGCGAGGATGAGTAGAAACACATCAAGCACTACGCCCCAAGGGGTATGCCTTGCCCCATCGCCGAACCAGTCGGCAGGGAGGAGCAGCAGGACACACAGGTTCGCCCAGCCGAGCGCTCGGACTGCTCGGAACCAGAGAACGTTGCCGTCGATATATGGACGCATGGCGCCCCCCTCACACCCGATCACCCCCACTCTCGCGCCAGAGGGAGCGGCCGTCAAGGGGCGGGCGCCACCGGGACGCCTGGACAATCGAGCCCGGCCGCAGTATAATGTGCCCGATCGTGCTGGGTCTCGGTTAAGAGGTCGGCTTGGGCCGCTTCGACACAGCAGATGGACCACACATTCTTGTCTGGAATGCAGCAAGCGGCGCAACGGGTACGTTGCGCCGTCGGCGCGCCTGGGCATCGGCAAGACCCCTAGGCCGTCACTATGACATCGGCCGAACGAGGCCGCCATGGTTCGGGAAAGGAGGAACGGCGGGACATACGAGAAGGGCCAACGGCCGCGGAGGTTCCGCGGCTGAGTCTGCAGCGTCATGTTACTTCGTCCGGAGGAGGATGGTTGCGAGATGAGACGAGGCAGATGTAAAGGGTTTACTCTGATTGAGCTGCTGGTTGTCATTGCGATCATTGGCATCCTGGCGGCCATGGTGTTCCCGGTGTTTGCGAGGGCGCGTGAGTCTGCGCGCAAGGCGGTGTGTCTGTCCAATGTGAAGAACATCGCCCTGGCCATCCAGATGTATCTGGCGGACAATAACGACACGTTGATGCCTGGCAGCTCTGACAAGGTCCCGCCGGAGCTGACTGCGTACTTCCGCGCCGCACCAGGCGGTGGGGAGTGTGAGCCGGTTGACTGGGAAGGATGGGACCCGGCGGCGGGCAGAGCCGTCTCTGCCAATCCCTACTTCAGGATTCCGGTGATTCTGGACGAGTACACGAAGAACCGCGATGTGTGGAACTGTCCGAGCGCGAAGACGTACTCGGGCGCCAGTTTCATCGTCCCGATCCAGAATTACGTTCTCTATCTCCAGACCCATGAGGGAGAGTGGGGGGACGCACTGGGCCTTGGGCCCTGCACCAAGAGCTGGCCCAAGGGCTGGGGCGGCGAGGTCACAGACTCCTGCCTGCAGCAGCGGGCAGCCGTTCCTGAGGCCGATGAGACGGGCAACGTGGCCCACAAGGCGTTTGTGCAGAGTGTCATGACCACCCAAGCCGACCACCCCGGACTGAAACTGGCCGCGGTCCAGGATGTGGTGAACTTCGTCGTCTGCGGTGATGGCGGCGTCGATGACGACTCCGGCAGCATTGGCGTCCTGGCCTTTCCCGACATCTGCTGCGCGGAGTGCGCTGGTGTTGCTCCCTGGGCGTGGGGTTGGGGTGGCGCAGCAGGCGGGATAACTGACTGCCCCACCGGCGCGTACTGCCCGGAGTGTTCCTCAATGCACGCGATAAACGCCTGGTGGTCGGCTTCGGGCTACGATCACGAGGCGAGGAAAGAGGCCACCCGGCACCTGGGCGGAGTCAACGTCGGGTTCCTGGATGGACATGCCAGCTGGTTCAACTCCGAGAGATTGCTCGCCAAGTATGCCGATGGCGAGCTGGCTGGGACCTCTGAGTACTGCCCTGCCGCCAGCCAAGCCCTCTACATCGAGGCGTGCGGCGATCCGCCAGACGGCATGGCGTTCCTGTACTAGGGACTGCTGAGGTTCTCTTTCAGCAGGAGACGACTCTATGTGTGGGCGGGGCGCCCGGCCGGGCGCTCCGCCCCTTTCGCGGCCCGGGCTCCTGCCCAACGGCACAGGGGGGCATGGGGGGACGAATGGCAGGCCTGCCCTGAGCGAAGTCGAACGGCTGGTCGCCCCGCACATGTCGCTGATTGGCCCCGCGCCTATGGGGGGCCGGAGGCGATGGCGGCGCAGCGGCTATCGCCCGGGCACTCTGATGCCGCCTGTGAGGGTCTTCAGCGTGATCTCGGCGCGCTTGTCCTCGGGGGCGATCTCGAGCACGCGTTGCAGGCGCTCTATAGCCGAGGCCCAGTCGCCCTGTGTGAAGTCCGCATAGGCCAGGAGATACTCGTTCTCCAGGGGGTACAGCCGGTCGAGGTCGGCGCGCTCCTCCGCGGTCAGCTCTCCTCGGAGACGATCCTCGAGCAGCCTCTGCAGGGGGTCACGCTCAGCGACGATCTGGCGGATGTTCTCGGCCAGGCCGCGCTCGGCACGCGCATAGGAGCCGAAGAACTCCAGTGTCGGCCGATCGTCTGTGACGGGGCCGACGCCTCCCACGTATCGCCGGAGTCCAGCGTCATCCACCATATAGGTCGAGAGGAGCTGTGCGATGCCGGAGAGGCCGACCTCCGCCAGGTCGTGTGACACTCGGGCGTCGCCGAGCAGGCGCCGCCAACGCTCCACGTCGATGGTGAGGGGCCGATCGGAGCCGACGACAATGGCCTCTGCCGTCTGGAGGAAGAGCACGGTATGGGGGAAGACTGCGCGGAAGGCCTGAACCGCCTGCTTCACCTCCATGGGTTTCATCCTGTTGAGGGGGATCCAGTGGGAGCAGATGCCCCCGGCGCGAAGGCGCGATCTTACCAGCTCGAAGTACTCGCGGGTGTAGAGGTTCACGGTCCCGGCGAGATGGGGGTGCATCGGCTCGGCCGTTATGACGTCGTACGACTTCCGAGTGGAAAGCAGGTAGTTGCGGCCGTCGTCGATGTGGACCGCGAGCCTCGGATCATCCAATACATGGTGGCTCTCCTCCCGGAACTGGTCTCCCGCCGCGACGACCGAGGCCGACAGCTCGACACAGTCGATGGTCTCGACGGAGTACTGGGCGACACTGCCCAGGGTTGTGCCAGTGCCGAGGCAGATGACCAGGACGTCTTTGGGATCGGGATGGAGGAGAAGCGGGTAGTGAGCTTGCAGGCGCTCGTAGATCATGCCGTATCGATAGGCGGAAGCCATGGGCTGGGCGTCGATGTAGAGGCGCTTGTTGTTGAGCCATGGGTCATCCTGGAGTGGGTTGATCCAGACACTGACGATGCCATTGATGTCTTCTCGGTAGAAGATGCACTTCTGGTGGGGCCGGGCAAGCCGCTTGGCCAGCAGTGTGCGAGGAACATCGAGGCCATCATGCGCGAAGTGGACGACCGCGAACACGGCGGCGGCGACGATCGCCCAGGCAGCGGCCGGGCGGAGGCGGGCGGCCGCAGAGCCGACGGGCATGGCGGCGAAGACGATGAGCCCGAGGGCGATGTTCGCGCCGATGCAGACGAGGAAGCTCCCCATGATGCCGAGCTGGGGCAGGAGCAGGAAGCCGGCGATGGCGGAACCGGCGGCTGCGCCGGCGGTGTTCCACAGGTAGACCGCGCCGACGCCAGCGCCAACCCGCGCTACATCGCGCACATACAGGCTGGCAGCGACGGGGAAGGAGGCGCCGCTCAGCAGCGTCAGGGGCGCGAGCAGCACGAAGATCGCGGGAACGGGGCCAGGGATCCACTCTGGTATCGGGCCGGCGGCTTTCATCCAGATGGGAAGCACCATGCCGACCACTGGCACGACGGAGGCAAGAGACACCAGGGCAACGATCCCAATGAGCACTTGGAGCGCCGCCAGCACGCGCCAACGCGCGGCCCGGGAGGGCTGCAGGGCCCGCAGGCACGCGGCCGCCACCGCGCTCCCGACCGCTATGCCGCCGAGGAAGGCAAGCAGCATGAGGCTAAAGCTATAGGTTGTGTTGGCCAGGAGAAGCACGGCCGTGCGAGTCCAGAGCACCTCGTAGGCGAGCATCGTGGCCCCGGTAATGGCGGCAATCAGCAGGACGAGCAAGCCCATGTCTCCTGAAGTCTGGGCCGAGGCTTCGGCCGAACTCGCGGCCGCCGTGTCGGCCCGGGTCGCCTGCTCGGTCGCGGCGCGAGTTCGCGACATCACGAGCGCGCCGCCCGCGGCTATGAGGTTCAAGGCGACGGCGATGAGGGTCGTCCTGCTCTCGCCAATGGTGCCGATGAGGACGAAGCCGGCCGCGCCCGCGCCGATGATGGCGCCGAAGGTGTTGACCGCGTAGAGCGAGCCGACCTTGTGGCCCAGCTCCCTTTCACGTTCGACGAGGAACTTGCTCAGCACCGGAAGCGTGCCGCCCATGAGTATCGTCGGAACCAGCAGCGCGCCAAAGGCGAGAGTTCCCCGAACGACATGGATGAGGATCGGCGCTCCGGCGAGGTTGGGCGCGGCCGAGGAGAACACGACGGTTGCCAGCGCGAGCACGGCCGGGAGCATGAGCGCCCAGACGGCGATGCCGGCCTCGAGAGCGGCATAGACGCGAAGCGGTCGTCCGGCCCGGTCGATGCGCCGCCCAAACCACCACCCACCAACGGCAAGCCCCAACATAAAGGTGGTGAGCACGATCGTGTAGGCCAGCACCGTCACCCCGAGGATGCGCGTGAGCATGCGCATCCACACGATCTCGTAGATCAGACCGGCGGCGCCGGAGGCGAAGAAGAGCCAGTAGATGAGCGATGGCACAGAGCAGGTCTCCCGAGGTCATTGCCAGGGCCGCCCGGCGCTCTGCGGGGCCCGCTTCGAAGCGGAGCACTCCCGCACGGCCGCCCTGCCGCTGCTGTCTCCCAATAATACCCGGAGACAACTGGTTTCTCCAAGAGACCCAGTTCGCCCCTCCCTCCGCAAGCCTCAGCCAGCGCGGCCGAGACTCCTGCCCCCTGACGCGCACGTTTCGGGAGCAAGCTCCCGAAACACCACTGGTCTATCGCGCAGCCCCGCCCCGGGGGCCTGGGGGCCGGTAGGTCCCCGACGGCTTCCGCCCGAGAGTGTACTCTCGGGCATCCCCCCTCCGCTCACGCGGCTCGGTCCGGCACATCGCCAGCGGACGCCAAAGGCGAGTGAGGGGGGTCCGGGGGGACGAATCGCCGGTCGTCCCCCCGGCCACGGCTTCGCCCGGCAGATGTCTGCCGGGCGTTTGCCTTTGTCGTTTCGGTTTCGGCGGTGCGACTATCGAAGGGACGCGAGGGCCTCTTCCAGGTGCTCCACGGCGCGCTCGTCGTGGGCCTTCGCCTCTCGCACGAGGGCGGAGAGCTTGCAGCGCAGGTCGCGATCGCGCAGCGCGAGGCGCTTGGGCTGGGGAGCGAAGCTGAGAGGCGCGAGGTGACAGGCCGGCCCGAGCACATCCACCTCGGCCCGGTAGGCTTCGGCGGCCTGGCGGAGTTGCGCCGACACTCCCTCGCCGTCGTCGGCCATGCTCTCCACGAAGGCGGCGGCACTGTTGCGCTTGGCGTGGAGCAGGTACAGGCCGTCATTGCTGATGGCGAAGCAGCGCATCTCCATCGCCTCGAGGTCATCATCGGCGAAGGCGAAGTCCTCGTCCCGCTCCAGCGCTTCCGCCATCGCGTCATAGGCCGCCAGGCCGGTGATGAGCTGCTTCTCGATCTTCCCATCGATGGTGGCCAGCGGCATCTCGGGCTCCCGCGCCAGGCGGATCGCCCACTCGAGTGTGTCCCGCAGCACCTGCCGGCGCGGCGGCGGCTCGCGCTTCTCGCCCAGCAGGAGCAGCCCGTGGCAGTTCTCGAACCAGTCGGCCTCGCTGAAGTATCCCTTCTTGCTCTCCTGGAAGTAGCTCCGGCCGTACAGCACCTCGCCGCCCTTATCGTAGCCCGCCACGATGCAGGCCTCCGGCGGACCGACGACGCCGATGGCGATCACCGGACGGCCCTTGTCGACGCTCTCGACGATGGCCTTCCGGTACACCTCCTTCGCGTCGCCCGGGTCATCGCGGTCGTAGTCCGGCACGAAGGTGTAGTCATAGCCCAGCGCGGCGAAGGTCCGCTTCACCGGCTCGCCGCCGAGCATGAGCAGGTCGCAGTTGCGAGGGCTCCACGGCGGCTCCCAGATCATCTTGAATGCGCCGCCGGAGATGCCCATCACGTAGTTGTCGCTGACGTCCTCCTTCAGATAGTGCATACAGGCGGCGGCCGCACCCGGGAAGCACACGCAGGCGGTGGTCGTCCAGTGAATCCTCTCGACGCCGGCCAGCACGCGCTTCACGCGCTTGCCGAACTCGTCGTCGGGACGGTGACTGCTGAGTGTCTCTCTCACTTCGTCCTCCATTCTCTCTCGCAGTTGAGTCCGCGCCGAGTGGAGGCGATTCTTCACCGTCGTGACGGGCACTCCCAGGAAGTCGCCGACCTCGCCCATGGAGTAGCCGTCGATGTAGAAGAGCGTGGCCGCGGTGCGCTCCTTGTCAGGCAGCGCGTTCACCGCGGAGAGCACTTCCCTCTGCGTCTCCCTCTGCTCGACCGCCTCGTGGGGCCCCCGACGAGGGTCGGCCGGCTCGACATCGGCCTCCAGCGGCACCGTCGCCACTCGCTTCCGGCGGGTGATCCGGTTGCACTGCTTGAAGACGATGCGCCGCAGCCAGGAGGGAAACGCCCGCACCTCTCGCAGCGTGCTCAGGTTGAGGTAGGCCTGCACGAAGGCGTCCTGCGCCGCATCCTCCGCGAGATGGAAGTCTCCCAGGATGGAGTAGGCGTAACCCACCGCCATGTCCTGAAAGCGCCGCACCACCGCGGCGAAGGCCTGCACATCGCCCCGCCGCGCCTTCGCCACAGATCCCTGCCAGTCCGCCAACTCGACCTCCGCCTGAGCCACCGCAGCTCCCGTCTCAGCCATCGCAGGCTTCCTCTCGACACGTCCTCACCTACACTGCCCCACCTTCGCGCCGAGAGGTTTGCTCCGATGGCCCTGGCCACTTCGGCGCCAGCGCCGCCGGGGCCTGCCGGCTATCGCCGCATGACGTCGGGGGGAGGACTGGCGATTCGTCCCCCCGGACCCGCTTCACTCGCTTCTGGCCTTCTTGACAGTGTGCGGGACGGAGTCTTGATGGCAGAGCTGATCGGCGTTGGGAGGCGTGGGTGTTGCCCGAGAGTACACTCTCGGGCGGAAGCCGTCGGGGGCCTGCCGGCCCCCGAGCCCCCGGGGCCCGACGTTGGGCAGGAGCGGGAGTGTTGGGCAGGAGCGTGTCTCCTGCCCCTTGCGGCCCCGCTGCGGCAGTAAGCCGCCGGAGGCGGCCGGGGCTACCGAGGCAACCGAAAGGCCCCTGCGGTGCGAACTACCGATACCCAGGAGTGTGTGGCGTCGACATCAGGTGCATCCCGCCGAGCAGCGCCGCCAGAAGCACATAGGAAACCAGATTCGCCAGAAACACCGCCATGAGGGTGGCCTTCCGGTTGACTGTCATGCCCGCCAGCAGTGCGACGACCAGACCCTCCTCGATCAGGGTGATGAAGAACGAACGAGCGAACAGCACCGCGATCCTGTCCACCTGGCCCGTCTGGATGGACATCTTCCAGCCTTCCTCGCCCAGAATGGCCCGCCAGGCGAATCCCAATGCAATCGAGACGGCGTTTGCCACGAAGGCGTACTTCAGCGAGCGCCGATAGCCGAGAGCCAGGTAGTAGTTGAGCACGATGGCCTCGACCGCGGCGAGGGCTATCGTGGCCGGGGTGAGAACGATGAGCAGGAGGACGATCTCGATTTCGAGAGGGATGTCGAACGAGACGACGATATCGTCGGCGTGCACGGCAGCCGGAGCCAGCACCAGCAGCGCGATGGCCGCTAGCACAACGGGGATGGGAGAGGGACCTCCGCGACGCATGAGACGGGATGCAGCTCTTTGCCCAGCCATCTTGCCAACTCCCCCCGCGCTCGGGGTCGAGCGCAATTCTTCTCGCTGCTCTTCGTTGCTTCGGCAGCCCCGACCGCCTGCGGCAGCCTGCTGCCGAACCAGACCCGAGAACGGCCAGACCACTCAGATAGGCGGCAGCAGCAGCGCGCAGGTATGGCAGCACAGAGCGAGGACGACCAGTACAATCAGGGCCACGCTCAGCCATCGAGCGCGTTCACGCTTGGCGACCGACACAGTAGCTGCCACCAGAGAGCCGACCCACCAGAAGCCGGCATAGCGGTAGCTGAACCCGCGCCATAGCTGGCTTGCGCCCGGGTCCACATACAAGCTGTGGTACACGTGGAGTAGGCCTGCCACTGCGAGCACAACCGCCCAGGCGAAGAACTTCGATCTCACCGTTTGGCCTGCCTCCTGGCAGCAGTCAACTCACCGGACGATGCCGGTGCTTCAGTAGGCCTGGCCGTCTCCGGCGCCGTGTGGCTAGGCCCGCCTTGACGCGGGCCGACACCCCGGCCCGGCCTAGCCGGGACCGAGGGGCTGGCGAAGCAGCGAACCGGCATTCCCCTCACTCTGCCTTTAGCCAATGCAGTGCCATCTCGAATTGTCCGCCGTCGTAGTGATATAGCTCATATGCGGAAAGATCTGGCGCGTAGACCTCTATCGCGATCTCACAGAAGCCGTCGCCATTCATGTCCACCACCGCCAGGATATTGGCTTGGCTGATAGGGCCCCAGGGTTCGCCGGTAGGTTCTCTCACCACCGTCGTCTGCGTATCACCATCACTACGCTCAAACATCGCGAGGATCATTGCTCCAGTCATCGCGAAGGCCATTACTGGAGGATCTGGCTTCTCGGGGAGCTCGAGGGCGATCAGCCGATCTGTTCTGCCGTCTCCATCGAGATCGACGACCACATTCTGAGCCACCTTGAAACCCGGTCTCCTTCCGAGCTTCCGCAGAGCCGTGCGCACAAGGTCATCCACCAAGTTGTCTTCCGGGGGCAGCAGGCGCAATGTCGGGACATCTATCCTGCGCACGCTTGAGATTGCCAAGCACGATTCTCGAAGGCTCGGCGACATGTCGTCAAGGGGCGCATGAATCCGCGACCAGGAAATGGCGGTTTCCCAATCCTCCTCGATACCAGGAACAACAATGGCTGTCTGACTATTGGCCGCTACAATGGGCTGCCCCAAGCGATACAGCGTCCATGTTGTGCCTTCAGCCGCGAGGCGACGGGCGACGGGTCCATCGCCCAGTTCATCCGAAGTCAGTCGGTGCGAAGTCAGCTCGTGCCATCCCCGCTTGCGATCCCACGTCCCCACCACGTTCACGTACAGAGGAGTTTCCCAGCCACCGGTCTCGCTGATCCACACAGGGGTCACTGACCCAACGACTGTTGGACGGCTGGAGGCCGTGCAGGAATGTCGGTGTTGAGAAGTGCCCGTGAGCCCTGCTGCCAGCGCAAGGGCGAGAGCTACGCTTGGCAACCATCCGGCAGAGGCCATCATCTTTCCGTTGCCTCGGCAGTTCTGCTGCCAAAGCCCGGCGCTCCCGAAGCCCGGTCTCCCCCCCTCACGCCCTCATCCCCTCCCAACTCTCGCGCACCAAGGGAACGGCTGTCAAGGGGTGGGGCGGGAGACGAAAGAAGAGAGCTCCGGCATGAGCCGGAGCTCCGTTCGTCTAACTACGGGCTGAACTACAGCGGTCGGACTTTAGTGGCCCTCGGGCCCTTGTCGCCCTGACCAACTTCGAGTTCGACTTCCTGGCCTTCGCGCAGGGAACGGAATCCCTGGCCCTCGATCGCCGAGTGATGCACGAAGACATCACCATCAGCGGTCTCGACGAAGCCGAAACCCTTGCTGTCGTTAAACCACTTGACTGTGCCTTTTACCATGTGCCGGTCTCCTTTCCGAAAGCATCGTGGGAACGGAGATCGGCTGACGCGTGTAACGTGTTCCTCACCCCGACGTCCTACGGCCTTCTAGATTCGACTGCCCTTACGGGCGTACCAATCGGTACTATACCCCAATCCGACCCCAAAGGCAAATGAATCTTGGGTGCTTTGGCAAGATTCTGCCGCGGGGCCGGCGTCCGCTCCCACGCCGCAGGGGGCCCCAGGAGGGCTGAGTGGGTGAGGTGAGCGGGCCACCAAGATCCCATTCGGCAGGCTCAGGGCAGGCCTTCGCTCCTGCCCCACGGTTCACGCTTCTGAGCTACACTCGCGTTGGGTTGCCGAGGAAGCCGTCGCCCCAGAAGACGGGTTCGTAACCGCGCTCGTTCACCCACCTCAGCGAGCGGACGACCTTCTCGCGGATGTCGGGGTCGTGCTCGGGGCGCTCCTCCCGGAAGTACTGCTCGTGAATGAGCAGCTCCATCAGCTCGCTCGTATGGGCGCTCTCCACCTGGCGGTCGAGCCAGGGCTCGATCTCGTCGAGCGCGAGGCCGTTGACGGTAGCGTCCTCGCTCACGAAGATGAGGTCGGCCTCGGGGTCGTAGTAGGCGTCGCGGGTGTTGGCGTAGTCCTTGGTCTCCGTCGATAGGTAGTAGCCGGTGGGGCACTCGCCGTCGAACTCGCGGCGGAAGATGGCGACGAGCACGCGGATGCCGCGGTCGTGCAGGGCGCGGCAGGCCTCCAGCGGTGCCTCCGCCCAGTGGATCGTCGTCGCCCTACTAAGAACGGAGCGGCCGGCGAAGCGCTCGATCTCGCCGACGACGAGGTCGAAGTCGGCCGCCATCTGCTCGTAGGTGGCGTCCTTGTAGATGCGCTCGGGCTGATCCTGCAACGCGTGGAAGGTGAGGTGGAGCCAGTCGGAGTTGTGTGCCCACTCGGACTTCCATCTGTCCGGCATCTCTCGCAGCGTGAACTCCCCGCCGACGGTCTGGTAGTAGATGTTGATGTGGATCTTCGCGCCGAACTCCCGGTGCATCTCCCGCCAGAAGCCCAGGTACCAGTGGTCGAAGAGAGAGGGGTAGTCGTCGGCCCGCAGCGCGATGTCGCGGAGGAACTCGATGTTGTCATCCACCGAGAAGCGATAGCGCGGCCGGGAATCCTTGTCCCAGAGGACGGTGGCGGTGTCTTCGAGTTCCGCGCCTTCGCGAGCGGCGATCGCGGTGATGGCCGTCCGCCGCTGGGTGAGGTCGAGCTCGCACTTGAAGCGCCCGCCCGAGACATGGGCCGGCCGGCCGTTCACCTTCACCGCTGCTCCCTCCGGCGCGGCTCCGCTCACCTCGATGGTCAGCGCGCCACCGGCCTCGATGCCGTCATGCCGGTTCAGCACATCGCCGTTTCGGGGATACGTGATCTTGATCTCCGCTGCCTCGCCCATCACACCATCTCTCCTCGACGGAAGACGCTTTGGGGGCCTTCGGTCCCCCAAGCCCCCCGAGACGGACGGGGGGACGACTGGCGATTCGTCCCCCCTTTCCCCCCTCACTCGCCTTTGGCCTTCTTGACAGTGTCGCGGGCGGCGTGTTGATGGCAGGGGTGAGCGCGGTTGCGGGGGGTGGGTGTTGCCCGAGAGTTCACTCTTGGGCGGAAGCCGTCGGGGACCTACCGGCCCCCGAGCCCCCGGTGACTTGTTGGGCAGGAGCTTATCTCCTGCCCCTGTGCTCACGCCTGGCCGCTCTCTCCCAACGAGGGGAAGCGCTCTATGATCCTCGCCACGATCTGCTGGGCCTCGGCCTCGTCGAGGCCGGCGGCAAAGCGGTGCGTGCGGTTGTGGTAGTCGAAGGCGATATGGCCGCCGGCCAGGCCCCATATGGCCTCCCCGCGCTCGGGAGAGCACTGAATCCTCCAGAACCACGAGTCGGTCGGTGGCTCTGGCAGCCACTCGGAGGTTGCCCGCAGGTCGTGCACGTCGCGGATATCGTACGTCTCTGAACGCGTGCGCATCGGCGTCTCCTGCCGCGTGGCTAGAGCGGTCTCGTCGATGATGACTACCTCGCGGCCGGCGATGAGCCAGAGAGATAGATACGCACATACAGCCCCGCAGTACAGCCACACCGCGACGAAGACTACGATCCACACGGAGAACGCCCCGGACCAGCCGGCGTCCCCGAAGACGACCAGCGGGAAGCCCACCCAGAAGGCGACGTAGAAGGCCAAGCCGGCAACCATGAACCAGCGACGCGGAGGCGGCATCACGATCAGCAGGCCGCCGGACATCTGTGTGATCGACGCCTTGCCCTTCGGGGGTTCGGTCATCGCCGGCGCTCCTCGCCCAACGACGGGAAGCGCTCTATGATCCGCGCCACGATCTGCTCCGCCTCGGCCTCATCGAGGGCGGCCGCGAAGCTCCGCGTCTTGCCGCGGTACTCGAAAGCGATGTAGCCGCGCCTAAGCTCGAACAGGTCAGGTAGGAACAGCCCGGACGCGTACCGGAAGTAACCAGCCCACACCCCCCTAGATGCCCGCAGGTTGCGCACTT
The DNA here is from genome assembly GCA_029821875.1 of Candidatus Hebobacterum abditum. GTDB lineage: Bacteria > Armatimonadota > Hebobacteria > Hebobacterales > Hebobacteraceae > Hebobacterum > Hebobacterum abditum. The sequence continues at coordinate 4,859 of JALGXW010000018.1, read as the reverse complement.
CGGCGAGGACGTACCTCTTCTCGACCGGGTGAAGCGGCGCCTGCCAGCGCAGGATGAGCGCCTTCGCGTCGATGAGCATCACCTCGCGCCCGAAGAGGCACCAGAGCGTTATGTAGGCCAGCCACAGCCCGAACGCGGCAAACCCGAACAAGAGCAGAAGCGGCTCTGCTTCCAGCGACCCTTCAGGACCCCTCAAGCCGACGCGACCAATTGCCAGCCCGACGAGCACGACGGCGGCTCCGACCAGGAACGCGCAGGCAAGGAAGACGCCAAGCACCATCCCTGGCCAATCATACCATCGCCGCCGCACGGGGATGGTGATCTTCAGCGCGCCGTCGGCCTCTTCGGCGACGGTGGCCCGGGGCTTGGCCGAGCTGACTCTATCCCCCCCAGCCATGGCAAGGATGCACTTCGGCGGCCCCCCGGGAGGTCCTGTCCCACTCACGTTTCGGGAGCGCTCTCCCGAAACAGCGAACGGAGCCAAGATCCTTCGCTTTGCTCAGGATGACCGGAGAGCGGCGGCGAACTCCTCGGTGCCGCATATGCGCCCCACAGTGCCCTCGCCTTGACTTTTCGGGTGTGGGAGGGGTAGAATCACGGTGGTCTCGCGCATGGAAGGCGCCGGCCCGGCGCTTTGAAGATGTCGGGCGAGGCGGCCTGCCCGCATTCCACGGGCGGGCCGTTCACGCGACACGGGCGGCCGGTGAGGCAGGTATTTCCTGCTGCACACCGCTGCGGCGGCGAACCGGGCGTCTGCACGAGAGGAAAGGGAGTGCAGCGAATGCCCAAGCGAGCATCGCTGGCGGGGCTTATCACTATCCTTATATTGTGTGCGGCGCTGAGCTTGCCCTTCGGCGCCGGGTGCGGCCGGAAGAAGGCCGAGGTCATCGCCCGCGTCAACGGGCAGCCGATCACCCAGAGCGACCTGTACGAGGCCCTGGAGCGCGTGGACGAGGGCCAGTTTGCCCGCGACGTTCTCGACTCGCTGATCACCCGCCAGCTCATCCGCCAGGAGTCCCAGAAGCGCGACGTCCAACTCACCGGGCAGGAGGTGGAGCTTCGCCTGGAGGGTCTGAAGGACGACATCCTCGCCGCCACCGGCAAGGACTACGAGAGGTGGCTCGCCGAAAGTGTCCAGACCGAAGAGGACCTCCTGGATCAGCTCAGTGTTCAGATGCTCACCGCGAGGCTGGTGCTAGGCGAAGACGCGGTGAGGCAGTACTTCGAGCAGAACAGGGAACGGCTGGCCGAGCTCCCCTACAGCAACGAGTCGGTCATCTTCCGCCAGATCATCGTCGCCACCGAGGAGGAGGCGCAGGCCGTTCGAAATGAGGTGGTCGCCGGTTCCGCCGACGGGCGGGTGAGCGGAGAGAAGTTCGCCTCCGTGGCCAAGGAGCGAAGCCTCGACCACATCGGCCGCCGCCGCGGCGGCATGGCGGGCTACCTCATCAAGGGCAAGAGCCCGATCCCCGAGATTGAGGAGGTGCTGTTCGAGCTGGAGCCCGGCGAGGTGAGCGCGCCGACCGCAGTTCCGGTCCCCGCCGAGGAGGGGGTGGAGCAGGAGGAGGAAGCGGCGGAGGAGCAGGAGCCGATGGTGCTCTGGTATATCCTCATGGTCGAGAGGCAGAAGCCGGCCGGAGAGCTGACCCTCGAGCGCAACCGCGACGTGATCGAGAGCTGGATGCTGCAGGAACGCCAGTACCAGTTCGAGCTGGCGCAGTTCGTCGGCAACCTCAAGGCCAAGGCCGATGTCCAGATACTCGCGCCGCGCTATCGGGTCCTGGACGAGGTCTATCGCGAGGCCCGGGAGGCCAGGCAGCAGCGACTCGCCCAGCCGACGCAGCTCCCGCCGATCGGCCCCGCCGTGCCCGAGAGTGCGGGGCCGCCGGCCGGGGAAGCTCCACCGGCCGCGGAAGGCGAGTAGCCGACGGCACGCCCGAGGCGATCGTGTGCCAACGGCCGCCGGGCGGCCCGCGGCTGGCCGCCGCGGGAGAACTGAACCGATGGGAAAGGACAGCTCGTCCTCCGACAAGTCACCCTTCGCCGAACTGGTCGAGATCATGGCTCGGCTGCGCAGCCCGGAGGGCTGCCCTTGGGACCGGAAGCAGGACCACCGGTCCCTGCGCCCGTGCCTGCTGGAAGAGACTTACGAAGTTCTGGAGGCGGTCGACCGCGACGACCCGCAGGCCCTGTGCCAGGAGCTGGGCGACCTGCTTCTTCAGGTGATCTTCCACGCACAGCTCGCGACCGAGGCCGGTCAGTTCGACATGGATGATGTCGTGAAGGGCCTGCGCGATAAGCTGGTGGCGCGCCACCCCCACGTCTTCGGCGACAGCGCGGCCGAGACGCCGGAGGAGGTGCTGCACCAGTGGGATGACCTCAAGCGGCGCGAGCGCGGCGAGGGCGAAGAGAGCACGAGCCCGATGACCGATGTGCCGAAGACGCTGCCCGCGCTCTCCCGCGCCCACGTCGTGGAGCGCCGCGCCGCCCGCGCCGGGCGCGGCCGCCCCGTCGAAGACGTGTGCTCCTCGGCCTGCGCGGCCCTGGGGGTGCTCACCGGGCAGAAGCTCGACCCGCAGGAGGCGCAGAAGGTCATCGGCGAGCTGCTGCTGGCTGCGGTCGATCTGGCGCGCATCGCCGGCCTCGACGCGGAGCAGGTGCTGCGGGAGCGGGTCGACGAGCGCATATCTGAGCTGAGCGACCCCGCTGACTCGCCGGACGCTCCCGCGGGAGGCGGGCGCGACTGAGGGCGTCCGCGCCTACATCCAGATGAAAGCGTATCCCAGAGGGACAATCGTCCCCTTCACCTATGGGTAGAAGTAGAGAGTTGAGCGACTGAAAGGAGCTGTCTTACTGTGCCTAGGAAGTCCGCGAAGAAGAAGGCCGCAAAGAAAACCGCCAAGCGAGTGTATCTCTTCCAACAGGGCAGCAGGGAGATGCGCGATCTGCTCGGAGGCAAGGGCGCGAACCTGGCCGAGATGAGCAACATCGGCATCCCCGTCCCCTCCGGATTCACCATCACCACCGAGGCCTGCACCGATTACCTCAAGGCCGATCGCATGCCCGCCGGCCTGATGGACCAGGTCAAGGCCGCCATGAAGAAGGTCGAGCGCGAGACCGGCAAGGGGTTCGGCGATCCGAAGGACCCGCTCCTGGTATCCGTGCGTTCCGGCGCGAAGATGTCCATGCCCGGCATGATGGAGACCATCCTCAACCTCGGCCTCAACGACGATACCCTCCAGAGCATCGTCGCCCTCACCGGCAACGAACGGTTCGCCTATGACGCCTACCGCCGCTTCATCATGATGTTCTCCTCGGTGGCGCTCCACATCGAGCGCGCCAACTTCGAGAAGATGCTCGAAGCGATGAAGAAGAAGCGCCGCGTCAAGCAGGACACCGAGCTCACCGCCGCCGACCTCAAGGAGCTGGTCAAGCAGTACAAGGCCTTCTTCAAGCGCCGCATGAAGCGCGACTTCCCCACCGACCCCATGGAGCAGCTCGAAACCGCCATCCGCGCCGTCTTCGGTTCCTGGAACATCCCCCGCGCCGTCGCCTACCGCAACTTCTACAAGATCCCGCACGACCTCGGCACGGCCGTCAACGTGCAGACGATGGTCTTCGGAAACATGGGCGAGGACTCCGGCACCGGCGTCGCCTTCACCCGCGACGTCGCCACCGGCGAGAAGAAGATCTACGGCGAGTTCCTCATGAACGCCCAGGGCGAGGACGTCGTCGCGGGCGTCCGCACGCCCATCGAGATCGCGCAGCTCAAGAAACAGGACCCGAAGATCTACAATCAGTTCGTCCGCCTCGCCACCCGCATCGAGAAGCACTACAAGGACGCGATGGACATCGAGTTCACCATCGAGCGCGGCACTCTCTACATCCTCCAGTGCCGGGTGGGCAAGCGCACCGCCCGGGCGGCGGTCCGCATCGCGGTGGAGATGGTGAAGGAGCGGCTCATCACTAAGGAAGAGGCCGTCATGCGGGTGGAGCCGGACCAGATCAACCAGCTGCTCCTGCCCGCCTTCGACCCGAAGGAGAAGGCTCTGGCCGCGCAGGAAGGCCGGCTGCTCGCCAAGGGCCTCAACGCCTCGCCCGGCGCGGCCAGCGGAGCCGCCGTGTTCAATGCCGACCGCGCCGAGGAGCAGGGCCAGGCCGGGGCCGCCGTCGTGCTGGTCCGACCGGAGACCACTCCCGACGACGTGCACGGCATGCTCGCCTCCAAGGGCATCCTCACCGCCCGCGGCGGGTCCACCAGCCACGCGGCCGTGGTCGCCCGCGGCCTGGGGCTGCCGTGTGTCGCCGGGTGTGAGGCGATCCGAGTGGAGGAGGCCGCCCACCGGCTCACTGTGGACGGCAAGGTGCTCAAGGAGATGGAGCCGATCTCCATCGACGGCACCACGGGCGAGGTGTTCGCCGGCCTCATCCCGACCATCACCCCGAACCTGGCGAAGGAGAAGGAGCTTACGACGCTTCTGAGCTGGGCGGATGACATCCGCCGGCTGGAGGTGTGGGCCAACGCCGACTACCCGCGTGACGCCAAGCGTGCCCGCGGCTTCGGCGCGCAGGGCATCGGGCTCTGCCGCACCGAGCACATGTTCATGGAGACCGAGCGCCTGCCCATCGTCCAGCGCATGATCCTCACCCACTCTTCGGAAGAACGGACGAAAGCACTCAAGGAGCTGCTGCCCCTCCAGCGCAAGGACTTCGCCGGCCTCTTCCGGGCGATGGACGGCCTGCCGGTTGTCATTCGGCTGATCGACCCGCCGCTGCACGAGTTCCTCCCCTCCTACGAGGAGCTGCTCGTGGACATCGCCCGGCTGGAGGTCAAGTCGCCGAACTCGCCCAAGCTCAAG
>JALGXW010000017.1 GCA_029821875.1 Candidatus Hebobacterum abditum | reverse complement strand
CTGCAAACCAACCAGCACCGCCAAACCAAGGAAAAACCCCCCCTCCCACACCAGCGATACCTCTACCCCTTGCTCCCACCGCCTCCCCAATAACCACAACAAAATTACCCAGCCCAATGCTCCGACGGCGAGCAGATAGGCTGAGTATCCCTTGGTGCTGCGACCCATGGCTGTATCTTCTGCTGCGAAATGTAGTGCGGCGGAAAGATAATGCGAGCCGGGGGCCGGTTTCTCTCACGGCTTACGCCGCAAGTTCAGACTACGGCCAAGCTAGTCTGGCACCACCAGCCAAAACCATCGACAGGAGCGCCAGTAAAACCGACGTCCACTTGCCCACAGGAACACCTCCCGGAGCTCAGTGCTCTGCCAGCTTTCCGCTAGTAGCGGCAGGCTATACCTCTCCGCTCGGTGTGAGAGTAAGGATCCGCTCGTGGTCCCCGGCTCGCCTTCGCTCTGTTGTAGCTCGACCTGTCCGGGACTAGGCAGACAGCGAAGGCAGGCGCCGGTTGATAGCATCCAACGTGGCGCAGGCCGCCGCCTTCCACGGGTCGTCCCGAACGATTGCCGAGCCGATCACGTCCAGCTCTCCCCTTTCATCGTGCACACGTATGGTGACGGCAAAGAAGGGTCTGCCGCTGATCTCGGCTCGCGAGAAGTCGCGTAGCTCCATACCCACTTCGCTGGTCCTCACTGCGGTCGCGCGGAGGAACTCCTGCACGGCCTCAACCGTCGCACGCGCGACCAACTCCTCCTGGTCGACATCCCCGGCGATGGCCGAGGAGACGCCGATATAGGTTTCATCGCCGCGCCCAACGGAGACTCTAGCCCGTGCGGACGTGCGATCGATGGAGTAGTCGATACCAAGGAACTTAAGCCGCGCCTCCTGCTGAGTCGCCTGTTCGCGCCCACGCGTCTGTGCGATGCTGATCTTGCGGTGATCGACGCGGATGCTGAACTCAGAGAAGAGCGCGGACTCAATGTCGCGCGACATCTGCTTGGGATGCCGGGCGTTGTCGGCGAGCACGTGTATCTCCGCTATCTCGCCGTGCTCGTCTGTAACGACCCGGGCCGATACCACGCCGCGAAGGCGCGAAAGGGTACCTTCGATGTCCGCGACAGCGCCCCGGTTCTGCAGGTCGGCCATACGGCCACCCTCCTACCTACCTTATATGCCTGGATTGGGCCAGGCATTCCACATGATGTGACCCGCAGGGGGCTGACGGGTGTCATCACAGCTAGCTGCGTTTCCAGCGAAGCTCCTACGGCGCTTCTGCACGCATAATAGCAAGTGGTAGCACGGCTGTCAAGGACGGCGCTGTGGCGGCCCAGAGCACGGGAGGAAACCATCCTCGCCCGGGTAAGATACCAGGGAGACTTCGCACCGAGAACGGAAAGACATGCTGCCAACGATACGACTTGGGAACCATGACGTGACGCGCCTGATCTGTGGCGGAAACCCCATCAGCGGCATCTCCCACTTCAGCTCGGAGATGGACCGGGACATGCTACACTACTACACGATGCCGCGCCTCCAGGAACTTCTCGACGAGTGCTGGCGGCAGGGCATCAACACCGTCCAGACGCGCGGCGACCGCCACACCATGCGCATGTACCTTGAGCACCGGGAGAACGGCGGCCAGATGCAGTGGATCGCCCAGACCGCGTCGGAGTTCGCGGACATCCACGCCAACATCGACCGGATCTGCGACTTCGATCCCATCGCCATCTACCACCACGGCACGCACACCGATAACTCCTGGCACGACGGGAAGATCGACCAGGTCGCGGACTATCTGAAGTCCATCCACGACCGCGGCGTGGCCGCCGGGATTGGCACCCACATACCGGAGGTCGTGGAGTACGCGGAGGAGAAGGGCTGGGAGACTGACTTCTACATGACGTGCGTTTATAACCTCGCCCGCGGGTACAAGGCCGCGCCCGCCGTCGAGAGGAACGCGTATGTGAAGGAGCAGTACCCGGACGGCGACCCTGATCGCATGACCGCGATGATGCGCCAGGTGCAGAAGCCATGCCTGGGCTTCAAGCTCATGGCCGCGAATCGCAAGTGCGGCAGCTCCGAGTCCGTGCGGGCGGCCTTCGAGTATGCCTTCGCCAACATCAAGCCCACCGACGGCGTCGTGGTGGGCATGTTCCCGAAATACAGCAATCAGCCGGCCGAGAACGCTCAATACGTGCGCGAGATACTCGGCGCGAAGGTGGGTTGACAGGCAAGCCGTCCGGTGCTATCCTCTGCCCCATTATCATGGTGAACAGCAGGCACATTACGAGCTACGACTTCCGCGCCCGACCCATGTCCGGGTGTGTCCTCGCGCGCGCCATTGCCGCCATGCCTGCTGGTCTCGACCCGTGATCTGAATTCGACAAACGAAACTAGCTCTCTCGAGGCCACAGGCAATCCAAAGAAGCCTGTGGTCTTCGTTTTTTCAGGAGGGGAAGCCATGCCCGAAGCACAGGTGCGACTCAGACCAACAACCGAGGCCGATCTGCCGGACTACGTCGAATGGCTCAACGACCCGGAGGTCACGCAGTTCACGCATATCGAGGGTCCGCTCACGCTCGAGGACGAGCGCGAATGGTTCCAGCGCGTCAGCGGTCCGGACTCCAGGACGCGGAACTGGGGAATTGAGGCGGATGGCCGACATATCGGCAACTGCGCCCTCATGCCGGACGAATCCCGCGAGATCGCCGGCTTCGGGATCATCATCGGTGACAAGACCCAGTGGGGCAAGGGCTACGGCACGGCCGCGCTACGGGAAGTCCTGCGCATCGGCTTCGAAGAGATGGGGCTGCAGCGCATCCACCTGACCGCGCTGGGCGGCAACACTCGCGGCCTCAGATGCTACGAGAACTGCGGCTTCCGGCACGAGGGCGTGCGCCGCCGCCACTTCCTCAAGCGCGGAAGGTGGGAGGACGTCGTGTGCATGGGCATCCTGCGGCAGGAGTGGGAGGAAGGGGAGCTGGGTCTAACTCCTGGCGTGGAATGGCAGAACTGCCTGGATGCCCTCTCTCCGCAGCCAGGGGAGGTGATTGTTGACGCCGGCTGCGGCGATGGACTGCCCGCCTTGTTCATCGCCTCTCGCGTCGCGCCTTCCGGCCGCGTCATCGGGATCGAGGTGAATGAGGAGAGGGTCGAGAAGGCGGTCGAGCGCATTGCCGCGCGCGGTATGCAAGCCATCGCCTCGGTCCAATGCGGCGATATCCGATCGCTGCCACTGCCTGATGACAGCGCGGATGCCTGGCTCTGCCGCGAGACGCTTGAGTACTTGGAAGACCCGATGCTCGCCCTTTCGGAGGCGATCCGCGTGGTCCGGCCGGGGGGGCGCGTGGTGGCGAATGAGGCCGACTGGGACACACTTGTATACAACGCGACTCACAAGGCGGCCGAGCGCAGGTTCGTTGCGGTGCACACGGATCACGGCGGAGGCGGGAGTGCCGATGGCCGCACTGGCCGCAAGTTGCTCTCGTTGTTTCGAGAGGCTGGCTTGGCCGACGTCCGACTTGAGGTGCACGCGAATTGGAGCGACAAGTATTCGCCCGACGAGGACTATGTCTGCTGGCCGCTCAGGGAGGGCCACGTGCGCCGAGGCTGCCTAACGCAGGAAGAGCTCGATGTCTGGTATGCCGACATGTCGGCGCAAGCGCGGCGGGGCCGTTACTTCCACTGCTTCAGCTACTTCATCTGTGTCGGCAGAGTCACGTAGAGAGTCGGAGGCAGGCCGACCGCGCTGGAGTGGGCGGCCGTGAAGAAAGGAATGAGGGAGCGATGAAGGAACCTGTTCGACTCTGCGATGACGAACTGACGATCCGCTGCTATCGCGCCTCCGACTACCCGCAGGTCAAAAGAATCTGGGAGGCGGCGGGATGGGGCGACCGTGGCAGCACAAGCGAGGCGGCAATTGCCTACAAGCTTCACAATGCCGCGGGCCCGTTCCTGGTGGCCGAGGTCAACGGTGACGTCGTGGGTACCGCGATCGTGACCTGGGACGGTCGCTGGGGATGGGTGAGCGCGGTGGCCGTGAGTCCGGCTCACCAACGGCGGGGAATCGCGCGGCGACTCATGGCAGAGGCCGAACGCGCCTTGGCCGAACTCGGAGCCTATCAGGCCTCCCTGCTTGTCAACCGCAACGACGCGGCGGCTATGGCGCTGTACGAGAGCTTGGGCTACGAGTCCTTCGACTTCGTGGTCTACCTGCGCAAGAAGCTCCGGCCGGAGGAGGTGGACCCCTGTGGACACTGACGTGGTCGAACGCCTGACGGACGGCATCTTCAGCAAGGCGCTCCAGGTGCGCCGGATGATCCAGCGCGGGTCCACCGACCTCATGCACCTGCCGCTGGCCGAGATTGTCACCCTCAGCGAACGCGTGAAAGCGCTGCTCACTCCCGAGCAACTCGCCGAGGGCCACGAAACCGTTGGCCGTCAGCGCTGGCACAAGCCCACCGTGGAGATGAACGTGCGCGAAGGCTACGCGGAATGGTCGAAGCAGTACGACGGGGAGGCTAACCCGCTGATCGCGCTGGAGGAGCCCGTCGTACTGGAGGTTGTCGGCGATGTCGCCGGTCTGGATGTGCTCGACGCTGCCTGCGGGACGGGCCGCTACGCGTTCCGACTGGCGGAGGGCGGAGCGCGCGTTGCTGGCATGGATGCGACACCGGAGATGCTCGCCCGCGCGCGTCAAACGGCCGATGAACGCGGTCTCACACTGGACCTGCGCGATGGCGACCTACACGCCCTGCCGTTCGGGGAGGAGTCGTTCGATCTCGTCGTCTCGGGCCTGGCGCTCTGCCACGTACCGGACCTAAGCCCGGTGATGGCGGAATTCGCCCGCGTGCTTCGTCCCGGCGGCCGTCTTGTGATCTCGGACTTCCATCCGTTCTGCCTGCTGATCGGATGGCGCACTGCCTTCGACCGGCCCGAGGCCAGGTACTGGATCGAGAATCATCTCAACTTGACGCAGGAGTACGTCCGCGCGCTGCTTGTTAGCGGCTTTGAGCTAGTCGATCTGTGCGAATCCGTCGTCGACGAACGCGTCGTGGGCATTCTCTCCGAGCACGACGTCGAGCGTTTCCGGGGCTGGCCAGCCGCGCTCGTGCTAGCAGCACAGAAGAAAGGAGACGGACGATGACACAGGCTCTTCCATTGTACGGCGACCAGTGGAGCGCGGATATCTACGACCACGAGGTGCAGAGCCTCGGGGATCTGCCGTTCTGGCAGTCGCTCGCGGAGTCCGCCGGAGGGCCGGCGCTCGAACTCGCCTGCGGCACTGGGCGTCTCCTGCTGCCTCTCGCCCGCGCCGGGCTCACGGTGACCGGGCTCGACGCGTCTCGATTCATGCTTGCAGTGGCTCGCCGGAAGCTCGCGCAGGAGGATCACCAAGTGCGGGCTAGGTGTCGTCTCGTCGAAGGGAATATGAGTGGGTTCACGTTTGAGGAGAACTTCGGCCTCATCTACATCCCGGCGCGCTCATTCCAGATACTGCTCAGCCGCGATGAGCAGCGGAGCTGCCTAGACCGCTGCGCGCAGCACCTTCGCCCAGACGGACAGCTGGCCCTTACCGTCTTTAACCCGAGACTGGACTTCCTCATCTCCCCCGAGGGTCACCACGACGGCCCGAATGAGTTCGTCGGCCCCGACGGGATGTCTGTGGTCCACGAGGCCCACTCCCAATACGACCGCGCCAGCCAGGCCCTCGCGGCCGACTGGTGGTACGTCGTACGTGACGAGCAGGGGGCAGTCACAAGGCGCGACTATAGACTGGAGTTGCACTACTTCTTCCGCTTCGAAATGGAATGGATGCTGGAGGCCTGCGGCTTCGAGATCGAGGCCCTCTATGGTGACTTCGAGCGCAACGAGTTCGCGGCCGACAGCCCGGAGATGATCTTCGTGGGCAGGAAAGCCCCATGACAGAGGAGATGCCGAGCCGAAGGCCGTCGCTGAGGCGTTTCTTCAGCGACATCACCCCTTTGGTGTACGACCTGCAGTTCGCCCCGGACGCACCTGATGTGGCGTTCTGGCTGGAGCAATGCCGCGAGTGGGGCGGCCCGGTGTTAGAGCTCGGCTGCGGCACCGGCCGCGTGAGCATTCCGCTAGCGCGTGCTGGACTCGAAGTAGTGGGCGTCGACCTGGCGGAGCCGATGCTCGCGGTTGCACGTCAGCGGCTCGACGCGGAGTGCGGCGAAGTGCGCGAGCGGGTCCGCCTGATGAGAGCAGACATGCGCGGATTCAGAAGCGATGCCACATTCGCCTGTGCCGTCATACCCGCCAGCACTTTCGCTGTATTGCTCACGCGGGAGGATCAGGAGAGAGCACTTGGCAACATTCACGCCTGTCTTCGAGAGGAGGGACATCTTGGCTTCGACGTGCGCATCTTCGACGACTGGATACAGAGCGGCCGGCTCCCACCTGTGCGGCGCGCGTCCCCTGACGGACAGGTCGATTTCACCGAAGAGAGGAGCTTCGAGTTCGATCCTGCCACACGAGTGAGCAGGGCGACCATCACCTATACCTTCCATACACCAGAGCACCTGGGCCCAGTGACCGAGACCGTAGAGGGTCTCGTGCTGTCGCAGGCACACGTCGAGGATGCCCTTGGAAGTGCCGGCTTTGCGGTCGAAGCCGTCTGGGGCGACTATGACCGGACGCCGCTGCAACCGGAGAGTGACCGGATGATCTTCGCTGCGCGGAAGGAGCAATGAGCAGGCGCCTCCATCGTGAACACATGGCGGCAGCGATGTCCACGGCGGGATTCGCCGAAGTGGGGCTCGTCTGGCGCCAGTTCGCCATCACGATCGTGATGGCGTTCCTGCGGCCGTAGATGCTCTGTGTGCGCATCCTGACTGCAGCACCAGGGCTCCATTCTTGACCGTTGGATGGAGGTGTGATAGAGTACAAGGGCAGCTCAGAGAAGCGTTCCTCGTTCCCGTCGCGCCAGCAATCGCAGTCCTTTTGGGCGAGATAACCCCGGCCTTCATAGGCGGGGCGTTTACGTCTCATCCCTGCGCACTGGGTAGAACATCGCGCACTGGGGGTCAAGCTATCGATGTCTGAATGGCTCCGGACTGACAACGCCCGAGACATCTTCATCAGTGTCGGCATAGTGCTTGTGGCGGTGATCATCTCGACCTTCGTCCGAGTGATCCTGACACCGGTGCTTCGCAGGTTGACGCGAAGAACCGACACCGACCTCGACGACGTGATCGTGGCCGCGCTCCGCCGGCCCGTCGCCTGGGCTGTGCTGCTGATAGGGCTCTGGCTTGCGCTGCGCAATCCGGAGTACTGGTCGCTCATCACCTTCCCGTACGTGGACAAGGTGGCGGGCGTGCTGGGCGTGCTTCTGCTGGTGTACGCCGGGCTTCGCGTCTTCAACGGGGTGGCGCAGTGGTACGGGGAGGCGGCCGCGGAGAAGTCAGAGCATCCCCGCGAGATGCGCGCCAGGGCGCTCGTGGGCCGCAAGGTCGTCAACATCACCATCCTCGTCATCGGCATACTGATCATCCTTAGCCAGTTGAACGTGAAGATAGGTCCATTGCTTGGCGCTTTGGGCATCGGCGGTTTGGCTGTGGCCCTGGCGCTGCAGGACACCCTCGCGAATCTCTTCGCCGGGATATACATGATGGTCGATCGGCCGTTGACGGTAGGCGACTTCATCAAGCTCGAGTCCGGCGAGGAGGGGTTCGTCGAGGAGATCGGGTGGCGAAACACAAAGGTCCGGATGTGGGCCAACAACATCGTCGTCATTCCGAACTCGAAGCTCTCGCAGAGCGTGCTCACGAACTACTACCTCCCCCACCAGGAACTGTCGGTCTACATCAGATGTGGCGTGGCGTACGACAGCGACCTCGAGCACGTGGAGCGAGTGTGCATTGAGGTCGGTAAGGAGGTGATGGCCCGGGTGCCGGGGTGTCAGACGGACTGGTCGCCCGTGGTCAGGTTCAAGGAGTTTGCTGACTTCAGCATCAACTTCCTGGTTGTCCTGCGCGTGAAGGACTTCGCGGCTCAGTACCTGCTGGGTCACGAGTACATGAAGGCCCTCCACCGCCGCTTCAACGAGGAGGGGATAGAGATTCCGTTCCCGATCCGCACCGTCATCATGCAGACTCCCGAGCCGACGGGGGAGGGGGCCGCAGCCATGCTGGCGCCGGGAACACAGCCTCCTGCGCCCGAGGTGGGAGAGGGCGAGGGTCCGGGCGAGGCGGGCGACTAGCCGCGAGGCTGGGCCGGCCGGCTGACGGAGGCGAGAGAACGAGCAGACAGCCGCCGATTCTCGTGAGGTGCTTATGAAGAAGGAAACTGCAAAGAAGAAGCCCGTGTTTGCGGTGCTTGGGGCCGGCCACGGCGGCCTTGCTATGGCTGGATACCTCGCACTGAGTGGCTTTGAGACCCGCCTATTCAATCGCACGGCGGCGCGCCTGGAGCCGATCCGACGACGCGGCGCCATCGAGGTAATCGCGCACGACGGCGAGGAGATACCCCGCGGCACTGGGCCGCTCAAGCTTGCCACCTCCGACATGAAGGAGGCCATCAGTGGCGCCGACATCATCCTGCTGGTCGTTCCGGCAACCGGACACGCTCCGCTTGCAGAGGCGATGGCGCCGCATCTTGCTGACGGGCAGATAGTCGTTCTCAACCCGGGACGCACAGGTGGGGCCCTCGAGGTGCACCACATCTTCCGAGAGAAGAGCGTGGATGCCGACGTCATCATCGCGGAGGCGCAGACCTTCCTCTACGCGAGCCGGGCCGTCAACCCGGCTCAGGTGCAGATATTCCGCGTGAAGAACAGCGTGCCCGTGGCCGCCATTCCGGCCTACCGCACCCCGGAGGTGATCAAGGCGCTGTCGGCCGCCTTCACGCAGTTCATCCCGGGGGACAATGTCATCAAGACGGGGATGGACAACATCGGCGCGGTGTTCCACCCGGCCGTCACGGTGCTCAACTCGGCGCGCATCGAAAGCACGCGAGGCGACTTCGAGTACTACGTGGACGGCATTACACCATCGGTCGCCAAGCTGCTGGAGGAGATCGACAGGGAGCGAGTGGCCGTCGGCGCGGCGATGGGCTTCAACTGCATGACCGCGCGGGAATGGCTCTACATAGCCTATGACGCGGTTGGGGAGACGCTCCACGATGCGATCCACGCCAACCGAGGCTACTACGGGATCAAGGCCCCGCCGCACCTGCATCAGCGCTACATCACGGAAGACGTCCCGATGAGCCTGGTGCCGATCGCCTCGATCGGCGAGATGCTCGGTTCTCCCTGTCCCGCGATCTGCAGCATCATCCACATGGCCAACATCATGCACGATTGCGACTACTGGGAGACCGGCCGCACGGTCGAGAAGCTCGGGCTGGCCGGACTCGGCCTTCAGCAGATACGCCAGCTGGTGCTGGAAGGCAAGGTGTAGGCCAAATGCCGAAGGTCATCGCCGGCTCCCTCGGCAACTGCGTCCACGTCGCCGGGGCACTCAGCTTCTTGGCCCTCGCCGAGCGGGCCGGCTATGAGACGGAGTTCCTCGGCGCGGCCGTACCTGTCGATGCCTTGGTCGAGGCCGTTCGCGAGCACGATCCTGACCTGGTCGGCGTCAGCTACCGCCTTACCCCGGAAGTGGCGCGCACGCTCGTAGCAGATCTGAAGCAGCGACTGGAGGAGGCCGGGCTGGCCGGCCGACGATTCGTGTTTGCGGGCACACCTCCCGTGTGCGCTGTTGCGGAGGAGTTCAAGTGGTTCGAGCGCTGCTTCACCGGGTTCGAGGAGCCGGAGGAGACGTGGGGCTACCTGAAGGGCGAGCCGCCGCCTCACGAGGCCGAAGACTGGGGCACGACCCAGATCGCCCGCCTCGAGAAGAAGAAACCCTATCCGCTCTTGCGGCATCACTTCGGCCTGCCGAGCCTCGAAGACACCATCGCCGGCATCAGGGAGATCGCGGACGGGCGCGTCGTGGACGTCATCTCGATCGGCCCGGATCAGAACGCCCAGGAGTCGTTCTTCCGGCCCGAGGAGATGGACCCATCGCTGGACGGCGCCGGCGGCGTGCCAGTACGAACGCGGGATGACCTGGCCCGCATCCACGAGGCCAGTCGCACCGGCAACTACCCTCTGCTGCGCATATACTCGGGCACGCGCGACCTGGTCAAGTGGGCCGAGCTGGCCACGGAGACCATCAACAACGCCTGGGGCGCGATCCCACTCTGCTGGTACAACGTGCTCGACGGGCGCTCGAAGCGGACACCCGAGGAGTCCATCGCCGAGAACCAGGCCGCCATGCGCTGGTACGGTGAGCGCGACATCCCTGTCGAGGTGAACGAGGCCCATCACTGGAGCCTGCGCGACTCGCACGATACGCTGGCCGTCGTGACGGGCTACCTGGCGGCCTACAACGCCCGCGCGATGGGTGTGAAGCACTACATCGCGCAGTACATGTTCAACTCGCCGCCCACCACCTATGGCAACATGGACCTGGCGAAGATGCTCGCCAAGCGAGAGATGATCGAGGGCCTACACGGGGAGAACTTCGTCTCGATGCGGCAGGTCCGGGCGGGGCTGCTGCATTTCTCTCCCGATCCCCAGGTGGCGAAGGGACAGCTCGCGGCCTCGACCGTTCTCGCGCTGGGGCTCCGACCTCACATCATCCATGTCGTGGCGTTCTGCGAGGGCGACCATGCGGCGAGGGCCGGGGATGTGATCGAGAGCTGCGAGATCGTTCGCGGAGTGCTGCGCAACTGCCTCTTCGGAATGCCGGACATGGCCGTCGATCCGGCCGTCGAAGAACGGAAAGACAGGCTGGTCGCCGAGGCGCACGTGCTCATCGAAGCGCTCAAGGCGCTCGCGCCGGCGGAAGAGGACCCGCTCACGAGCCCGAAGGTGCTGACGGAGGCGATCCGCCTGGGATTGCTCGACGCGCCTCACCTCAAGGGGAATCCTCACGCCGCGGGCAGGCTGCAGACGCGCCCTGTGAACGGAGCCATCGAGCCGGTCGATCCGAAGACCAAGCGGGTGCTCGCGGAGGCCGAGCGGCTTCGCGGGCTGCCGGGGCTGCCTCCTGCGGCACTTCCCCCTGCCGAAGGGAATCCCGACTCGTAGCTGGAGCCAGCTCGCCGCCTGGGCCGTCTTCTTCAGGCTACTCCTCACGTCCCAGGCCGAACACATCTCGCAGTGCTTCAAGTTGGCCCGGCTCGGCCACTGCCACGATTCTGTCACCCGGCCGGAGCACGGTGTCGCCGCGTGGGATCAGAGTGCGCTCGCCGCGACGGACAGCAACCAGAAGTGTATCCGCCGGGAGGGAGAGGTCCCGCACTTGTATGTTCGCAGCCGTCGAGCCCCCTAGCACCTCAACTTCGAACACACGCGCGCCGGCCACCGACTCTCGCAGACGGTCCACGCGAGCGACGATTTCCGGCCGCTCGCGCCGCGCTCGGTCGTAGGCTGCGATTATGTCGCGCCGACGGAGCATGCCAACCACGCGGCCTGTCTCGTCGGGATCGACTACCGGCAGGGCGGCCACATCGCGGCTCGTCAGCCGCTGGAGGGCGAGCGTCAGGCTCTCATCCGCCGAGCAGGTGACGGGGTCGGGGGTCATGATGTCACCGGCCGTCGCGTCGGGCGATCCGTGGAGCACCGCGCTCTCAGCATCCGACCGCGAAACAATGCCGATGAGGACCCCTCGTCGATCAACAACGGGAATGCTGGCCGCATCGCCGCGTGCGAACATCGCGAGAAGCTCCTGGACAGTGGCGCTCTGTGGCAGGGCGGCTGTGTCCGCGACCATGGCATCCCGCACGGCTATCGCGTCAAGCAGATCCGGCTCGGCCCCGAAGACATCGACGCCGCGCCGGGCCAGCTTACGCGTGTAGATGGACTCCCGACCGAGGAACTCAGAGAGCAGAGAACTCACGACACACGCGACCATCAGCGGACCTATGATCCGGTAGTCGCCGGTCATCTCGAAAAGGATGATGATCGCCGTCATCGGCGCATGGGCGACGCCCGCGAAGAGCGCTCCCATCCCAACAAGCCCGTAGGCGCCCGCGGGCGCCGTGACATCGGGCCAGGCCGCGTTGACAGCGCGCCCGAACACTCCCCCCAACATGGCCCCCACGAACAGCGAGGGCGCGAAGACGCCACCTGATCCTCCGGACCCGAGGCTGAGCGATGTGCCCACGATCTTGACAAGGACCAATGCAGCCATGATCCCGAGAGCGATCCACCCTGTCAGGGCGGCCTCCGTCGCATCGTAGCCGATCCCGAATACCCGTGGGAACCAGACGCCAATCACACCGACCGCTAGCCCACCGATCGCCGGCTTCAGATACTCGGGCAGGCGCCAGTTCTCGAACAGATCGTCGGCCGCATAGAGTGCCCAGATGAAGCCCCGCGCTGTGACGGCAGCGGCGGCACCCAGTGCCAGGTAGAGCGGGAACTCCCACGCGCTCACCAGGAAGTAACGAGGGACATCGATCACGGCCGCGTCCCCCAAGTACATGTGAGCGATGACGACCGCCGAGACCGATGATATGACCACGAAGCCGAAGGATCGGGTGCTGAAGTTCCGGAGAATGACCTCCAGGGCGAAGATCACCCCGCCGATGGGCGCGTTGAACGTGGCGGCGATGCCGCCCGCCGCGCCGCAGGCCACGAGCAGCCGCGTGCGCTCGGCCGGAAGCCGAAGTCGCTGTGCCAGCAGCGAGCCGAGGCCGGAGCCGATCTGCACGGCCGGCCCGTGCTGCCCGGCCGACCCGCCCGATCCGATGGTGAGGGCCGCGGCCAGCCCCTTGATCAGCGCGACGCGAGCGCGAATCCTGCCGCCCTGATGGGCGACGGCCAGCATGATCTCCGGGACGCCGTGGCCACGCGCCTCCCGCGCCACGAAGTACACCAAAGGACCCACAAGTAGACCGCCGAGGGCGGGCACCAGGAGGACAGCATAGGGGCTGAGTTGCCGCAGCTTCCCCCCGAGCAGAACGAAGAAGACATAGTCCGACTTCGCGAGCAGCCAGTGGAAGCAGACGGCGCCGTAACCAGCGGCGATGCCGACCGCAACGGCCATCACCACCAGAGCAGTTGCCGCCGGCGACCGCCAATAGCGCGCGACACGCGTCAGGAGCGGTCTGCCGCCGGTTTGCGTTGGCGTCCCTGTCGCGTTGTGTCGTTCAGACATCGCTGTGCCATGACTCCAGCAGGCAGCATGCCAAGGGCTGGTCGGAGGAGGCGACGCCGCCAGCCGAGCGATCGGGAACCAGCGCTCCCGCGGGTCGCACGTGCGCCTGCAGGCGAGAGCGGCAGTCGCCCTTGTCTATGAGATGCCGAACAGCGCCTCGGCATTCCTGCGGTTGACTCTGTCCCGGAGCTCCTTCGGCGCGCCCACCGCCTCGAACAGCCCGTCGTAGAAGTCGAAGTAAGGCCTGACGTCTGGCTCTCTCTCGAAATACCCCACATCGCTGGCAAACATCAACTTCGTCAGGCTCGGCTCGTCCAGGACGCCGTTGGGGGCAAACATCTCCCGCCACATCGCCAGCGAGCGAAAGATGGCCGTGCCGCCGCCAAGGTCGGCGTACACATTGGGGGTCGACCAGGCGATCTTCCAGGCCTCCTCCCACCAGGGATTGCCATAGTGGGCCATGATGATCTTCAAGTCGGGATGGCGACGGCTCAGGCAGTCGATCGCCGCCGGCCGCATGAGCGCAATGTCCGTCGGACGAGACGGCACCGCGAAGGAGCGGCCGAGGTAGCCCGTGTGGAAGACAGCGACCTTCCCTCGTTCGGATATGGCCGCGTAGAGAGGATCGTAGCGCGTGTCCCCATAGGAGAAGCGCGGATTGATGAACTTGATGGCGGCAGCGCCGCCGTCGAGATACTCTCGCAACTCGGAGAGGGTGACCGCGTCGATGTCGACACGGGCGATGGGGATGACGAAGTCGGGCATTGCCTCATGGGCGGCCATCACGTCATCGGGATCCTCGATGAGCCCGATTCGCTCGATGCCGAGGGCGCGGCAGCTGGCGACGTATTCGGCGGGAGCGGCCTTGAGCTTCGAGAAGTCGCCGTGTACGTGAGCGTCGATACGCATCTCAGACCTCCTTGACTTGAGCCTGAACGGACGTCAATCGCTGCGGCGAAGCTGCGGCACGCGCGACCAGACTGCAGCGGCAGCGCAGAGGCAGACGGCCGCGCTGATTCCGTATGCAATTCGCGCGCCAAGCCATTCGCCGAGAACTCCCATCTGAACATCGCCAATCCAAGACATCCCGGCAAAGAGGAAGCTGCGGAAGCTCATAATCCGGCCCCGCAGTTCATCGGGGGAGTGCTTCTGGAGCATGGTGTTGGCAAGCACGTTGAAAGACATCAGACCCACGCCCATGCAGAAGAGTGCGGCGAGCGCAGCAGCATAGCCCGGGGCCGCGGCCACTCCCAGCATGGCGACAGGGTAGATGAACGAGCCCGCGGTGGCCAGCAGTCCGGCCGGCCAGCCGCCTCCCGCGATGGTGAGAAAAAGGGCGGCCACGAGCGCTCCGACTCCATAGGCGGACATCATGAGGCCGTAGCCCGTCGGGCCGACGTGGAAGATGTCGCCCGCGAACACAGGGAGCAGCACCGGGTGGGACAGCGCGAAGAGGCCGACGACAGTGAGGAGGGAGAGGAGGGCAAGCGGCACGGGATTGCGGCGCGCCCAGGTGACCCCGTCGGCGATCTGGCGGGAGAAGGAGGCACGGCTGGCCGAGCCGGGAGGCCGAGCGGCAATGAGCGCAAGCGCACTGATGAGGGCGAGGAAGGTGACGCCATTGATGAAGAAGCAGACGGCCATGCCGAGGGTGGCCACGAGCACGCCGGCGAGGGCCGGGCCGAGGACGCGTCCCGTGTTGAAGGCAGTCGAGTTGAGCGAGACCGCATTGAGCGCGTCGTCCCTGTCGACCAGCTCGAGGACCATTGCGTGGCGCGTCGGCATATCGAATGCCCAGATGGCTCCGAGCGTGCTCGCCAGCACCATGACGTGCCAGACTCTGACGGCGTCGGTGTAGATGAGGAAGGCCAAGACGAAGGCCTGGAGCATGGCCAGGCTCTGAGTGACCAGGAGTATGTTCCGCTTCCGCACGCGGTCGGCGAGGACACCGGCAGGGAGTGAGAGCAGGAGCATGGGCAGCGTGCCACAGGCGGCGACCAGCCCGAGATAGATGGCGCGGCCAGTGAGCTCGTAGACGAGCCATCCCTGGGCGGTGCGCTGCATCCAGCTTCCGACGACCGAGACGATGAGGCCCATCCAGAAGAGGCGGAAATCGCGGTGGCGCAAGGAACGCAGCGCCGCCGGCCAGGTCCGCCCGCGGTTGACCTCCGCTCCTTGAGCAGGGCCGGGCTCGCGGTCGTGCGCCGTGATTGCCTCCTCCAGATGAGACAGATGGGCCTACAGTGTAGGGGACGGCTGGCCCGATGGCAAGCGTGGCTGGCTGAGCACGCCGCTACTGGCTCTGCGTCGGCTTGAGTCCCGCCTCGGAGAGCGCCTCCCGGCCCTCAGGTGAGAGCAGGAAGTCCACGAACTCGCGCGCGGGCCCCGCCTCCACGGCCCCGCTCAGCGGGGCCGCCTTGTACTCGATAGGCCGGTAGGTGTCGGGAGGGAGCTCTCCGATCAGCCGAAGGGTCTTGGGGACGGTGCTCTCGCCGCCGCTCTCGTCGGACCAGCAGCCCTGGAAGACGAACGCCAAGTCTGCCTCGCCCGCGACCAGCCCGCCGAGCAGCATCGCGTCCGCCTGTGGGTGCACGACCTTCGGCGCAGCAATCTCCCACAGGCCAAGCTGGCGGAGGGATTGCTCGGTCCGGTCGCCGAGGCTGCTCTTCGACGGGTCTTCGACGTAGATCCTCGCCACGTCCGGCGCGGCCACGTCCTCCAGCCCCTCCACGCCCGGCACACCGTCGGCCGCGGCCAGGAGCACAATCCCATATGTGTTGAGCGCGATTGTCTCGACATCGGACGGTGCAACCACGCCATCTGCGATCAACGACTGCATCTCGAGCTCGCCCGTGGTGATGGCCACCGCAGCGCCGCCCTGGGCGCCGGGCACCTTGGACAGCATGGCCATCGGCTTCTCCACCAACGCCTGGACTTCCACCCCCGGGTGCGTGGACTGGTAGGCCGAGACGATCTGCAGCACGGGCCCGCTCAGCACACAGGGCACGTAGACGGTAAGCGCGACGGGCTGCGGCGAGGCGACCTCGGGAGGCTCCCCGCCACAGCCCGCCAGCAGAAGGCAGGCAGCGATGAGGCCGCTAACCCGAAGACCCAGTGTCCGGTTCAGCAGTCTCCGCTCCCTCCTCGGCAGCTTCCTTCGGTGGTGCAAGGGTTGCTCCCACTTTGTCCAGCTCTTGCTGGATGACCAGCAGCAGGTCGTCACGAGTCCAGGTGACGTCCATCCGCCTGAGGAGGTTAACTGTCTCCGTCTCGTCTCCCCGCTTGATCCGATGTTCGGTGCTGCCGTTGACGAAGATGCCCGCGCAGCTGAGCCCGCTGGTCATCCACTTCTTCCGGCCTTCCGGAGACTGCATATCGTAGACCGTCACCTGCACCGTGTCCGGGTTGGCCTCCCCAATGGCTAGAACGTAGTCTGCGATGAACTGGTGGCTCGGGTTGAGTGGGTAGTAGGCCTCGATGACCACCGGCGCGTCAGGCACCGCGGGGGTCTCAGATGGCGCGCCCGCCACTTCGGCCGGCGGCGTGCTCTCCGGCTCCGGCTGCTCGCCGCCACGACACCCACAGAGGGCCAGACAGCAGGCCAGCAACATTGCCACGCCAAGCGTAATCACCTTGTGACTAGACACACTTCTCCTCCCAAAAGAAGAGTTACCAAGCTACGATTCGACACCAGCGTCCGTTCACCCGTCGCCGATGGCACCGCAGGCCGGGCAATCCGGCCGCTTGGTGACGGGATAGACTGCGAACTCCATATCCTCCCCGCTCCAGACGAGGAGCTTGCCTGTCAGGTTCTCTCCCACGCCGGCGAGGTACTTCACGACCTCCATCGCCTGAAGACACCCGATCGCTCCCGGGGTGGCCCCCAACACTGGGAAGACCTCCGGGGGCGGGGCGCTCGGGAAGATGCATCTCAAGCATGGCGTATCCGGAGAGTGGATGAAGCTGAGCTTCCCCTCAAGTCCCCACACGCTTGCGTGCACGAACGGTATGCCCTTGCGGATTGCGCACTCGTTGAGAATGTAGCGCGTCGGGAAGTTATCCATGCAGTCTACAATGAGGTGGGAATCTCCCACCAGCTCATCGACGTTGTCCGCCTCGATGCGGGTGCTCACGGCCTCGACTTCGATGCTTGGGTTCAGCTCATCCAAGGTCATCTTACCCGACTCGGCCTTGTTCACTCCGATCCTGGCGTCGTTGTGTAGTATCTGCCGGTTCAGATTGGACAGCTCCGGGCTGTCGGAGTCACACAGCCGTATATGGCCCACCCCAGCCACTGCGAGATACATGGCAGCCGGCGAGCCCAGTCCGCCTGCACCCGCCACGAACACGCGAGCGGCTTTGAGCCGTTCCTGGCCGGATTCCCCCCAGCCAGCGATCATCATCTGGCGATGATATCGCTCCTTGTCCTGCTCGCTCAGAGCGATGCTATCGGAGACGCTCGCCATTTGTTTGCTTCCTTCCCGCACTGATTTCTACACCTTTGGCGAGGCGACCTTGTCCAAAGACCCCGGGGCCCGCCGCGCCGCGACGGGCCCCTCGCCCAGAGGTGGTACGGGGCTCCTCCCTAGTACTTGAGCTGCAGCTGCAGGTAGGTCCTCTCGCCTTCCCACGCCGCCAACTGCGAGAAGCCGTCCTCCGGCCGTCGGATGGCGTGCACGAGCGTCAGGCGTGTCGCTGGATCGAGCTGATACCAGTAGCCAAGTGTCCATCGCTTGAAGAGATCATCCGAGACATCCGTGTCCGGGTCATATTGGTCGTACTTCACGAACAGCAGATTGGGAGCCCTCCCGCTGATCGGCTGGCCGATCTGCGCGTACCAGCCTCGCACATCCGCGCCCCGATCCTCGCCACTCACGGCCTCGCCCATGAACTCCGTGCCGCCCGGCCACTTGAAGCGAGCGCTGAGGCCAAAACGGTCCTGGTCGGTCGCCTCCTCCCCCTCCCCCCTCTCGCCTGCATACCCGGAGAAGGCCACCGAACCGTTCGGCACGGGGAAGTTCACCCGGGCCATGAGGCTCTTCCGATCGTTGTCATCGTTGGCGTTGATGCCCGTGCCATTGAAGATGCCGACGTCGAGTCGGGGGCCGCGAGGGGCCGTTCGATAGGCATACTGCACACCTATGTCGCGCTGGTTGGGGAAGAGCACGTCCATGAAGAGGGCCCGCTCTCCGCTCCACAGGTTGGGGGCCCCCTCCAGCAACTCGTAACCCCAGGGCACTTTCGCCTGGCCGATGCGTAGCGTCGATTTGCCTGTCTTGTAGTCCGCATAGAGCGTGCGAAGCTGCGTCTTTGACGTCGGGCCCTTGTCGACTTCCCTCGCATCCAACTGGAACTCGATGCGATACGACCAGAGGTCGGTGACCGGCCCGCGGATGTTGAACCGAGCCCGGCGCACTTGAAACTCGTGCGTGTCGGTCGCGTCGTCGGAGGTGTAGCGCACCTGGAAGTAGCCGTCGAGCTTGTGCTTCCTCTGTTCGGCCTCAACCTTGGCCAGGCGCGTCTGAACGTCTTGCATGGCGGACTCCAGGTCGTCCACCCGCACACCCATAGTGACTAGCTCGGCGCGGAACTCCGAGATGAGCTTCTCCACGCGGGCGAGGTCGAGGTGCGTGACCGGCGTCGGCGCGGCCGGCTCTTCGGCGGGCTCGGCCCTGGCGATCTGGTGCAGGGCCGCCCCCTGCTCCTCATAGGCCTGGGCGATCCCCTCCACCGCCCGCAGGGTCAGCGAAGCCGCCTCGTAGCGAGACAATCGCTCGCCGGCCCACTCGCCGATGGGACCTTTCGGGTGTCCGCTCAGCAGCCCCGCCCGGCCGAGCGCGTCCAGCTCCCGGTACTGTCGGTCGTCCGGCCCGATGCTGGCCGCCTCACCCCAGGCGGCCGCCGCGCCGAGCGCCATCAGCGCCAGCATGAGCCATGTCACCCCGCGCCGCCCCAGCAGTCCCGTGCTCATACCCACTCCTCCATCTGTGTGCTCCGGTGACCGGTCTCGCCTACGCGCAAAGGTAGCCCCCTAAGGTGCTCGCCGCAGGTGAATCGGGGGTGAACGAGTGATAGACCTTCTGTGACGCCGTCCCCACGGCGAGAACGGGCCGACGGAGGGCCGGCCCGTTCCGGTTCACAAATCGAGAACACGGGTGCTCTCACATCACGCCCACCAAACCTTCGGCGGGGGCTCCGAGATCGTGACGTCCTTCAGGAAGGCGACGGCCTTGCGGAAGCCCTCGTCGATGCTCATCAGGCTGTCCTCGTGCTCGATGCTGAGCACGTAGTCATAGCCGGCCAGACGCAATTCCGAGATCATCGCCTTCCACACTTCCGCCCCGTGGCCGTAGCCAACCGTGCGGAAGATCCAGGAGCGCGCGATCTCGTTGGTGTAGGACTTCGTGTCGAGCACGCCATTGCGAGAGGTGTTGATGGGGTCGACCTTGACATCCTTCGCGTGCACATGGTAGATGGACGAGCCAAGCTCGCGGATGGCCGCCACCGGATCGATTCCCTGCCAGAAGAGATGGCTAGGATCGAAGTTGGCGCCGATTGCCTCGCCGCAGGCCTCGCGCAGCTTCAGCAGTGTCTCCGGATTGTAGACACAGAATCCGGGGTGCATCTCGAAGCAGATCTTGGTGATGCCCTGCTTTGCCGCGTAGTCGACCTCCTTGGCCCAGTACGGAATCAGCTTCTCCTCCCACTGCCACGTCACGACCTCGGAGAAGTCGGGCGGCCAGGGACAGGTGACCCAGTTGGGATACTTCGAGGCGTCGCTGTCGCCGGGACAGCCGGAGAAGGTGATCACGCGCTCGATCCCCAGTGCCTCTGCCAGGCGCACGGTCTTGCGCCAGTCGTTGTGGAACCTTCTCGCCACCGAAGCTTGGGGATGGACCGGGTTGCCGTGGCAGCTCAGGGCGGAGATGATCAGGCCGCGCTTCTCCACCGCTCGCAGGAACCGCTTCTGCGCGGCTTCGTCTTTCAGCAGAGCCGTCGCGTCGCAGTGCGCATTGCCAGGATACCCGCCGGTCCCGATCTCGACCGACTCACAGCCAACCTCGGCGACGTGATCGAGCATCTTCTCGAAGGACATGTCGCCGTATAGCACGGTAAAGACTCCGACCTTCATGACATCCTCCTCGCCGGTTTCATTCAGTCTCTGCGCAGGGCCGCTAGTAGCCCACGGTCACCCACTGTCCCTCGCGGGCGCTCCTCACGGCGGCCTCGACGATGGCGACGGCCCTATGTCCATCCGCGAAGGTAGGGAAGTTGTCAACATCGGACTCACCTGCGATCCTTCGATACACGTTGATGAACAGGTTCTTGAACCCGTCGGGATAGCCCTCGGGGTGGCCGCCGGGGTAGTGGGCGTACGGCTGCGCCTGCTCGCTGAGAACCGAAGGGTCCTTCACGTAGGACTCATTGGCCTTGTCGCGGTAGCCCACCCAGAGCTCGTTCGGGCGCTCCAGGTCGGCCGAGATCGCGCATTTGGCCCCGTCGATCTCGTAG
Source organism: Candidatus Hebobacterum abditum (assembly GCA_029821875.1). Lineage (GTDB taxonomy): Bacteria > Armatimonadota > Hebobacteria > Hebobacterales > Hebobacteraceae > Hebobacterum > Hebobacterum abditum. The sequence goes on along the minus strand of JALGXW010000017.1, from coordinate 47,056 downwards.
AAGAGGCGGTTCTTTCTGCCCGCCGATATCTGGGAGACGGTGAAGGCCCCGCGCGCGCCGTTGTCCAGGCGGAACAGGACGCTGGCGAGATCCTCGCTCTCTATCTCGACCTCTTCGTAGTCTTCGAGCTTGAGCATCTTCCCCGCGAAGGCCTCCAGGTCGGCCTTCGGCCGCTTGCGGACCCTGTGGGTCGTCTGGAAGTCGGCCATCACCTCAGTGATCGTGCGGCCGGTGATGAAAGTGACCAGATCGCAGAAGTGGGAGCCGATGTCGCCCACCGCGCAGCTGTCGCCCGAAACCTCCGGGTCGAGCCGCCAGCTGTAGTCCGTCTCGCGCAGCAGCCAGTCCTGGAGATAGGAGCCGTGGATGGCGTGGACCTCTCCGACATCGCCTGCGTCGCAGACGGCCTTCGCCTGTTGAGACAGCGGATAGAAGCGGTAGTTGAAGCAGACGGCGTTGACGAGCCCCTTCTCCCGAGACAGCTCGACGAGCCGGCGCGACTCCGCGGTGGTTCGCGTCAGCGGCTTCTCCGAGACACAGTGCTTGCCGCTCTCGAGGATGGCCTGGTTCACCTCGAAATGGAGGTTGTTTGGCGAGGCGTTGTGAACGACCTCGACGTCAGGGTCTTCGAGCAACTTGCGGTAGTCGGTGTATGCGCGGGGGACGCCGAGAGCGGCCGCCTTCTGTTCCGTTCGCTGCGGATTCCTGCCACACAGCGCGACGACGTCGACGGACCCGAGGCGCTTCAGCGCCTCGACGTGAGCGGGCCCGATGAAGCCTGTTCCTATGACAGCCGCGTTGATCATGCGCATGGCCACTCGACTCTCCTCTCCTCGGGCCGTCTGGCAAGAGGGGAAACGCCCATCGAGGATAGACTACTCGGGTCCCACCTCGGGTGCCACTTCAGGCACCTCCTCGGGCGCCACCTCGGGTGCCGCTTCAGGTGTCGCCTCGGCCATCATCACCCTGATATCGGCTCGCTGGAGCTGATCGCGGATCCAGTTCGGCCACACGATCTGCTCAAGCTTCTGCTTCTCGAGCCGCTCGCGGATCACGTCTCGCACATCGTCCAAGGTGAACTGACGAGGGTCGAGCTTCTTCTCCACGCGTATCAGATAGTAGGAGCCGCGTATCTCCACCGGCCCCGCGACCTGATTCAGCGGGGCTGCGAAGAGAGCGGCCTCGAACTCCGGTGGCAGCGACTGCTGGCTCCTCTCATAGTATTGGATGTCTCCAGCGAACGTTCTCTCCCTGGCGGTGGGGGCAGTTTCCTTGGCTACCTCCTGGAAGCTGCGTCCCTTGCGGACCTCGGCCAGCGCCGCCGTTGCCGAGGCCTCGCTGAGGAACCGCATCGCCCGGAATCCCACCATATCTCCTCGGCGGTAGAGGTCCTGGTTGAGTCGATAGGCTCGCTCGATCTCTCGATCGTCCACGTAGATCTGCTCAGATAGGACCTTCTCCATGAGAACGTAGGTGTGGGCCTTTGCAGAGAGCCAGTCCCGTGTGACCAGCTTCGCGCGCAAGTAGCTTTCGAGGGCCGCCTCCGACCGCACTCCCAACTCTTCGCGCAGCGCCGCGACCTTCTGCGCCACCTCTTCTTCCGTCACCACGATGCCCCTACGATCGGCCTCCTCCTGCAGCAGGAGATCTGCGACCAGGTTCTCCAACACGTATTGTCCGTGCCAGGCAGCCGCCCTCTCCTGCACGAGCCCGAGCGGGATCTCGCGCCCGTTGACGATCCAGGCACTCACCCCTGAGAGCGCCGCCAGTTCCGGCCGAGGCGGCACCTCCCCCACGACACCCACCTTCGGACGGGCCTCGCCTCCCTCGGCGCTGTCAGCGCCGGGCTCGACTTCCGCGGCCCAGAGCGCGCAGCATAGCAGTAGCATGTAGGTAGCGGTTCCGGCCGCTGCTGCAATTCGCATGAGAACGGCTCCTCTCCGGTCGTAGGTTCATCCCCGCCCGAATACTACCTGTTCAACCGGGGGCCGCGACCTCCTGTCACTCGCTTGGCCGCAGCCACGCAGCCGCTGCCAGAAGCCCGCAGACGGCGGCTGCGTTCTGCACCTCTCCGCGGCGCACCATCGCCACCGCCTCTGACAGCGCCATCGGAACCACCCGGATGTTCTCGTCCGACTCCTCCGACGCATCAACTTCGTGGAGCTCGCGCGCGAGGAAGATGTGGATCACCTCCGTGCTGAATCCCGGACTCAGATAGGCCGAGAACAGGTGCACGAGTTCTCCCGGCTCTTGGCCTATCTCCTCCGCCAGCTCTCGGCGGGCGCAGACCTCCGGCTCCTCCCCGGCTTCCAGCACTCCTGCCGGGAGCTCCCACAGCACCTTCCGCGCAGCCTGACGATACTGCTGAATCATGATCACCCGGCCGTCATCCAGCAGCGGCACCACGGCCACCGCCCCCGGGTGATGGACGATCTCCCGCATCGTCGTACGACCATCGGGCAACTCGACTTCGTCCACCGTTACCGAAATGAACCGCCCAGCGAATGTCGTGGTTGACCCTATGAGTCTTTCTCTGAGTTCTTCGTCCACTTCGTCGCCTCGGCGGCCACCGCGCCGGCCGCTCCTGCGGCCAGGAAGAACTCGGGGTCCTCATCGACGCTGCGGCCCATCGTCGTCACCTCCACGCCCTGCTGAACCAAGGCCTGCAGTCCGACGTCTCCCTTAGCCACGAGCACTTCGTGCCGCTCCGTGATGCCTGCGTCATCGAGCTGCCGGTGCACGAACTCCAGCTTATCTGAGTCCATCGCGGGCACGGCCACAATGGCCTCCACAAGCGCGACTCGACTCAGCGCGACCAAGCTCTGTCTGCTCACGCCGCGGTGGCGCTCTCTGGGATCGACGAAGCTCACCCTCGGCACGGCAATAGGCGCGCCCCCGAGCACTCCCACTGCGTTGATCTGGTCCCCCTGCGCGATCGAACTGAATCCCCATTCGGTCTGAGTGCCGACGTTGCCGGGGCCCTGTGCGACGATGGCGACGTCCGCGCCCAGCACCGCCTTGGCGGCGAGCAGGCCCGTGTAGATGTTCACGGCTTCGTAGTCGCCGCCGAAGGCCTGTCCGACGGTGATCGCAGCATCGACCAGTCCCGCCTCCTTCAGCCTCGCCGCCAGCCTGCTGAAGGCATATGGGAGCGCCGCCGTATCGGTCATCACGTACACCACGCGCGAGTCTGCCGAAAGCGCCTTTACGGCTGCCGCCGCAGGCGCGATCTGGCTGTGCAGGCCGGCGACGACGACCGGCATCCGCGCCAGGTCGTCACAAGACTCCAAGGCCTGACGGTAGGGGCTGTCCTCCTCCTCGACTGTACGGCACCGGAACTGAAGGGGTGTATAGCGTAGCTTCACGATCCGACCGACGTGCTCTCTTCGCTTCTCTTCGCCGGCCCGCTTCATCACGAAGTGGTAGCCGCCGGTTCCAAGCCCGGCGCGCACGGCGGTAGTGTTGAGGAGCACTTGCTCGCCGACCTGGACCTCGCCCAATAGGTGCGTGTAGTTGATGGCCTGCTCCTCGCCCGCATTCAGCTTGACATGCAGGTCTTGCGCGCCCGGCCTCGTTCCGGTCACACTGGAAACCACGCCGACATCTGTCCGCATCAGAGTGGCGCCAGGGCCCTCATTCACCCGGACTCTCCCTCCCGAGCCGCTCCAATGCCCGCCGGGCCCAGTGCACACTCCGCGCCACGACGTTGTCCTCGGCGGCCAGGATGTCGGCCTCGGGCGCCGGCCGCTCGGCGAGGAGCTTCGGCTCTCGGGGCAGTCCGCGGTCCCGCACGAGGCGCAGTGTCCTGCCGAGTGATGCCGCGGAAGTCTCCGACAGGCGTCGCAGGTAGTCCTCTTCGAGCGCCGGCACGGGGTGCTTGCCGATGTAGGCCTCTATGTTCAGGTTCGCCTCGGGGGCCTCTCTCGACAGCACCTCCAGTATTGCACGCAGATCCACCACGCCGTCCCCGAGGGCGCACCCGATCAGGCAGAAGCCGTCAGATCGTGCGGCCACTTGGTAGTCCTTCAAGTGGACCGTTCTCACCAGGGGCCCGAAGGCCCGGGCAGATTCGAGGGGATCGTCGAGCAGGGCAAGCGAGTTCCCCGTATCGAAGCAGATGCCAACCCATTGGCTGTCGACCAACTCCAACAGACTGAGTAGTTCCTCGGTCGTGAGGTCCTGGTGGTTCTCTATTGCGACCTCGATGCCGTACCGCTCACACACCGGCAGCACCTGGCGGATCTCAGAAGCGGCCTCTGAGATGACGTGCTCCATCTCCTGGCTCGTGGTCGGACGGGCTTTACCGACGAACGTGCGGACCACGGGTGACGCCAGCACGTGCGCGGCTCGCACCATGCTCTCAAGGTGCTCTGGATTCGTCCCCCCGGTGCCGACCTCCACGTATAGGCCCAGGCCTTCGGCCTTGCGCCGCAGCTCACTGACGTATCCATATTCGAGGCTGTCCAGGTGTCGCGCATCGGCAAGCTGAAGGCCGTCGAGGTCAAGGTCGGCGGCCTTCTGGACGAAATGGTCGACGCTCATCGCCGGGTTCTCGCGAGGGACATAGTCCCATAGGCCGGCTGCGTGACGGTAGCTGTAGGTGTCCAGCCCGAGCTTCAAGTGTTGCCCCCTTGGCGGTCGTCGGCTCAGTATAGCCACCGCCCTCGCGCGGTGTCAACGCTCCGCACTCCTGGAGCGCGGCTCAATCTCTCACGAGCCCCTGGGTGAAGTCGACCTGTGGCCGGCCGATGCGTCCTGCTCGCGCTGCCAAGACGGTCTCCTCGACCGAGGAGTTGACAGCACCGGCCGTCACATTGACACCGACTCCTCCCTTTGGTATATTGCGTCTCGCTTGCTCTACGCCGACTCCCAGCAAGCACACCCTTGGGCGAGGAGGGATCATCGTGAAGCACCGTGCCGTGTCTGTTCTTCTGGGCCTTCTCCTGGTTGCGCTGGGCGCGGCCGCCGCGCCTGCGGCCGACATAGTCACCGTGCCCACGGCGAACCAGTTGAGGGCGGGCGAGATCGATCTGGCCGGCTACTACATCTTCGTCGACAACGATGCGCTGGTCGATGCCATACAGCCCCTGGACATCGGTTCCGTCCGCGCTCAGACCTTCTACATGGGCCTGACGGACGAGGTGGAGCTCGACATTCACCGCTACGACGTCGACAAAGTGGGGAAGGATTCGATCTACAACTTGAACGTCCTCGTGCTGAAGGAGGATGCGAAGCGGCCCAACGTGGTCATCGGCGGCCGTGACCTGACGAACGAGTACGGCCACGCTTCCTACTACCTATGCTCTGCGAAGACGCTCAACCCGCCCGTGGCCGGGCCGCCGACGGGGCCCATCTACCGCCTCCACCTGAGCGTGGGAACCGAGGATAAGACGCTCTTTGCAGAGGGAAGGCACGAGGGGCTGTTCGGCGGCATCCAGATCCTGTTCCGGCCGAGCGATCCCGCCATCGGGCTCATCGCGCTCTACGACAGCACCGACGTCATCACCGGGCTCACCTATGTCCCGAAACCGAGATGGCCTACGTTCAAAGGCGGCACATTCGGCGGCCATTGGTGGGTCGGCGTCAGCCACACGTTCAACGCGAAGTAGCAGCGGCCCTTCCTGCGTGGCTGCGTGAGGGTGTCAGGAATCGACCCCGCCCGAGGGCGGGGTCGATTCGCTTTCCTGTGCGAGCGGCGGCCGCGCTCAGCGGGAGAGCATCAAGCGGACCCCGATCGCGATGAGAGCCATGCCCAGCAGCAGGCTCATCGACCGCAGGCTGGCCGTCGGCATGATCCTCGCCGCCACGGCGACCATGAAGAGCGCAAACATCGCTCTCAGGGTCCCCTGCGGCAGATCCTGCGCAATCCGCTGCCCCACGTGCGCCGCCGGAATTGACCCAACGCACACGGCGGCCGCGATCCAGAGATTCACGTTTCCCCCACGCCAGTAGCCGAGCCCACCTACGAGCGCTGTCGGTACCATGGCCGCCAGCGACACCCCCTGGGCCATGTGCTGGGTGAAGCCTGCAAGCACGACGAGAACGGGCACCATGATGATGCCGCCACCGACGCCGAAGAGAGCGCTGAAGAGGCCCACGGCGAGGCCGAGCAGGCTGAACTTGCCGTAGTAGATGAACAGAGAGGCTGGCTTCACTGCGGGTCTCCTTCCTGGCTGAGGCACTCCGGCCCCAGCTGGGGCCGCCTCCAAGACGTTGGAGGCCTGGCGAAGTATAGCAATCGTGCTCCCACGGTGTCAACGCGGCCCCCTATGCCCGGGGAGGCGCGTCCAATCAGCGCACAGGAAGGAGAAGGAGGTCGAGAGGGAGGGTGGAATCAGGTGCTGAGCGACGAGGGGCTTTCTCTGCACCGAAGGCCCCCAAAAGGGGAGGCGCCGAGCATGGGCAAGATCCTGTCTATCCTGATCGGGCTGATACTGCTGGCTCTGGGCATCTGGGGTGTCGTCGCCTGGAGCGGCGACGTGCTGGTCTTCCTGAAGGCGGCCGTTGCGCTCATGGCGATAGTCGTGGGACTGGGCATCTTCGTCTTCGGTGTGAGCGAGCTCAGGGCCGGCGGGGAGGAGCCCCCCGTTCTCGAGGCCGCGCCTCCTTCAGGGGAGTCGCCGGACCAGGCCTCGGGCGACGATTCGCAGTCGAGCTAGAGCGCGGTATTCGGAATCGAAGAGAAGCGGCGAGCGGGTTATCCGCTCGCCGCGTCAGTTCGCCAAGGAGAGAATCGTCTGTAAGCTCAGGCCTTGAGCGTCTTCCTTGCAGTCTCGACGATCTGATCGAATGCCTCCCCGTCGCGTACCGCCAGCTCGGCCAGACTTCTGCGATCCAGGCCGATCTGAGCGCCCCTTAGGCCCTGCATGAACCGGCTGTAGCTGAGACCGCGCTCGCGCACGGCCGCGTTGATGCGAGCGATCCACAGCCGACGGAACTCCCGTTTCCGGAGGCGCCGGTCGCGGTAGGCGTACCGCTTGGCGCGCATCAGCGTCTCCTTCGCCGAGCGGAAGAGACGATGCCGGCCGCCGACGAAGCCTCGGGCCTCTTTCAGCACGGCCTTGTGGCGCCGGTGCGTTACCTTTCCTCGCTTGATTCGTGGCATATCGGAACTCCGCGGCCGAGGCTCAGCGGGATGGCGGCACGAGCCGGTCGAAGGCCCGCCGGTCAGCGGCCGATACCTCTCCGGGCTTACGCAGTCTGCGCTGTCGCGCAGAGGACTTGCGGGTGAGAAGGTGGCCCTTGTAGGCGTGCCGGACGCGCAATTTGCCGCTGGCCGTCCGCTTAACCCGCTTCGCCGCTGTCTTCTGTGTCTTCAGTCTGGGCCGGCCGCTCTGCGACCTGCTCTTTCTGGACTTGCTCCTTGGCATCTCGGCTCGCCTTCTCTTCCCTCTCCTTCTTCTGCGTGGGCGCCTCGGGGGGCTCTTTCTTCTCCTTGGGCGGCCTGGTCCCGGGCTTCGGCACGAGCATCATGCCCATCAGCCGCCCCTCGCGCCTGGGCTCCCCTTCCACCTGCGCCACGTCCGAGAGCATCTCCCTAACCCGGTTGAACAAGTCCGTCCCGAGCTGCGGTCGGCTCATCTCTCGACCGCGGAATCTGACGCTGATCCGGACCTTGCTGCCCTCTGCGAGCAGCTCGCGCACCTTGCGGATCTTCACGTCCAGGTCGTGCTGGCTGATCTGCGGCGTCTTCAGGCGAAGCAGCCGCACTTCGGTCGCCCTGCTCTTCCTTCGCGTCTCCCGCTCCCGCTTGGCCTGCTCGTACTTGTGCTTCCCGTAGTCCATGATGCGGCAGACCGGCGGCTGCGCCTTGGGCGCCACCTCGATGAGGTCGAAGTTTCGCTCACGGGCTATCCGCAGCGCATCCTGAGCTGACATGACGCCGAGCTGCGCTCCGTTCTCATCGATGAGGCGCACTTCCCGAGCGCGGATGCGCTCGTTCACACGGACTTGTCGTTCGATCTTCCCAATCACCTCCGCCACGGCGAATAAAATCGACGCGCCCGCCGATCCCAGACAGCGACCTCGGGCCCGCCCTGGCCGCGGCAGTATAGCAGAATGGGGCCCGTTCTGTCAACGCGCGTGCCCCCCTGGGCGCCGGAGCCCATGACCCCGTTACCAGCGTCCCGCCATCGCCCTCCTAACGACCTATCCCTTGATCGCTCCAAGCTGGACGCCGCGAACGATGTGTCGTTGGGCGGCGACGAAGAGGATGATCAGCGGGACGATATTCATGACGCTGGCGGCCATGATGAGGTTGGTCTGGCGTCCATAGACGCTGTCGAAGTAGAGCATGCCGATCGGCAATGTCCGGAGGTGCTCGCTCTTGACCAAGATCAGCGGCCAGAAGAAGGAGCCGTAGTTGCCGAGGAAAGTGAAGATGGCGAGGGTCACCAGTCCGGCGCGACAGAGTGGCATGATGACATCCCAGAAGATCTGCCACGGCGTAGCGCCGTCGATCTCGGCCGCCTCATCGAGGGAGGCGGGAATGGTCAACATAAACTGCCGAAGCAGGAAGGTGCCGAAGGCACCGAATGCCGCGGGAACGATCAGGCCCACGTAGCTGTCCAGAAGGTGCAGCTTGACCATGACCGTGTAGTTCGGAATCATCACCACCACGCCGGGGATCATGAGAGTCGCCAGGTATAGCCGGAAGACCATGTCGCGCCCTCGCCACCGCAGCCGCGCGAAGGCGTAAGCTGCCATGGCGCTGGTGAGGCACTGGAGGAACGTGACCCATGCGGCGACGAAGATGCTGTTGAAGTAGTAGCGGGCGAAGGAGACTTGCTCGAAGACCCTGAGGTAGTTGTCGAAGCGCCACACGGAAGGAAATGGATTGAGCTGCTCGACCTCCTGAAGCGGCTTGAAACTCGCCAGCACCATCCACGAGAACGGCACCAGCATCGTCACCGCCATGATGGTCAGCGCGATGTGGGCCCCGGTGAAGCGGCCGCGACGATACCACCAGGCCGAGAATCCGGCCTGTGGCTTCGGCTCCTGCACCCGCCCGGTCGCGCTCAACGGTTCGACCCCCTGGGGCCCACTCGCCACTCCATCAGTAGTTCAGCTCCTTGCTGCCGAGCCGCCAGTTAATCATCGTTATCACGAAGATGGCCGTGAACAGCAGCCAGGATACGGCCGCCGCGTATCCCACCATGAGCTCCTCGAATGCCTTCGTGTAGATGTAGTAGGCGACGGTCGTGGTCGTGCCGGCCGGCCCTCCCTGCGTCATGACCCGCGCCTGCTCGAAGCCTCCCTGCAGGCCGCCGATGAAGCTCATCACCACGATGAAGAACGTCGTCGGGGCAAGCTGTGGCCAGGTGACGTTCCGGAAAACGGCCCACCTGCCTGCTCCGTCGAGCTGGGCTGCCTCCACAAGCTCAGGCGGGATGTTGCTCAGGCCCGCCAGATAGAGCAGCATGTTGTTGCCGCCGATGGCGATCCAAATGCCCATGATGATGAGCGCGTCGCGGGCGCCGAGACCCCACTGGGCGGTCGCAGATCGCACCTGTTCGGCCTCGAGCCCGAACAGGTTCTTGGTCGAGAGCAGCCAGGTGGGGGCGCTCACGCCAGCCCCGCCCAGGGCGCGGACGACTTCGTTGACGCGGAAAGTGTCGATGCACCAGTTGATCGCGGCGTTGAGCGCGCCAAACTCCGGATTGTACAGCGCCTTCCACAGCAACATGAGCGCCACGCCGCTCGTGAAGGTCGGCAGGTAGAAGAGGGTGCGGTAGACCACGATGCCGCGAAGCCGTTGGCTCAAGAGAATGGCGAGCAAGAGCGAGCCAGCGATCGCGACCGGCATCCCAAGCATCAGATACACGGTGTTCATCGAGTACAGCCAGAAGTCCTTATCGACGAGCAATTCGAGGAAGTTGCCGAGCGCGATCCAGCGGAAGGGGATGGTCCGGTGCAGATGCCAGTTCGATATGGAGATGGCCAGCGAGAACAGGACCGGCCCCGCGGTGAAGACGCCGAAGCCGAGGAAGTTGGGCAGCAGGAACCCGAGCGCCGCCCGGAACTCGTGCCTGCGGGCCTTCACTCCGGCCGCTCCCTGCCTGTCAGCCGGTAGTACTTGATCCGCAGGGAGGGATCCCTCGCCAGCGTCTTGGCCATTTCCTTGTGGATTTCCCGGGCGGCATCGCGCAGCGCGTCCGCGGCCGACTTCTGGTCGTTCTTCACCAGGTCCAGCTGCTTCGTCAGGATACGATTCGCCGCCTGGCCATTGATGAAGGGACTCCAGACGTCTGGCGCGCCGTACTGAATGACATCGCGCCACACCTCGTTGTAGTCTTCCTCCGGGTGCTCGGGGTTGTGGAGGAACTGGGGCGTGTAGTTGTAGCGCATCACCGCAGCCACGGCGTCGGCCTGACGGTTGATGAGATCGTTGTAGTCCTTCCCGGCTTCATACACGAGGAAGTCGAGCGCCTGCTCGCGGGTGGGGCTGTACCGGTTCACCAGAGTCGCGCGGCCATACGCTCGGTAGGCGGTGTCGCTCATGCGCGGAATCTCGACGACGCCCAGGTTCAGCCCCTCGTAGTCGCGCAGGGTGCACAGCCACCAGCGGCCGCCCAAGGCCATGGCACCCTTGCTCGCCCCGAAGTAGGTAATGGTCCCCGAGCCCCATCCGCCCGCGGTGGCCATGGCAGCCTCGTCTACGGGAGTCGGCATCACATGGTGAACATACATCAGGTCGTGCATGAACTGGATGGCCTCGATGGCCTCGGGGCTGTCCACGGCGGACCGGGTGCCGTTCTCGGCGTAGAGCTGTCCGCCAAACAACATGATGAACTGCGGCCACTGCCACCAATCGCAGAGGAACCCGAACTGCTTGATCCGTCCCCTCTCGTCTCTGATGGTCAGCCGCTGGGCGACTTCTATGAGCTCTTCCCAACTCCAGGGCCCCTCGGGATACGGCTCACCCGCGGCGTCGAAGAGATCCTTGTTGACCCATATCGCGTCCACTGCGACGTTGGCGGGGAAGCCGTACACCCGCCCCTCCCGGATGCCCGTCGGCAGGATCGCCGGCCACACCTCCTTCTCCATGTCGATACCGCGCTTGGCCAGTTCTTCCGTGATGTCCCAGGCCACGCCGGACCGCACGAAAGCGTCCAGCTCCGAGGGGCTGAAGGCGTCGAAGAGATCGGGGCCCACCCCGGCCAGGCACTGGAGCATCACCTTCTCCATGCCGGCCTGGTTGGCCCTCGGGTCCAGACGGAGGTCGTACTCCGGGTGAAGCTCGTTGAAGAGGGAGATCTGCTCGCGCCGGGCGGGATTGTCGTCGCTGACCCAGACGAGAGGTATCTTCCCCTCGGGGGGAGCCGGCTGAATCTGCCAGGCCACGACCGACAGCAGCACCAGAACGAAGAACGTGATTAGAAAGAACGCCTTCATGGGTCGACTCGCGGGCAGCCTACTTGCTGCAGTTCATTCAAGGCGACGATCTGTTCATCCCTGCCAGAAGCACGCTTTGTCTGTTCCGCTCGAATCAGGGTGACCCTTTCGGCGCCGCCGAGAGCGGACTCTGGAGCCGTCACGACAGCAGTTGCTCGCTGTCCACAGTCGGACACCAGAACTTCTCTATGTAGCTGACTACCAGCTGTGTACCCTCATCGTGGCTGACGTACGGAGGCCGCGCGGGGTTGTACATCGTGTCTGTCAGGTCCCGCACAAGCGCGATGCTCACGCCCCAGTTGATCATGCGTTTGATGCCGAAGGACCGGTTCAGCACACACATATTGGTGTGCACGCCCATGATGAGGGTCTGCTCGATCCCCTCGCGGCGCAGGAGGCTGTAGACTTCCGGACCGTCGTCCGAAATACTGTCGCGCTCCTGATCGATCATCAGCGCAGGATGCTGACGAGTCCAGACCGTACTCCACGACGTCTCCCCGGTGTCCGCGCCCTCATCCGAGTCGTCGATCGGCAGGGGCGGATCGGGGCGATTGGCCGCGGCAGGGGGATCGACGCGGGCGACTGCGTGCATGCGCTGCCGCGCCGGGGCCTCGGCATAGAAGTCCATCGTCTCCGAGGGGGCATGGATGATGCGGGCGCCCTTCTCCCGCGCGGTCGCGAGGACGTTGTTCATCTTCGGCGCCATCTCATCCACGCGCTCGGCCGCGCCTCTACACCAGTGTGTGTCCCACATGTCGCACACGATGATGGCAGTTCGCTCGGCCGAGACCTCGCGCTCTCGCTCCACAACCTGCCAGAAGGCCCTCCCGCGGCTATCCCGGCCGAGGCCCTGACTTCGCAGCAGAAGCTGGAGCATTGCCTGCGAGCTCATCTCACTTGCCCTCCAGCAGCGCAGATGCCAGGATCTTCTGCGCCACCTCCATCGTCTTCGCCGCATCGCCAAAGTGTGAGCTCGGCCGTCCTCCTCCCTCCTTCACGCAGTCGATGAACTCGCGGTTCTTCGCCTGAAACCCAGCGTGCACGAAGAGTTCTTCACTCCCCGCGACCTCGCGGGAGTCATACTCGACTCCCTTCGTGTCGCCGTCGGCGTATAGACGCCCCTTGCCCTCGTGTTCGGCCTCGGCGCAGATGCCCGGGGAATGCATCTCCACCCGGAAGGTTCGGCGGCCGCTGGCCCAGGTCGTCATGAGCGCGCCGGTCGAGTCGTTGGCGAAGCGAAGCACGGCCGCGACGTGATTGACGTCAGGCACGCCGATGCTGTTCGTCGCGCTCTGGATCTCAACGACTTCACCGCCGCACATCCAGCGAAGCGTGTCCACCGCATGGATCCCGTCATCGGTGAGGCGGTCCCTCGCTTCCAGGTAAGGCCGAATCTCGCATTTGTAGAACGAGCAGACCGCGTGGAAGATAGGCCCGCGCTCCAGGCACTTGTCCCTGAGCAACACGAGCATGGGGCTGTTCCGGCGCTGGAACCCAACCTGGGTGATGCACTGGTTCTTCTCCGAGAGCTCCGCCAGGCGGCGCGCTTGGTGCATCGTGATTCCCATCGGCTTCTCGATGAACAAGTTGAGGCCCTGACTCAGACACCAGACCCACACATCGTACATGACGTGCGGCTGCCCGATGGCGTAGACGGCGTCCGGCGCGACCTCCTCGATCATCTTCCGATACTCGGTATATCGCTTCCCCACGCCGTATTGGTTGGCCGTCGCGTTGAGCTTCCTCTCGTCGAGATCACAGATGGCGGAGAGCTGGACATCCTCGAAGGAGGCGAGGGATGGGTAATGCACCTGATTCGCCATCTCCCCGGCGCCGATCATCCCCACCCGCACCGCACGGCCCTGCCCCGATGTCTCCGTATCCGCCCCCATGTCACACCTCCTGCATGTCACCGCGGCGAAGGGCCAAACGCTCACCCCGCACGAATGACGAGGCGGGAGGCGGACAACCTCCCACCTTCACACAATAGCTCAGCGAATGCTCCGCGCTCACTCCTGTGCCGGCCCCGAGTCCCCCTCCGCGTCCGCGCGCGACGGGGCCTCAGCCAGGTGGCTCGGCGCCAATACCTCTAGTCGCCCGGTCTCCATGTAGGCGACCCGCTCTGCGATGTTCACCACGTGGTCGGCCACCCGCTCCAGATACCGCGCGACGAGCAGCAGCGCGACCGCCTGCTGCACGATCTCCGGTCGCTCCCTCATTGTCTGTTCGAGCTGACCGCGGAGCTTGTACCACAGCCGGTCGACCTCGTCGTCCTTCTCGATCACCTGCCGCACGAGTTCCAGGTCGCGGGCCACCAGCGCCTCCAGGGCCTGCCGCAGCATCCTGCGCACGATCTCCACCATGCGGGGGATGTCCTCCAGCGGCTTGTAGTACTCGGTCTCCGCGAGGTCGATTGCGGCTCTGGCGATATCCACCGAGTAGTCTCCCACACGCTCGACGTCGGCGATCACCTTCATGACCGTCCCAATGGTGCGCAGGTCCCGAGACATGGGCTGCTGGAGCGCGAGCAGGCGCATGCATTCCTGCTCGATCTGCAGGTCCATCTGGTCGGCGGTGTCGTCGGCCGCGATGGTCTCGCGGGCCAGGTTCACGTCATGCTGGCAGAGCGCGCGGCCGGCCTTTTCGAGCATGCTTTCGACGAAGGTCCCCATTTCGAGCAGGTGCCGCTCCAACTGCTCCAGTTGCTCCTCGAACGCCTGGCGCGTGCGCCGCATGCAGCCCCTCCCTATCCGAAGCGACCTCGCACGTAATCGTCGGTGCGCTGGTCCTTTGGATTCTCGAATATCTGCACCGTGTCCCCATACTCTATCAGGTCCCCAAGGAGGAAGAAACCCGTGTATTGCGATACCCGCGAGGCCTGGTACATGTTGTGCGTCACTATCACTATGGTGTAGTTCTCCATCAGCTCGATCATGAGTTCTTCGATCTTGAAGGTGGCCGTGGGATCGAGCGCGCTGCAGGGCTCATCCATCAGCAGCACCTCCGGCTCCACCGCGAGCACGCGGGCGATGGACAGCCGCTGCTGCTGCCCGCCGGAGAGATCGAGCGCGGACTTCCGCAGCGTGTCCTTGACCTCGTCCCAGAGGGCCGCTCCCCTCAGGCTCTTCTCCACCACCTCGTCGAGCGCGGAGCGCTCCCGGATTCCATGCAGCCGCGGGCCATAGGCTACGTTGTCGTAGATCGACATCGGAAACGGGTTCGGCGTCTGAAAGACCATCCCGACCCGCTTTCTCAGCGCCGCCACGTCGGTGGTGCGGTCGTATACGTTCGCGCCGTCGATGAGCACTTCGCCCGTGACCCGGGCGCTCTGGATGAGGTCGTTCATCCGGTTGAAGCAGCGCAGGAAGGAGGACTTGCCGCACCCGGATGGCCCGATGAGCGCGGTGATGCGCCGCGCGGGGATGTACACGCTGATGTTCTTGAGGGCGTGGAAGCCGTCGTAGTAGAGGCTGAGATCGTGCGTCTCTAGCTTGATCTCGCCCTCGGGCTTCTTGATTGGGAGATTAGCGTCGCTCGACAAGGCGTCACCACCTACGAGCGCGCCGCAGTCTGGCGCGGAAGACCGCGGCGGCCAGATTCATCGCCACGACGAGAGCCACGAGGACGGCGGCCGTCGCCCACTTCTCGGCCTCCTCGACGTGGGGGAACTCGGTGGCGTCAACAAAGAGCTTATAGGTCAAGGCTACGAATGGATCGCCGAGAGAGCGCGGGAAGGGATGGGTGAGCCCGTAGAAGGCACCGGTGAACAGGATCGGCGCCGTCTCCCCGGCCGCTCGGCCTACCGACAGGATCAGTCCCGTGATGATCCCCGGCAGGGCGTTGGGCAGCACCACCTTCCTGATCGTCTGCCAGCGGGTTGCGCCGAGCGCAAGCGATGCCTCACGGAGGCGGCGCGGGACCTGACGCAAGGCCTCCTCTGAGGCCGTGATGACGAGAGGCAGCACCAGCAACGCCATCGTGCAGGCCGCGGCCAGCAGGCAGCGCCCGAGCTGGAGAAGGGTGACGAAGAGGGCCAGGCCGAACAGCCCGTACACCACCGATGGCACGCCGGCCAGGTTCACTATCGCGAGGCGGATGAGGCGCACCAGCGTGCCGGCCCGGGCGTACTCGCTGAGGTAGACGGCAGCCGCGATGCCGAACGGCGCGGATATCAGTGCCGTGAGGGCCACCAGGGCTGCGGTCCCGGCGATCGCGGGGAGCAGTCCCTCCTCCACCGATGAGATCAGCTCCCAGCTCAGCCCCTTTCCGCCCTTCAGCAGCATGATCGCCAGGATAGCGGCGACGGGCACGATCACCACCACGGCCGCGATCCACAGCAGCGCGAAGGCGACGGCCTGCGAGACCTTGGGCGAAGTCCGGGGAAGGGCGCTCACTGTGCTACCCCTCCGCTCCGCCTGACCGCGATGTCGGCTATGGTGTTGGTGAGGAAGGTGATCACGAACAGGATCAGCCCTATCATGAAGAGCGCGTGGTAATGCGGCGTGGCGTAGGCGGTCTCGCCCATCTCGCCGGCGATGGTGGCGGTCAGCGTCCGCACAGGTCGCAATATCCCGACCAGGCCCTCTGGGATGACGGCGGCGTTGCCCGTCACCATGAGCACGGTCATCGTTTCCCCTATCGCCCGCCCCAGGCCCAGCAGCGTGCCCGCTATGATCCCTGAGCGGGCGGCCGGGATCACGACCCGCCGTATCGTCTGCCAGCGTGTTGCGCCCAGCGCCAGGGAGTTCTCACGCAGGGCCGTGGGCACAGACCGGATGGCATCCTCCGCCACCGACACGATGGTCGGCATCGCCATGAAGGCCAGCATCAACGAGCCGAGCCCCGCGAAGACGGGAAGAGGCAGGTCCAGCAGCTCCATCAGCCATGGGCCGACGAGCAGCAGCCCCAGGAAGCCGAACACCACGGAGGGGATCGACGCCAGGACCTCGACCGTCGGCTTGAGGATCTCCTGTATCCACCGTGGGGCGACTTCGGAGATGAAGGCCGCCGTCGCAAGACCCAGCGGCACGGCGATGATGAGCGCTCCCACGGTCACATAGAGCGAACCCAGCACGAGCGGGAGCATGCCGAACTTCGGCGGCTCCGATGTCGGCAGCCACGTGTCGCCGAGGAGGATCTCTCGCAGCGAGGCCGACCGGAGCAGTGGCAGCGCGTCGCGGAGCAGGAAGGCGAAGATCAGTATGACGAAGACGATCGCCATCGCCCCCGACAACCGGATCACCTTGCCGACGAACCACTCCCATGCGCGCTGCGCGGAGGACATGACCGGCCGTGCCCCAATCTGAGAAGAGCTAGTGTTGTGACGCGGTTTCTCGCCTCACGATTCCTTCAGGGGCACGAAGCCCAGTTGCTCTACTATCGCCTGACCTTCAGGCCCCTTGATCCAGTCCAGATACTCCTTCACGACCCCGCTGGGCTCGCCGTTTGTGTAGCAGTACAGCGCCCGCGAGATTGCATAGCTGCCGTCCATGATGTTTCCGACGGTGGCAGTCGCCGACTCGCCGCCGCCGAGTGGCGTCACCGAGAGCACCTTCACGGTGTCGTCTAGGTAGCCGAGGCCGACGTATCCGATGGCGGCCTTGGTCTGCGCGACGAGGGCCAGCACGCCCTGGTTGGAGGTCTGCTTGAGAGCAGAGGCGGCGTAGTCCCGGCTCTTGTCCTTGCCGCGGAGAGCGATCACCAGCTCCTTGAAGGCCTCGTACGTTCCTGAGGCCGAGTCCCGGCTCATCACCTGAATTCGGTTCATGCCCGGGGCGCCAATGGCGCCCCAATCGGTGATGTGTCCGGAGAAGACGGCCGACAGGTCCTCAACCGAGACCGTGTCAAGCGGGTTGGATGGATGGACTATCACCGCGATGCCGTCGTAGGCAACAACATGCTCGACGGGATCGACGCCGGCGGCCCTCGCTTGCTCCACCTCTTTGTCCTTGATCTCGCGGGAGGAGTTGGCGATGTCGGCCGAGCCGCTGATCAGCGCCTTGATGCCGGTGCCCGAGCCGCCGCCGGAAACCGCGATCTCGATGCCCGGGTGTACCTTGTTGAAGGCGGCTCGCCACTCGTCGGCCAACGGCAACACGGTCGTGGAGCCGATATTGCTGATCGTGCGCGCCGGCGCGCCCGGCTCCCGGTCGGCGGGCCCGCCGCATCCTGCCAGGAACAGCGCAAGGCCGACGGCCACGCACAATGCGATCGCCGCGGACTGCCGTATCACTCGATCCTTCATCTCGCTACTCCTTCGCTTCTGCCAGAACGGCCTGCTCTCGACCTATTCGCCTGGGGCTTAGCCGCTCCTGGCATTCGCGCCTGCCCTCAATCGGCGCCATCGCCGACGCTGTCAGCCTCCAGCCGACTCACGCGCAGCTCAGCCGCGATCACTCGGACCGGAACCTGTCGCGACTAGACCCCCACCACGACAGGGATACCGCTCATCATGATGGAATCCGTGAGCAGAGAAAGAGAGGGAGGAGCCCCAATGGATCTCTTCGATGCCATCGAGAAGCGTGCGTCTGTGCGCGACCTGCAGCCGGCCGACGTTCCGGAGGGCGACCTAAAGCGGATTCTCGACGCCGGTCGACGGGCGCCCTCGGGGCGCAACCGCCAGCCCATCGAGTTCATCGTGATCCGCGACGCGGACACCATCAAGGAGCTTTCGAAGGCCCAGGGGTGCATCGCCGATGTGTCCGTGCTCATCGCAGTTGCCGCCGACCCGGAGAAGTCCGAATACTGGCTCGAAGACGTGGCCGCCGCCACCGAGAACATGCTGCTGGCCATCACCGCCCTCGGATACGCCAGCGTCTGGATCGAGGGCACCCTCCTGCGCGCGGAGGCAGATCACAAGAAAGTGCTAGGCGTGCCCGATGCGATGCGGTTGATGGTCGTGCTGCCGGTCGGGGCGCCAGCGAAGGTAGCGGCGCAGGCGCAGAAGCGACCCCTGAAGGAGATGGTCCACTGGGAGCGCTACGGGAGTATGAGGCAGTAGCAGAGGTCGCCCCCGACCGCCGCGAGCCGGCCCGCTGCCTGCCGCCGATGAGCAGGAGGCCTCCGCAAAGCCGCCGAACCCAGTCTACAATCCCGGCGGAGGCGCCAAGTGAACACGTTCCGTCTCGTCCGCCTCTTGCGCACCCTGTCTTCTGAAGTCTACGTCGTCTGGCGAGGCAACCAGCGCATCGGCCAGGCCGACGTACACTACGCCGATAGCTCGGTGCAGGCCGACCTGCTCCTCGAAGTTGCCCTCGAAGAGGAAGAACAGAACGATCTCATGCGCCAGCTAGACGAGGACGTCGTGTCCTCCTATCTGCCGAGCTTCGACCGCGACCAGTTCCTCGTAACGGTCTTCGTCGGCCGCGAAGTCGACTCACTCAACTACCCGCCGGCCGGCGACGAGATAAACGGGAACTGATCCCGCCCCATGGCCGAGCCACCGCAGCCACGGCCTGCGAGCGTCGCCTCCTCCGGTCGCCGCCGGGCCGCTCTTCTCCAGGCCCTGCCCTTCCTGCTTCCGAACCTGATCGGCTTCCTCGTCTTCACGTTCCTTCCCGTGATCGCCTGCTTCGGGCTGAGCCTCACGGACTACCGACTGGCCCCGATAGGCGGCCTCGCCGACTTCCGCGAGCAAATCCGCTTCGTGGGACTCGGTAACTTCACACGGCTCCTCGGCTTCGGCCGCGAGGAGGGCCGCCTTGCTGCAAGCGATCCCCTCTTCTGGCGCTACCTCGGCAACACGCTGTTCCTCATGCTCGGCATCCCGCTGTCCATCGCGGGCTCTCTGCTGCTGGCACTGCTGCTCAACCAGCGCCTCCGCGGGATCACTATCTTCCGGACCATCTACTTCCTGCCGACCGTCTCTTCGGCGGTTGCAGTATGCATCGTGTGGAAGTGGATCTTCCACCAGCAGCCAAACGAGATCGGCCTGCTTAACAGCGTGCTCATGAACATGGGCATCGCCAATCCGCCCGATTGGCTTGGCTCAATGACCTGGGCCAAGCCGGCCTTCATCATCATGGTGCTGTGGCTGGCCGTGGGGGGCTACAACTGCGTGCTCTACCTGGCCGGACTCCAGGGCATCCCACAGGAGCTCTACGAGGCGGCCGATCTCGACGGCGCCGGCGCCTGGGCGCGGCTGCGCCACATCACCTGGCCGCTGCTGTCGCCCACAACCTTCTTCGTCGTGACGATGAGCATCATCGCAGGCCTGCAGGGCAGCTTCCTCTTCACAGCCGCCTTCCTTATGACCAACGGCGGCCCCGCGGGCGCGACGACGACACTCATGCTCTACATCTACAACTACGCCATTGCCTGGCACCAGCTCGGCTACGCGGCCGCCATCGCGGCCGTGCTGTTCTTTCTCGTCTTCACCTTCACACTCATCAACTGGCGCTATGGCCAACGGCTGGTCCATTACTCATGACGACTCCGGCCCCGACAGCTCGCCGACGCCCGCGGCTCAGGGTCGCGGCAAGCTACGTGCTGTTGGCGGCGATCGGCCTCACTATGCTGGCTCCGTTCGCCTGGATGGTCTCGACATCGCTCAAGGCCCCCGCCTACGCGGTCGAGTTCCCGCCGCGCTGGATTCCCACCGAGCCGGTCACGGTTGAAATCGACGGCCGGGAGTGCCGCCTTGCCGAGGTCGTCGGCCAGCCCGAACTTCGGGTGGCCGTCGTCAGGTACTCGCCCGAGGGAGCGCACGTGCAAGCCGTATCGCCTCTGGGGCGGGCCGGAGAGCGGATGGTGCTGCCGGAGGAGGAGCTGCGGACGGTCCGAGAGGTGCGATTCCACTGGGATAACTACGCGCAGGCCTGGCGCGCCCGCGGGATGCGGGTACGGGAGGCGTTCTCCGGGCTGCTGAAGGACGTCGACTGCTTCCTCGTCTTCTACCTCAACTCCATAATCGTGACCGTCTGCATCACCATCGGCACGGTCCTCACAAGCTCGCTCGCCGCCTTCGCCTTCGCTCGTCTGCGCTTCCCCGGACGCGACTCGATCTTCCTCGGCTACCTCGCCACCCTCATGGTGCCGGCCATCGTCATCATGCTCCCCGTCTACGCGCTCCTCAGCAACCTGCGCATGACGAACACCTACGCGGCCCTCATATTCCCGCCGATGTTCTCCGCCTACGGCACCTTCTTGCTGCGGCAGTTCTTCATGACCATCCCCCGGGACCTGGAGGACGCGGCCGTCATCGACGGGGCTTCGCCCTTCGCCGTCTACCGGCACATCATCATGCCGCTGTCGAAGCCGGCCCTCGCCACCCTCACCACCTTCGTCTTCCTCCACTCCTGGAACGATTTCCTGTGGCCGTTGATGGTGGTGGACCGCCTCGCGCTGAAGACCCTCCCCATCGGCCTCGCCCACTTCCAGGACTCCTACACCACCGAGTACCACCTCCTCATGGCCGCTTCCGTCATCGTCATGATCCCGGTGCTCATCGTCTTCGCCATCGGCCAGCGCTACTTCGTAAGAGGAATCGCCCTGAGTGGGATGAAGGGGTAGTTGGGCAGGGGCCCTGGCCGCCTCCGGCGGCTTGCCTTCTGCTCTATGGGTCAGGTATACGCGAGCGCTGAGCTACAGGGGGAGGCGCAACCATGGACACCAAGCCGTGCCCGCACTGCAGGCAGGATATTCCCGCCGACAGCGTCAAGTGCCACCACTGCCGGGAGTGGGTCGATTGGAGAGGGCCGGTCAAGCGGCATCTCCTGCCCGCTGTGGGTGTGCTGGCGTTGTTTGTGGGCTTTATGCTCATCATGGACCGGTTCATGTTCGAGGAGATGTTCGATGAGCAGAAGTACTGGCAGCAGCCCGACGCCATCCAGATCACAAGCCATCACCCGGGCGAGGATGAGGAAGGCAGCCGGTGTGTGATCGGCACCATGAAGAATGTGAGCGAGACCCCGTGGCGCTCCATCACGATTCAGGTGGACTACTACAACTCCAAGGGTGAGCTCGTCGATACTAGCGAGGACTGGAGCAATGAGACACTGGCCCCTGGCCAGGAGCGCAGCTTCAAGGTGGTGTTCAAATCGGGCCAGCGCGATGTCGAGTACGACCACTATCGGGTGTTCATCGCGGGTGCCGACGACGCGTCTCGGTTCTGACGCCGAACCGCGCGTAAGGCAGCCTTCGAGCGATGTCACGCGGTTTCGGGGCCAAGGCGCCTGAGGCGCCCGAGCGTCGCGAGACACATCCCAAAAGGGACTCAATCCCCTCCCGCCCAACCTCCGACCCATGACGATCACCAACTGCTCCCTCGAAGACTTCTCCCAGATCTTCAACGACATCGCTGACTTCTGGGGAGACGACCGGACGCTCTACCTCCATCACCCCATGTACGTGCGCGAGTTCGGCAACACCGCCTATGTCATCAAGGACGGCGACACGGTCGCCGCCTACCTCTTCGGCTTCCTCTCCCAGACCCGGGCCGCCGCCTATGTCAAGTTTGTCGGCGTACGTCGAGCCTACCGCAGACGCGGACTCGCCCGGCGCCTCTACGATCACCTCATCGCCTACGCGAAGACACAGAACTGCACTGAGATACGCGCCATCACGAGCCCCACCAATGCCGACTCCATAGCCTTCCACCAGGCCCTGGGCATGGAGCTTCTCGGCGAGCCCAATGAAGATGGCGTTCCCATCATCAAGGACTACGCCGGCCCCGGCCGCGACCGGGCCGTCTCCCGCAAATCCATCTGATTGCCGCCCATCCCTAGTGCCCCCGCGCCAGCAGGCCCCAGGCCAACTGCTACCCTACCCAACACCATGAGTCCGGATCGAGTGCTGCGCGATGTCGGCTGTCCCGCCTCTCCCTACATCCCCAGCATCTTCACGCCGAGGCCCATGAGGACCAGTCCGCCGAGCAGCTCGGCCTTTCGGCCCAGCCATCGCTCTGCGCGAATGCCAAGCTTGGCGCCGAGAAACGTGAGAGCGGCCGTGATGCCCCCGATCATCGGGCACGCCAGCCAGAGGTTCGCCCCGGCCATCCGCATCCCCATGCCGGCGCCGAATGCATCGATGCTAGTCGCGACGCTCAGGCCGAGCAGCGGGAGGCCGCACGAGGGATCGAAGCTCGCCTCATCGGCCTGCTCAGATTCGCCCTTCCAGTGCCGTGCCGCCTCAATGACCATTCTCAGGCCGATCATCTCAAGCAGGCCGAAGGCTACCCAGTGGTCGTACTCACGCACGTAGACGTAGAAGAGGGACCCGACCAGGGCTCCCAGCACTGGCATGCCCGCCTGGAATCCCCCGAAGGCCAGCGAGAGACGCAGCGCGCCGAACTTCGGACAGCACCTGGGCCCCGCCGAGGCGGCCACCGAGAACGCGTCCATGGCAAGCGCGACCGCGAGAAGGCTGACCTCTATCGTACTCAACTGAGCGGTCCTCCCGGAACGACAGACCTCCCATCATAGGAGAATCAGCGGCCTCCAGGCAAGCTTGCGCGCGGTCCCGCATGAGGAGGAGCCTGCCCCTCCTATCAGAAGAGTTCTTCGGAAGCCAATCCTGGAGATGCCCCATGCCCCGCAAGAAGCACCACAAACACCGGCGCAAGAAAGGCGGCAAGTCCCGTCACCACCAGCGCCGTCCACAGACTTCGCCCTATGACCTCATCCGCGAGGATTTCCAGCGGATGCTCTACACCATGCGCCTGCGCACAACCGAGCAGGCGGCAGAGAACATCCTCATGCAGTCCTGCGAGGGACACGCGCAGATGGGACACGGCGCTTTCGCCGGCCGGCGCTTCCCCAACACGGAGATGGACGATATCGTGCGCGCGCTCGGACGCAACCCCACTGTCGTGGCCGAGCAGCGCCAAGACCTGATAGATGAGGTCTTCGAATGGGCCTCCCGCGCCATCGAGGGGAAGGCTCCCCCCTCTCTCGTCGACGAGCAGGGGGAAGGGCTGATCGGGTGCGGGCTGCTGCGCCACATCGAGGTGGACCCACCCGAAGTTCTACGCGGCCTCTACCTGGGCGGACTTCGCGACGACTCGGAGCTGCGCCTGCAGGCCGAGCGACAGACGGGGATTCGAATCGGCGGCGGCTGCATGCGCTTCATCGACACCGAGGTGATGCGCACCATGGACCTCAACGGCGACCAGCTCGCCGCGGGAGAACACGCCGACCAGATCGAGGCCTACAAGCGCGAGGGCCTGGTCGTCGACGATCCCGGGCCGGATGTTCGCGGCGACCGCATCCGGTACATGTATGTGCGGGAGCGGCGGGGAGGCGGCGCCTCCGACGACGCCGCGATCATCGCGGCCGGCAAGCTGTACAACCTGTCTGCTGCGCTGGGTGTCTTCCTGGCCGATGCCATCGACACGCTGGAGAAGTTCGTTGTGGACTACGGTGACCAGGACGACGACCTGGCCCGCAGTATCGAGCGAGACTTCGACAACCTCAACCTATCGATCGATGACGTATATCGGCTCATCTGGCTGAACGCCGTCGCGCCGGAAGAGACCGACACTGTGCCGGACTCATCCCTGCGCCACCTGCTGGAGATCGACAAGGATACCGACCAGACAGCACTCGAGAGCCATCTCGCCTACGTGACGGGCCGCCCCTGCTCGCCTATGGTCCTTGGCCATGACGATATCCCGAACGCAGACTTCTACCAGTGGTTCGAAGGCCAGCTCAAAGCCTGCCCGATCTAGACGCGAATCGGACCCCGTGACAGCCTCCATCCGCGCCCAGAGCGAAGAGGCGGCGCTTCCTTCTCAGGCTCACCGCGCCGCCCCTCAGTGGCACTCCCCGTCGCCGGGAGCATTCCTCAGCCCGATTGCTCTGCCTTCTGCTCGAACAGCTCGAGCGTCTTCCTCAGCTGGGCCTTCTCTTCCTCATCGGTGCAGAGATCCAAGGCGCTCTTCTCCATCTCGATCGCCTCGGCCACTCTCCCATTCTCGAACAAGGCCCAGGCATATGTATCGACAACGGCTGCGACCTTGCCCTCGGACAGATCATAGGCCGCCTTCCCAGCCTTCAACGCCAGCTCGAAGTCTCGCTCCCTGATCTCCTCGTCCTTCAGAATCATCCAGGCAAAGGCATTCAGCAACTCCGCGCTCTTGATCCCTGTGGTGAGGTCGAGGATTCTCGCGCCAAGAGCCGATAGGCCCTTCTTCTCGTCGGGATTCAGCGAGCGCGTGGCAAGCTCATAGTAGTTCCCGATGAGCTCGAAGGCTCGTGCGTAGAGCTGCGCAGTCCGGACGTCATACTCGCCGCTGAGCATCGCTTCGAGAACTTCGCCCAACTGCCCCATAGGATGGCCGTGCCAGGCGATTCTTCCCTCGGTGTCGACGACGAAAGCATGCGGTATCCCCTCGATGCCCCAAGCCTGGAGATATCTCTTGCTGGTCGTCCCCTTGTCGTCCACGGCGACCGCATAGTCCATCTTGGATCCCATCTTCTCGACGAACTCGCGGACGGTGCTCGCTTCCTCAAGGCTTACGCCGACAATGACCACGCCTTTGTCTTTCAGCTTCTTCTGGAGTTGCGTGAGATGGGGGATGCTGTCTCTACAGGGCGGACACCACGTGGCCCAGAACTCGACCACGAAAATGGTCTTCCCCTTGCCCTCCGCGAGCGTCACAGGCCCGCCCTTGACCCACTCCGCGACCCTCAATTCGGGAGCCTGATCCCCCAATTGGCCTGCCACCGAAGCGCCCGCCAGGCTGACTGCCAACGTGAGGACCAGCACGGCCGTAAGACACGGTTGTCTGCTGGACATCTGAATCCCACCTCCCGTTGCGGTCGCCCCCGTCGCCGCTTCGCAGGCTACCACAGTGTTGACCATCTTTCGAGTCGCCCTCTGACGGGCTCGAGACGCCTCCAGAGCCGCCTTGGGAGAGTTCTGCACACGTTCTAGTAGGGACTTCTCTGCCCCCGTCCCCACCTCCTCGGCCTGATCCCCATCAGCTCACACCACCTCCACAGACCCCTCCTCCTCCCCTAACCACTCCGCCACGATCCTCAGCACCTCGCCTTTCGTGAGTTCCTTACCCTTCAGCCGCTCCGCCAGCTCCCTCAGCTCACGCCGCCGGGCCACCGGCTGGGCCAGTTGCTCGCGCAGCCAGGGAATCGTGCCCTCCATGAGCACAGGGAGAAGCTTGTCGGCCCCCGCCTCGTGCGCTTCGAGCAGCTTCTCGACGCGCTCCCTTGTGCCTGCATCGTGGACAGCTCCCAGTCGGCGGCGCAGCATCTCGGCCTGGCCGCGCAGATCGCGAAGCTGATCCCTCACCAGGTCTTCGAGCTTGACACCCAGCTCTGCGGCGTCAGGCTGCGAGGGCGTCTCGCCGAGGGCGAGCCGACAGAGGGGACAGACGACATGTCCGGCCGGCAATGGATCGCCCGCGAGACATCGCTGTCCCAACGCCTTGCCGAGCCCTGCTTCGATCCCTGTTGTCTCCTCTCTACGCAGGCCGGCTTGCGCGAGCCGGCGCGCTGCCTCAAGGGTCGCCGACTGCCGCAACTCGGACAGAGCTGCGAACTGAGAGGGCGCGTGCACTTGTTCGTGCCAGGCCAAGTAGTGACGGCGGTAGCTGTCGAGCCACTGCCTCGCCGCCGCCTTCAGCGTGCCTGTCTGGAGGGCCACGTCGCGGGGTGTCCTGAATTGGTCCAGCAACTTCTCTCTACTGCGGGCGAGCACTCCCGCCGGCAAGTTGCTTCCAGCATCTGAGACGAGTCGCCAGAGGGCCGGGACCTCCTCCCTGTCATCGGAGACGAAACGATAGCATGACTGCCAATCAGCCAGCCGCTTGCGCGTCTGCTGAAGGCCACCTGGTAATCGCTTTGCCGCCGTCACGAGCCCAGCAAGACCGTCGCGCGATGAGAGCGACGCGTCCACGGCGATGGCAAGGGCCTCGGCGCAAGCGAGCGCCTCCCGTGCCCAGTCCCAGGCATCCGGCGGGTGGTCCAGGCTCAGTGCCGCTCGTGTGATGGCCTCGGCATGCTCGGCCGAGCGCGCCGACAACTCCGCCGCCCACCCGAGGAAGAATCGCCAGGCGTTCTCCTGTACCGGCAGGCACCACTCCCCGGCCGGCTCCCCGCTGGCGCTCTCCCACAGCGCCCTCGCGTCGGCCGCGGCGCTGCCATCGAGCGCACTTCCTCGCGTGACGTACGGCAGACTGTCTCCCAGGGGCGCCGCAGCCTGATCGAGCGACACCGGCTG
The DNA here is from genome assembly GCA_029821875.1 of Candidatus Hebobacterum abditum. GTDB lineage: Bacteria > Armatimonadota > Hebobacteria > Hebobacterales > Hebobacteraceae > Hebobacterum > Hebobacterum abditum. The sequence continues at coordinate 20,488 of JALGXW010000017.1, read as the reverse complement.
GAGAAAGGCGTCGAGTCCGACGAGGTGACCGGTGCGAATCAGCGCCGCCAGCAGGAGCTCGCACTGCTCGCGCGTGAGCCCCCATTCGCTCTTCGCCAGCCGCCCTGCAAGCTCGTTCAGCGAGATCGCTTCGTCCGGTTCGAGGTCGTCATCGCTGTGCCGCTCAGGCGTGGCGGCAAGTGCGGCCGCCACAAGGTCGGCGTTGCCGAAGCGCAGAACGAAGTCCGCTTCCTCTCGGTCCACCAAGCCCAGGGGGGCCGCGTATGAATCGAGATGACCTTCGAGGGCAGAAGCAGGCGGCAGCCGCACGCGCCCGGGTCTGATGAACTGGTCTATGATCTGATTCGTGTGCGTTCTTCCCGCCAGCCGTCTTCGAGGCGCAACCGGCGGGAAGAGGGGGAAGAGCCGGCGGAATGGTCCCGCGAAGATCTCAGACAGCGTCTCCTCCCAGTGCCCGAGCAGACCATAGAGCCGCTCCCGCGCGATGACCTCGCTGCCGTCGGCGGCGATAACCGTCCCCTCGTAGTAGGTCCGCTGCAGCAGAGCTCTCATGTGATCCTCTGAGGCAGCCCGCCGCTCTCGCACTCTTTCGCGGATGTCATCACCGCGCCGACGCGCGAGCGTCCTATCTGCGACCATGGAGGCGAGAGCACCGTGCTCCAGCAATTGCTCACGAGTCGTCTCGCCGAGCGCGCCTGGCAGCCAAGCCACCATCCCGGAGGAGAATCGGTGGTCGAGCTCGCGGCAGGCGTCACACCACGCCCGCTGTTGCGCGGCGAGGTCAACCGTCGGTGAGGCAAGAAAGAGCTGCCCATCTTCTCTCGTGGCCGGCGACGCGAGCGTACCGGCTCGGTTGATGATCTCTCCCGCCGTGATCCCGCGCAAGTCCCGACACACTGCACTGACGAGTCGCGCCCCGTTCAGCCACTCCACGGAGAGGCTGCGCGGTTCGCCCATTGCCGCAACGGGAAAAGTGCTCGCCCGACAGGCCCCCAATGCCGCCCTGAGAACTCGCTCGTCTTCGAGACTCAGGTCCGCCGTCAGCTCACTCAGCCTCCCCCTGATCCGCTCCGAGCTGTCCGAAGAAGCATCGACGTAGTATACATCACCGCTGTCGCTCCGAGTCCGCTCGACGTAGGCTCCGCGATGGTAGAGGGAGCCGAGAATGTCAGTCAGCTTGTTGGGCTGCCGCCACAGGCCAGGTTCCTGGCAGCCAATCAGACTGCGTCGCAGGTCGCCCGCCGACCAGCGGACCTCGCCCACGCCGAGGAAGCAGAGAGCCTTCACGACGACCTCGAGACAGTTCTCCTCCCCCGGTGCCAGGCGCCGAGCATCCGCCATGAGGACGTCGAACGCGTGGAGTTGCCTGCGTCCGGCAACACTCATCGCCATCTCGTCTCTGAACACGTCGAAGGCGACATCCGGGGTGAGAAGTCGGTCCGCAGGAAGCCCAAGCAGCTTGTCATCACGCGCGGCCTCGGCCAGCAGTCTGATGACACTCCGAGTGCGGGATAGCTGTGTCTCGGCGGCGCGTCTGACGGCCTGGAGGCATAGAGGGTTGATCGGATATGACGCTTTGAGCTCCTCGGGCGCGAGAGGCCGTTCACCCTCGGCGCCGCGGTAGAGATTGCAGAGCTCCTCGATGAAGTCCGCGAAGGCTGCCGGGTTCCGCCGTTGCACGACTTTGTGTTGGACGATCCACTCGATCTCCGTCAGGTCCAGTGTGAAGCCCGCGCGGAAGCGGTCGCGCAGCTGCCGCAGCGTGCGTCTGTCGATGTCTCCTACCTCCTCTATTCCGCGCTGGGTGGAGCATATGAGCCAGACGGGCGACGATGCCGTTCTCTGCGCGAGCCATTGGAGGAAGGAGGCGTCCTCGTTCAGTGCCTGCCGATTCTTGCTCGCAAGGAAGAGCCCCAACTCGTCGAGTACAATGACGGCGCCATCCAGTTCAGAGGCCTGAAGTGCTCGCCGCAGTTCGGCCCAGGCCGCCGAACGCGACCGACGCCAGTCCAGGGGGAAGCTGGTGGCGGTGATGAACTCCAATGCAACCTGAGCCGCCCGGCCAGGGTCCTGACTTCGCAGCTCCGCCCAGCCCTGCCCGCAGGCCTCAGACGCAACCCGATCCAGCTCTGCGCCGGCCTGGGGAACCACATAGCGGTCCACGAGATCCAGCAGGTGAGACTCCTCGGTGAGGGCGACCTTCACCCCGTGGTCCTCGGCCAGCGCGCGCTCCAGTTCGGCGAGAACAACGTGCTCTAGGGGATGTGTCCTGGACGGATACTCGTCGAGGGCGATGGCAGCCACGAGGCGCCGCCTGTCGAAGGCCAGTGCAAGCTCTTCGCACTCGGGATGCCCCTCGAGAAACACGGGCCAGGCCGTTCGAGGATGGCCGGTGAGCAAGGCCAGAGCGGCAAGTAGGTGCGACTTCCCCGTGCCATACACCCCCTGGACATGGAATGCATCTCCGATCCGCGAGTCTGCGGTCAGCGCGCCCATCATCACGTCAAAGGCCGCCCGCGTGTCGGGGTCAGCCAGGCAGTAGTCACGAAGCAGCGCGGCCAGCTCCGCCCCGGGATCGGCACCGTCACGCAGCTGCCGTCGAAGCTGGTTGACGTCGGCGAGGGACACGACGGGGGCGGTCCGGACGATGGCGACGATGTCGCCTATGCAGGCCTCGGGTCCTTGCTGTGGCACGAGCCGTTGGTCCCCCTCTCGGCGCGGCGCGCACGACTGCCGGGCGGCACGCAGTGTCAGGATTCCGTCTTCCCGAGGAGTTTCCTGCCGGTTGACTGGCCGCCAAAAAGGCGCGATGGCCCTCAGGCGAAGGGCCAGCCCAGACTAGCGCGCTGCGTCATCCGCGGCCTGCACCCTGGCCCGAAACGCCTTTTGCAGCTGTAGGGCGATGGGCCCGGCCTGGCCGCTTCCCACGGGTTCGCCGCCCAGGGAGATGATGGGGCACACTTCTATCGTCGTGCCGGCCAGAAGCATCTCGTCCGCCTTCCGGAACTCATCCAGGGAGATCCGCTCCTCCACCACCGGCAGTCCCTCGTCCTGAGCGATCTCCAGGATGAACCCGCGGGTGATGCCGGGGAGCACCTCCCCGCCCAGCGGCACGGTGCAGAGGCGGCCGCCCCGGACCCAGAACACACTTGTCGAGGCGCCCTCAGTCACGTAGCCGTCTGGATGCACGAGAATCGCCTCGTCCGCGCCAGCGTTACGGGCCCGCGTGTGGGCCAGCACGTTGGGCAGGAGGCACGTTGACTTTATGTCGCAACGCCGCCAGCGCAGGTCCGGCTCGACAATGGCGGCCACGCCGGGAGAGGCCATGCGGGAAACGCGAGGGCTGATGTCACGCACGGTAATGAGCACCGTTGGCTGCAGGTCTCGACTATAGGCGTGCGATCGAGGAGCCACGCCGCGACTTATGTGAACGTAGACGACAGCGTCCGGTATCGTGCTTGCCGCGTAGGTTTCTCGGATCGCCGCCCCGATCTCGTCAGTGTCCACGTGGCCCATATCAACGGCCGCCAGGCTCTGGGCCAGGCGGCTCAGATGGCGCTCCAGGGCCCACAACCGGCCCTCGTAGCTTCGGATCACCTCATAGACAGCGTCACCGAACAGGAAGCCGCGGTCATTGATGGGGATAAGGGCTTCCTCGGGCGGTACGAGCCTGCCGTTCAGATAGATGGTCTCGGGCATGTGCGTTCCTTTTGGCTCCCTTTCAGTTTTGGACACGTGGGGGCGGTTCCTGCCACCAGGGATCAGGCTGCTTGCATCCAAGAAAGCGGTGTGCTGCTACGAAAGCGGCTCGACCTGCCCGAGTGCGCTGCGGAGCGATCCGAGCACCCTAGGGGGCTCGGACCGCTCCCGTCTCTATGGCGTGCTCCAGGTCTTCGGGGGAGTTGACGTTGAGGAACGGCGCTGCGCTCGGAAAGGGCACGCTCACGGCACGCAACTTCGCCCAAAGCCGACCGACACGCCGTTCGCCCGCTGTCAGCGCCTCCCGCACATGGTCGAACACAGAGAGCGGGACGACGGCAACCAGCGGCTCTTCCTTGCCTCCCTCGACGGCGGCGAAGTGCACCTTGCCCTGATCGCGGGAGAAGGAGGAGAGCAGTTCCGACAGCTCGCGCTCGGTGAGGGCCGGCAAGTCGCACGGCAGGATGAGCACGCCGTCCAATCGGTCTTGGAAGTGGCGCAGCGCGGCTTCGATGCCGCCGAGCGGCCCCGCATCGGGTGTATTGTCCGAGACGACGGGAAGGCCAATATGCCGGTAGGCCTCGGCATCGTTCGCACAGATGGCCACTTCGCTGATTCCGGCGGCCCACACCACGCGGAGAAGCCGCTCGACTATCGTCGTGCCATCGGGGAGACGAAGCAGCCCTTTATGGATGCCGCCATATCGAGTCGCCTTCCCGCCGGCGAGAATCGCGGCGGCGATTCGTCGCTTGGGGAGCTTCTCTGCCATGGCCTTCGGCCGACTCGGGCCGCGCTCTCACTGAGCGGCGGCCGGCGCGATCTTCACCGCGCAGACCTTGAACTCCGGTATCTTCGCGACAGGATCGAGCGCCGCGATCGTGAGCCGGTTCGCGGGCGCCTCCTTGAAGTGGAAGGCGAGGAAGACAACTCCGGGAGCCACCCTATCGGTGACGCGAGCGGCGATCTCGATGTGGCCGCGCCGGGACGTGACCGTGACGTGCTTTCCGTCCTCGATCCCGAGGCGCTCGGCATCGGCGGGACTGATCTCGATCGCACCCACCGAGACCAGCTTGTCGAGCACCTCGGAGTGCCGCGACATGGTGCCAGTGTGGAAGTGCTCGAGGATGCGGCCGGTCGAGAGCAGGAGCGGATACTCCTCATCCGGCAGCTCCTTCGCCGGAATGAACTCGACCGGATGGAACTTGCCGAGGCCCCGCGTGAACTTCTCCCGGTGGAGGATGGATGTGCCCGGATGATCTCGATCCGGGCAGGGCCACTGCAGGGACTCGACATCCAGTCGAGCATAGGTGATCCCGCCGTAGATCGGGGTCACACCGGCGATCTCGTCCTGGATGACCGCCGGGCCGGCATAGGACATCTCGTATCCCATGCGGGCCGCCAGGTCGCAGATGATGGACCAGTCGGAGCGCGCCTCGCCCGGCGGGTCGAGTGCCTGCCGCACCCGTTGCACGCGGCGCTCGGTGTTGGTGAAGGCACCGTCCTTCTCGGCGAAGGCCGCCGCGGGAAGGACGACATCGGCGAGTTGGGCGGTTTCGGTGAGGAAGATGTCCTGAACCGCGAGGAACTCCAGCTTCTTCAGCGCTTCCTCGACTTGATTGACATCGGGATCGCTCAGCATCGGGTTCTCGCCCATGATGTAGAGGGCCTTGAGCTCCCCCTCGGCCGCCGCGTGCATCATCTCCACCACGGTTAGCCCCGGAGATGCCGGCAGTGAGACGCCCCAGGCCTGCTCGAACTTCGAGCGCGCGGCCTCCACCACCACCTTCTGGTAACCTGGATAGACGTCGGGCAGCGCGCCCATGTCACATGCGCCCTGCACGTTGTTGTGGCCCCTCAAGGGGTTGACGCCGGCCCCCGGTTTGCCGATGTTCCCTGTCAACATGGCCAGGTTGGCGAGAGCGAAGACGTTATCCGTGCCGGTGGTGTGCTGGGTGATACCCATCGAGTAGATGATCGACGCGGCCGGGGCAGAGGCGTGGAGCCGGGCCGCCTCGGCGATTGCCTCCGCCGGTACGCCCGTGATCTTCTCGGCGAACGCCGCTGTGTTGGCGGCCACGGCCTTGCGGAACTCCTCGAATCCCTCCGTCCGCTCACGGATGAACTCCTCGTCCGCCAGTCCTTCCTCGAGGATGACGTGAGCGAGTGCGTTGATGAGGGCGACATCGGTGCCGGGCTTGTGCCGTAGGTGCAGCTCGGCCACCTCGGTAAGCTCGATGGCGCGGGGATCGGCCACGATGAGCCGAGTCCTGCCGCTCATCACGGCGCGCTTGATGGCGGCCCCAATGACGGGATGGCATTCGGTCGTGTTCGACCCGATCACGAACATCACGTCGGCCTCCGCCAGGTCGTCCACCGAATTCGTCATTGCTCCGCTGCCGAAGGCGCGGGCGAGGCCGGCCACAGTCGAGGCGTGGCAGAGCCGCGCGCAGTGATCGATGTTGTTGGTGCCGATCACTGCCCGCACGAACTTCTGCATCAGGTAGTTCTCTTCGTTCGTGCACTTTGCGGAGGCGAGTCCGCCGATGGCATCGGCGCCGTGCTTCTCCTTGATGGCCGACAGGCGGCTCGCGATGAAATCCAGCGCTTCATCCCATGTCGCCGGGGCCAGCTCGCCGTCGCGCCGAATCAAGGGCTGGGTGAGTCGCTCCTCGTGCCCGATGAAGTCGAAGCCGAAGCGGCCCTTCACACACAGCAGTCCGCGTGTCGGCCCGGCGCCGGGAGCACCCTTTATGTCGACAATGCTGCCGTCGCGAGTCGAGATCTCCAGCAGACACCCGCATCCGCAATACGGACAGACCGTTGTCACGCGGTCGAGCTCCCACTGGCGTCCCGCGCCCTGCGCGCCCACATAGGCAAGTGCCCCCGTCGGGCAGACGTCGATGCAGTTGCCGCACTCGACGCAGACAGATTCCTCGCGGGGCATGGCTGGGGGCAGGCCGACCCGTGCCTCAAAGCCACGGCTCATGAAGTCGATGGCCCCTGTGACCTGGACGTTCTGGCAGACCTCCACGCACCGGCCGCACAGAATGCACTTGCTCTTATCGTAGGTGATCGCGGGACCGTCCTGCACGGGGTCGGGCCACACGCTCTCGCCCCGATACTCAGAATCCTTGACGTTCAGAAGGTACGCATACTTCTGGAGGTCACAGGCGCCTGCTTGCTCACAGGTCAGGCAGTCGTGGGGGTGATCGGAGAGCAGCAAGTCGATGACCGTCCGCCTGTACTCGCGAAGCTCGTCGCTGTCCGTTCGGACGACCATGCCCGGCGCGATGGGGTGCACGCAGGATGCGACCGGACCCTTTTCCCCCTCTACCTCCACCAGGCAGAGGCGACACGATCCAGTGGCTGGCAGGCCCAGTTCGGGCAGGTAGCAGAGGTGTGGAATATCGATGCCAGCGCTCAGCGCGGCGTCGAGTACGCTCGTGCCGGCCGGGACCGTAACCTCTCTGCCGTCGATGGTCACGGAGACCTGCTCACCTGTGCTCCTCGTCTTCGTTGCTTCCTTCATCTCGCTCATGTCCTCGACCAACCGTCCCGCATGTTCACTCTACGACAATGGCATCGAACCGGCACTTCTCGTGGCAGGCCCCGCACTTGATGCACACCGATGCGGAGATCGAGTGCGGCTGCTTCTTCTCCCCCGAGATCGCTCCCACCGGGCAGGCCTTGAGGCAGACCCCACAGCCAGTACAGGTGTCTTCGAGAATGCGATATCCGATCAATGCCTGGCACGCACCCGCGGGACATCGCCGCTCGTTGATGTGGGAGTCGTACTCGTGTTGGAAGTACCGGATCGTGGACAGTGCCGGATTCGGCGCGGTCTGGCCCAGGCCGCACAGAGACGTCGCCAGCACCATCTTCCCGAGCCGATCAAGTCGCTCGACATCACCGATCTCCCCCTCCCCGTTGCAGATGCGCGTCAGGATTTCGAGCATCCGCCGCGTGCCGACCCGGCACGGCACACACTTCCCGCACGACTCCGACTGCACGAAGTCCGTGAAGAAGCGGGCGATGTCCACCATGCAGGTGCTGTCGTCCATCACGATCAGGCCGCCCGACCCCATGATGGCGCCCACCTGCTTCACCGAGTCGTAGTCGATCGGGAGATCCAGGTAATCGGCCGGAACGCACCCCCCCGAGGGGCCGCCCATCTGAGCCGCCCTGAACTCCCGGTCGTCCGGTATGCCGCCGCCGATATCGAACACGATCTGCCGCAGCGTCGCGCCCATCGGGACCTCGACAAGGCCCGTGTTGCGCACCTTTCCGGCCAGAGCGAATATCTTCGTGCCCTTCGAACCCTCCGTGCCGACCTTCGCATAGGCCTCGCTGCCCTCCTCTATGATCCGAGGCACATTGGCCCACGTCTCAACATTGTTGATGTTGGTGGGCTTTCCGTAGAGACCGAAACTCGCTGGGAACGGCGGCCTCGACCGCGGCATGCCGCGCTTGCCCTCTATCGAAGCGATGAGCGCTGTCTCCTCACCGCAGACGAATGCGCCGGCGCCCACCCTCATCTCGATGTCGAGGTCGAAGCCAGTCCCCAGAATGCTCTCACCCAACAGTCCTGCCTCTCGCGCCTGCTCCAGGGCCGCTTTCGTGTGTTGGATGGCAATAGGGTACTCGGCCCGTACGTAGATGAAGCCCTTCTTCGCGCCGATGGCGTAGGCGCCGATGATCATGCCCTCTATGATCAGGTGAGGATCGCCCTCCAGCAACGCTCTGTCCATGAAAGCACCCGGATCGCCTTCGTCGGCGTTGCAGATGATGTACTTCGGCTCTCCTTCCGCCGCACGGGCGAACTGCCACTTCCTGCCGGTCGGGAAGCCCGCTCCGCCCCGGCCTCTCAGGCCCGACGCGAGCACCTCCTCGATCACCTGTTCCGGCCTCATGTCCGAGAGCGCCTGGGCGGCCGCGGAGTAGGCGCCGTGTGCAATGGCGTCCTCCAAACTTGCAGGATCGACCACTCCGCAGTTCCGCAGCACAAGGCGAGTCTGGTGCTTGTAGAAGGGGATGTCGTGCTTCAGCGGCACGGCCTCGCCGTCGAGAGACCAGCAGAGCCTTTCGACGATGCGGCCGCCGACTACCGTCTCTTCGACGATCTCAGGCGCGTCCTCGGTCGTGACGCCCTGGTAGAAGATCCCCTGTGGATCCACCACGACTGCTACGGCGCCCGCGCAGAGCCCGTGGCAGCCGGCGCGCACCACCCGCGCCTTCGAGCCGAGGGCCCGCCGCGCGATTTCCCTTTCCAGGGCCTCGCACACGCTCAGCGCGCCAAGAGCGCGGCAGCCGGTCGAGCAGACGCGGACGACGACCCCGGCTCCTTCCTGCGCGGCGAGATCGCCGCGCAGCTTCTCCAGAGCGTCAATTGAATCCAGGCGTGTCATTGCCGTTCGGCTCGGAAGTTCTGCAGAATCGCCGCCACCTTCTGCGGCGTCAGCATTCCGAAGTACTCGTTGTCGATCATGATGACCGGCGCCAGGAAGCACGTTCCCAGGCAGGCCACGGTCTCCAGGTAGAACATGAGGTCTGGGGTGCTCTCACCCTCCTCGATTCCCAGCTCGCGCTCAACAGCTTCCAGCACCCGGCCTGCGCCTTTCACGTGGCAGGCCGTGCCGCGGCAGCATAGGATCGTATGTCGTCCCCGCGGCTCGGTGTAGAACTGCGCGTAGAAGGTGACGACACCATAAATGCGACTCAGGGGAATCCCGGAGCGCTCGCTCATTGCCTCCAGGGCCGGCGAAGGAAGATACCCGAACCGGTCTTGGACCTCCTGAAGCGCTCCGATCAGGTTCGTCTCGGGGCGAGCGTCCAGCGAGTCCAGGGCCGCCACAACGTCGTCCTCTGACGGGCCCTGAGAGACCAACCTGTCCGGAGTTGCATTCTCAGCCATGAGCTACCGACTATCCCTCGGCTCGGTCTCAACAGACGGCAGATGGTCCCTGACGCCGACGACCACCCATGGAGCAGCGAGTGCTACGTCATGTCGGAGATACGGCCGCCATCAACATATACGGTGAGCGACTCCCGGCGAACGAACCCAACAAGCGTCACTCCGGCGCGCTGTGCGAGCTCGATAGCCAGCTCCGTCGGCGCCGACACGCTCGCCACTATAGGAATACCCGCTCGAGCGGCCTTCTGTACCATCTCGAAGCTACAACGGCCCGACAAGACAGCGACGCGAACCTCCGCCAGCTGGCCCAAGAGCAGCAGCCGGCCGATGGCCTTATCCAGGGCAGTGTGTCGCCCGATGTCCTCGGCCACCGAGAGCAACTCTCCGCCCTGGTCGAACAGAGCGGCCGCGTGCGATCCGCCCGTAGGTTGGAAGTACTGCTGCGCCTCCTGGAGCCGGGCCGCCAAGGCGAGCAGATTCGCCAGGGAGGTGCTGAAGTCCTCGGGGATCGCGGGGAAGCGCTTGACGATGTCGTCGATCATCTCGCGACCGCAGAGACCGCAGCTCGACGAGATCGCATGCGGCACAGCCCGCGATGGAGGCTCTCGCTCGCCGGTCCTGATAACCGCGACGCGATTGGCGTCCTCTACGTCACAGGCCTGGATCGATCCGAGATCCGCCGGCCCGTCGATAAGGCCCTCCGCCAAACAGAAGCCGGCGACCAGGGCGATGTCATCGCCGGGCGTCCGCATGACGACTGCATAGGGGGCGCCGTCAACGAAGATCTCGAGCGGCTCCTCGACGATGATGGTCGCCTCGTCGGCCTGGAGCTGCCCTCCCCTCAGGCGCCAGACCGAGGCAGCTGCGGTCGGCTCGGCCGTGGCGGACTCATCACTCCTGCGGGTGGATGACAACTTTCAGTGACTCCCGTCCCTCCGCCACAAGCCCGAAGCCTTTCTCCGTCTCGGCCAGGGGCAGGCGGTGGGTGATCATCTGCTCGACCGGGATGTACCCGGCCTCCAGCAGCGCAATCGCCTGTTCCGCATCGGCCGGCGAGTTGCCATAGGTGGTGCGGATGGTGATGTCATTGCGCCAGAAGTCATTGATGGGGACGCTGATGTCTCCCGTAGGCACGGCGAAGTAGAGCACGGTACCACCGGGGGCTACACAGGTGAGCGCCTGGGCGGCGGCCTCCGCCGCGCCCGTGGAGACGATGACACAGTCGGCGAGGCGACCCGTGTTCGCCGCGCGAAGCCTGGCCGGAATGTCGTCGGCCGCGTCGAAGGCATCGTCGGCACCGAACTGGCGGGCGAGGTCGAGGCGGCGGGAGTTCACATCGGTGGCGAAGATGCGGCCGGCAGCGAAGGCGCGGGCGGCTGCGATGTTGAGGAGCCCGGAGATGCCGCTGCCGAGCACGAGGTAGGTACTGCCCGGCGGCGCGGCCACCGCGCGGAGCCCGCGCACCACACACGCCACAGGCTCGATGAAGGTGGCGGTGTCGTAGTCCATGTCATCGGGGAGCCGGAAGAGCCCGCGGTCAACGTTGAGCGCGGGGAGGCGGACATACTCGGCGAACCCGCCTGGGTCGTAGTTGGTGGTGTGCAGTGTCTCACAGGCCGTGTGGTGCCCGGTGAGGCAGGCATGGCAGGTGTTGCAGGGGAGGTGGTGGCTGGCGAAGACGCGGTCCCCGGCCGACCAGCCCTGGACCCCGTCGCCGACCTCGGCGATCTCGCCGGCCATCTCGTGGCCGAGGACGAGCGGTGCGCGCTTGATGCGATACCACTCCATGACATCGCTGCCACAGATGCCACAAGCCATCGCCCTGACGAGCACCTCGCCGGGGCCGATCTTCGGCGCGGGCATCTCCTCGAGGCGGACGTCGCTATTGCGGTAGTACATGGCGACGCGCATGGCCAGAGGACCGTCCCTGAGTGATCTAGGCGTTGCCGCCCTTGATGTCGTCGAAGAGCTTCCCGGCCTGGTCGGCGGTTGCGCCTTCGTGCACGATGGCCCGGACGGCGCGGATGGCGGCCACGGGGTGTTCCGACTGCCAGATGTTCCGGCCCATGTCCACGCCAATGGCGCCCTGCGCTATTGCGTCCGCGGCAATACGGAAGGCGTCGTACACGGTCTCCAGCTTCGGCCCGCCGGCGATGACGAGCGGGACCGGACAGCCATTCACAACCTTCTCGAACTCCTCGCAGTAGTACGTCTTCACGAAGTGCGCGCCCAGCTCGGCCGCGATGCGGCAGCACAGCCCGAGGTAACGAGCGTCGCGCTTCTCCAGCTCCTTGCCCACCGCGGTCACGGCGAGACAGGGGATTCCGTAGCGCTGGCCCTCATCGACGAGATGGGCGAAGTTGAGGAGTGTCTGGTGCTCGTACTTCGCACCGACGTAAATCGAGAGCGCCATCGCGGAGGCGTTGATCCGGATTGCCTCTTCAATGCCGGTGGTGACGCCCTCGCGAGACAGATCCTCGCCGATGACGCTGTTGCCGCCGGAGACGCGGAGAACGACGGGGACATTGGCGTTGGGATCGATGCAGTTCCGCACCACGCCTCGCGTCGGCATCACCGCATCTGTGTAGGGGAGAAGAGGCCCGATGACCTTGCGCGGGCGCTCTAGTCTACTTATGGGACCGAGGAAGTACCCGTGATCCACGGCCAACATGACGGTGTGCCCGTCTACGGGTTGGATGATCCGCGACAGCCGATTCTGCAGTCCCCAATCCATTCTCCGACCTCCACTCGACGTGTCTTGTCTCAATTCGGAGCTTCTATGCTCAACAGCCGCGCCCTCTACTCCTGAGGCAACACCATCGCCTTCACCAGCCCCTCCGGCCGGCGGCAAACCGCCTCGAAGGCCTGGCCTGCCTCGGCGAAGGAATAGCGGTGTGTTACCAGCTTCTCCAGCGGTGCTTCGCCCGAAGCCGCCATCGCCACCAACTCGCCGAAATCGGCCAGCGACAGGCGCGACCCGAGTATCGTCAGCTCCCGCCGCACAAGCTGCCAGGGCCTCACCTGCATCGGCTCATCCAGAATGGCCATTATGACGACCCGTCCGGCCGCGCCGACGATGGCGAGCGCGGTTTCCGCCCCGTCGATCTCACCCGTGGCATCGACCACGACGTGCGCGCCATGGCCGTCCGTGAAATCGCGAACGGCCTCGGGCACTGAGTCCGTTTCCGGGTCTACCACCATCTCCGCCCCAAGCTCGGCGGCAAGTTCGCGTCGCCACGCAAGCAGCTCGGCGACGAGGGCCGACGCCCCCACCCTCCGAGCCATGATCAGGCTGCACAGCCCGACGGGGCCGGCACCGAGGACGACGACGTGGTCTCCGCGCAAGACGTTGGCGCGGCGGCACGCGTGCGCGCCGATGCTCAGGGTCTCCACGACCGCGGCCGTCTCGAAGGTCATATCGTCTGGAATCGGGCACAACTGAGACGCGCGGCAGAGAGCATACTCGGCCATCGCACCCGGCCGGTGCACCCCCGCGATCGACACGTTCACACAGCAGTTGTGTCGGCCCGCCCGACACGCGTAGCACTCGCCGCATGAGAGCGCGGGATCGACGGCGACACGCGTTCCCACTGCGGGCCCCGACCAGGCCGGCCCGACCGAGGCGATCTCGCCCGAGAACTCATGCCCTGGCAGCCGCGGGTAGTTCGGAAGCGGATGCTTTCCCGAATAGCACTCAGCGTCCGACCCGCAGATGCCCACCGCGCGCACGCGGATGAAGGCCTCATCTGGGCCCGGGTGGGGCTCGGGAACCTCGCGGAGCTCGAGGGCGCGGGGGCCGGTGAGGAACCAGGCTTTCATGTGTGAGCTATTCGCTGTGGCTCGGCGCCGGTCCTGGGGCGGGAGCGAGGTCAAGGTGAGGTGGCCGGCCGAGCCGAAGACATGTGGCCGGGGCAACTTCAGTACGATGCGCGAGCGACTCTGTGGAATCGTCGCGGGAATCGAGGGCCTCACGAGGTCGCTGCTCGCGGAGCCCGAGCGAGCGCGAGCCGCCTACCCGGCGCTGCTCTTGCTGCTCGCCGTCATCGTCTGGTTTCCCTCGCTGTTCGCGGGCCTCGACCTCGCCAACCCCGATGACTTCTATCACATCACGCAAGCGGCCCTGCACCATACGCCGGAGGATGTCGCGGGCTGGTTCACGCGGGGGTACTGGGCCTACACGCACTTCGAGTATCGCCCGCTGACGCGGCTGTCGTTGCTCGTGAATTGGTGGGTCGCAGGACCGCGTCCCTGGGCGTACCACCTCGGGAACGTGCTGCTTCATTTCCTGTGTGCATGGCTCGTGGCGGCGCTCGCCGCGCGGACCGGCGCGCCGGTGTGGGCGGCGAGGCTGGCGGGCGTGGTGGCGGCTGTGTTTCCGCCCGGGAAGATGGCCGTGGACTGGATCAATGGGCGACAGGATCTGCTGTGTGGGGTATTCCTGCTGGCAGGGGTGCATCTCTACTTGGGGTGGATGCAGGGGCGGTCGGGGTGGCATCTGGCGGCAGCGACGGCCTGCGTGCTGTTGTCGGCGCTGGCGAAGGAGCCGGGGGCGGTGGCGCCGTTGTTCCTGGCCACAGCGGCCGCGGTCGTGCCGGGGAGGCGGAGCGCGATGCAGCGCGTGTTGGGTGTCGCGGTGATCGCCGTGGCGCTCCTCCCCTACCTGTGGATGCGGCTGCACGCCTGGCCGATGGCGGAGTACGCGCAGCAGAACGCGCCCCAGCTTCGGCCGCTATCTGTAAGCGTGACGTGGCTGTTCAAGGACGTGGTCTGCCCCAGGGCCTACGAAGTGGTTAGGGAGTGGCGGTCACAGGGAGCAAGCCTGCCGATCTATCTGTGGACCGACCCTCGCATTCTTCTCGAGCACATCGCGTTCTGGGCAGGGCTGGCGATCCTGCTGGCGCGGCAGCGGAGGCAGCTTGCGCTCGGCATCACGTGGCAGGTGGCCCTCTATCTGCCGGTCCACGACCTCTACTGGAATCCGGCCTTCAAGCACTACCGCTACCTGCCGCACCTCGGCACGGCCTGGCTGGTGGGGCTGGCGGCCTGGGAGCTCGCCGCGTGGAGCGCGAGCAAGATGCACAGCTGGGGGCGGCCGCTGGTCCGCTGGTCTGTCGTGGCCATGGGGCTCGCGCTGCTGCTCTGGTACTACATAGGCCAGCTTGACTACCGGTGGCCGAGCCGGCAGATGGTGCGCCAGGGCGGACCGAAGCCACCGGCGACGTTTGGGCGGAGCCTAACCGGACCGGGGAGGCCGCAGTTCGATGAGGGGTCGATCTACCCGCCGGGGGAGCGGCCCGGGGATACGGAGCCGTAGCGGCAGCAGGTGGAAGGCGGCTAATCGCGGGTCGGTGGATGCAGCGGACAGCCCTCGCCCAGGCATTCGCGATTGAGGGCCATTTGGTCGCACGGCGGGAGAGGGCCGCAGTCGAGGGCGTGAGGGAGGTAGCTGCGGGAAAGCTCGCAGCCCACGCGGAGCGCCAGGTAGCTCTCGCGGCGGCAGCAGCGCGGGGTATCGAACTTCCCAAGGTGGGAGAGGATCTGACTGACGACTGTCTGCACAGTCCCGCGCTCCTCGTGCGAGAGCGGGGTGGCTCGCAAGATGGCGGCATAGGCGATGCCGACGCCCAGCGCCGCCGCGCAGCCGCCCCAGTAGGCGCACGTCCCCCCGGGGAGGTTCGCCGCGCGCTGAATGGCAGCCTCCGCCCGGCCTTGCGGCGGTTCGCCAAAGCGGTTCCGGTAGGCCGTCAGAAACGCGGCCGGCACCAATGCGTGATGCTCCGGTCCGTGCAGCGGGAACAGATGCGAACGCCGCATCTCCGAGAAGATGGCTATCGGATCAAGTCCCGCCGTGGTCCGACAGAAGGTCCTGATGAACCCTACATGGTCTCTTGCGTGGCAGCCGTCGCAGACGAAGTGGCCGGCCTCGCAGTGTGCGTTTGCGGCCCTTGTCTCTCCGCAGTAGTAGCACTTGAGGTTCACCTCTTCCCCGAGGTAGACCAGGGGCGAGCCACACACCATGCAATCCCGCAGGTGGGTCTCGGGGCCGACTCCTGGCGCCGACACCCCGGCCCCCGCGATCGGCCGGCCGCCATCAGCCGTCACGATGAGACCCGAGTCGACCTCGGCCGGGACTCCCCGCACAAGCTCCTGTCCTGAGTCGAGTGTGACCGAGCGGAAGGGGCCGGGGTACTCGTAGACGACGGGCGATCCCGCCGCCGACTTGTGCGCTCGCACTGTCACCGTGTCGAAGTTCACCTCGTCGACGGTGCGCCAGGCATTCTTCTGGAGCACCTCGATCCCGACGAATCCCAGCTTCACCAGCGTGGCGAGCAGCTTCCTCTCGGTGAGCGCCCCGGCGATGCACTCCCCCTTCAGGCGAGGGTTGAAGCGAATCTCCGGCGGCAGAGGTGACTGGCTGACGATATCACTAATCACCACGCGCCCCCCCGGCTTCAGCACCCTTCGAATCTCAGAGAAGACCTTCACCTTCTCCGGCGAGAGGTTGATGACGCAGTTCGATATGACAGCGTCGACACCGCCCGACGCGACCGGCAGATGCTCGAGCAGCCCGCGCATGAAGAACACGTTGTCGTAGCCCAGTCGAGCGGCCACGGAGCGGCGGGCATCGGTGGCGAAGCGCAGCATGTCCGGAGTCATGTCGACTCCCAGCACGGCACCGCTGTGTCCGACGAGGCGGGAGGCGATGAAGGCCTCCATTCCGGCTCCGGAGCCGAGGTCAAGCACCTTCTCGCCCGGCTTCGGGTCGGCCGCGAACACCGGGCTCCCGCAGCCGTAGGAGCGGGCAATGACCTCGTCCGGGATGTGCGCAAGGTGTCGCTGGTCGATGGCGATGGGCTGGCATATCTCGGTCTTGGGCTCGCGAGCGGCCTCGCCATAGTAGTCGCGTATCTCCGCCCTCGACTTCGCGATGACGTCTTGAATGAGGACGCAATTGGAGTGTACGAAGTCGACCTTATGTTCGCCTCCGTTCTTGACCCCCGCTTCAGTCGGACAGCCGTACCCATCGTCGCCCATCAGGTGGTAGACGACCGGACCCGGCGGCGGGGAGCCAATGAGCCTGCGGCGCTCTCCCACCGTCTCGTCGATAATGCTGCGAGCGATGGCCCGGTGGAGCGGCAGATAGGGATCCGCAACCACGTCGCCATTGCCATTTGACGCGAAGTAAGCCTGCTCGGGGTCCCCGCCCCCGTGAAGGAACACCCACGGATCGCCATCCAGGCCGTCCCCGTCGATGACGCTCTGCTCGCGGCGACGGGCGAGCCGCTCCGACCCGAGCCACACATCTTTGAGTGGAGTCTGGAGGAGAGAGCCGGCGACCTCCGAGCCGATGCCAACCAGACACGCAGACGGAAAGACACCGGCATCCCGGTGGACGGCGAGGCTGTCCCAGCAGGCGTTCGACAGATCGTACTTGATGCCCGGATCGCCATTGACCGTCCGGCGGGCGTTCTCGAAGTTGTCCACGACCAGCCCGATCCTGCCGGAGTGCTGGTGGAGCCGGGTGACGGCGGACATCAAGGCCCGCATTCCCGCCCGCGGCAGGCGCGCGCCGCGCTCGCGCACATGCTGCCACATCAAGTGCATGTGCTCGACTCCCAGACCGTGCACCAGATCGGCTATCGGAATCAAGTCGTCCAGGTTCTTCCGCAAGACCACCGTCGCAACGGTGGCGTGAAGGCCAGCCTGAAGAGCCGACCGAATGCCGCGTACCGCGCCGTCGAAGCTCCCCGCCGACCGGAGCGCGTCGTTGCGTGCGGCGGTCGAGCCGTCTAGGCTCACCTGCAGGAAGAGGCGCTCTCGAGGCAGCGCAGACAGCCTCTCCAGCAGCTCGCCCTCAAGGAGAGTGCCATTCGTCAGCACGACCGCGCTCGCGCCGTACGTCGTGGTGACATCGTGGAGAAGGCCCGAGAGATCGCGCCGCAGCAGCGGCTCGCCGCCGGTGAAGTAGAAGGTGTCGGCCCCGAGATCGCACGCCTGCCGGATTATCCCACGGAGCGCATTCGTCTCCAGGCCTGCGTCGCCGGCAGGTCCCGAAGACACGAGACAGTGCCGACAGGCAAGATTGCACTGATCGCTGACGTGAAGCCAGACCTCCCGCAGCCGGTCGGGCTCGAGGTAGAGGGCCCTCCCCTCGTAGGGTGACTCGCGCGTGGGGCCTGCGAGATCGCCGACTTCGTCGAGAAAGGGCTCGACGAGCTCCAGCGCCCGCCGGAGGCTCACTCCAGCTCGCCTTGCGTAGCCCCACGTCACCTCGTCGCGCGACTTGCCGGTGTGCAGACGGCGCAGGATCCAGGCACCGTCGGCGTTCGCTGCCACCCAGTTGGGAGCGGAGGGATCCAGGACTAGATGATAGCCCTCTCTCCTCTCGACGTGTAGCTGATCGCTAACTGGCATGAAATCGTCCGCTAGCCTCTACAGATAGCGGATAGAAGGCATATCCGCAAGCCCGTCTATGTCCTAGTTCACCGGACTTTCGCACAATACTCGTCGTGATTCTGCACATCTTGGTGCCAATCCCGCAGCAATGGGGGAATTCACCGCTCGGCCCGAGTGTTAGCCCGTGTGCTCTCCTGGGGACGCCTGCTTGACAGCAGGCCTGTGCTGACTAGAATGGGCCATTCCGCAGAGGAGGAGACCGCCATCCCGTTTCCTGCCCTCGCCATCGTGCCCCTCGACGACAGGCCTTGTAATTGCCTCTTCCCGCGTCAGCTTGCGGCCGTGGGGGGCCTCGATGTCGTCATGCCGCCGCGCGAGACTCTCGGCTGGTTCACCCGGCCCGGCGATTGCGACGCCATTGCAGCCTGGCTGGGTGAGGCCGAGGCCGAAGGCTTCGTGATCTCACTGGATATGCTGTGTTTCGGGGGACTGGTCGCCTCTCGAGCCCCGGATACGCTTCTGGCGGATGCCCTCCGAAGGCTGGAGGCGGTGCGGGCGCTGCGCGAATCGCGGCCCGACGCGGCCGTCTTCGCCTTCAGCACCATAATGCGGCTCGGGAGGACAGTGGCTGAGTCAGGCGACCTGGAAGGTCACTTGCTCCTTCGGAGCTACTCGGAGTTGCTCGACCGTGTGGAGCGCCTCGGAGAGCAGGATGCCGCCAAAGAGTTGGCGGAGATGGAGCGGAAGTTGGGGCCAACCGCCCTCCGCGACTACCTCGAAGCCCGACGGCGCAACCACGCTGTGAACCAGGCGGCCATCCGCTTGGTGGCCGACGGCCTCATCGACTACCTTGTGCTGTCCCAGGAAGACGCCGCTCCTGTTGGGATTCACGTCCCAGAGCAGCTTGCCCTCCGCGCACAGATTGAGGAGTTCCGCATCGGGGACAGAGCTTCAGTGAACCCGGGCGCGGACGAGGTCGGACTTCTTCTCGTGGCGCGCCACTGCGTCCTCGCAGGCGGCAGTCCCGTCGGGATTAGCCCCGACTACGCCGCCGAGCGGGGGGCCGAGGTGTATCCCGCCTTCGAGAGCCAGCCTCTCCGACAGACGCTGGAGGCGAGCATCGCCATCGCCGGTGCCCGCGTCTGCCCGCCGATAGAAGCAGATGCCATGCTCTTCGTCCACACACCGGTCGAGGCGCAACCAGACATCGCCGAGGCTCCTCCCCCCGGCCAGTCGCCGATCCTCTCTCTCCAGGCCGACAGCCTGGCAGACCGCATCCAGGCCGCGGCTGTAGCTGGTCGCCTCGCCGGCGTTGCCGATGTCGCCTACTGCAACGGGGCCGACCCGGAGCTTATCTCCGCTCTGCAGAGGCGCAAGCTTCTTGGCAAGCTCCATGCCTTTGCCGCGTGGAACACAGCGGCCAACACCATCGGCACCGTCGTCAGCCATCTCTGCATGACGGCCACTGCAGATCGGGCGCGCGCCGGTGCGTCCGCCGAAGCTGGCTGGCAATTCGTCGCGAGCCGACTGGTAGACGACTATGGGTACCAGTCGGCGGTCCGAGCCCGAGCGGTCGAGCACGCCCGACAGATGGGCGCCGACCCCTTCGCCCTTGGCGATGCGAGCGACGAACTGGAGCGGTTTGTCAGCGCTGAGCTCCGGCCCCTTGCCCGCGAGCTGCTTGCCAGTTTTCCGGTGGCGCTGTCGCCCGGTGAGGAGCCACCTGTGCGGCTCTCGCTGCCCTGGCGTCGGCTCTTCGAGGTGGAGGTGGATCTCTCCGGCAACGCGTGCCAGCCTGAAACGCGGCAAGGCTGAGCTGCAGGCCGGGCATCGGTTTCCGGCTCAGCGGAAGAACCCTCTGTGTATCGTCGCCTGCGCCCCACCGAAGACACCTTCTAGAAGGGGCCGCCGCGCGCAACAGCCCCTTCTAGGTCCGGCTGACTTGCAGTGGGATGTGTGCTATCCTCGTCCCAGCCAGAAATGGCTTGTGGGAGCGCCACGCCCGAGAGGCCAGTAGGCGATGCCGAGCATGGATATGGGCCGGAGGATCCGAGAGGCCAGAGAAAGCCTGGGACTCAGCCAGCACCAGCTGGCCGAGCTGGCCGGCGTGAGCCAGCGCGCCGTTTCGTACGCGGAGAGGCAGACCTGGGTCAAGCAGTCGACCCTGGAGAAGTATGCCGCCGCGGTGGGCCGCCCCCTTTCCTACTTCCTCCGCCCCTATGGTGAGGAGCTGGCGCCGGGACTGAGTGAAGCAGAAGCGGTTCAGCAGGCCTTCGCCGTCGTCTGTCGAGATCCGGATTTCGGGTTTGGCAGCCGTGGGGACGAGCACCTCTCTTCCGGGGCCATAAAGGACATCGTCCGCCTGTACGAGCGTTACAGGGGGGTGTCTCTGCTCCCTCCGGCGACGCAAGAGCGTGGAACGACCTCTGAGCAGGGGGCGTGATCCCTCGGCCGAGGAAGAGGTCTTGGGGCGGTGATGCG
>JALGXW010000004.1 GCA_029821875.1 Candidatus Hebobacterum abditum | reverse complement strand
GACCAAGCGGCAGCCCTGAGACGGTGGCTCTCTTCCTGGTCCCACCAGACGGCCGTCTCGGCATTGCAGAGCCGAACGGCGGCCTCGACCGCGTGTCGCTTGACTCTGTCATCGCTCAGCGCGCGCTGTATCTTCGAGGATGCCTCGGCCAGCAGAGAAGTCAGGCTCGTGGTTTCAGCGGTATCGTCCTCTCCTCGATCGTCGGCCGTCGCCAAGGCCCTGCCGCACGCGGTCAGGAGGAGATCTCGCGCCTCCGCGTCCGAGCGGCCCTTTGGCGACGTGGCGGAGAGACGGCGCCGCAGAGAGAGCGTCGCTATGGTCAGCGTACGGAGCGGAATGTCAGGCCCCAGCCCTGCTTCGCACGGTCGGCCCTGGACTGGGGACAGGAACGTTCGCAGCGCGTCCGAGAGCTCGGCACGACTGCAGGAGGCTAACAGCTCGTCACCAGATCTTTCCAGGTGATCGAGCCAGCCCTGGATCAGGTTCTCAGCTTCGGCCAGCAATGGCTCGGACAGGTCGCCGAGACCTGTCTCGGCCGTGTGATCAGTCACTGCGAGAGCAGCACCTCCGGCTCAGGCTGCCAGGCCACGCACTCTGTTCTGCACTTGTATGAGCAATACCGTGTACGTTTGCCCTGTCCTGGTGGGCTCTTGTCGCCGACGTCACGAAACACGCCCAAAAGGGCCGCTCAGTCCCCTAGAGGCAGTCCCGACAGCCCCCAAGACGCAGCCTTGTGCTACGCTGAGGGTGAGGGCCCTGCCAGCAGCTTCTTCTCGGTCGCAGGGCGAAGTAGCTTCGAAACGGCCTCTAGGGAGCGACGAGGTCCTTCACCGCGGCAAAGCGCCTTGGACCTATGCCAGGGATGTTCAACAGCTCATCGGTGCTCTGGAACCCCGCACCCTCCTCGCGCATCTTCTTCAGACGGTAGGCGATTATCTGCTCAGCATACACAGGTCCAATACCGGGTAGCGACTCCAGCTCCTGCTTCGATGCCCGGTTGAGAGATATGGCCCCCCCGATCGGCTCGACGGGGACCTGCTCGTGCTCGGCTACAGGCACGTGAACCCGGTATGGCACCAGCACCCTCTCACCATCCCTCAGCCGGACTGAGAGGTCGAGGTCGCGGAGATCGGCCCGCTCGGTCGCGCCGCCCGCGACGCTGATGGCATCCCTCAGCCGCGCCCCCGCCGGCAGTCCGTAGACGCCGGGCATGGAGACAGCTCCCGAGACGCGAATGGCCATCTGGCGGCCGCGGGCGTCGGTCGGAGCGGGCGCGAGGATCGGCTCCGCGGTCTGCCGGCCTCCGTGGCGACGCTTCGCGTAGGTCAAGGTGCTGGCGCCCGCCAACAGGAGCACCAGAAGTAGCACTAAGGCCACCTTCTCGCCACGCGAGAGGTAGAACATGCTGGCTCGCTAACCGCGTGATCCCGTGCCCCGGGATTCAGCTTGCTACGATGTTCACCAGACGATCGGGAACAACAACAACCTGGCGCACTGACTTGCCCTGAAGGTGCGACTGCACCTTCTCCGAGGCAAGCGCCCGGGTTTCGAGATCGGCCTTCGGTGTGCCGGGTACAACGGAAATCCGGTCGCGCAGCTTCCCGTTCACCTGCAGGACCACGGTGACTTCGTCTTCCCTGGCGATCCCATCGTTCCACGTGGGCCAGCCGGCCAGATGGACGCTCTGCTCGTGGCCGAGCATCTCCCATAGCTCTTCGGCGAGATGAGGCGCAAGCGGCGCCAGCAGCAGAGCAAGGCTCTCGCACGCCTCGGAGTAAGTCGCCCCGAGATCGCCCTCCAGACTCTCGTCGGCCACCTCGGTCATTGCGTTGACCAGTTCCATCAGAGCACTAACGGCCGTGTTGAAGTGCCAGCGCTCGATATCTTGAGTGACCTGTCGGATAGCCTGGTGGGTCTTCCGTCGGAAGGCGATGGCTGCTGGGCTCGTCGCCTCTTGCGCCGTCGCTGCCCACTCGGGGTGGAAGCTACTCGAGTGCCGCAGGACCGCGCGCCAGGCGCGATTCAGGAAGCGCCACACCCCCTCGATCCCGCCCTCCTGCCAGTCTGCCTCCTGATGCGGCGGCGCAATGAACAGGATGTAGGTCCGCAGCGCATCGGCGCCATACCGGGCGATGATATCGTCGGGCGCCACACCGCCCCGCGACTTGCTCATCGCCGCGCCGTCCATCAGCAGCATCCCGTGGGTGAAGAGCCTCGTGAAGGGCTCCTCGAAGCCGATAAGCCCGAGGTCGTAGAGGACTTTCGTGAAGAAGCGGGAGTACAGCAGGTGCAACACCGCGTGCTCTATCCCCCCGATGTACTGGTCGACCGGAAGCCACCGGTCGGCCGCCTCGCGGGAGAAGGGGATCTGCTGGCTGTGCGGGTCGGCGTAGCGCAGGAAGTACCAGCAGGACTCGATCCACTGCGCCATCGTGTCTGTCTCCCGCCGGGCGGGCGCGCCGCACTTCGGGCACGTCGTCGTCACAAACGACTCCGCCTGCGGCAGGATCGAACCCGTCGCCGTGTATGGCAGGTCGGGAGGGAGCACGACCGGGAGATCGGACTCAGGGACCGGCACGGTGCCACAGGCCTCGCAGTAGATGATCGGGATGGGCGTCCCCCAGTAGCGCTGGCGCGAGACGAGCCAGTCGCGCAGCCGGTAGTTGATGCGTCTCCGACCGACTTCCCGCTCCTCCAGCCACTCTGCCATCTTCGTCTGCGCGGCTGTGTTCGGCAGCCCCTCGAACTGCCCGGAGTTCACCTGGACGCCGTCGTCGACGTAGGCCGACGCCATCGTCGCTGGGTCGAGCGTCTCGCCCTCCGGCTGGATCACCACTCGGATCGGCAGGCCGTGCGCATGGGCGAACTCGAAGTCACGCTGGTCATGGGCCGGCACCGCCATTATCGCGCCGGTGCCGTAGCCGAGCAGGACGTAGTCCGCAATGAAGATCGGTACCCGCTCTCCGTTGGCGGGATTGACGGCCTCGACGTCCAGACGCAGGCCGCCCTTCGCCTCCTCGGACATCCGTTCGACGTTCGTCTTCGAGGCCACCTCGGTCCGGTACGCCTCCACCTTCCGGCGGAGCTCGTCGCCCGTCACGAGTCGGTCGACGAGTTCGTGCTCCGGCGCGAGCACGACGTAGGTCACGCCGAAGATCGTGTCGATGCGGGTGGTGAAGACCTGGATCTTCTCCTCGCTGCCGACCACTTCGAGTTCGAACTCCACCCCCTCGCTGCGGCCGATCCAGTTCGCCTGCATCACACGGACGCGCTCGGGCCACTCGGTGAGCTGCTCCAGGTCCTCCAGCAGCCGGTCGGTGTAGTCGGTCATCCTGAAGAACCATTGCTCGCGGTCTTCCTTCGTGACCGGCCCGTCACACCGCCAGCACTTCCCGCCCTGGGCCTCCTCGTCCGACAGCACGAACTCGCACTTCGGGCACCAGTTCACCGGAGCCGTCGCGCGATAGGCCAACCCGCGCTCGAGGAACTTCAGGAAGAACCACTGGTTCCAGCGGTAGTAGTCGGGCTCGCAGGTGACGACTTCGCGGTCCCAGTCGTAGCTGTTCCCAAGCCGCCGAAACTGCCCCCGCATCCGCTCGATGCATTCGTACGTCCAGGTGGCCGGGTGGGCATTGTGCCTGACAGCCGCGGCCTCGGCCGGTTGACCGAAGGCATCGAATCCCATCGGGTAGAGCACGTTGTACCCCCGCATCCGGTGCCAGCGCGCGACGGCGTCGCCGATGGTGTAGTTCCGCACATGCCCCACATGTACGTCGCCGCTGGGGTAGGGGAACATCTCCAGGCAGTAGAACTTGGGCCGCCCGGCCTCCTCACGTGCCTGGTGCAGCTCGCGATCCTGCCAGCGCTGCTGCCACTTCGGCTCTATCTCTCTTGGCCTGTAATGCTGCTCCACTCGGCTCATGCCTCCACGTATCAGCCTTCATTATGCCAGAATCGTGTTACCTGTGAAAGACCACCCATACCGCGGCGACGACTGCGGCCACGAGCGCCGCCGCAACGGCCAGCGCCCGCTTCTCCTCGGGATTGAACCTGATGTGACGCCAGTTGGCCCACAGCGCGGCCGCGGCGATGAACGGCAGGCCAGGTAAACCAGGTCCTCCCGGCACGAACCAGAAGCCCAGCGGCGCCACCAGCATCACCACATACGAGGCCCACAGCGTCTTGACTGGCCGCATCGCGTACCGAATGGCGACTGCGAAGAACAGCGACAGGAACAAGAAGTCGCCTATCCCCACGAACGCAAGAATCGGTGCATACACGCCCTCTGGTAGCTCGACCGGGGCGGCCGCGCTGAAGGTCTCCGCCACTTCGGGCGCGGTTTCGGTCACATGCTTGACTATGCCCCAGAACACGGTGATGACATCTGCGACCGCGGCGACAACGGCCACGGGCACTAGCAGATTCCCCTCCTTGATGATTCGCGAGACGAGCTTGCCAAGGAAGGCGGCCCAGACAATGAGCACCGTGTTGCCAATGAGCAGCTGGCCGGGCAGAACGGAGAGTGCTTCCGCCACACGAGCCCCGGCCTCCGGGAGCCCGACCCACCTGCCCAGGAAGGCGAACACCGATGGCCGAGTCAGTGGGAAGAGAACCGACAGGCAGAGAATAGCGATGACCTCTTTGCTGACGTCCGTCCGTATCCGGCAGATGCTCAGCACCAGCAGCAGGGACAGCCCCAACACGACCGCAGCGATGACTGTCACAACGAGGCCGAGACCCAGCACAGCCGCGGCGCTTACTGGCTCGGCCAAGTACGGCGCGAGAGCCGCTCCGAGCGCAGCCACGAGCCAGCCGCCCAGGGCGGCGACGGCGATGTAGGCGACGACATAGAGTGCCGCCGCCTGCTTGGGTCGGCGGCGGGACCACGGGGCCTGGCCGTTCCCTGTTCGCCCTTCCGCTGAGTCCGCGCTCACACATCACCCCCCCATCGGTCCGTCGAATTGTACCAGTCCTCTCCATGCGTCTCCTGCCGGCGTCGACGCTCCCTCAGGTAGCGAGCAAGGCCCACGAGGAAGAGGAGAACCATCAGTGCGTAGATGAGGAGGGGCGACTGAGCGAGGAGCGGCCAGCGCCACTTACGTACGACCGAGTCGCGCCACGTAGACTCGAGCTCCGTGCTTCCCCAGCCGGTGACCTCTCGGAGGGTGGCATCGAAGTCCTGTGTCTGAGTTAGGGAACTGAGCAAGTCAGCAATCACGCCTTCCCCTCGCTGCGCCACCAGGAAGTTGACGATGGAGGCCGCCTCCGCGTACGCCAGCCCTGCAGTCTCGCCGCGCTCTCCGATTGCCGTGTCGAGCTCTGTCAGCTCGAGCGCCGCCCCGCGACCGAGGGCCCGGACCCATACGGGGTCCACCTGCGCGGCCCGCTCGCCGGCGACGTATTCGGCAATGCCCTCGTTCATCCAGACCGGAAGGGCCGGCAAGGCCGGACCCAGAGCGCGCGCCGTCAGCACGTGCCCAACTTCGTGTGGCACGACCGTCTCGATGGTGGCCAGCAGGCCGGTGCCGTCCACGTGTATCAGACCGGCCGGGAAGGTGGCCAGGCCGACGACGCGGGCCCTTGCAGGGATGCCAGTAGCTTCGACAAAGGCCGACCGGTCGAGGTAGATCGCCGCCGGCACGGGTCGGAGGTCATCTGTGCCGACAATGGCTCCGATGCGCGGGACGGCGTCGTCGATCAGAGTCGCCACCGTGCGCGCCGTTGCACGTGCCTTCGGAACCCCCACGACCTTCGCGTACTGACTCTCGACAAGGAGCCGAGGCCGCTCGGCCTCGGTCCGCTGTGCAGCCGGCGCTCCCTCCGCGAGGAGCACCAGCGCGAGAGCCACACCGATCCTCCGTGCTAGATCCCTCATGGGCACCTCAGAGCGAACGTGCGACCAGCCTTACGGGATAGCTAGACCCGCTCTCCGGCATGGTCTGTATCCGTACAGTTCGCACCTCCCCGGGCGCCATCCTATAGAGGGCGATGCGGGCCTCTGAGCTGCGCGTCAGCACGGCGGCATCGGCCAGTTCACCGTCTACGATCAGGGTGCCGCGCGCGGCTCCGCCGCCGGGTTCCAGCATCACCTCGACTCGTGCTACCTCGTCAGTGGGATTGCTGAGGTCGAGCCTGATCTCGTGGATAACGCCGTAGCTGCCGGGAAGCGTATCGTCCCCGAGCAGCCCGCGCGGGGCCTTGTCGCCGATGGTGATGAAGGCCCAGTCGCGGCCCACCTCGTACTTGGCCGAGATCTCCTCCCGCGCTGCCTGGAAGTGCCATCTTCCGAGAATGGGTGATGGCCGATAGGAGTGAATCGCGTATGGCAGCCATGACGAGCGGGAGCGTGCCAGATAGCAGCGGACGCGGAAGTCTCCCTGCCCCAGCGCCCGTAGCTCGAGCACGCCACTGGCAGTCGATCCGGGCGTGACGCGTTGCACCAAGACGGGAGCCGCTGATTCGGGCGCAATTGGAATGACCCAGCCCACTCCGTGCAGGCGGCTGCGAAGGAAGTCCCGCGCCGCGCGGTGGCCGGCCCACGACTCATCTCTGCTCGGCCCGCCCTTGCCAGCAGCGACGTGAACGCGAGCGGCGCTGTCCCCGAGGTTCAGGAGTTCAACAATCAGATCGGCCGGCTCGCCCATCCCATTGACATGATGGTACAGAAGCCGCGCAGATCCGAAGTCGCGCAGCGCTCCCTCGAACCAGACCCCATGGGCCTGCAGACGTTCCGGAGAATTGCTGACCATGAGTGCCTCTACCGGCTCGGCCGCAATGCCGTCGTTCCACACTGTGACGACGCGCCGTTGTCGGTAGGGGAGGTAGTCGTGTCCGGCCGCACTGACGCGGACTGGGACCTGAGTCGAGGCCCCGGCGGCCAGCTCGGGGGTGTCGTCCACCCAGGGCGCGATGCTGGCCCACGCGCCGGGCTCCAGCGTCAAGCCGTCCGCGACGGCGGCGCGGACAGCCTGGTAGATCGCCTCCTGCGTGGTCGGGTGTCCCGTCACGACGGCGATGATCGAACCGCTCAAGCGGCCAGCATACTTCGCCGCGCGGACCGGTACGCGGAGCACGCTCCGGTCATCGGAGACCACCAGCTCCGCGTAGCCTGTTTCCAGGCCGAGGACCTGCACCGACCTGGTCTGGCCCTCGTACGACGCTGTGGCAACCGGCCCGCCGACGTGGACTGTCACACGGCCAACGGTATTCCCCTTCACCTGCGCGGTGCGAGTCTCGCCAACCGGGACAACGATCGGTCGGACAGACAGATAGGGCCGACTGAACGCGTTGGACACGTTCTCAGCCCACATGTGCGCCAGGCGATCGGGCGTGCTTTGGTGGAACTTCGCCAAGCGTCGGTCGACCTGTACGACTCGCCGGTCGTCGGCGGCTATGACGTAGCTGCCTCCCTCCTTGCGGACCGCGATGTGTTCCGCTGCAAGACCTGCTTCGGCCAGCTCGTTGAGCCGCCTGGCCACCTCCAAGGCATCGTTCACCGATCTCGGGCCGCGGCCGGCCAGTGTCATCACACCGTGGGGGCCGGCGTAGATGCGGCCACGCGGGCCGCTCCCGGCGTCCACTTCCACCGGCACGGCCTTGAAGACGAGAGTGCTCACCGCCTCGGCGCGTGCGCAAGACAGCGCGATGGCGATTCCCAGGAGCAGGTGCCAGCGAACTCTCGCGTTCATCCAGATGTCGCTCTCACGGCCATGTCGTCGTCAAAGCTGGGCCACCTCCGAAGAAGGCGGCGCCGCACAGCGCGCCGCCTCGCCTCGACAGCCCCGGGGCCCGACGCCCCACGTTCAGGTCTTGACTTCCTCCTTCAGCAGTGGATAGCCGAGTGCCTCGCGCTGTGCGAGGTAGGCTCGTGCGACTTGGCGCGCGAGGTTCCGTACGCGGCCGATGTACGAGGCCCTCTCCTGCACGCTGAGCGCTCCCCGAGCGTCCAGGACGTTGAAGGAGTTGGAGCATTTCAACACCAGCTCGTAGGCCGGGACGATGCAGCTCTTGGCGAGAACGGCCGGCTCTGCTTCTTCATCGTCCGTTGGCCGACTGAGGTCGATCAGGCGTTGGGCCTCTCCCTCGCACATGTCGAAGGTCTTCTTTACCGTCTCGACGTCGGCCGACTGGTAGTTGTAGCGAGACCATTCCGCCTCCGCCATCCGGTAGATCTCGCCGTAGGTAACGCCTGCGCCGCCCCATACGATATCCTTGAAATGGTCGACGCCCTGGATGGCCATTGTGATTCGCTCCAGCCCATAGGTGAGCTCGACAGACACAGGCGAGAGTTCGATACCACCTGCTTGCTGGAAGTAGGTGAACTGCGTAATCTCGAGGCCGTCCAACCACACCTGCCAACCGACGCCTGAAGCTCCAAGGGTCGGCGCCTCCCAGTCATCCTCCATGAAACGTATGTCGTGCTCCTTCGGCTCGAAGCCAAGTGCGCGCAGACTGTCGAGGTACACATGCTGAACGTCGGAGGGCGATGGCTTGAGAACAACCTGGCACTGGAAGTGGCGATAGAACCGGTATGGGTTCTCCCCGTATCGGCCGTCATCGGCGCGGCGCGAGGGCTGAACATAAGCGGCCCGCCAGGGCTCGGGACCCAACACGCGAAGGAAGGTCGCGGGGCACATGGTGCCGGCGCCCACTTCCACGTCGTAGGATTGCTCGATAACGCAGCCGCGATGAGCCCAGAACTGCTCGAGCGCGAATATGACCTCCTGGAAGGTCAACCCGCTTCCTCGACCACGCTCTCAGACTCGTCGGCCGCCGGCCCTGCGGACTCCTTGGGGATCAGATCCACCGAGAGCTGCGACAGCACCGCGGAGAGGACGGCGCCGGCTATCGCAGCCGGCGTGCCCTTGGGGAGCGGCAGTCTGCGCACCGTCCTATCCCCCAGCTTGACCTCGAGGCCGGACAGCTTCCCCTCTCGCGCCATGCCGACGGCGCGGCCAATGAGCTCGCCGCCCTCCATTGCCTCCTGGCGCTCGCGCCGCCGCCGTTCGATTGCAGCAAGCGCTCTTAGCAGATCGCCGTCGGTCTCTTCGAGACCCATGAGTGCCTCTTCGTAGGTGGCATCGAGGCGCTGTCGGAGCTCGTCCACAAGCGCCATGTCAAAGCTGGCCATCGGCTCACCTCTCATCAGGAACCGCACCGGATCGCGCGGCGATCGGGCCGGTCCTCAGGGCTGCTGGCAGGTCTGCTGTTCGACGCAGGACCTTGCGCCGGATTATAGCACAGGCGTCTGTGGCGGAGCAACCAACGCGGCGGCGAACCGACGCGAGTTGCCAGCTCTCGACAGGTGATTGCCATCCGACTGCGAAAGGAACTCTCATCAGCGGAGGTGATCCGCCATGACGACCCGTAGGAGCCGTGGTTGTTTGCGGTGGGTGCATCCCTGGCTGTGGTGGGCGCTTGCGTGCCTGCTGACGGCAGGATTGGCCGGCTGTCGGGCTGAGGACGACAGCAGCCAGCCTCCTGAGCAGCCCCCTACCGGGCCCACGCCTGAGGGCCCTCGGCAGATGATGGTGCGGCGGCAGATCCGCGCCCGCGGCGTCAAGGACAAGCGCGTGCTCGCCGCGATGGAGAAGGTCCCCAGGCACGAGTTCGTGCCCGCCGACCAGCGCCCCCACGCCTATGAGGACCGGCCGCTGCCCATCGGCGAGAGACAGACCATCTCCCAGCCCTACATCGTCGCGCTCATGACCGAGCTGCTCGAGCTCGAGGAGGGCGACAAGGTGCTGGAGATCGGGACCGGGTCCGGCTATCAGGCTGCCGTTCTTGCGGAGCTTACCCCGCACGTCTACACGATCGAGATCATACCATCGCTGGCAGAGCGGGCCGAGGAGACGCTAAGGCGGCTCGGCTACGAGACAGTCCAGGTGAAGGCTGGTGACGGCTATCTCGGATGGCCGGAACATGCACCATTCGATGGGATCATCGTGACCTGCGCCCCTGAGGAGGTGCCGGAGGCGCTCGCAGAGCAGCTCGGGGAGGGCGGGCGAATGGTGATCCCGGTTGGGCCGCAGTGGACTCATCAGACGCTCTATGTCCTTCGGAAGAGCCGGGGGCGGCTTCGGCAGAAGGAGGTCATTCCGGTTCGGTTCGTGCCTATGGTGCATGAGTGATCGAGTCGGGCGGGGACCTCGGCCTCCCCTGCACAGGCGGGGACCCACTAGCGCCGGCCGCGGGGACGCTGCCGAAAGTCGATCGGGCCCGGATCAAGGCTTGGCCGGAGATGAGCCGCCTCGGTAGCCGGCGTGGCGGCCGCCCTCGGCTACAGCCCCAGCTACCTCAGCCGCCTCGTGGCCCGGCATCTCGGGCGGCCTCTCTCCGAGCAGATCCACAACAGGCGGATGGAAGCCGCAAAGCAGCTTCTCGAGAATCCGAATCTCTCGGTCGGCACTGTGGCGGAGCATTTGGGCTACTCTGACCCCGCCCACTTCACCCGCGCCTTCAACAGAGCGACTGGGCTGTCGCCCAGGGCCTATCGCCGGCGGCTCGGCCGACTTCAGGCGCGGCGTTCCTCCGAGAGATGGGTGTCATCGGCGGACCTGTACGCAGCGTAGTGACCTACCACCGGTCCGAGATGGACGCACGCTCGGCTTCCACTTCTTCGAACCAGGCCTCAAGTTCCTGGACCATTCGGCCGGCGATGCCCGGGTGCTCGTCTGCCACGTTCTGCCGTTCGAAAGGATCATCGGCGATGTTGTAGAGCTCCACCGGCAGGGGAGCTGGTACCTCCCGTGGCGGGTCCGGCTCGCGGATGATGCCGTTCTCGATGAAATGCTCCGGCTCATACATGGAGACCCGAAGCCACTTGATGTCAGGAACTTCCATAGCCTCCCTGATGGCGGGACGCACAAGTTTCCAGTCTCCATCTCGCATGGCAGCATTGCAGGTGACGAGCGGCGTGTAGCGATTCCATTGCCAGTAGCGCGTCGTCTCCACCTGACCTCTCTCTCCTCGCAGCGCGGGCAGCACGTTCACCCCATCGATCCGCAGGCTGTCCTTCGGTAGCTCCAGGCCCGCGATTGCGAGTATGGTCGGCAGCCAGTCGCTGAAGTGAACCATCTCGTCTGCCTCGGTCCCGGCCGGTAGCACCGCCGGCCAGCGGACGAGCATCGGCACTCGGATCCCACCCTCGTAGACGCTGCCCTTGGCGCCGTTGAACTGGCAGTTGAACCGCGTGATGCACATCTCTCCCTCGCCTGAGAACTGCGGTCCGTTGTCACTCGTGAAGAAGACGATGGTGTCTTCCTGCAGGCCGAGCCGGTCCAAGGTATCGAGGATACGGGCGACGCCGGCGTCCATGCGGCGAAGCATGCCGTAGAGGATGGCCACGCCTTTGGTCAGATGCTCCTCACCGGCGAACGGTTCCACCTCTTCCTGCGGCGCCTGGAGAGGAGTGTGGGGCGCGTTGTACGTCACGTGCAGGAAGAATGGCTCGTTGCGGTGGCGCTCGATGAACTGGACTGCTTCCTCGGTCCAGACGTCGGTGAGGTAGGTGCCGTCACTTCGCTTGACGGTGTCGTTGTACTCAATGCGCCAGTCGTAGTAGTCGTGCATTCCGCCGCAGAAGCACACGGCCTCATCGAAGCCACGCTGGTTCGGATGGTAGCGCGGGTCGAAGGCGCCCAGATGCCACTTGCCGACCAGTCCCGTGGCGTAACCGGCCGCCTTGAGCATCTGTGCCAGCGTGGTCTCGCGGAGGGCGAGCCGCTCCAACCCGCGCCATTCGAGCGTATCGATCGAGCCCGTCCGGTGTGGATAGCGGCCGGTCAGCAAGCAGGCGCGGGACGGGTTGCAGACTGGCGACGCCGTGTAGTGGTGTGTCAGGCAGACGCTCTCCTCCATCAGCCGATCCAACGTTGGCGTGTTGGAGATGCCGCCGTTGAACGCGCTGAAGTCTCCGTACCCCATGTCATCCACGAGGATGAAGATGATGTTCGGGCGCCTCAATCTCTGCCTCACTCCCGCGGTTTCTCCCGCGGCTCGGCGAAACCGTGCCTTGCGGCTGCCTCTGACCACTGAGGGTGGCCTTCGCCCGGCCACCGCAGGTCCCATCGCCACGGTACCTGGTCGCCGGTCTCTATGAACCAGTCGCCCATCGCCGCCAGCAGCTCGTCGCGAACGGCAGCCCCCGATGGCTCGTCGATGACGTTGTTGACTTCATCTGGGTCCTTCCTGAGGTCATATAGCTCGTCGGTATCGTAGAGGCGTCGCACGTACTTCCAGTCCTTCGAGCGGATCATCACCGCCTTGCCGTGCACCTCGGTCGCCTGCTCGCCGCGGCACGCAGTTGGGAGATGACGCTGGCCGCGATGCGGGGCCGTGAGGCGTTGAGCGGCTGCGCGCCGAGACAGCAGGCGGGCCTGCACCAGGCCCTCGCTACTTCCCTTGACACTGCCGCGAACAGCGTGCTAGAATCGGCCTGGTGGGCCGGGTCTGACCTGTGGCGGCCCACGGGGCCGCGGGACCGGGCCCGGGTCGCAGTGGCCCCATCGTCCAGTGGTTAGGATACCGGTCTTTCAAGCCGGAGACGGGGATTCGAGTTCCCCTGGGGCTACCAACTGCGGGCGCATAGCTCAGCGGGAGAGCGCTTGCTTCACACGCAAGAGGTCGCTGGTTCAAATCCAGCTGCGCCCACCATGACAAGACGACAGTACAGACTGGAGAGGGCGAATAGCTCAGCGGGAGAGCGCTTGCCTTACAAGCAAGAGGCCACAGGTTCAATCCCTGTTTCGCCCACCAGATCGAGGAGCAGCGCGGAGCCGTGGTGCAGTTGGTTAGCACACTGGCCTGTCAAGCCAGAGGTCGCGGGTTCAAGTCCCGTCGGCTCCGCCATCGCCTCAGTGTAGCCTGCCGGGATCGCTCACTTGGCAAGGCTCACAGCAGAGGCCAGCATACCCAACTGAACACGGTGCTGGGATAGCTCAGTTGGTAGAGCACCGGACTGAAAATCCGGGTGTCCCCAGTTCAAATCTGGGTCCCAGCACCAGAGAGTGCCACAAGGCGACGGCTGGATGCCGTCGCCTCGCCGCGCGGGGCAGCACCGGTCATCCCGCGCTGCCGTAGACGGCCTCGTAGAAGCGCCGCGCGTTGCGCTCGAGATCGATTCCGTAGACCTGCTTGTTCGCGTCGATGGTTTCGGCGACCCAGTCGTCGGGGAAGGCCTCGATGCCGTTGAGCGCTCCCGCCAGGGCTCCCGCGACGCTGCCCGTGCAGTCGACATCACGCAGGCCCACGAGGTTGCCCTCGGCGTCGACATACCGGTCGTTCACTGCCATGACGATGGTGCGGATCGGGTCTTCGCCGGAGTAGTACAGGGCCGCCACTGGCGTTCCGAGGACGTCCACTGGATCATAGAAGTGGAGATGGGTGACGAACCGGGAGATCGCCTCGACCAGCGACCGATCGT
This sequence comes from Candidatus Hebobacterum abditum, assembly GCA_029821875.1. Taxonomy (GTDB): domain Bacteria; phylum Armatimonadota; class Hebobacteria; order Hebobacterales; family Hebobacteraceae; genus Hebobacterum; species Hebobacterum abditum. The sequence goes on along the minus strand of JALGXW010000004.1, from coordinate 144,342 downwards.
CCGTCGCCTCGTCGGCGAGTTCGATGAGCTTGGTGACCCCCGCGGCGATCACGCGCTCGTCGTACTTCCGCTTGCCGAACTCGAACGGGTCGGTCTCGAGGCCTACCTTCACCACTTCCTTGGCGGTGGCGCCGCGGTCGAGGGCGGCACTGACCATTGCCGCCATCATCCCCGTGGCATCGCGGGAGTATCCAATCCCTCGGAAGTCGAGCTCGAAGGCCTTGATGTAGGCCTTCTCCGGCTCACCCTGATAGAGCAGCCCCGCCAGGCCGAGGGAGATCAGGCCCTGGATGCCCGGCAATTGGTATATCCCCTGGGAGAGCACGGCCCAGGGCGGCCGTCCCGACGGCAGGTCCATGCCGAGGTGAGCGCGGGAGAGCTCCACCATGCGGTCGAGCAACTGCTCTCCGGCCAGGACCGCATGTTTGCCATACCGTTCCTCCCGCTCCCGATAGAGCTGGAGATACTCCATGGCCAAGAGCTGCGAGTTGATCTCGCCGCGGTTGTGAATGACGCACTCGGCAAAGATCTGGTTGTAGCGCGTGTCATCCGTGCCCGTCCCGCGCGGTGGCCCAGCTTCCCAGACGCCAAGCGGGTGCGTGCCGTGGTCCTCCGCATATGGGAGAAACTCGTCCACCCAGTCCCTGCCGGTCAGCTTCCGCACCCGTTCAGCAGAGGCGCCCTCGACGGGGCCGCCAAAGGCGTCACCGATTGCGTTGCCCACCATACAGCCGAGAATCCGCGAGTAGAGTTCGTCAGACACTGCTTGCTCCTCCAGCTTGTGCGCACCCGGCCGCCCGGAAGGCGGCCCACTCAGCCGCCGTATACGGCTTCGTAGAAGCGCCGCGCGTTCGCCTCGATGTCGAGGTCGTAGACGTCTTTGTTCGCCTTCAGGACATCGGCCACCCAGTCCGACGGGAACGCATCTGCGCCGTGCAGCGCGCCGACGAGCGCGCCGGCCACGCCGCCTGTGCAGTCCACGTCACGCAGCTGCAGCAGATTCCCCTGCTCGTCCACGTCGCGGTCATTGGCTGCCATCACGATGCTCCGCACCGGATCGCCGTCACAGAAGTAGACGGCCGCCGCTGGCTGCCCCAGTACATCTATCGGATCGAAGCCGTGCCGATGGCGGACCTCCGCTCCGACTGCGTCCACGAGGGCCCGGTCGTTCTCAGCCCGGTCGGCCAGCTCGATGAGCGGCCTGATGTCCCTCGTCGCGCAGCGCCAGCCGAAGTCGAAGGGATTCGTGCTGAGGCCGGCCTCGACCATTTCCTTGCCAGAGACCTCGCCACCAAGGGCCGCGCTCACCATGGCCGCCATCATCGCGGTCGTATCCCGCGCGTAGGCCAGATCGTAATAGGCGAGCTCGTAGGCCTTGGCATAGGCCTTCTCCGGTTCGCCTGCACAGAGCAGCCCGGCGAAGGCCAGTGAGATCAGGCCCCACAGGATGGGGAAGCTGTGCCCCTGTGTCGTCACCACCCAGGAGGGTCGGCCGGACGGCAACTCCGTCATGCCCAGGTAGGCGCACGAGATCTCATGGACGTGGCCCAGCCACTGCTCCGCGAGTTCGGTGTGGCGCGGGTAGAAGGTTGCGCGATCCCGGTAGCGCTCCAGATACTCGATCGCCAGCAACTGCGAGTTGATGGCCCCGCCGTTTCGCACCACGCAGTCCACGAAGATGTGGTTGAACCGAGTGTCATCTGTCCCCGTGCCGCGCGGCGGAGCCTTCTCCCAGACGCCGGCTGGATGAGTCCCGAAGTCCTCCGCGAAGGGGAGGAACTCGTCCACCCAGTCCTTCCCCGCGATCTGCGTCAGCCTGTCTGCTGTGGCGAACTCCACGACCGCCCCAAACGAGTCACCGATCGCGCTGCCGACCATGCAGCCCAGAATCCGATCATAGAGTCTGTCAGGCATTATGCCTCCTGTCGGGTCTCTGCCCCCGCCCTGCAATCGGCGTCGCCGAAACGCGCGTCCCGAGGCGTCTTCCACGGCCCGCAGCGGAGCCCTGCCGGTCTGCTCTGAGCGCAGTGGGCCACAGCCCCATGGCTCTACCGGACGGCCACAGAAACGCAAGTGGCAGGGCAGGCGGCGACCGTCGGGAGGCCCCTTTCGAGGGTCCCCGGGGAGAAGGGGGGGGCGGAGGTCGTGGCGAAACCGACCATCACGTGTAGTCTGCTCGATCGCTGTGCACGTTATATCAACCCAAATGGGAGGTGCGACAGTGCGTAGGAGACGACGTAGGGGGTTCACGCTGATTGAGCTGCTGGTAGTCATCGCCATTATCGGCATACTGGCAGCAATGGTCTTCCCGGTCTTTGCAAGGGCGCGCGAGTCCGCGCGCAAGGCGGTGTGTCTCTCCAATGTGAAGAACATCGCCCTGGCCATTCAGATGTACCTGGCCGACAACAATGATACGTTGCCTTCGACCGAACACAGGTCGGAGGTCATCGACTTTATGACATGCGTCGAGGGTGCCACCTACGCCAACCCGTATCTGCGGTGGCCTGTGATCTTCGACGAGTATGTGAAGAACCGGGACGTGTGGCGGTGTCCGAGCGCAAAGCTGGAGGGCGGCGCGGGCAACATCAATCCCGGAGGAGACTGGTTCACTCACGTTATCGCCAATGAGCCACTGATGCGCTCGGACATCTGGGAGGGAAGCGACGCGTGGGACTATGCTCTTTGCGTGTTCAACGGCTGGTGGCCGCCGGGCTGGGGCGGCTCCATCACGGATTCGTTCGTGCAGGGCCCTGCCTGGAACGCGGAGTCGCAGGTGGACAGAGAGAAGGTCTTCCATCTGAGCATCGCCTTCAACGGCGGCAACATGGAGGGCGCCGGCGCCAACTGGGGTATGAAGCTCGTGGAGGTGGAGGACCCCGTCAACTTCGTGATCTGCGGCGATGGGAGCTGGAAGGCAAACCACGACTATATGAACACTGCGCTGGCCGCCTATCCGGAGATCTGCCAGCTCAGCTGCTCCGGGGCCGAGATAGCCTATTGGTGTAACTGGATGGACTGGGAGGCGTGTGCCGAGGATGCGGGGGAGTGCAAGGACCTGTACGCACCCAACAATGGCGCGTTTCTGCGCAGCCCGAACCTGCGGGGACCCTACTCCCGCCACCTAGGAGGCGTGAACCTGGGCTTCCTGGATGGACATGCGGCCTGGTGGCATTCCGAAAGGCTGCTCGCCGAGTACGCTGAGCGGGCCAGAGACGGGGAGGCGAAGCCGCTGGGCATCTACCACGATGGCCCCTCTGACATTCCAGCCCTAGGCAAGTGCGGAGACTGGCCCGCCGACACGTCGCTGCTCTTCTAGTCGAGCCCGAAGTGCCTAGCGAACGCGTGACTGCGGCGGAGCGCCGATCCCGGCGCTCCGCCCCCGCGAACGAGGCCTCGGCCGTCCAGCGACGAAGTACTGCAGGAGGAGGGCGAGGCCGCGCGGTAAGGCCCGGTGCGAGGCGGGCATCCACCGATGAGGAAACACTCCTCGGATTCGACAGAGGAGATGTCCACGACCCGTTCGGAGTCAGCGCCGCGGCACGGCGGTGTCACATGACGCGCGGCGGCGCTGTCATTGCTTCGCCCCAGCTACGTCTGCCACGTCGGTGCCTGGCAGAAGCAAGAGGGGGCGAGCAGGGCCCGGCGAACGATAGCACCACTGTCGGGGGGCCGTCGGGCCGGCGGCTGTCCGGTCGACCATGAGGAAAGGGAGGCCTGGATGAGAGTGCGGCGTGCAGGTTTCACGCTGATTGAGCTGTTGGTAGTGATCGCCATTATCGGCATACTGGCAGCGATGGTTTTCCCGGTCTTTGCGAGGGCGCGCGAGTCAGCGCGCAAGGCGGTGTGTCTATCGAACGTGAAGAACATCGCCCTGGCCATTCAGATGTACCTGGCGGACAACAACGACGTGTTGCCGCCCGACGAACACAGACAGGAGGTGTTCGACTACTTCAACACCTATCCAGGTGGGGCTGGCGATGACGCATGGGATCCCGAGGAGGAGGCCAACTGCTGGTTTGCCACCGAGGCCAACCCCTACATCCGCTGGCCCGTCGTCCTGGACGAGTACACCAAGAATCGAGACGTCTGGCAGTGCCCCAGCGCGAGGATTGAAGGATACGCCCTCTTCATCAGCGGCAACCCCGACTGGCTCGGGCATCTCCGGGCCCATGAGGGATCGTGGGGCGAGGCCACGGACATCTGCCCCTTCGCTGCCTACCCGAATGGCTGGGGGGGCGCTGTCACCGACAGCCTCAGCCAGAACGTGATGAGCTGGGGCCTCTGGGGAACTGAGGATCCCGGGGGGGCGAAGAGCTTCCGTCACAGCATCACCTATAACTTCATGACTGGCTCCGACCTGAAGCTCGTCGAGGTGGATGATCCGGTCAACTGGGTCATCTGCGGAGACGGGGGCGCCGGGACCTATGCCCAGCCGGCCGGCGCTTACGCCTAACCCGATCTCTGCGGGCTGGACTGCGCTGCCTGCCCCGTTGCCTGCGCTGACTGCTGGTGGGACTGGGATGACTGCGACGAAGACCTCCTGTCCGGGTGCGAACCGAACTGGTGCCATCCCTATATGGTCGCTGACCCGAGCCTGCGCAGGCCCTACGCCCGCCATCTCGGCGGTGTGAACCTGGGGTTCCTCGATGGGCATGCCGCCTGGTGGCACTCGGAGAGGTTGCTCGCCAAGATCTCGGAGGGGAAGGGCGACGACATGATGGGCCTCGCCGGACCGTGGGGCCCGGCATCCTGGTGCGCCGAGCCGGGCATACCGACCCTATACTAGCTTGACCGGACCGTCGCAGGACGGGATGCGCTGACAAGCTCTCGATCACGGCGGAGCACCACCTCTGGTGCTCCGCCGCCGCGGACGGGGCCTCCCCCGTTCTCCGACGAGGTGCTGCAGGAGGAAGGCGAGGCCGCGCGGTAAGGCCCGATGCGAGGCGGGCATTCGCCGATGAGGAAACGCTCCTCGGATTCGACAGAGGAGATGTCCACGACCCGTTCGGAGTCAGCGCCGCGGCACGGCGGTGTCACATGGCGCGCGGTGGCGCTGTCGATGGTGATCGTCGCCGTCACCGCGCCGGCCATCTTCTACGGCGAGGTCGTATTCGCATCCCGGAACTGGAACGTCTTCTGGTCCAGCGGCGTTCCGGCGCCCTGGCCGCTGACCGTCCTCTTTCTCCTGACGGCGCTCACGAGCATTCCGGCCTTCCGGCGACTGCGGTTCACCCGACCTGAGCTGCTGACGGTCTACTCGATCGTCCTGGTTGTGACACCTCTCTTCGGCATCCATGTCCTCTTCTACGTGCTTTCCAAGGGTCCGAGCTTCCACCACATGGCCCGCGTCGCGCCGATGTGGGAATCGGCCTTCGCCCATCTCATCCCCACTTGGTGGGGCCCGTCTTCGCTGTCCGCCGTCGATGGCTACTTCTGGGGGGGCACCGCCGTCCCGTGGTCGGAGTGGTCCCTGCCGCTGGCGGCCTGGGGGTCTTTCATGCTGGCCCTCTTCCTCGCCAATGTCTGTCTCCTCGCCCTCGTGCAGCAGCAGTGGATCAGGCATGAGCGGCTGACCTTCCCCCTGGCACAGATACCCCTCGAGAGCGTAGGGGAGGCGCGCAACGGAAGCCACGCTGCGCGCCTGCCGGTCAACAAGGCCTTCTGGGTCGGGATGGCCCTCGCCACGGCCGTCGGCTTCGTCAGCCAGCTCTCGCAGAGACTCCCCGCGGTGCCGCCGCTGCCCCTGGAGTACACCGCCATGACCGGGCCCGTCGTGGGGCCACTGTCTGCGGTGGGAAATGTCGAAATATGGCTGCATCCGTGGCTGATCTCACTCGCCTACATCATCCCGGCGGAGCTCTCATTCTCCGTCTGGTTCTTCTGGCTGGTCCGGATCGGCCTCTGTGCTCTGGCGATCAGCTTCGGGGCCGAGCCCGGATCGGCCCAGGACTGGTGGCGGTGGAGCTTCCCGGCCCCCACGAACCAGGCCACCGGGGCCCTCGTGGCGCTCGCCCTCTGGGCGCTGTGGACTGCGCGGCGACACCTCGCGCGCGCACTGCGCATTGCCTTCAGCCGCCGCTCGGGAGAGGACAGCGATGAGCCCCTGCCATATCGATGGGCGCTTCTCGGCTTCGCGGTGTGCTGCAGCTGGCTGGTCGCGTTCCTCGTCCTCTCGGGCTGCCGGCTCAGCTTCGGACTCGCCTACGTCGCTCTCCTGGTGGGGCTATACCTCGCCTATGCGCGCCTCCAGGCAGAGGCTGCCCTCGATCCCTTCTTCTGGTGGTTCAACGACATCGCAGCAATGGGTGTGGGCATGCGCAATCTGCTGCCTCAGGAGACGCTGACCCTCTACACGATGAACTGGGCCGGGGCGCCGCTTCCCAGCAGGATCTTTAGTGCTTGCTCGCTCAACGCCCTCGGCGCGTTCAAGATCGCGGACGCAAGCCGCACTAATCTGCGGCGACTCACATACGTGCTGCTCGCTGCCTTCGCAGTCGCTCTCGCCCTCGGCATGTTCGTGATGTTGACCGCGATGTATCACCAGGGCTTCCGGATGACCTCGGCGGCAAAGGGCGACTACTTCGTCTCGTGGGCGCTGCTACAGGATGGCTGGGCTATGTGGTACGACGTCACAGGCGAGGAGGGGCGCCACTTGGGGGCGGTGCTGTACATAGCCGCGGGCGGAGTGGTGACCGTCTTCCTCGGGCTCATGCGGCTGCGCTTCGTGTGGTGGCCGTTTCACCCCATCGGCTATCTGTTCTCCAACAGCCTCTCCCAGGCCATGGGCACCTTCCCGTTCCTGTTGGCGTGGATCCTCAAGGTGCTGGTCACTCGCTACGGAGGCCTGCGCCTCTACCGCAAGACGATACCACTCGCCGTCGGCCTGATCGTCGGCGATCTGCTGAACAGCTCCATCTGGAACATTGTCGCGTTGGCTACGCGTGGGAGTTGGTAGAGAGGGTCGGGACGCCACTGTCAAACAGCGACGGGAGAGCAGGTCGCTGTACCGCGCTCTGAGAGCAGCAGTTGCCTCCGGGCGACTTCGAGACGGCCTCAGCAAGAACGCGGCGAGCGCGGTCGTAGCGGCTGGCCAGCGCCGCCGACGTGCAACCTTCGCCAGACGAGCCTCCTGCCTTCCTCCGCGCACCTCCTGCTCGCGCGAGAGCGGGGCGCCCGTTCTGGGCGCCCCGCGATCACAGTCCAGAGGGCCGTCTATCTTGCTAAGGCAAGATCTGAGCCATTCTCACCCGCCAAGGAACACCTCGACCTCGTCGAAGCACTCCAGGTACTCCGGATCGGTGGGATCCGGGCCCCAGCGATCGATGCCGAAGATCTCCTCCTCGTTCCACTGGGTAACGACCCTCTCAGCGAGCATCCAGCTCGCATGGCCGTCGAGGAAACCCAGGTTCACGCCGGCGAGATGGCGGGCGTACGGCTTCCGCAGCTCGGGGTTCCTGAGGAACGAGCCGTCGGCGGGCGCGTTGATATAGAGCCCACAGTCGGCCGCCCACTCGGCGCACCCTTCCCAGTCCGCCCAGCCACAGGTGCCGTTGCTGCACTCCAGCGCGCAGATGTCCGGGTAGGCGGTGAGCCCGAGCCCGCCGATATCCGACTGCGCGCCAACGTCACCACAGATGACGTATCTCACCGGATCCTGGACGGAAACGAGCTTCAGCCCGACGACGGCGTTGCACCCAATGCTGAACCTAACGACCTTCTCCACAGCCTCGTCGGCCCACATGTCCACGGCCAGCCTGCGCTGCAGGAAGGAATCGGTGACCCTGCCGCCCCATCCGGGGGGAAAGGCCGGGTAGCAGGGGCCATCAGAACGGTCGTCGGTGTTCCTGCCCCAGTCTCCCTCGTAGCCCATGTACAGGGAGAGGAAATCCGGGCCGGGCACGATCCAGCCGGAGCCGTTCTCAAGCTTGGCGCTTGGGCACCGCCACACGTCGCGGTTCTTGGTGTACTCATCGAGAACCACGGGCCAGCGCAGGTATGGGTTGGCCTGCCAGTCGCGGTTGCAGCGGTCGCTCAGGTCGCCAATGTCGTACGTGCGCGACGAGTGCCCGCCGGGTACAGTCTGGAAGTACGTGATCACCTCCCGCCTGTGCTCGTCCGGCGGGAGGGTGTCGTTGTTGTCCGCCAGGTACATCTGGACGGCGAGGGCAATGTTCTTCACATTCGACAGACACACCGCCTTGCGCGCGGATTCGCGCGCCCGTGCGAAGACAGGAAAGACCATGGCTGCCAGGATCCCGATGATCGCGATGACAACCAGCAACTCAATCAGTGTGAATCCCTTGCGTCCTCGTAGCATTGCTTAACGTACCTCCTCCCAAAGGCAGTAAGATAACACTTCAGATCTAGCCGCAGAATCTCTGCGGCCGTCGCCCCCTCCTAACCGTTCTCCCGCCTCCCTCCTTTCCCGAACCACAGCGCACCAAGCTATGGCTCGCCAGCGAGAGTGAGAACCAGGGAAACCGCGCCGGAGGAGGTGCTGAGACCTCCAGGCGGCCCTCCGGGGAACTCCCGCCTTTCACCAGCGTCGACCACCGCCACGGTCTCGTTCCGCTGGCGCTATGTGTTGGCTTAGGACTCTGACGAATGCCCAGGCGCGCCCACGGCGCAACGTGGCCGTTGCGCCGCTGCAATCGCTGCTGCTAAGTATCTGTCAGACCTGCTGTGCCAGCGCAGTACAGAATAGGGCATCAGTCTCGACCCAATCTAATCACGGCGCATTATACTGCAACCGGGCTGGATTGTCCAGGTGTCCTGGCGGGCGCTCTGTCTCTTTCCCGGGTCAGCCAAGGTAGGAGATGGAGTGGGTGAATCGTAGGCGGCGGTCCACGATCCGTCAGCGGCTGTGAGGGCCCCATGAGGAATGGACTGCTCGCCGGGAAAGCCGTCGCGGCGGCCGATCAGCGCCTAGTTGGCCCGGTATCTCGTCATCACTGCGGCGGCGGAAATCGAGATCGCCGTGACCGCCAGCGCGCAGGCCAAGTACCCGCCCTGTCTGTCCGCCTCCGCGCCGAAAGCCGACAGGAGAGCTGCCGCGAGGCCGATCCCGAAGCCCATGCCGGCCTTCACAAGTAGCCCCTGGACCCCGAAGTAGATCGCCTCGCGTCGCTCCCCCGTTCGCCTCTCATCCTCGTCTACGATGTCGCCTACGATCGCGTTGGGCAGGGAGAACAGGACTGCGATGGCGGGGCCGGCAAGCACCATCAGCAGGTAGGCCTGGCCGGCGCCGGAAACGGGCAGAGGCAGCGCCCCGAGGAACGGCATTGGCAGCACGAGCACTCCGAAGTAGACCATTGCCCCGATCAGCAGCCGCCTCTTCCCCGTCCAGCCGGCGATTCTCGGCATGAACGGAAGGAAGAGCGCGGCCGCCAGCAGCCCCGCCGCCATCACGTAGCCGATTCGCTCTTCGCCCATCTCAAAGCGCACGTCGAGGAGCTTTGGCATCACCCCGATGATGATGCGCACCGCGATCCAGAAGAGAAGCTGCGCCACGACGTACGGCACGAACAGCGGGTTGCGCAGCGTGCTCATCACCGCCTCACGAATCGAGAAGCCGGTCGGCTTCGGGCTGGCCTCTGGCTGCGGAACCAGCAGGGGAGCCCACGATGCAACAAGGATGACCGGGGCCAAACACAACCCCATCGTCCGATAGCCGTGGTGATCAATGAGGTAGCCCGAGGCGATCGTGCCGCCCACTGCCCCGAACACGTTGAATGCGCCCTGCCAGGCGGTGAGCGAGACACGCTCTGCCCGGCTGGATGTGATCTCCGGCAGCATCGCCAGGTAGGGGCAGACGACAACGGTGAACATGAAGAAGAAGAGCGCGAAGGCCGCCGCAATGTAGACCCCGTTGACCAGCGACAGGCCCGCCACAGGTGGGGTCCAGATCAGCACGAACATCAGCGCCATCAGCGGCGCACCGACCATGAGGAACGGCTTGCGTCGCCCCAACCGGCTGCGAAGGCGATCGCTCCAGTAGCCCACCAGCGGATCGGCCAGCGCGTCCACCACCCGACCGAACACTACCGCAACGATGAAGGCGGCAGCGGAAACCGAGGCCGTGGCAGCCACCCCTGAGGAGTCAGGGTAGTAGCGCTTCAGGAGCCACGTCAACGTCACATCTGTCGTGAGAGCGACGCTGAGATACCCCATCCCGTAGAGGACCTTGTGTCTCAGGGGCACGCGGGCTGTGGTCGGCTCGCCAGACCGGATCTGGTCCGCCGGCTTGTGTTGCCCCAGTTCTCCACCCTCGGTCGACTGCTTGTGAGAGCCGTCTCGCTCGCAAGCGCGTGGGTCGTTCATCCAACCGCGCTCCGGGTCTCGGTGGCGCTCACCCGCTCGTGGCGACCGGAGGCCGTGCGCTCACAGACGAGGGTCAGTAGGGATATCTCCCGCGGGCAGTTGAGCCGGAACGGGAGTGCCTCTCCTGCCCCGCGGGTCACGTACAGAGTCGTCCCGTTGACAGAAACCAGCCCGGAGGCACGCCGCCGGAACTGTCGGCACGGCGCAAACACCGGCCCCATGAACGGAAGGCATATCTGCCCGCCGTGAGTGTGGCCGGCCAGGACCAGATCCACGGCTCTCATCTGAGGGTCGTCCACGATATCGGGGGAGTGAGTCATCGCAAGGCAGAACTCGTCTCTGCGGGCCTGCACCAGGGCGGCCGCGAGATCATCGTGGCCGGAGTAGGCGTCGTCCACGCCAAGCAGCCAGATCCGGGAGCGTTCCCTCGGAAGCGGCCTCGCTTCGTTCGCCAGAAGCCGTATGCCGGCCTCGGCATAGAGATCCCGCCATCGGTCAAAGGAGGGCGCCCGGGAAGCTCCCAGGTAGCGGGAGTGCCAGACAAATCCGTGCTCGTGATTGCCCAGGCAGGCCCATACGCCCTCCTTCGCCTCGAGTTCGGATAGGACGGACAGGTACGAGCTTGCGCGCGCCGACGCGTGGACCAGATCGCCGAGCAACAAGATGACGTCGGCCTGCAGGGAGTTCGTTGTCTCGACTACCTCCTTGACTACGGCAAAGGGGCTGTTTCTGCTCCCGGCATGGATGTCTGCGACAACGGCCAGGGTCATGCCGTCAAACTGGGGCGGCAGCCCGGGAAGTGCAATGGCTATTCGCTCGACGATGCTCGACATGTGATCGGCGCTCCCGGGCCTCGTCCTCGGAGACCTCGGCTACGGCGCGCGGTCATCCCGCGCCTCGGCCGGGGCCGGGCCCGCCCCTGTGGTGTCTCGCGTGATGTTCACCATCATCCTGACGCACACGGCGCTGTTGACAGCTATCGCGGCGGCGAGCGCCAGGAACAGCCCGAGTTCCAGCGACGCAACGACGCCCGCCTCCGGCAACACCTCCCTCGTCGTCAGGAACAGAAGGAAGACGTACTCGAGCGCGCCGACCAGCTTCCCGGTGGCCGGCGAGGCCGTCGTGCCGCCGCCCTGCGTGAGCAGCTGCAACGAGAGAATCGTGAGCATCGCAACGTAGAGGATGGCGAACTGATAAGTGGCGAGACGTCCCGCTGCGTAGAATGCGATGAAGAGGGAGTAGATGAGCACGAAGTCGACGGTGCTGTCGAGCGCCTGTCCGAACTGCGTGGCCTGACGCAGGCGGCGGGCGATCCTCCCGTCCAGCAAGTCGGTGAGCACCACAGCCGCCATGGCAATGACGGTGACCCAGCCGTGGGAAGTGACTATGCCGAAGATGATAACCGGAAGCAGTATGAGACGTGCGAACGTGAGGGCGTTCGCGATAGTCACCGCAGGTGGCATGGCCTCGCCCTCCTTCTGCCTCTCCACGAGCCGCTCACTCCCGCCCGGCTCCGGTCAGCACGGCCGACCTCGCGCACTGGGGGAGCGTCATCGCTGGCCTCGATCACACTAGTCCCTCCGGAAGTAGGCGCAGCATCGGACGCAGATCGGGAAGTCGTCAGCGGCTGCCAGACGCCGGCGGAATGCCCTGTAGGAGCGACCATTCCAGATCTGCGAGAGAGGCTCCTCAGTGATGTTCCCGCAGGCGACGCCGTGGCAGGGCTCTACGTCGCCGTTCGGGAGGATGTTCGTGTTCAGCCACGCACAGACGGCGGGCCGGCGCTGCACCCAGACGTGCGGATTGGAGTACCAGTCGTAGACTTCCGAGTCGGATAGACTCGGGTGGAACGTCACCACGACCTCGTCCTCCAGGGAGGCGGCTCGCCGGCGAATACGGCCCACCGTTTCCACCATGTGAGCCGGGTCCACAGAGGGTGGGTCCGCGGCCCCGAGGTGCTCGCCGGAGAGCCCATGGCAGTCGCTGTGGGCCGCGTTGTGCTGCTGCACCATGGCCGGGGTCAGCGACCACTGGTGCTGGAAGTTGACCACGCTGACCCCCAAGGCGGATGCGGTGTCCAGCAGCCCGTCCGTGTGGTCGCAGTTGTGAGAAGTGATCGCGCAGTTGATGACGAGGAATGGGTACTTCTGTCCGCGTTCGGCCTTGAGCTCCTGCACGGCCGCGAGCCCGGCCACAGTCCTGTCGTACGCCCAGGGACGACCGCGCACGGCGTTGTGGGCGTCGCGCGGGCCGTCGAGGGAGACGATCAGCATGTGGGGCGGCGCTTCCATCAGCAGCGGCGCCTTGCCCGCCAGTGCGGTGCCATTCGTCGTGAGCGTGCACCGCATGTGGCGCTCCCTGACGTGGCGTATCAATGCCTCTGTGTGTGGATACATCAGTGGCTCCCCGCCAGTGAGGGAGATATAGGGCCGGAAACGACTGACGTCGTCCACTGCCGAGGTCCAGGCCTCCAACGGAAGCACGTCGCCCGGGCTCGCGCTCACGTTACCGTTCTGGGCAAACCGGCACATCTTGCAGCGCAGGTTACAGGCCCATGTGAGCCTGAATGTGAGGCCGCATGCGAACCGACTGAAGCCGCCCAGCTGGGTCCGCTCGAAGCGGAGAGTCGCACCGCGCAGCCTGTTTCGGAGATACCAGGTCGCGAGCACCGGGTGACCGGCGAGTATGGACGCGCGCAGTCTGATCCTGCTTGCAGCTCCCACGCTTTACCTCTGCCAGCTTCGTCGCTGGGTCGATCCGGCCCACTGCTGGCTGTTCGCCGGAAGTCCACAGCGCCGGCCACGGCGAGTGGGACGGCCGGTGCTGGCGGCATTCATGTCAGGCGCTACAGCGCACGGCATAGCGATAGTCCTCTGGATAGTCGATGTCGAGAGCGAGTTCGGGCGCGCAGCCCCGGATGCCTTGTCCTGTGCAGCCAAGCATCTCCTGGCAGCGTTGTTCGATGTGGCCCACGGTGAGGCGACGCGCAAGGAACCGCAAGACGAATGCCGGACCGAGAATGCGTGCCATGCCCACGCGGCTCCTGCGCGCGGCGAAGACACGCTCGACAGCAGAGCGATTGCGAACAAGGGCCGCCGGATCCACGAGAAAGGCGCAGCCGATCATCCACTCGCCGTCCCGCAATGGTACGTAACGTGCAGATCGATACGAGAAGCGAGCCTCGAATTCCTCTCTATTCAGTATGGGGATACAGAGATTCACGCCCGCCGGACAAGCATCGAGGAATCCATTGATTGCATCAGGGGTGAGGAAAGGGAGGTCCGTGGTGAGAATCAGCACCCGCTCAGGATATCGCCTCTCATTGGCAACATACAGCCACTCCAGGCCCCGGAAGATATTGGCCGGCCCGGAGTTGCCCTCGGCAAGCGCGACATCAGCCGAGCGCGCCGCCGGGTGTGAGAGGACCTCTTCAGGACCTATCACGACGGTCCGCCGTACGCGCCCCGTTGCCCCAAGCGAGGCAAGGGCGCGCTCGAGCACTGTCCAGCCCCCCAGCTGGATCAACGCCTTGATCTCGGCGTTGGCCTCATGGGCGAACGGTCCCGAGATGCGCCCGCCGGCGGGGAGTATTGCGTCTACTATCATGGTGAATCCACCTCCTAGCTATGTCTTCATCTATGTGTAGAGATGCGCGTTTTGCCTCGGATCCGTCCGGAGGAGCTTGATCGTCAGCGGCGGTCAACGGGGTCCTGTCGGGAAGACGGTCGCCGAGGCGCGGCTCGGTTCCGGCAAGGAGTCGCCTGATGTTGCCCTTGTGGCGAATCAGGATGAGCACGGTCATCGCGGCCGAGAGGCCCAGGTAGGCCGCCCCGGCCTGCGCCAGGAGGGCCGCGAGAGGAAGCGAGATGGTGGCGGCCATGGTGGCCGGCGATATGTAGGACCAGCGTCCCGTCAACACCCGGGGCCCCATCAGGCCGAAGAGCCACACGCCGATTGGTGCCACAGCCACGTACCAGGGAATCGCGCCCAGGAGGGACAGCCCGACTAGGACTCCCAGCGCGCAGGCGACACTTTTCCCCTCTGAGAACCGGCCCTCGGCGACGAAGAGCCACAGCGAGTACGCGTGGCCGATCATCACTAGGAGGCCGGCTGCGGCGATCACCCAAGGCGATGACTCTACGAGCCCTGCCAGCAGTACGATGCCGAGCGCCTTGCCGGCGTCGGCAAGCAGCGTCGTCGCGCCGAGCCAGATGCCGCCGACGCGACAGACGTTGATGGCTCCGATACTGCGCGAGCCATAGCGGCGGACGTCGACCTTCCGGAGCGAGCGCACGAGCAGGTAGCCGGAGGGAATCGACCCGACGAGATAGGCCAGAAGGCAGAAAAGAGCAGGTGTCAACATGGCCGTCCTCCCACGGCTTGCACAGCAGCGGCGCGACCTGAGTAGCGCTCCTCCAGACATCGTATCTTCGCTATCTTGCGAGAGGACCGGCCGCCATGGAACTCGGCCTGCAGCCACGCTTCTACGATGGCGAACGCGAGCGGGATATCGACGAGATGTGCACCCAGAGTGATGATCTGAGCGTTGTTGCTCTCCCGCGCCTTCCGGGCAGCGTAGACGTCTGTGACGGGCGCTGCGTAGACGCCTGGTATCTTGTTGGCGGCGATCGCCATGCCGAGGCCCGTCCCACACACGAGAATGCCGCGTTCGATGAGGCCGTCTCGTATTGCCTCGGCGAGTGGGGCCGCGATGTCGGGATAGTCAATCGGTGCATCTGATGGGGTGCCGAAGTCGCGCACCTCTTCCCCGCGCTGCTCCAGGAAAGAGAGCAGCTTCTGCTTGAGCTGGAGGCCGTTGTGATCGCTCCCAAGGCCTATCACGGCGGTGCCGCTCCGATCTCGCATGCGGGCCCAGCGGGAGACGGGCGAACGCCTTCTTCGTCGCCGCGGAGCTGGCGACGTCGGTCATCTACGGCCGCCAGAATCAGACCGGCCGCGTCGAGCGCGGCCCGAGGTCGTCCCAGGGAGCGCGCTCGTTCGGCCATGCGGCAGAGCTCATCCGGGAGCAGCAGAAGTTCGTCGAGCGCCGCCGGGACTCCAGCGGGGTCCCGTGCGTGGACTGCCGCACCGTTCCTGACGGCGAACTCCACGTTGGAGCGCTCCTGACCCGCGCAGGGGCCCACGTATAGCAGAGGTACACCGGCGGCCAGGGCCTCGGCTGTGGCCAGGCCCCCTGGCTTCGCCGCCAGGAGGTCTGCCCTCTGCAGCAGCCGTGGCATGTCGTCCACATAGCCCAAGACAAGGCAGTTGCGATGAACCGCTACGCTCAGTAGCTCCCGGCGAAGCGACTCGTCACTGCCGGTCACCACCGTCAGGTCGAACGCCGACGGGGCCCGCGCATGGGCCCGCACGAGCCCGCGCGCAGCCTCCGCCGCCGCCCGGTAGAGGCTCCTCTGTGTGCTACCGGCGATCACGGCCACCGCCGGCCGTCGGAGGCCCGAGGCGCGACCCAAGACCTCGGAACGGTCGGCACATGACCAGAAGGCGGCCCGCAGGGGGATGCCACAGGCGTGGACGCGAGGGGCAGGCAATCCGCGAGAGATCAGTCGAGCGGCGACCTCCGGGCTTGGCGCGAGCGCCAGGTCTGCCCCGTCGCAAGGCCAGAACCGGTGGCATCCGAAGTCCGTGAGGACGAACGCATTGACGTACTCCATCCCGGCCTGTCGCAGCCTGGCCGAGAGGCGTGCAGCCACTGCGTGGGTGCACACGACGGCGTCGGCGTTGGCATCTTCCAGAAGTCGGCGGAAGCGGCCCAGTAGTCGTTTGCTGTTGCTGGGGTCATTCAGTATGCCCGGCCTGCCGCGGCGCCACCACCAATCGTACGCCCAGGGCGCGAAGCGGAGAGCCGCGCCGTAGGCCTCGGGCAACTGCCGCAGTCGCCAGGAGCCGATGGCATCGACGAGGTCGACAACGCGCACTGCAGTTGAACCGGACAGACGCTCGAACGCTGCTGCCATCGCCTCTGCTGCCATCCTGTGGCCGGAGCCGACGGACAGGTGAGCGATGACGATGCTGCGGCCCTGCGAGGTCTCCTCTGTGGGACGAGCATCCCGAGGCGGTGCTGGCGTCACCTGTCCGGTCATCGTGCCTTCTCCAAGGGCTCTGACACGTCACTCCAAGCTCTGCAGATAGCATGCCATTCACATGCGCTTCGGCAAAAGAGCCGGGGGGCCTAAGACGACGCCGTCGGCAGTCCCGTTTTCCTGGGACCGCCCACAGCAGAGGGTAAGGCCACCGGGGCGCGCATCGGCCTCGCTACTGCGGGTCGGTCAGGCCGTGTCGGGCGGCCAGGAGAGCCGCCTCCGTGCGATCGTTGACCTGCAGCTTCGACAGGATGCTCGAGATGTGGTTCTTGACGGTCTTCTCACTGATGTAGAGCCGCTCAGCGATCTCTCTGTTCCTGAGGCCGTTGCCGAGGAGTTCGAGGACCTCCATCTCTCGGCGAGTCAGGTCAGCGAATACGTCCTTGGCGGCCGCGCGAAGTTGGCTGACGCGGGAGAACTCGGCCAACACTCGGCTCACGAGAGACGCGTGCAGGTAGCCCTCTCCTCGCGCGGCGGCCCTGACGGCCTCCACGGTCTGCTCGGGCGGCGCGTCCTTCAGGACATATCCCGTGGCGCCGGCCTTGATAGCCCTGAACACGTTCTCGTTGTCCTGGTGGACGGTGAGGATCACTACGGCGCAATCGGACATCTCGTCCTTGATCTGCCGGGTGGCCTCGATACCATCCATCTTGGGCATCTTGATGTCCATCAGGACAACATCAGGTTTGTGTTCGCGCGCGAGGCGCAGGGCCGCCTCTCCGTTGGCGGCCTGCTCGACTACCTCTATGTCGTCCTCTGTCGCCAACAGTCTTGCCAGCGCATGCCGGACGAGAGTCTCATCCTCTGCGATCAGCAGCCTGATCGTTGCCATTTCTGATTCCCTCCGCGGGCGCGACCTGTCCCGCCTTCAGTGGGGCTGAGAACTTGATCTCGGCACCGCCGCCCGGCGTGCTGCTGATCTCAAGTTCGCCCCCAACAGCCATCGCGCGTTGTCTCATGCTGGACAGCCCAACGCCTGTGCTGACGTTCGCCGGCTCGCCCACGCTTGCGGGGCAGAAGCCCACGCCATCGTCTGTGACAAGGCACTCGAAGGAGCGGCGCGCGAACCTCAGGGTCACCTTGGCCTGGCCCGCCTGGGCGTGCTTCTCGACGTTCGTCAGTGCCTCCTGGACGATGCGGAAGGCGGCATGGGCCACTTCGGGCGGCAGGGCCAGCGCAGGGCCCTCGATTTCCAACGGCGTGGAGAGCGAGGCCCGCTCGCCAAAGGTGTTCACATGGTTTCGCAGCGCGGCGAGGAAGCCCTCTCTGTCCACGGCAGGCGACCGGAGCAGGCGTATGAGGTACCGCAGCTCGTCCGCGGCCCGGCGGACAGCATATCGCTGGTCAACTGCCAGGCTTGCGGCCTCCGCGGGATCATCCGGCATCAGTCTCCGCGCCAGCTCGAGGTGCATGCTGATGTCGGCGAGGTAATGCTGAAGGCCGTCATGCATCTCCCCGGCCAGCCGGTCCCGGTAGTCGGCGAGGGCAAGCCTCTCTCTGAGTCTTGCACTCTCCTCAATACTAGCACTCTCGGCACGTGCGTAGACCACCGCCTGCGAAGTGGCGAGCAGCAGGATCAGGAGGCGCGCGGCCATCGCACTTACGTAGTTGGGGTCAGCGCGGTCGACCCAGGTTGCCGCCATGTATAGCACGGCGCTGCTGAGGCCGGCCACGAGCGTCCTGCGCGGGAGACGCTGTATTGACGAGGTCGCGAGAGGCCACACATAGAGCAGAGCGGCCTCGCTGTCGAGGCCGCCGGTCAAGCGAACTGTGGCGGTGATGAGCAGCAGGTCAACGGCCAGCCACAGGTAGCTCCATTGCCTCCCGGCCCCCCGGCCGACCACGAGGTACCATCGCAGCGCAACGTAGACGACGGCCGCTCCGATCAGGGCATAGAACAGCCCCAGATTCGGCCCTGTTCGTTCGCGTACGGGCCCGATCTGCACCCAGACCAGAGCCGCCAGCAGCAAGACGAGATACTGAACGAAGAAGGTGACAGACCGGGCTCTCAATGTGCCCATCTCCCCCCGTCCTTGGCCCTGCCGTGGAGCCTTCCCCGCCTGGATTCGCCGCCGAGCCCCATTCCTCCCGCCTCACACAGGTAAACATCCCAGGGCTGTAGGACGCGCTCTCGCCAGAAACTAGGACTTCTGCCTCATTCCCGGCGGCCGTACACCTGGTATGATTGGTGTGGTTCGGCAGCAGAGCAACTTGGTGGCGATCGTTCATGCTCGGACGCGCCCAGGGGTGAGAGACATGAGCAACACAGCTTGCCAGGCCGATGAAGAGCACCTCCGTATCGTCAGCGTCAGTCTCGGGTCATCAAAGCGCGACCACTCCGTCGACGTGACGATGCTGGGGAAGCGGCTCACCATCGAGCGTACTGGGGTCGACGGGGATTACAGCAAGGCGTGCCATCTGATTGCACAGCTGGACGGCGAGGTGGCGGCGATAGGCTTGGGGGGCACCGACCTGTTTCTCGTGGCCGGCGGGAGGAGGTACGTCATCGAGCAGTCGCGGCGCCTTGCCGAATCGGCCAGGGTGACACCAGTAGTGGACGGCAGCGGGTTGAAGAATACCCTCGAGCGGGAGACGATCCGCTGGCTGGTCGACAACGGCGAGTTGACGCTCGCCGGGAAGAGAGTCCTCCTGGTTAGCGCGGTCGACCGCTTCGGCATGGCGGAGGCCTTCTCAGAGGCCGGCTGTGACACGATCTTCGGCGACCTGATATTCGGCCTCGGAGTGCCGGCGCCGGTGCGATCCCTCCGCACCATGACCATAGTTGCGAGAGTGCTGCTGCCAGTGGTCCGGCGCCTTCCCATCAGCGTCCTCTACCCAACCGGGAAGTCGCAGGAGAGCGAACGCCCTCGGCACGCTCGATGGCTCCGATGGTCAGACGTGGTTGCCGGTGACTTCCATTACATACGTCGGAACCTGCCGGAGAGCATGGCGGGAAAGGTCATCATAACGAACACGACCACGGCGGACGACGTCGCGCTGCTGCGGGAACGGGGCGCCGCGACTCTGGTTACGACGACTCCAGAACTCGAAGGACGTTCCTTCGGGACCAACGTCATGGAGGCGGCGCTCATCGCGCTCGCCGGCAGACCGCCCGAGGAGATGCAGCCTGAGGATTACCTGGCGCTGCTCGGCCGGCTGGGATGGCGGCCGCGAGTCCTTCGCCTGACGGAGGAAGGACGCGACGGGACGTCGACCGCCGGGGGATAGCGCTGGTCATCGTAATGCATACAGAGACACGAACATGATGGCAACACCTCACATGCTGGCCGGAGCGGCTATCGGCAGGCGTCTGCGCTGGCCGTGGCTGGCCTGGCCGGCGGCCTTTGGCGCTCACTTCCTGCTGGACCTCACACCACACCTCGACGAGCACGCCTTGCTCGGAGCGGCGAGCCGAGGTCCGACCGCTGCCGAGGCGGCGGCGGGGATCCTGAACCTCGTCCTTGGCTGCGTGTTGGTCGGCTGGCTTGCCCGGGGGCAGCCAGATCGGCGCGTAGTGATTGGCGGCGGCATCTTCGGCATACTCATAGACGTGGTCGAGTGGGTGCCGTTCCTCGGTCCCTGGTTCCTGACCTGGCCGGGGACAGCGTGGCTCAGCGAGTTCCACCATGCCTTCCAGCATAACCTGAGTCCCTCCCAGTGGCCTCTCGGGGTCGGCACCCAAGCAGCCATCGTCGTTCTCTCGCTGGTGGTGCTCCTTCCGCGCAGACTGGCGCCTTCGAATGCCGTTGGAGAAGGCGATTGCTGAGGCAGCTGTCGAATGTGGTGCCAGATGATATTGCCCTTGGCAGTGCCCCTCAACGCGCTTGTCCGAGCGTCCTGCGGCGGGCCCGAGTGCACTCGATGACTTCCGTGCGAAGTGGCGGAAAGAGACTGTCACAGGCGAGTCCGTCGAATGGCGTGCTTCGCGACAGGGCCAGGGGGGAGAGGACTCACGGGAGCCGAAGACCGAGGCGGGATCTCCGAGTTGGCGATGTGCGCCCACCGGGGAACGGGAGGGGAGAAGCATGTCCGAGATAAGGCAGGACGAGGCCACGAAGAGATGGGTGATCATCGCCACCGAGCGAGCCAAGCGGCCGAGAGACATGGCAGTGGCGCCGAGTGCGGACCAGCAGGAGCGCGCACCCGACTGCCCATTCTGTCCCGGCAACGAGCACATGACGCCGCCGGAGGTGCTCGCCTACCGCGATGGGGATGGGCCGCCGGACTCACCAGGCTGGAGCGTGCGCGTGGTGCCAAACCGGTTCCCGGCCCTGAGTCCGGCAGGGGAGGTCGAAGTGCGCGACCCGCACTGGTTCACAAACGTCACCGGGGTCGGGGCGCACGAGGTCCTCATCGAGACGCCACTGCACAATGCGGGCCCTGCTGAGCTCGGCGAGGAAGGCGCGGCTCAGGTTCTTG
This sequence comes from Candidatus Hebobacterum abditum, assembly GCA_029821875.1. GTDB lineage: Bacteria > Armatimonadota > Hebobacteria > Hebobacterales > Hebobacteraceae > Hebobacterum > Hebobacterum abditum. The sequence goes on along the minus strand of JALGXW010000004.1, from coordinate 123,499 downwards.
CGGCGGCCGTCGAGCGATTTGACGCTCTGAAGCAGGACCCTCGCCTTCGGTACATCGCCTTCTTCCGGAATCACGGGCGTCCCGCAGGTTCCTCGCTCACCCATCCTCATACCCAGATCATAGCGACCCCGGTCGCGCCGACCAACGTCCGTCAGGAGATCGAGGAGGCGCGCCGGTACTGTGACGACCGGATGAGCTGTGTCTACTGTGAAACAATCAAACAGGAGATGGCGGCCGGCGAGAGAGTCATCCTCGAGACCGACCACTTCCTTGCGTTTGAGCCATATGCTTCGCGCTGGCCATTCGAGACATGGCTCCTGCCAAAGAAGCACACCGCGGTGCTCGACGTATCGGGTGCCGGCTTCCTCCAGCCACTGGCCCAGGCCCTGCAGGCAACCTTGAAGGCCCTGCACGATGCTCTCGGGGACCCCGCCTATAACCTGGTGCTGCATGAAGCTCCCTTGCGCGATAGCTGCGAGGACTACTACCACTGGCACATCGAGATTCTCCCGCGGCTCGCCACCGCGGCCGGCTTCGAGCTTGGGACAGGGATATGGATCAACACCGTTCTGCCGGAGCAGGCGGCTTCCTATCTGCGTGAGTTCGTCTCAGGCTAGGGCACCACAGGCCCGGGCGGGTCCGGGTATGCGGGCACACCGGTGCCCGGAGCGCCCTTCCCGCTTGCCCTGGATGGAGACCTCCCCGAGAGTCAGAGCGGCAGCCGATGTCGACGCCCGGCTCCGAGGGGAGGGCTGTGCTCCGCCGCCCTGACGGCTCACACTGTCAGGCCCCGCACTTACCCCCCGAACATGGAATAACAGAACCAAGCGGGACATGGGCGCTCTGTCTCGCGCTTCTAGCCGCGTCTTGCCCGAAGTGCATGACCTGGCGCGATTATGCAGCAGACCTGGGCAGCGCCTTTGCTGGAGAGGGACGAGCATGAGCCAGTCTAGCTCGAAAGAGGAGATCACCAAAAAGGGTACCGGTCAGTCGCGAGCCGGGCTGGCCTGGGCCGTTGTCACTTGGGGCCGGCTGTTCCTTGGGTTGGGACTGATCGGCGAAGGCGCGTCACTCTATGCGCATGCCCAGACGCATGTAGACGGCCCCGCGTGGACCATCGGCGCGGGCGCTGCCCTCCTTGGGGCGCTCCTGACTCTCTCCGGAGTCCGCGCGATCCAGGCGCGTAATCGCGCGGCACAGATGGGGGGCGAGCCCGCTATGCCGAAGCTGGGAGCGATCCTGGTGTACAAGTACCAGGTGCTGACAGAGGGGCAACTTGAGCAGGCGCTGGAAGAGCAGCGTGAGGAGCCCGAGAAGGGCCGTCGCCTCGGCGAGATCCTGCTGGCGATGGGCTTCATCGGTGAGGCGGACCTTGAGAAGGCGCTGGAGTTCCAGCAGGCTCAGGCAAAGCCAAGACAGGCTCCCAGGCGCGGCTGGACCCACCGCATCTGGGCCCGCAAGCCGAACTAGGGCAAGCGGCTCCACGCAACCAGCTCCCACACCGGCGTTCTGTCAACGAGGAGGGTCCAGATCCAGGGGCCGGACCTCCGCTCCGGGTACGGGCCCACACAACCATCACCAGCGCAGGGCCAGTCGTCAGCACTCGTGGTGGCCCTGACAAGACGGAGGGCAGGACGGCCGCCGGCGTCGCGTTTCTCGCCGCGCTTTGGCTTTACTGTTTGCCGGCTCGCCTGCTTCCCACCACCAGCTATCTCGGACCTAACTTCCATCTGCCTGCTCCTCTCCGGCCTGTCCTGCCTTCCATCGGAGGAGTGGGAGCACTCACTCAACTCAGCGGAGACCCCAGCCTCGCATTCGGCTCGGCATCGCTTTCGAGGCACACGCCCAGATCGATAGCAGTCGTGTCCGGCACGGAGGGCGGGACCTGTCCTCATGCCACTGACACGCAGACGGCCGTCGAGACCTGCCGCTGCCTAGAGTCGCCGGCCAGATCAGGCAGGAGAGATGTGGCTCCCATGAGAAGCACATGTCCAGACAACGGGGGCGAGCGCGAGTATGGCGGCGGAGACGTTGAGAGTTGTGGCCGGAGTTCTCTGGCTGTTGCTGGGTGCGATGGTTGTGCCAGCGCTGGCACCCGACGAGGAGGGCGGGCCCCAGTACCTCGCGGCGGCCTGGGTCGCGAAGGTGAACGGCGAGCCGATTTCGGCACGGCTGTTCCAGCGTCGGCTGGTTCGGAGCAGGTCTCTGGCCTACCGCCATTTCCGGCAGCAGTACGGAGCTGAAGAGAGCGCGGACTTCTGGACGACCTCCCATGAGGGCATGACCCCCCTGGGCTGGTTGAAGCAGGTTACACTGGACGAGTGCGTCCGCATCAAGGTCGAGCAGATTGTGGCTCGGGAGCAGGGCGTCGTCTCGGATATTAGCTACAGCGCCTTTCTGAAAGCCTTGGGCCGAGAGAACGAGAGGCGGCAGACGGCGCTCGAAGCTGGCGAACCGATCTACGGCCCCAAACAGTACCGAGAAGACGAGTACTTCACATATGTCTTCACCAACATGGTCATCCGTTCAAAGAGACGGCTGTGGGACACGAAGCTGCACGCCTCAGACGACACGCTGAGGAGCTACTACGAGACCGTGAAGGACCGGCTCTATCAGCGCGGCGACCGCGTCAGGATCCAGGCCATCACGATCCCGTTCGGCCGAGACGATTCGGACGCGCCGAGCCGGGCGGAGGCCGAGGAGAAGATAGACGAGGCGCTCAGGAAGCTGGAGGAGGGGGCACGGCTCGAGGATCTCGCGCGCGAGTACGGCCCACACGGAGGTCTCTACGAGAGAGTGCTCGATGAGGAGAGTGCCCGCTTCGATGAGAGGATACGGCCGATCCTCCGCGGCGAGGCGATGAAGCTTGCCGTGGGGGAGACGAGCCCCGTGTTCGAGGAGCATCGCGCCTTCTACATCATCGAGTGCGTCGAGCGGGAATCACTGGGCCATATGCCGTTTGAAGAGATGAAGCACAACGTCAGGAACCGGTACGTGGACGAGAAGTACGAAGAGCTGATAGACGAGCTGGTCGGCGAGGCAGAGGTCGAAGTCAACGAGCCGGTCTACGAAGAGCTTCGCGTCCGGTGAGATTCACCGGCCTCTGATCAGGCTCTTCTCCAGAGAAGCACTGAGCCCAGCAGCAGCGCGATGTCGCGCACGAAGAGGTCCCAGCTCGCCTCGGTCCCGCTCATCCCGCTGACGTCGAAGCACCCACATTCGATGTCGAGCCCTCGTATCTCCGCCTGGGCAATCGCGACCATGAACGAGGCTGTCAGAGCAGTCGCCAGAAGGCCTGACGCGCGGCGCCAGACTCCCACGATGAGCGTCGCGCCGACAACGAGCTCGGTCCATGGCATCATCAGAGCGAAGGCGTTGACGAAGACCAGCGGCAGCATGTCGTAGTCGTGCACGATGTCGGCAAAGCGGTCCGCTTGTGTGATCTTGTCCCAGCTGGCGTAGACGAAGACCCCGCCGACGATGAGTCCTGCCAGCCGCAGGAAGACCCGATGTGTGATGATCCGACCGATCATCCGCATGTCAGTGCTCGCCCTCGGCTTCCCCCGGGTGCCCCTCGGGGTGCTCCACGGTGGGGTGTCCGTGGTCCGTCCACGCGGACCAGCCATAGTCGAGCACGACGAGCTTGCCGTACTCTTGCCTGAGGAGTTCCTTGCCCTGACGAGTGCTCAGGCCGCAGTGAGCGCCATAGCAGTAGAGCACCAGCAGTCGATCTCGTGGGAACTCTGATTCGATGTCGGGCCAGATCTCGGCCCATCTGCGCATGGGGGCGCTGACGGCGCCTGGGATGTGGTCGCGCTCGTAGTCGTCCTCGTCGCGCGAGTCCACGAACAGTGCCTCGCCCGCTTCGTACAGCGACAGCGCCTTCGCCGCGTCGATCTGAGGCAGGCGCGACTCGAAGACCCGGGGGATCCCGACGCGGTTGTCAGGGGACGGCCCCCACGGGATGCCAAAGGGGGTGGCGGCGTTGTAGACTGCGGCTGCCACGAGCGTGACCAGAAGTAGAGCAGCGGCGCGAAGAGCGTGCGGAACGCGCAAGGCCGCCCAACTCAGGAGCCGTGCCCCGCCGCAGACGATGGGACACGAGGAGGGGGTCTGCGCGTTCGGCTTGCTATCGGGCAGCGATCCGGCCAATCCGACCCCTCTTGCACATGTATGTGCGAGGTCGCCTGCAGCGCGCTGCAGGACGATCTCCCAGTAGCGAGAGTGCCGCACGAGTGTTACGTTAGTGCGAATAGCTGCGCACTTTTCTCGCGCGGCCCACCCCGTGCAGTCTCAGCCCTCGAGCTCCTGCAGAGCGGAGATGACGTTCCCACGTGCTTGTCGCAGCGACTGCTGGTCGCGCGAGTAACTCGTGGGGTCGGGCACAAGCGCGGAACAGATTTCGTCGGCTCTGCCCTCCAGTCGCCCGGTCTCCTTGGACCGCGCGTCCAACAGGCGAAGGAGCTCGTAGTCCTGGATGCCCTCGCGCATCTGTTCCCATCGGATCGAGTCAATCGGACCATCGGTCCCAGGATATACGATCCAGCTGTCCCCGGGCGGGAGATCCCCTCGCAGCCGGTCCTCATGGAACGGGTTTTCTGTCCAGTAGTTGAGCCCCCAGTGGAGGTAGCCGGTCAGTCGGTAGCGCCAGTTGATCCAATGGAGAAGGCGAGTCTTCGCGAGACTGAAGTCGAGGAATCTGTTCGGGTAGAGCCCCGTGGGATACATGCAGGTGTAGTGCCACAGTTCGATGCCGGACTCATCTCGCATCTTCAGGTAGTGGTCCATGTGTTCGTCGAAGTGGCTGAGCTGAGGCACCCAGATGTCCAGGTGCCCGCGCGCGTCCATCAAGCTCATCGCCTCTAGGAATCGAACCCCGGGAGCCCACTGGTGGACGAGCTCGGACTTCTTCTTGTAGTCCTCCTCGGTGTGCGGCGCGGGCTCATCGACGATATGCATGACGAAGCGGTCGAGCCAGCCCCTCTCCCTCACATGGGCGAGGAGGTTCGTAACGAGTTCTCGCACGACTGTCTCCGCGTCCGCCTCGACCAGCGCGCCATCCCGGCGGCGGACCGGGAACCTGCGCCATTCGAACCACGGCGTCTCCCACTTGCCCTCTCCCCGGCGCCCAAGGTGGCCGCCCTCGAGAAGCTCCGCGCAACCCGCCTTGTCGAAGATGCCGACCCACCTGTCGTAGCGCGTGAAGTCGAAGGCGAAGCCTCCATCCGCCTCCTGGAAGATCTGGATCAGGTCATTGGGGCAGAGCACGACGTTCTGGCGGTGCGCAGCCATGTTGGCTGCGAAGGTCTCGACGACTCGCCAGAAGCGATCTGTGTACGGCTCAGTGCCGTAGAACGTCGCGAAGTTCCCCAGGTTCATCCAGTTGGTCACCCACAGGCTCCGCTCTGCCGGCAACGTGACTGGATGAACGGTCAGGCGGAGGGGGACTTCTGCCTTCTCGCCGCCAGCGCTCAGTCTGATCGTGCCCAGCCATGGGCCGGGAGGCGCGTCGGTCGGCACTGAGATCGTGAGCCAGACCGGCTGGGTCGAGTCGGCCTCGACGCCTGCGGTTTCGTCGACAAGCAGCGGGTCCGCCACGAGGCAGGGAGCGTTGCAGATGACCTCCTCCATGGGTGTGTCTGGGGTGTTGGCTTCGACGGGGACGTAGCCGACGAAGCGGGGCCGGACGTCGATGCCGGTCGCGCCGGCCTCCGCGTGCGTGAGGGAAGAAACCTGGATGTGCAGATCACGCACCGACTTGGTGACGCGTACTGCCAGTTGCGCCGAAACCACCTCGCCGCGACAGGCGTCGGCCTCGATGGCATCGGGTCCGGCGTCGGGCTGGGCGTCCTGTGGGATCTTCTCGAGCGAATCAGCCGCCCAGATGACGAGCGTGCCTGAGCTGATGGCCATGCCAAGCTCCTTCGTGTGTCGCAACGCGTGCACTATGCACTATGGACTGTTGCGCGGCGGAGCGGCGTTCGGTGCCGCTGTTCGCGTTTCCTTCGCGTCTGTCGTTTTGCTGAAGCACGGCGAGGCGAGGTGAGTGTGTTCGGGTCACGGCTTCCTGCCACTGACGGCCAGGCTGAGAGAGACGCTGAAGTCCCACGTGTGAACTCCATCCCTGACCCAGCGGCGCAGCTTCTCGTACCGTGTCTTTATGCAGCGCCGCAGAGAGGACAGATGTCTCGGCGGAAGGGGACGCTTCAGCAGGGCAGCGGACCGGTCCACTTGGGCCAGCAGCCACCTTTCTTGGGCGGAGAGGTGGCGCAGGGCTTCCCCCGGCGTGATGCGCGCATCTTCCAGCGTGTTGACGCTGGAAAAGGATTCGAGCATCACCTCCACGAGGCCGAGCTGCTCGAATAGGTCTGGGAGTTCGGCCAGCCCCACCTCCGCCGAGGCGACCCGCCAGGGCTCGTCGACTGACTTTCTCCAGACTTTCTCCAGGGGCCGCCACAGCTCTTGCTCTCTGGCTGAGGGCCGACCGGATCGTCTCGGCGAGGAGGCCAGCCCTGCTTTGCCGCGGACCTCGAGCACAGAAACGCGCCCGCCGGGACGACACACGCGCATCTTCTCCGTCAGGAAACGCTTCGTATCGGAGATATGCCCCAGGACCGTATACGACGTCATAGCATCGGCGAAGTTGTCAGGCAAGGGGAGGTCCAGCGCGTCGCCCTGGAGATACCTGAGGCGGCGGCCTAGGCGCTCCTCCTTTGCTCGACGGCGCGCGTAGTGGAGGAAGTTGACGTCCCGGTCGGTGCCGACGACCTTGGAACCGGGGCCCATCCATCGCGCCAACGCGCGCGTCACGGCTCCCCCGCCGCAGCCGACATCGACGGCCACTCCGCCCCGCCGTAGACCCAGGACGGGCCAGAGCAGGTCGCGAACCTCATCCCGGAACCTCTGTTCCCGGATCGGATCGATCCACTCGACCGACTGGACCCAGGTCGACCAGACAGTGGAGGGATCGTCGATCCGGGGTGGTGCTGAGCAATGAGCTTTGGCGCCTTGTCTCATGGTCACTTGGGGGAGAGACTTCCTCGCGCGCTCAGAATACCACGCGATCAGCTCGCGCCTCAAGGCGGGCGCGGTGCAGGGAGAAGGCTGCACAACGGGGAAGGCGATCGAGAGCCACACTTTCGTGGGGGGAGAACAGCCATGCTTCCTCGCGTCTGCTTAGTCCTTCTGCTCGTGCTGGCCGTCGGCGTCGCCGCTGGTTGGGCTGCCGAGCCGTGCCAGTTTGTCGTCATCGGCGATACCCGAACCGACGGCAGCGGCGGCGATGTCATCACACCCGCCCCGATGTATTGCCGCGCAATTGACGAAATCAACCTGCTTCAGCCCGAGTTCGTGGTCAACGTCGGAGACCTGGTCCTGGGCTACACGGACCTGAACACACTCGTGCAGCAGTGGGAAGCCTTCGATGGGGCAACCGGCAAGTTCGAGGTGCCTGTGTACCTGGCGGCCGGGAACCACGACATCTGGGATGAGACAAGTGAGAAGGTGTATCAGGAGCGCTACGGCCCCCTCTGGTACAGCTTCGATGTCAAGCACTGCCATCTGATCGTTCTCGACTCGGAGGATGAGTCACCCCGGGTGAAGATCGCGGGGCGACAGCTAGCCTGGCTGAAGGCTGACCTATCGTCGGCGAAGGGGAAACGGATCTTCGTCTTCCTGCACAAGCCGCTGTGGGCCGACGACTACACGGCTGCGGGCAGCAACTGGGTTCGGGACGTACATCCGCTGCTGGCCGAGGCCGGAGTGGACACGGTGTTCGCAGGGCACTGGCACCATTACGAAGACATGGGCACAAGCGACGGCGTGCGATATGTCGTCACCGGCGGCGGAGGAGCAGAGATCGGCACCGAGCCGGTGAGAGGCGGATTCTACCACTATGTGTGGGTGACGGTGCCACCGGCGGGGGAGGACAAGGCCCAACTAGCCATCGTCAGGACTGGCAATGTGGAGCGGCAGGATGTGGTGACGACAGGGCTGCGGGACGCGTGGGCGCAGGTCACTAGCCAGCTCGATGCGGGAGCTGTGCTGCTCAGGACTGAAGAGACGATAGTGAAGAGAGCGCTGCTCCTCCAGAATCCCTTCGACACGCCCCTGGCCGCGACTCTGGAGTTTGACCGCGTGCCGGGCTGGAGCGTAGTTCCTGAGAGGAGAGAGATCGTCCTGGCGCCGCAGGGGGCGGCAGAGCTTCAGTTCACCATCACCGCGAGCCGGGGCGAGATGGAGGATAACTTGACCTACTGGTTTCGCCTCAGTGCTGCCGGGAGCGGAGAGCTGGAGGGCCGGCGCGCGGTCACGGCAAAGGAGCCGGTCGCCGTCGAGTGCAGGCAGAAACCGGGCGTGAAGATCGACGGATCTCTCGGCGAATGGGGCGGCGATCCGACGATCTCTGTTGACCGAGAAGACCAGGTGGTGCTCCGACCGCGTTTGTGGGGCGGACCTGAGTTGTGCTCAGGCGTGGCCTGGCTGGGCTGTGACGCGGAGAATCTGTACGTTGCCGTGAGGATCACCGACCCCGACCTGAAGCCAAAGCCCGAGACCGGACACGTAGCCAACGGGGACTCCTTCGAGATCTACCTCGACGGGCGGCCTGAAGCCGACTTGGCGAAGGGAGAGTACAGCGAGGGCGTGGCCTACCTGGTCATGATCCCGGCCCTCGACGGCCAGGCGACACGCATCGTGTACGCCGAGGAGCAGTTCACGGAACTCGCCGGAATCGAGCTCGCCTCTCGGCAGACCGCCGATGGGTACGAGGCGGAGGTCGCCATTCCGCTGAGCAACTTCCCCTCCCGGGGAGAGCTGATCGGCTTCGACCTCGCCATCAACGACAATTCCGACCCGGCCGGCCGGCTGCAGCTGCTGTGGCATGGGACGATTGACAACTGGGAGGACGCCAGCGGCTTTGGCCTCGTGCGGCTGGCCTCAGACTGACGGCGGCCGGCGTCAGGCCTACAGGCAGGTACCCTTGCCCTTCTTCTCGATCTCTTCGAGTGCCTGGCGGACTTCCTGGGCCTTGTCTTCATGGACAATGAGGACGGCGTCTTCGGTGTCGACGATGACGTAGTCCTCCACGCCGACGGTGACCACAAGCCGGCCGGACTCAGCCATCACGAAGCAGTTGCGACTCTCGACTGCTATGTGGTTCTCCGACTCGAGGTCGAGTGATCCGTGTCGTCCGGCGATATCCTTGACGGCGCGCCAGTGCCCAACATCGCTCCACTCCACGGCCGTCGGAACGACGGCCATGTCCTCCTCCTTCTCTGCGATGCCGTAGTCGATGGAGATGGAGGGCAGCGTCTCGTACGTCCTGTCCAGAAGCTCGCCGGCGGGGTCGTCGGACTCGGCGAGCTTCGCCATCGCGGCAGCAACCTCTGGCAGGTGGACCGCGCACCGTTCCATGAAGTTCCCGGCCCGAAAGATGAAGTGACCCATGTTCCAGTAGTAGCCGCCATCGGCCAGATAGCGCTCCGCGGTCTCGAGGTCGGGCTTCTCGGTGAACGTGTCGACGCGATAGGCGCCGCCGACGGTGCCGAGGCGGTGGCCGCGCTTGATGTAGCCGTAGCCGGTATCCGGATGAGCCGGGATGACTCCGAGGGTGACGATGAATCCCTGAGCGGCAGTCTCGGCGGCCACCCCGACATAGTCGCAGTAGGCGGCCGCATCGCCGATGTAGCTATCGGCCGGCGTGGCCAACACGGTTGCCTCAGGCTCCGAGCGGACGATGCGAGCGGCGGCCAACATGATGGCGGGCGCGCTGTTCCGCCCGACTGGCTCACCGAGGATATGCTCAGAGGAGACATCGGGAAGTTGCCCGCGGACCAGGTCGACAAAGTCGGCGCCTGTGACGACCCAGACATGGTCCGGAGACGTCAGAGGCAAGATCCGCTCATAGGTGTCGACCAGCATCGTCCGTTCGGATAGCAGTGGCTGGAACTGCTTCGGTCGGCTTCGCCGCGAGATGGGCCAGAGTCGGGTGCCCACACCACCGCTCACTATGATGACGTGCATGCTGTCTTCAGTCGCCACAGCTCTATCCTCCTGCGGCGTCTTCGATGAGGCGCTGCCCGGCCGCGAGCAAGGCCTTCACCTCGGCCTCGCTTCGCGCCTCCGCGTAGATGCGCACGAGCGGCTCGGTGCCAGATAGCCGAGCCAAGACCCAACTTCCGTCAGTGCCCACGATCTTCACGCCGTCGAGCCGGTTCACCGATGCCACCCGCTGACCGGCAAGCTCGGCCGGTTCGAGCGAAGGCAGCGCTGCCTGAACCCGGTCTCGTTGCTGGTGAGTGAGGCGAAGGTCGACGCGGTCGAAGAACCGCCGGCCGCCGACGAGTTCGAAGATATCCTGAAGAATCTCGCGCACGGGCTTCGCCTCTGCGGCCAGGGCCTCGCAAGCGACGAGGGCGGCCAGCGTGCCATCGCGGTCCGGGATGTGGCCCCTGATGCCGAACCCGCCGCTCTCTTCGACGCCTAGGATCACCTCATCAGACCCGATCATCTCAGGCGCTATGTTCTTGAATCCCACCGATGCCTCGGTGACATCGCAGCCGTAGTGTTCGCACAGCCGGTCGACCATCGACGTCACGTTGATGGCACGGACGACACGGCCGCGCCAGCCCCGGTTCTTCAGCAGGTGATACAGAACGAAAGCAATGGTGCGCTGTATGTCGATGTAGTCGCCGTCGGCCATCATGCCGAACCGATCGGCATCACCGTCGGTGGCCAGGCCGATGTCGACGTCTGGCTCCGCGCTTAGAGGGATGCTCGCCTCCAGGTTCGGCCCGATCGGTTCGGGGTGCCTCCACCCAAAGGTCGGATCCGGACTCGTCCGAAGGGCATTGACCTGCGCACAGCCGGCGCGTCGCAGCGCCTCGTCGAAGTAGCCGCCGCCGGAGCCGTGCATGCAGTCCGCAACGACGCGAAGCTTGGCCTCCGCTATCGCGTCTCGGTCGACGAGAGAGAGAACGCGCTCCAGGTACTCCTCCCTTACGTCGAAGCGCTCGTGAGCGGCAGGCGGTGCCGGGCCGTCAGGTCCGGACGCCACCAGACGGTTCGCCTCCCTCCCAATCCAGGCCGCGTCTTCGGCTGCGACAGAGGCGCCGACGCCGGTCTTCACTTTGAAGCCGTTGTACTCCGCCGGATTGTGGCTCGCGGTCAGTACGACCGCGCCGGCGAGCCCATGCTCGGCGACATAGTAACAGACCGCGGGCGTGGGCACCGGGCCGCTGCTCAACACGGGCACTACGCCGAGGGCGGCGAGTTCGTCTGCAACCGCGCAGGCGAACCTGCCCCCCATGAATCGCGTGTCGTGGCCAACTGCTACCGGGCCTTCTCGTGACAGGTTCTGAAACCAGTGTGCAGTAGCGCGCGCCACCGCCCTCACGTTGTCGAAAGTATATTCCTCGGCGAGGACGGCCCGCCAGCCCTCGGTGCCAAAGCGGATGGACTGCACCTGCGTCACTCCATTCCCAAGTCGAGCATGTCCTTGAGGTTGAGCATACCCTGCAGTCGGCGCTCAGCATCGACCACGGGCATGTCCCCGATCTTGTACTCCTCCATGAGGCGCAGCGCCTCAACAGCAGCTTCCTCCGGCCGCGCTATCTTCGGATCGCGTGTCATCACGTCGCGGGCCGGCCTCTGAAGCGCCTCCCCGTCCGCCAGGAGTGCACGCCGAATGTCCCCATCGGTTATGATGCCGGCGAGCCGCTGTTGCTCGTCCACTACGGCGGCAGCGCCGGCGCGGGCGCGCGTGACCGCGAACAGCGCCTCCCGGAGCAGGACCTCCTTGCCGACGGCCGCCACCTCGTCGCCCACGCGCATGAGGTCGGCGACGCTCTTCCCGGCCTTGTGGCCGAGCTGGCCGCCCGGGTGTAGTGCCGCGAAATCCGCGCGCGAGAATTGGCGGGCGGTCATGACCGCGGCCGCCAACGCGTCGCCCATCGCCATCTGGGCCGTTGTGGAGGCCGTCGGCGCGAGACCGAGAGGGCACGCCTCGCGCTCCACAGACACGTTTACCGTCACCTCCGCCTGATCCGCCAGGGGGCTGGGCAGTCGGCCGGTGAAGGCAATGATCGGGACTGCGATCCTCTTCATCGCCGAGATGATCGCATTCACCTCGTCGGTCCATCCACTTTGGGAGAGGACGATGAGGACATCCCCGGCCGCCACCATCCCCAGATCGCCGTGCAGGCCCTCGGCCGGATGCAGGAAGAGGGCGGGCGTGCCCGTGCTGGCGAGCGTGCCGGCCAGCTTCCTCCCGATGGCGCCGGACTTCCCCATCCCCGTGACGACGACGCGGCCCGTGCAGTCGAGGATCAACTCAATCGCGCGCCGGAAGCTGTCGTCGATCCTGTCCGACAGTGCTCCCACTGCGGCCGCCTCTATCTCAATGGCGTCTCTTGCCTTCGCCAGTGCTCGGTCTAGATCTCTGGACTCGTCTGGCATGCTGCGACCCGCTCCTCTCGTCTTCACAGCAGGCAGTGCCGCGGCCTTCACCCGAACAGGAGACCTGTGTTGATCTGCGGCACGGTTCCGCCCCCGTCGCGACAAGAACCGCAGATTGCGTCAGGCCATGTGGATCAGCCGTCTCTTCGCTGCCAGTCGTACGGGATGTCGTTGTCGTGGGGATCTGCCCTGTGCTCGTCCGGAGAGTTGTAGTCGTAGACCCGGTCGGGTATGTTGAGGACCAGCGCCGTCTCTTCGCCGGCACACTTCCACCCGTGATGAATGCCCTTGGGGATCTTGACGACGAGGCGGTTGGAGTCGCCCAGGAACACCTCGTTCACGAGCCCACGACTGGGAGACTCCGTCCGGCTGTCATACAGGACGAGCTTCAGCTCGCCGGAGACGCAGCACACCATGTCCGTCTGGTGCTCGTGGCGGTGCCAGCCCTTGACGACACCGGGATAGGTCGTCGTCATGTAGACCTGCCCGAACTCAGGATACTCCGGATCGTCGGCGCGCAGGATCTCTGTGAGCACCCCGCGCTCGTCGGGAATGGCGGGCAACAGCCGCGCCTTCACCCCCGCGACGAGCTTCTTCTCGCCAGGCGTGACGCATCGCACGCCAGGGATGGGGAGTTCGTCGCGCCATTCGTAGCCAGGCCCGTGTGGAGACATCCGCACGCCACGTCCCTCCATCGCACATTTCGGCTGGGCGGGCCGGCAATCCTGCTGTGCGCGTTCTGCTGCACGTCTCTGGCGCGTGGCAGGAGGCTAGACCCCTGCGAGAACCCCTAGGCCGCCGGCCGACTGGGGGGCGCTTGGCGAGCCAGCCCTCCTCGGCAAGCCACCCGGGAGACGTCACGGGCGGAGAGACGCGAACTGGTGCCGAGGCGGGGAGTCGAACCCCGACGGGCGTAAGCCCACTAAGTCCTGAACCTAGCGCGTCTGCCAGTTCCGCCACCTCGGCACCGGTAGGGGCCATTTTAGGCAATGGTACTGGCGCCGTCAAGTCTCGCCCGACGGGCCTTGCCACTCCCGCCGGTGGAAGCTATAATCCCAGTGGCGCTTGGGGAGACAGAACTGGGGAGAACCGACCCATGCTAGCGTGGACACTCGGACCGCCGGAGATTATCGGAATTCTCGTGCTCGTGCTGTTGCTTTTCGGGGCGAAGCGGCTCCCGGAGCTCGCCCGCTCGCTTGGCCAGGGAGTGAAGGAGTTCCGCAAGTCGGTGAAGGAGATGGGCGAGGAAGTCTCCGAGAGTGACGAGGAGTCGTCAACGAAATCATCCTGACCAGCCCTCAGGAGGAGACGTGTGCCCTGCCCGCACTTCTCGAACCAAAGCGGTGAGTGCCTTCTCCGCGACGACCAAGAGGAGGACGACGATCTTCGGGAGGTGTCGGTCGAAGACCCGGTGGATCGCGAGTGGTGCTTGAGTTCGGAGAAGGGCTATCGGCAGTGCCCCGTGTATCGGCGCTTCCTGGCCGAGCTGATCCCTTAGCTCGTGCTCAATGTCCGTCGTTACCAGCAATCGCTTTCTGGCTTGACAGTGCCATGTCCCTTGTGCTAACTTCCGCCTGACTGCTTCCCCGTCGGGTGATCGGCGGACCAAGGGAGGTGCGGAGATGGCGCGGGGGCGGGTCAAGTGGTTCAACGCGCAGAAGGGCTACGGATTCATTGAGGTCGAGGGAAGTGTAGACGTCTTCGTCCACTACTCCGTCATCCAGATGCCCGGGTTTAAGACTCTCGAGGAAGGTCAGCAGGTCCAGTTCGATCTGCAGGACGGCGAGAGGGGGCCACACGCTAACAACGTGTTGCCACTGTAGCGCAGAGACGGTGCTGGCTCCCACGTGGTGGGCGCGCCGACGGTCCTTTTTCAGCCGTCGTGCGCGCGTCTACGCTGTGCCAGGAAGGGCCGAGGGAGCCTCGTCTGTCTGAGCACTAGACGCACGAGTTCCTCCGCACTCGCGCCCGCCTGGGCGCGCCTCAGCAGCTGTGTGCGCATCCCGTCCACGGCCTCTGCTCCGAAGGCAGCAGCTGCGAGCCTCTCCGGAAGAGAACGGAAGCAGAACTCCTCTATCACGGTCTGCTTCGGGAGGAGGACCGCGTCGAGCCTGGCCACTCTCGCTGCATAGCCTTCGCCGTCGACCGTGACAGCGCGGCCCGCGGCATCCGTGACCTTGTCGCAGCTGGTCAGCGATCGGCGCACGACCGCCTCCGGCACGTCGATCCCGAACTGCTGCAGCCGTCGGGCCTCCTGCCGTGCTGCCAGGCGTGCCTCCGCCTCGGCGCGTTCGCGCTCGGGGGCCGGGACGAGCCCAAAGAGGCGACAGGCGAGCGGACGACGGTCATAGATGGTGCAGCGCTGGGACTGAAGGAAGATGCACGTCCGCTCCGGCTCGACCCAGGAGAAGAGCAGCTCGCCGAAGGCCCGTCTCGCGGTGTCTTCCCTGCGGCGCTCGGCATAGCGGCCGATCAGGTCCAGTGCGTGAAGGTACTCGACGTAGAATATCCCAGGGCTCTCGAAGCAGCACCGAGCGCAGTTCTCGCAGACTGTGTCGGGCAGGTCTGCATAGATGCGCTCCAGAGAACGGAACAGCCCGTGGCGCTCCGCGCGGCGCGTCGATCGCGCCGGGTCGAGGTCGGCCGAGCCTGAGAGCAGGTTGGCGTGCCGGGCGGGCACTATGTCAGCCGCTCCAGGCGGTCGTTCACCTCTTGGAAGATGCGTGACTCGTCCAACGTCTGAAGCTCTCGGTTGAGCATTACAGGCCGGCCGTTGATGAACACGCTGTGCACGTCGCCGGCCCGCGCCGCGTAGACGACGTGCGAAACGACGTCGTGTCGAGGGAACAGGTGAGGCTGCCGGAAGTCGATGAGGGCGACGTCAGCCTTCATGCCCGGCTTGATCTGCCCTACGCGGTCTCCGATGCCGAGGGCGCGCGCGCTGCCGCGGGTCCCCATCTCGAGGGCCTGCCAGGCGGGCACAGCGGTCGGGTCGCCGCTGTGCAGCTTGTGCAGAAGGGCCGAGAGCCTCACCTCCTCGATCATATCGAGATTGTTGTTGCTGGCCGGTCCATCGGTGCCGAGGCCGACGACGGCGTCCGCGGCCAGCAGCTTCGGGATGGGGGCCGCGCCCGAGGCGAGCTTCATGTTGCTGCCGGGGCAGTGACACACGCCGACTCTTTTCTCGACGAGCGTCTCGATGTCCGCATCGGTTAGGTGAACACAGTGGGCGGCCGCCACGGGATGAACATCGAGAAGGCCGAGCCCATCGAGGCGCTCGACAGGCGTCTGCCCGAACTCCCGCTGGCTGTCCGCGACTTCTCCCTCCGTCTCCGACACGTGGATGTGTATGCCCACCCCGGCCGACTTCGCTCCCTCCACGACTCTCTCCAGAAAGTGGTCGGGGACCGTGTAGGGAGCGTGCGGCCCCAGCATCGTCACAACGAGGCCGTCGCCCTTCTCCTTCCAGTCGCGGGCGAACTCGATGGCGCGGCCGAGGCGTTCATCGGCGTCGGGGAGGAACGCCAGCAGTACGCCTGAGACCACTGCTCTCATGCCCGCGTCTATCGCGGCTCGAGCAGCCGCCTCGAAGTAGTGGTACATGTCGTTGAAGCACGTCACCCCCGCCCGGATCATCTCAGCGATGCCCAGCATCGTGCCCCAGTAGACGTCTTCCTCCCCGAGCTTCATCTCCAAAGGCCAGACTCGCTCCTCCAGCCAGGGCATGAGCGGCATGTCGTCCGCATAGCCTCTAAGGAGGGTCATTGCGCAGTGCGTGTGCGCGTTGACGAACCCGGGGATCGCGACGAGGCCCGAGGCGTCGATGACGCGGTCGCGGGGCACGCTTGAGGTCTCGCTGCCGTCTGGCTGTAGACTTTTGATCTCACTGCCTTCGATCAGCAGATCGCTGTCGCTCAAGACACGACGGTCGTCGTCCATGGTGATGATGGTGGCGTTTCTTATCAGCCATGTCTCCAATGCGATACCTCCGCGTACCGTGTCTGTATGAACGCGCGTGGCGGGCCGTCAGGCTACGGGGACTCGACGGTGACGGCCAGTATCTTGATCCATGGCGCCTCCGGAAGCTCCAGCGAAACGGCGGCCGCGGCCCGAGGCGTAAGGGTGAGGTGATACAGATAGACGTTCTGAAGTGTGTCCTCGGACAGCGTGCGTACGTACGGGCAGTAAGCGGCCACGGGCACGCCGGCCGATCTCTCGTCCCACGAGGGGACAAGCACGTCGGCGAACTCCGTCTCCCCCGTCGCACTCGTCAGGCCGAACCTCGTCTCGTACGCTCCGGCGGTGCTGGCGGCCACGATGTGGATGTGCCTGGCGCCCTGCTCGCCAAATGGGAGCGACTGCTTGTTACACGCCACTGCTCCGGCGATGCCGGCACTGGTGGAGGGGAACGCGAACACCACGCTGGTCTGCGCCTGGCCGGGCGCGCAGTATCCACCGGGGTAGAGGTGCTCGCGCGGCGCCGACTGGTCGGGCGGGAGCCACTCGGCCGGCAGGCTACGGCCCCGCCCGTCGAAGTCGCCCCGCGACCGGTGGTTGTCGGAGACGACGGCCACGACGTTCGTGTATGGAGATAGGTCGATCGTGCGGAAACGATCTGAACGCACGAAGACCTGAATCGGAGGGCTACAGCTGGCGGAATCCCCGCATAGGGTGTCGGCCCTGCCCCCGCCGGTCGCCAGCCACGCGATGAGCCGATACGGGCCTGGCTCGAGGGGGGCCGCAAGAGGTACCCTGACGAACGCCCTCGTGCCGGGCTCTATGTCGACGGGAAGGTCGGCCGGCTCAACGCGCGCCTCTGCAGGCCTACCGTCCCACCGATGCCAGCGGACGACTACGCGGGCGTCGCCGGCTCGAAGTAGATCGTCGGTGGCGTTAGCAATGACTACTTCAGCGTTCGTCGACTCTTCCGCGTTCAGCTCCGCCGGCGCCGAGACGGACTCGATCACCGCGCTGCTTCCTCCGTGCACGACTTGGATTGCCTCGTCTCCGGGGGCGGTTCCGTGGGAGGAGAACCAGTTGCTGTCTCCCTCCACGAGGGCCCACTGGACGCGGTAGTGCCACAGGTGGTCCGGACTCGCCGGAGGCAGCGCGTCACCGTCCTGGTCGGCCGCGACGAGGGGGATCGTGAGCGAGACGATATCTCCCGGCAGCACATCCCTCGGGAGGTCGACGCGAGCGGCGTCCCGGACGACGATCTCGCTCGCACCGTCGGATGACACTCTCAGGTCGTTCAGGTGCCGCGTCCAGTGATAGGACAGCTGCACCCGCGCCGGGTGCCACGCCTCGGCACCGTCGTTTCGAAGGCGCACGGTGATCTCTCGTCTGGCACCAGGCGCAATCGCAGACGGAAGCGACGAGCTGATCAGCGTGGCCTTGTAGGGTGGTGGGTATCCGACGCGAATTGCCATGCTCAACTCAGCGAGCGTACGCGTAAACCACTCCGATGAGAGGTACGCTACTCTACTGCGCACGACTCGGACGGTGTAGACGTAGTCGCCGGGCGACAGAGGGCGGCCCTCGTCGTCCTTCGCGGGAATCCGCGCCGGGACGCGCCTTGTCTGTCCTGCGCTCACGGCGAGCGCTTGGGCCCCCTTCTGTGTGCGGACGACCGCGCCATCGGCGAGCCGGCGGATCTCGTAGTCGACAGAGACCCGAGCGCCCGTCTGCAGGTCTTCGGTGGTGGTGTTCTCGACGAGCAACTCGGCCTGGCAGTCGCTCCCCGGCGGCACCGGCGTCGGCACGCGATGCTGTTTCAGCGCGAGGCGTTGTGGCTGCTGGCTTCCGAGGCGTGACTGGAAGTAGCGAGTCGCGTCAACATAGAGCACGCCGTACTGGCGGCTCGGGCCGACCTCCGTCCCGTTGGCATAGTCATTCCAGCTATCGATGATGATGAGTTCGGGCTTCGCGGCCAGCGCGCGCTGCCAGTCGCTACGGTAGGCGCGTCCCTCGGCTCGACTTCGTATCGCCCCGCTCGTTCCGGGCGCCGGACAGCGGCCCGGGGAGAGCGCAACCGCTGTCGCTCCGACGGGACTGGATACCGAGAACCCGGTCTCTCGCGGGAGGCTGATGTGCGAGTAGAGCTCGGCGCCTTTCCGTCGCCAAGCACTGCTCCCAAGCCAGACGAGCCTCGCGCCGAGGAGGTCCTCGCCGAAGCGCCCCTGGCCGAAGTCCAGGAAGCCTCCGTCCCAGTCAGCCAGGCCGTCCGGCTCACCGAGAAGGATAGGAACTCCGCCCGGCGCGCCCTTCTCCGGCGCACGACCGACCTCGGCCCAGTACTCCCTGGGCACGTGGAGGAAGAACTCCCGGACCATCCCGTAGAGGAGCTGCTTGCCTGGCTCCGACGTCAGATCGGCGCCCCGGAGCGCGGCCGTATCCAGCATCATCCCTACTAGCGGATAGCCGAGGCCCTCGGCCCGGCGCTCCTTCAGCGCTTGCCCGAGGCGACTCAGGCCGATCCGAGCCCAGCTTCGCCGGGCATCCTCCTCGCCGGAGTAGCGCGCAAGTATGACATCGATGCCGGCCCGCTGGACTTCCTCGAGTTGCCTGGCGTGCCAGGCAACGCTCGCGTAGCTAACCCAAGGGCCTGTGCCACCTTGGGGCTGATCGCTCGTCGCGGGCATGCCATCCGCCGTCCAGAAGGGCGCGCCATCCTGCGGGGCAATGCCGCCACACCAGTCGTACCGATAGATCGCCATCAGCGTGGTGGCGCGGGGGCTCCCCTGCTGCGGTTCGGGCAGAGAGTCGATCAGCGGCTCCGGTTTGTCGAACTCGAGCGTCGACGCGGCCAACCATTCGTTGGCGGCCAGCATGCCGTCGATGAACGGCGTCTGGGCGACGATGGGGCAGGGCACCCGGGTGCCCGTGGCCTTCGCCAGCTCTGACCCCAGCCTGACGTGCATCCTGCCCCAGCGGGCGGCGTCGCCGACGTGCGCCGGTTCCCGCACAGCAGGCGACCAGCTGGCAATGCCCTGGTTCTCGCCTTGCATCCAACAGACAACGTTGAAGCCGATGTCCGCGCCGCCGGGGGGCGATTCACTCAGGAATTCCCAAGGGATGGCACACTCGACAGTGAACCCCGTATCCTCGCTGTGGGGGTCATTGAGCGTGCCGTCAACGGACACCGCGTACTTGACAGTGCGAGGCCCCGATATCCAGGAGCGATCGGCTCGCCAGCGCCCCCAGCCGTCTCGGGCGTAGAGCGTCATGCCGCCCGCAGCACTGATGATGAGCCGATAGGCCGGCGTGCCAGGCTGGCCCGACATCTCGAAGGCGAGTTCGATCGCGTCGTCCTGTTCGGGCACGGACATGGGCGCGGTGCTGGTGGCCGTGATCATCGTGTCGGGCACCTTCGCCGCAATAGAAAGGTAATCTCGGTTCCACATGACGTAGACGCGCACTTGCCGGCCCTGCTCGTCGACGGGAAGACGGAGCCCGGAAGCGCCGTCGAGCGGCAGCAGACATAGAGCTGCCATCGCGGCGATGAGGAGCGCCCGGGAGCGTCGGCCGGGCCTGATGCAACTGTGGCTGCGACTCGGTGCCATTGTTCACCTCGCGGCGCGTCCTGGCTTGGCGGACGCACTGGGCGACATTATACGGAAAGCAGGTATGGGCTGTAAAGAATGGGTGGCCCGAAGGGTGGCTCGACAGACCGGCGAAGCTAAGGCCCATGCCCCGGATCAGCCTTCGGCCGATTCGAATCAGTGACGCGGAGGTCTGTTTCCGCTGGGTCTCAGATCCAGACGTGCATCGGTTTCTGGGGCTCCTCCAGCCGGCGCGCACTCTAGAGCAGGAGCGCGCTTGGATCGCGGGCATACTAGCGGACAAGGAGCACCAGCGCGGCTTCATCGTCGAGGACGAGGATGGGAGGCCGATAGGAACGTGCGGGCTGCGCGGCATTGACAGTGAGGCCGGGACCGCATTCCTGGGCATCATGATCGGCGAGAAGAGGCTCTGGGACAAGGGCTACGGCACCGTCGCGACGAGCGGGCTGCTGGAATATGCCTTCCATGACTTGGGGCTTCGCGAGGTCCGGCTGTCCTGCCACCGGGACAATCGCCGTGCTCTGCGCTGCTACGAGAAAGCGGGGTTCCGGCCGAGCTCCCGCAAGCCAGAGCGAGGGCGTGTCAGACTTGAAGACGTGCAGATGGCGGTCGAGCGCGAAGCGTGGCTTCCCCGACGGGACGTCGGCGAGGACGGGGAGTCGGCGGGAGAGCCGCTCGGCCGCGAGGACGAGCACGGCGAAGCAGAGGGCCGAGGTGGGCGCAGCTCCAGGGAGCGCGTCCGTTGACGACGCGCGTGCGGGGTCTCGTCGTGCTCGACGTAGATGGCACTCTCTTCAAGACCGAGACCGCGACGATCCCCGCCATCGAATCGGTGTTCGCCGAGCACGGACTCGCGCTACCCTCCAAGACGGAGATACGGCAGTTCTTCGGCAAGCCCGACGAGGAGTTCGTCGCTTGGCTCGACGAGCGGGCCCCCGGGGGCCGCGCCGAAGCCATAGCGGCCGCCGTGTGGCAGAAAGAACGGGACATGGTCCCGAGGACCGGCGAGCTCTACCCTGGTGCTCGGGCATCGCTCGCAGAGCTGCGGAGGACGGTCGCCCAGATGGCGATCTGCTCCAACGGCCCGGAGGCCTATGTGCGCACTGTGCTCGAAGCCCACGACCTGCTGGACTTCTTCGATCTGGTGCGCTGGCGCACCGAGGAGGGCCCCGGCAAACCCGAGATGGTCGCCGACCTCCTGCGCGAGTTGCGGGCGAGGCCGGCGGTTGTCGTCGGCGACCGCGAGGACGATGTGGCGGCCGCTCGCGCCAACAGCATCATGGGCATCGGGGCAGCCTACGGATACGGCGGGAGGGGAGAGGTGGCCGGGGCAGATGTGCTGATAGACGACGTGTCCGACCTTCCGGAAGCGGCGCGGCAACTCATGGCCCGCGCGCAGCCCTAGCCGGCCTGCAGGGCGCCTGGTCGAGCCAGTCGGCTATACCTCCATGCTCACGGCCGTGGCCTCGGCCGCGAAGCTCCCGTCGGCCATCACGGCTTCGGCCGTCGTCTCGATCATGGGAGAGCGCCGCTTGGCGATGCGAGCGCGTATCTGCACCGCTTCGCCGATGGTCAGCGGCTTGTGGTAGCGGACGGTCAGCCGGCCGGTAATGGCGTTGAGGTCCTTCTCCCAGAGCAGACGCGCCATGGCCTCGTCGAGGGCGGTGGCGAGCAGGCCGCCGTGAACGAGTCCCGCCCATCCCTGGTATTCGGGCCTGACCTCGAAGTCCGTGACGTAGTCCTCACCTTCGAAGCGGAAGGCGAGCTTCAACCCGATCGGGTTCTTCTGCCCACAGGCGAAACACATATCATCGACGCCGAGCCTCAAGTCATCTCCTCCATTGCTCACCCCAACATGTAGTCATACATCCGGAGCGGGAATGCGTTACCAGTCAACGCTCGGCAGGTCCTCGCCGCTCACCCAGGACTCAATCCGAAAGGCGAAGTCGAAGTAGATCTTCGCGCCGAAGTAGATTAGAGCCCCGAAGGCGAAGAGGTAGATGACGCCAACGACGATACCTCCGGCACGCACGAGCAGGGCGCGCTTCGCGGCGCTGTCCTCCCGGTAGTAGCCGGCCGCGCGCGACAGCATGTCGGGCAGGCTTCCCGAGGCCTCCCCCGTGGCCGCCATGTTGAGCGTATCCGCGTCGAACACGCGGGACTGTGCCAGGAGGCTAGAGAGCGGTGCCCCCTCCCGCAAGGCGGGGACGAATTCGAGAAGCCGCGGAGTCAGCACCGGGTTGCCGGCCGCGAGCGCCGCCTCCTCCGCGGCCGCGGCGATGGGCAGCCCACTGCGAAGCATCAGTCCCAAGGTGGCGAGGTAGCGGTCGAGAGCAGCGGTCTGAGCGACTCGGCCGGCGACCGGCAGACGCAGCACGACCCGCTGCTGGAAGGACTGGAACCAGATGGTTGCAGCCAGCAGCTGCCAGAGCAAGATGAGGCCGGCGAGGCCGGCCGCAATCGGCAGGGACACAGTCTTGACGTGGTAGAAGATGCTCTCCACCACGAGCTTCGGCGTCCACCCATCCTCTGGGATCGGCTGTGCAACCGTCAGCAGCAGGGGAGCCGACACCAGTATCGCGGGCACGCCCAGCGCAGTATAGACGAAGAGCCTGAGCCGCAGCGCGGCGCGCGTCTCCCACTCGACTTCGTAGGCGTGAGCGATCTGCTCGAAGGCCTCGGGAAGGAAGCCTCCCGCCTCGGCCGCCCTCACGACGCCGATGTGCCACGGGTAGAACAGGGCGCGATAGCTCTCCATGACGGTGGAGATGGGTTCGCCGGATTCGGCGGCCTGGGCCATATCCTGCGCCACTGTACGGAGCTGCCCCGGCGCGCGGCGCTCAACCTCGCGGCAGGCGGGCGCGAGGGCGATGCCGCTCCCGGTGAGAGTCCGCAGCTCCTGGAAGAACGCCCCCATCCTGCGCACATGCCGGAGACTGCTGCGGCGCGCTGGAACATACCTGCGCGGTGCCTGGTCCGGGGCGGCAGGGACGCGCACTCGCGAAACCGAACTCGCGTCCAGGGCAGGGCGCTCGGAGCGGCGCCCCGAGCCCTGCCGAGTGAGCTCGATGGCCTCCCAGCGGGAGGCGGGGGCAGGCCGTCCCGGCTCGGGGCCGGCCTCCGGCCGCAACGGGTTCTGGCACTGGTAACAGGTCTGCCGCCTGGTGCTGTTGTCGGCCCCGCAGTGGGGGCAGCTTCGCATGCGCACGGCCGCTCGGACTCCTTCGCTGCAGCGGAGCTCCGCCTCAGGATTATAGTCCGTTCTCGACGGAATTGACAGCGCGGGAGAGCGAGACAGCTATGCGACCATCAGCGATCCGGCCGATCGAATGGGCCGACGGCAACGTCGTAATCCTCGACCAGACCTTGCTGCCACATCGCGAGGAGCACTTGCCGTGCAGGCGGGTGGAGGAGGTGGCGGAGGCGATCAGGTCGCTGCGCGTCCGAGGCGCGCCGCTCATCGGCATCGCAGCCGCCTATGGCATCGCGCTGGCCGCCCACAGCTCCGGCGGTTCGCTGCAGGAGCGCGTGCGGAGCGCTGCCAAGCTGCTCCAATCCACTCGCCCGACCGCGCGGAACCTCTTCTGGGCGCTGGAACGAATGCTGTCCGCGGCAGAGGAGGGAGCCCGACCGGAGGAGCTGCTCGGGGAAGCCGTCGCGATACACGAAGAGGACGCGCAGACCTGCCGCTCGATTGGAGAGCACGGCGCGACGCTGATCCCGCAAGGCGCCGGCGTCATGACGATCTGCAACACTGGCTCGCTCGCTACGGGGGGAGAGGGCACGGCGCTGGGCGTGATCCGCTCCGCGTATGCAGTGGGCAACTCGTTGCGCGTGCTCGCGTGTGAGACGAGGCCGCTTCTTCAGGGCGCGCGGCTCACGATGTGGGAGTTGATGCGGGACGGTATCCCCGCCACCCTCGTTACGGACGGGATGGCCGGGACCTGCATGGCTCGCGGAATGGCCGATCTGGTCATCGCCGGCGCAGACCGCATCGCGCGGAACGGGGACACGGCGAACAAGATTGGCACGTACTCGCTCGCCGTCCTCGCGCGGCACCACGGGCTCCCATTCTACATCGCCGCGCCGATGTCCACCGTCGATCTCTCGCTGGCGAGCGGCTCAGAGATTCCGATCGAGGAACGCGATTCCGACGAGGTGCTCGCCTTCGCCGGCGCCAAGAGTGCCCCGCCGGGGGCTGCTGTGTTCAACCCCGCATTTGACGTGACGCCGGCGGAGCTGATAGCCGGCATCGTAACGGAGCGAGGCGTCATGGGGGCACCCTACGCGGAATCGCTGTCGAGCTAGGCCCCAGGAAGCGCGCCTCAGGGCTGGATGAGGACAGGGTCACCCAGACGGAGCGTGTCCCAGAGGTGCTCTATTGCGTCGTTCTCCATCGCGATGCAGCCCAGCGTCCAGTCGGCACCAGCACCGCCCCCGTGAAGCCCGATCTCGCCGCCGAGCGGGGTGTCCTACGGCGGCTGGTGTCGGCGCGCCATTGCTCCGACAACTGAGTCGTGCTGCTGTTGGGTGATATGCCCTTCGCTCAGGGCTTGCGCCGCGTCGCGATGGTTCGGGTACGATATCCCCAGGAAAAGATGGAACCTGGAGCGCGCGTTCCGGGTACAGACGTAGTACTCGTCCTCGGGTGTCCGCCGGTCTCCCTCTCGCTCCTTGTGCCCCTCGGGCCGGGGACCAAGGCCGATGGGATAGGCGGCCGCGAGCTGCCCACCAACGTACAGGCCGAGCGCGCGCTTTGCCTTGTGGATCACTACCACGCGCTCGCCGTCGGTCGGGCACTCGTCGGGCAGGGAGGATAGGTCGGCGGGAGGCGCGATCCGAGTCGTCGGGCTCCTTGCCCAGGGCGCACGACTGCCGCTGATGAGGATCAGCAGCGTAACAGCGAGGCCGGCGGCAGCGGCGAGCATCAGATGGCGGGTGCTCACGGTCGCGCTGCTATATCCCCAGTTCGAGTCTGTTCCTCATCAGGCGCATGATGTCGGTTCGGCTCACGATGCCGCGAAGGAGGCCGTTCTCGATGACCACGAGCCTCCCGCAGTTCTCGGTGCTCATCCTGACGAGTGCCTCCCAAGCGTCGGCGGTGGGAGCAATCGTGTTGCGCTCGGAAAGCGCGGGCGCAGCTTCGCCCGCGGTCACCTGATGCCATCGGTCCCGCGGTACACTGCGGATGTCATTGAGACAGATCAGCCCACGCACCCGGTCGTCGCCTTGGACGGGAAAGGCCGGATGGTTCCGGCCCATGATGTAATCCTGGACGACTCGATCGAGCGTGAGATAGTCGGGCACGACGTCCACATCTTCGGTCATCACCGCACCGACCGGCATGCCAGACAGGGCCTGGCGTAAGATCAGTTGCTGGTAGCTGGACTGCGCGGCCTGCATCAAGAACCAGCCGATGAACGCAAGCCAGAGACCTCCAAACCCCGCCCCGCTGAAGAACGCGAAGATGCCGCCGACGATCATCAGCACCCCCAGGCCCTGACCGAACGTCGCGGCGATTCGGGTGGCGTCCCCGAGGCTCGCCATCGACTTCCAGAGGCCCGCGCGAAGCACCCTGCCGCCGTCCAGCGGGAATCCTGGCAGCAAGTTGAAGACCGCCAACATGCCGTTCACGATTCCGAGCCAGCGGAAAACCGTCCCGAACACGCCTCCCCCAGAGGCGAAGCTCAGAGCGATCGAAGCGGCGAAGAATATGGCCGCGAGCGCCAGGCTCATGAGCGGCCCGGCGATGGCCATCTTGAACTCGATCTCCGGCGACTTCGGCTCGTCCGTCATCTTGGACATGCCGCCGAAGAGGAACAGCGTAATGCCACTGATCTTCATGCCGGACCGGACCGCGACGATGGAATGGGCGAGCTCGTGGAGTAACACGCTCGTGAAGAACAGAAGCGCCGTGACAGCCGCGACCAGCCAGCGGGCCGCCTGTGAAATACCTGGCAGGTACCGCGCGAAGAAGCCGGTGTAGAGCCCCACGAGGATGATGAAGAAGATGATGAACCAGGTGTAGTCGACCTCGATGTTGATCCCGAATATGCGTCCGATGCGGAATGCCCGCGTCATGGCGCCACCTTCCTGAGGCTACGGTCCGAGGGAGCTGCGCATGTGTCGCTCGCAGTTCTCCGTGGGTGCTGCACTCGCATTCTTGAAGGTGCGGTTGACGACGAGAGGGCAACGAGCAGTCGCGATCTTCTCGGATATCGCGCAGATGGGGAGGGTGACCCGCTCATCGACCGGCGGCTCGGGGGGCTCAACCGGGGCGGGGCCTTCCGGCTGGACCTCGGGCGCGAAGGTGTGCATGTCGCAGGTCGCTGTTGGCGGCTGCCCGCCGGACTCGAGGTCGTACGTGACCTGGACGGCCCGGGGGCAATGAGGCCCTGCGAGCATGGCTGAGCTCGGACAGATCCGCTTTGTGGCCATCGCGGGGACTTCCGCCGAAGGTCCGGCGGTTTCGCTGGGAAGGGAGTCATCGGGCGCCTCCGGCGCCTCGGTGCCCCCGCGCCCGGTGGCTCTGATGTGGACGACGCGGAGTTGACCCTCGCTCTCCTGAGCCGCAGTCGCGATAGGATGAGCCTTCTTCATGAACTGCACCCATACGGGGGCTGGGATGGTTGCTCCGGAAATCCCCTTCTCTCTGCCAGGCGGCGCGGTGGGCGCGGGCGGCTCGTTGCCCATCCAGACGGCAGCGACCAGCGCGTCGGTATAGCCGACAAACCAGGCGTCCTTGTACTCGTTCGAAGTACCGGTCTTCCCGGCTGTGGGGAAGTTGAGGGCACTTCCGACATACCAGCCTGTGCCCGGGCTCCGGGTCACTGCTGAGAGCATACCGCGCATCTGTTCGGCAACGCGTTCATTGAGCGCGCGCCAGGTCACGGCCCGGTGCTCGAAGATCGTGCGGCCGGTCGCATCCCGGATGCTCCGGATCCCGAAGGGCTCGGTGCGCAGGCCCCGTGTCGCGAAAACGGCATAGGCGGCCGCCATCTCGAGCGGCGCCACATCGCACGAGCCAATTGCGAGCGAGAGATAGGGATCCATCGGATGGTAGATGCCCATTCGCCTCGCCACATCGATGACAGCGGTCATCCCCACCTCGTCGCCGACCTTCACCGCTGCGATGTTGAACGACCTCGCGAGAGCCATGCGGAAAGGCACGACACCGTGGAACTCCCCGTCGTAGTTCCGCGGTGTGTAGGGCTCGCCGACAACGCTCTCGTAGGTAACCGGGCTGTCGTCGACGAGAGTATCGGGCGTATAGCCCGCTTCGAGCGCGGCCGTATACACAAAAGGCTTGAAGGCAGAACCCGCCTGCCTGCCGCCCTGAACTGCCAAATTGTACTGGTTCTGCTCGTAGTCAAGATCGCCGACCATCGCCTTGATCGCACCGGTGCGCTGATCCAGTGCCACGAGCGCGATATGGCCGCAGCTGAACCTACGCCTCTTGACGTCCTCCATGCCCCACTTCACGGCCTCTTCGGCGGCCTCCTGCATCTCGAGGTTGAGCGTTGTCTGGATTGTGAGACCGCCGCGGTAGAGGGTATCTGCCCCGTATAGCCGAGAGACCTCGCGCAGGACGTAGTTCGTGAAGTACGGCGCGCGGTAGGCCTCCAACCCAAGCGGCTTCTTCTCGTCCACCAGCTCCAGTGGAGCCTCTCTCGCTTCCCCGGCTTCATCGGCGGTTATGAGGCCCTGCTCGGCCATCATCGATAGCACCAAGTTCCGCCGGTCGATCGACCGCTGCTGGTCTTCGAAGGGGGAATAGTGCTCTGGTCGCTTCGGCAGCCCGGCGAGCAGGGCGCACTCCGCAAGGCTCAGCTCGGAAACGTCCTTTCCGAAGTATGTCTTCGAGGCCACCTGTACGCCATATGCTCCCTCGCCGAAGTAGATCTGGTTCAGGTAGAGCTCCATGATCTCCGGCTTCGTGTAGGCTCGCTCGAGCTGGACCGCCAGGACCAGTTCCGACAGCTTCCGCGAGAGCGTCCTGGCCGGAGTGAGGTACACGTTCCGGACGAGCTGCTGCGTGATCGTGCTCGTGCCCCGCCCGTAGAGCACGCCCCTGATGATCCCTCTGGGGTCGACTCCGAGGTGTTGGTAGAAGTCGTGGTCTTCGATGGACACGAACGCCTGCGGGAGGGCCTCGGGAATCGTCTCGAGCTGCACGAACTGGCGGTGCTCGGTCGCGATCTGCCCGAGCAGCTTGCCGTCCGATGAGAGCACGCGGGAGGACTGCCCCGGCCGGATGCCCGCGAGGTCGCGCGCGTTGGGGATGATCTGCGCGATCCCGGCGTACGTGCCCAGCAGCAGCCCGGCCGTCCCCGCAATGGTGACGAGCAGGGACAGGTTGATGATCCGCAGGATCCACCAGACGACGTGTCTCAGATTGGGCCTGCGTCTCATCTCACTCCACCCGGGATCGCCGGCGCGACCCCGCCGTTCGCGCTGGCGGCCCGCTTGCAGAGCCTACAGGGCACCCGACTTGGCGCGCAGCGCCATATCGTAGCGCAGGTAGGCTTCGAGGAACTCATCGATCTCGCCGTTGAGCATGGGCCCCGCATTTCCTGACTGGTGCTCCGTGCGGTGGTCCTTGACCATCTGATAGGGGTGCAGCACATAAGAGCGGATCTGGTGTCCCCAGGCGATCTCGGTCTGCTCGCCGCGCAGCTCCGCCAGCTTCGCCTCGCGCTCCTGCCGCTGGAGATCGAGCAGGCGCGCTTTGAGCACTCGCATGGCGAATGACCGGTTCTTGTGCTGGGAGCGCTCGTTCTGACACGAAACGACAATGCCCGTCGGGAGGTGCGTGATGCGCACCGCCGAGTCGGTCTTGTTGACGTGCTGTCCGCCTGCGGTGCTCGCGCGGAAGGTATCGATCTTGAGGTCCTCTGGACCGATCTCCACTTCATCGGCTTCCTCGACCTCCGGCATCACGTCCACAGACGCGAACGACGTGTGCCGCCGACTCGCGGCGTCGAAGGGAGAGATGCGGACCAGGCGGTGCACTCCGCGCTCTCCGCGCAGCCGACCATAGGCGTGATCGCCGTCGACGCTGGCTGTGATGCTCCGGCTGCCGGCCTCATCGCCCGGCGTGCGGTCGATGATCTCCCAGGAGTACTCGTGCCGCTCGGCCCACCGGCCGTACATGCGCGCCAGCATGTCGACCCAGTCGCAGGACTCGGTGCCGCCGGCGCCGGCGTTGATGTGAACGAGCGCGCTGTGCGAGTCGTACTCACCAGAGAACAGGCGTATGACCTCCTGTTCATCGATCATACGCTCCACTAGGGTTAGACCCGCAACGATCTCGTCGGCCTCTGCCCCCGAGCCCTCTTCCTCCGCCAATTGGGCCAGCACTGCGGTGTCTTCGGCTTTCGAGAGAAGTTCCCGCAGGGGCTCGAGCTCGCGCCGCCGCCGGGCCAGATCGGCGTGCAGTCTCTGTGCGGCTTGGGAATCGTTCCACACATCCGGAGCGGCGGCCCGCTCCTCGAGATCGCTCAGCTCTGCCTCGCGAGATGCGAGGTCAAAGACGATCCCTCAGTTCTCGCGCTTGATTGAGCAATTGCTCCGCGCGCTCTCGCAGCTCGCGTTGACCAGCCAATGCGAATCACCTACCTTCCGTTAGATGGCGCGGGCTAGCGGCCGCCGGCGCGGCCACAGCACCGCTTGTACTTCTTCCCGCTGCCGCAAGGGCAGGGGTCGTTCCGCCCGACCTTCGGCCCGGCGCGCCGCGCAGCACGCCGTGTCGGCGCCTCGCGGCCGGGTGGCGCCTTCACGGCCGTGGCGGCGGGGGCCTCTGCAGTAGATGTGCGAGCGGCCCCGGCCGCAGCCGCGATTCCGTCCGCCTCCGATGCCTCAACAGGGCGGCCCTGCGGCGTCCGCCCCAGGCCCAGCCGCGCGCGGCGCTGCTCTTCCGTCTCCTGCGCCTCGATCTCGACGCGGAAGAGGAATCTGATGATGTCTTCGCGGATCGTCTCGAGCAGGCGCTGCCAGTAGTCGTAGCTTTCCTTCCGATAGATGATCAGAGGGTCGACGCCCGAGTATCCGCGGAGCCCGATGCCCTCTTCGAGGTCCTCCATCGCAGCAAGGTGGTCTATCCAGCGTGCGCTCACGACCCTCAGCGTCACCAGCCGCTCGAGCTCGCGCATCTGCTCATCGCCGGCCGCTCGCTCCCTCCCCCGATAGGCCGCCGCTATGTCGCCTTGCAGGAACTCGACCAGCTCCTCGTGGCCTCGGTACTCGGCCATGTGATCGACCGACACACCGATGGGATAGGCCTCGGCCAGCGCCTGGTGCAGGGCTTCCACATTCCACTCGTCGGGATGCACCTCCGGGCTGGCGAACTCCTTGGTCCGGGCCTCGACGAACTCGTCCATGTGAGTCAGCACGCTGCTTTGGAGGTCTTCGCCGAGCAGTACGCGGTGGCGCTGCTCGTATATCAGCGCCCGCTGATGGTTCATGATGTCGTCGTATTGCAGACGGTGCTTCCGGATCTCGAAGTTGTGGGCCTCGACTTTCTTCTGCGCGTTCTCGATCATGCGGCTCGTGATCTTCGCCTCCAGGGGCTCGTTCTCCGGCCACTTGCTCAGAAGGAAGTCGAGGCGCTCGGGGCCGAAGAGCCGCATGAGCTCATCTTGGAAGGATACATAGAAGCGAGAAGAACCAGGATCGCCCTGTCGGCCCGCCCGGCCGCGCAGCTGGTTGTCTATGCGACGGCTCTCGTGGCGCTCGGTGCCCAGGATGTGCAACCCGCCGAGGGCGAGCACGTTCTCCTTGTCCCGAGCGCAGATAGTCTGGGCCTCCTTGAGAGCCGCGTCGAGCTGCTCCTGAGTCGCCTGGTCGGGGTCGGTACCATCGCGCTGGAGGAGTTCTCTGGCGACCTCCTGCGGGTTGCCGCCGAGAAGGATGTCGACGCCCCGGCCGGCCATGTTGGTGGCGATGGTGAGGGCTCCCGGACGGCCGGCCTGAGCGATGATGTGAGCCTCCATTTCGTGGTACTTCGCGTTGAGAACGCGATGGGGGATGCCGCGCTGGAGCACCTCCCCAAGGCTCTCGTGCTCTCTCTCGTCGAGGCCTATCAGCTCGGCGAGCCGCCTCGTGTTGTGGGCCTTGGTGACCTCCGGGTCAATGCCGAGCGCCCGAAGCAGGGCGCCGGGGCGACCCATCGGGACTCCCTCCAATGCTTGGAAGCAGATGATCTCGGCGATGCGGCGCACCTCGCCGCCACTGACGCCATCCCCGCCTTCGAGAGTGCCGATTAGGCCCTGTATCTCCTCCGACAGGCGCGCGATGCGAGCGAGCCGGTGTTCGATGCGTCGCTGCTCCTCGGGCTGCGCCAGGCGCAGGGACGAGTAGTCGAACTTCGAGACGGCCGCTTCCAGATGGCGCGCCTCTCGTTCCACCTCGGTCAGGCGCGCCCGCAGAGCGCGGGCGAGCTCGCGGCGCTGCCCCTCCGCCAGACCGTCGGAATCGAGCAGGGCGTACTCCAGAAGGATGAGCTGCGCCAGGAGTTGCAGCTTCTCGGCCTTCAGCCGCTCGCTCAGGCGCTCCGAGACCTGTATCGACCGGGTTCCGACGAGCGTGGGTCGCCCGAGGCTCCGCATCCGCAGAATCTCTGCCGTGATGCCGTGGTACTTGGCCTCCTCGGTCTTGTAGATCACGTCCGGGTTGTCGCCGCGGATCATCGGGCGGTGTGTGGGAACAACGGCGACAGGCATCCCGAAGACCTTTATGAACTCCGGCTCCTCCGTCTTGGCGGTGCCAGTCATGCCGGCCAACTTCTTGTATAGCCGGAAGAAGTTCTGATGCGTGATCGTCGCGGTCGTTACGTTCTCCCGCTCGATCTGCACTTTCTCTTTGGCCTCGATCGCTTGATGGAGTCCCTCCGAATAGCGCCTTCCGTGCATCAGCCGGCCGGTGAACTCGTCGACGATGATGACCTTGCCGTCTCGTACGACATAGTCCACATCCCGCTTGTAGCAAGCATGTGCCCGCATCGCCGCGTTGACGTGTTGGTACAGCTCGAGGTTCTCGGGATCCGCGAGATTGGAGACCCCGAGCTCTCTCTCCATCTTCTGGATGCCGTCTTCGGTGAGCGCCGCCGTCCGGCTCTTCTCGTCGACGATGTAGTCAGTATCCCTTGTCAGCCGGGGGATCACCCTGTCGACTTTCCGGTAGAGCTCCGTCGGCTTCGTCCCCGCCCCCGCCAGGATCAGCGGAGTGCGCGCCTCGTCGACTAGCAAGCTGTCTGCCTCATCGACGATGGCGTAGTTCAGGTCCCGAAGCACGAGCCAGTCAGCGTAGTCCACTGTGTTATCCCGAAGGTAGTCGAAGCCGACCTCCGAGTTCGTGGCATAGGTGACGTCGCAGGCATAGGCCTGCTGGCGCTCCTCATGGTTCATATCGTGCTGGATGGCGCCCACGGTCAGGCCCAGTGACTCGTAGATCGGCGCCATCCAGTCTCGGTCTCGCTGGGCCAGGTAGTCGTTGTGGGTCAGGAGATGCGCGCCCTTGCCCTCCAGCGCGTTCAGGTAGAGGGCGGCGACGGCAACCTGTGTCTTCCCCTCACCGGTTCTCATCTCTGCGACCCGCCCCCAGTGGAGCATGATGGCCCCGACCATCTGCACGTCGAAGTGGGCCATGAAGTCCTCGCGCTCATGCCGCAGTCCGTCAGCTTCGAGGCGCCGCTCGTGGTGGTCGGCCTCCTCCAAGGGCACGATGACTTCCTCGGGGATGCGGCTTTCCTCCCTGTACACGCGGAAGCGAACCTGCCTGTTTCCCAGGTGCCGCCAGGTTGCCTCCCGAACGAGCGCGCAGGCCTCGATGAGCAGATCGTCCAGCGTCTCGCCGCGGGCCAGGCGATCGCGGAACTCGTCCGTCTTTGCCCGCATCTGCTCATCGGTGAGCTCGCGCATCTCCGGGCCCAGCGCGCGTATACGCGCAGCCATACCGCGCGCCCGCGTGAGCTCTCTGCGGGTCGAATCGAAGAAGAAAGAGAGTATCGACATTCGTCCCCTGAGGACGCAAGGCCGCCAACGCGGCCCGCTCGTGTCATTATACCACGGCCGACACGCGCTGTCAGGCCCGGCCCTAGGGCGCCCTCTGCGGCGCCCGCCGGCAGGATGGAGGGCGAGCATGCAGAACAGAGGCGCGGCGTAGGGGAGGATTGCCTGATGCCCCCGCGGTTCGTCGCCGATAGCATGCTAGGGCGGTTGGCAAGGTGGTTGCGCGCCCTTGGCTTCGACGTGTTCTACGATCCCTTGCTGAGCGACCACGAGGTCATCGCTCGCGCCAGAGAGCGCGACGCCATCGCACTGACCCGCGACACGCGGTTCCCCGATCCCGCAGACGTGGAAGTAGTGCTGATCGGGGGCGATCACGTCTCCGATCAACTCGTCCAAGTGGCGAGAGAGGTCCCCCTCGACCTCGAAGCCGCTCGCCCGCTGACCCGCTGCACGGTGTGCAATGAGCCGCTCGTGCCCGCCGCCCGAGACGAGGTGTGGGATCGTGTGCCGCCCTTCGTCTACCTCACCAATGAGACCTATGCGCGCTGCCCCGGCTGTGCTCGCGTCTACTGGGAGGGAACGCACGGTCCGCGCATCCGCAGAGAGCTGGTCCGGCTGTCCGAGGCCTGCCTGACAGGAGAGACGGAAGAGTGAGCGCGAGCACTCCCCGGCGCCGCGCGGGGCTCCGGCTCATCGTCTTCGTTGCTCTCGCGGCTGCGTGGACGCTGTTCGCGATGTATCCGAATCCGAGCGTGTTGATCCGCAACTTCGCCCGCTACCGACGCCTCCCGATTGACCCCGGCCTGGAGCAGAAGAGGGGGTGGAAGCTGCCCGAGGACCCGGGCACGATCGAGCTCTTCGTGGACAGTCTCCTGCTGTCGACCCCCGACTGGACGCTCTTCCGCGTCCCCTGGTATGTGCCGACGGCGCTGGAGGCGGCCGACATGACCCATGGCGACTGCGAGGCGAAGACTCTCGTCCTCGCGAGCCTGCTCGAAGGCAAGGGAATCCCCTACGAGATCCAGGCATCGTTCAGCCACATATGGGTGGACTATGAGGGCCGCGCTCCCCGTCCTGGCGAATCGGGCGAGTTGGCCTACCTCGAGGGTGATGCCGCCAAGCTGTCTGCGCGTTGGCCAGCGCACGTGGAGTGGCGGGCCTTCCTCTCCACCCAGCGGGAGCAGCTCTGGACGGCTATGCCGCTCGCGCGCAAAGCTATCTGGGTGCTCGGGCTCATCTGGGTCGTCCTTGCGGTCGCCCTCGTCCGCGGTCCGCCGCTCCGTGGGGACTTGGCCTCGGACTGGCGAATGCCGATCCGCGCCTACTGCCGGAAGACCGCCTGGCTGGCCTTGCTTGCCTTCGCCTCGATCGTAGCAGCGTTCGAGTTGGGCCCAGCGGTCCGTGGGCCGCCATGGACGCTTGCCGACATTCGCGAGGTGCTGGCCCTATCAGCTCTCGTGGGGGCATTCCTGGCCTGGTCTATGGGCATTCGGCCGCGCCTCGCGGTGACTCTGGATGCGGGCCAGATGCGGCGGTCATGGTCGTTGGGCCTCCTGCGCGGTTCTTCGGACATTGATGAGTCCGAGCTCGCGCAGTTCGAGCTGGCGCAGTCGCGCCTCACCTTTGCTGGATGGCTGATCTCTGCGGCTTTGCGGTCAGGCAAGCGCGTGAGGCTCTTGAGGTACGGGAGCGAGATTGCCGCGCGGGCAGCACTCCGACGGCTTGCGGCGCAGGCCTCCCGCCCGACGGTCGTGCGTGCCGATGCCACCGACTACTGGACGCCGGCCGATGAGATCGGCCTCAGTCTGCGCCAGCGGGCCGCAACGCGGCCGCAGGCCGCCGTCTTCTCGCTGCCCCGTGATCTGCACCTGGCCGTGGAGGAGTCCGCGTCGGGCTGGGCCATCGGCTATCCGCTTCGTGAAGCTGGGGCAGTGCGCACACTGCTCGTGATGGCCGGCGTAGCCGGCGGCGCGGGCATCCTGGCGACGGTTGTGGTGGCCAGGTTTCCTGTTAACATCGGTGCCTGGGTGCTCTGGTGCACGTCGGCTGTATTCCTGGCGATGACCATCTATGCTGCAATCTCGCTAAGGGAGGAGATACTGGCCTGGCTTGGCGGCTCGCGGGTGGATGTGGCGGAGGGACAGCTCCGGTTCCGGTGGGCCGATGGGAGAGTGGAATCCGTTCCGACGGACTCCATCGAGTCAGTGGAATTGAGTCGACAGGGAGAGTTCCCGACTATAGCCGTCGTTGCTCCCGAGCGTGTCATACATGTGCGGCTCCACTGCGCGCCGAAGGAGCGAGAGTGGGTGCGGGCGGCCATCGAGCGCGCAGTCGCAACGTTGCCGTAGGGCTTCGGCAACCACTCATTGCTCTCGGATCGCGTAGGACACAGTCTCGCCGCGCGGGCAGGCAAGTAGCTCCCGCGGTGCAAGCCCAAGCTCAGACAGTCTGGGCACGCCGCAGCCTTGGTTCGTCCGCTCGAATCCGAGCGCTCCGGCGCACCACGTGCTTCCCGTGAGGGCTGACCTCCCTTGGTCATGCCGAGCCCCCATCGGCCGTACGCGACTCCCGCCAGCCTCGCGCGGGAGCTTGGCCGAGCCCCCCTTGTGGCGCTGCGCCGGCTTGTGCTATACTTGACCTCGCATTCCTGGAGGTACGACTCGTTTGGCCAACATCAAATCGTCCAAGAAGGACATCATCCGCTCTCGCAAGCGGCGCCTGAGCAACATGGCGTGGAAGTCTCGGTGCAAGACACTGGTGAGAAAGGCGCGCACAGCGATTTCCTCGGGAGATCCCACGGTGTCCATGGAGCTTTCACGTCAGGCATGTCGGCAGCTCGACAAGGCCGCCAGCAGGAGCGTCATCCACCCTCGGCAGGCAGCGCGCCGGAAGTCACGTTTGGCCCGTCGCCTCGCCAGGCTCAGCGCGGTCGAGTAGGGCTCGCTGAGTTCTCACCCGCTGACGAGCGCAGCCAGCGAGCTTGTCTGACGCGGCCACAAGCGCGCGTTGACCCCGGCGGGCAGGTCCGGTAGAATGCCGCGGGTTTTCGCGGCGATGGGTGAAGGCGCGGTCAGTCCCACAATCGGCATCTCGCTCTCCTCCCGCGCGCTTGGCCCGGACGCCGACCCGAGAGCGGCGCGGCAGGCGAAGCTTTACCGCGAGGCCATTGAGAGGGAGGGAGTGATCGCGCGGTCGTTGACACCTCAGACCTCGACCGAGCTGGATGGGCTCGACGGGCTGGTGCTGGCCGGCGGCGGCGACATAGACTCTGAGCTCTGTCGCTACGACTCCCAGCCGGATCTAGCCAAACTGAAGCACGTCGATCGCGCGCGCGATGAACTGGAGTTTGGCCTCTGCCATGCTGCGCTGGGCCGGGCGATGCCCGTTCTGGGAATCTGCCGGGGTGCCCAGGTTCTCGGCGTCGCGCTTGGCGGCAGCCTTCTCTGGGACATTACATCCGAAGTGAACGAGGCGCAATGTCATCGGAGGGTCGGGGATCAGCCAGAGCCGCACCATCGGATCGAGATAGCAGAAGGCAGCCGGCTCGGAGCGATTCTCGGCAGCACGCGAGCTAAAGTAAACAGCGCCCACCACCAGGCCAACTCGCGTCTCGGCCAGGGCCTGACTCGAGCCGCCTGGTCAGAGGACGGGGTGACTGAGGCGATCGAGCTCACGGAGACCGGATTCGCACTCGGCGTTCAGTGGCACCCGGAGCGGATGCGCCAGTCCGGGGAAGCCCGGGAGATCTTCGCCGCCTTCGCGGCCGCGGCCCGGGATTACCATCTGCGGGAGGGATGACACCGATGAGTCTCCGCGTCCTGCTCTGCACATCTGAGGCCGTGCCGTTCGCCAAGACCGGCGGGCTGGCCGACGTGGCCGGTTCTCTGCCGCCCGCGCTCGCCAGGCTCGGGCACGATGTCCGCCTGGCCGTGCCCAAGTACAGCGCGATAGATGCGGAGAAGATCGAGTCGCGACCGACCGGCGGCGCGATTGACGTGATGCTTGGCGGCCACAGCCTGCGCGTCGGAGTCGAGGTCAGCGATGCCATAAAGGGCGTACCGACCTACCTCTTCGACTGCCCCGACTTCTTCCAACGCGAAGGCCTCTACGGCCATCCGGACGATGCCGAGCGGTTTTCGCTGTTCTGCCGGGCGGTGCTTCGCTTCCTCGAGGAAGACACTTGGCGGCCGGACGCGATTCACGGCAACGACTGGCAGACGGCACTCATCCCGGTGCTGCTGAAGACGGCCTACGCGGAGCATCCGGAACTGTCGAAGATCGGAACGCTTCACACGATCCACAATCTGGCCTACCAGGGCATGTTCGACGCGTCAGTCATGGACGCAGTTGGCTTGGACCAGTCGCTCTTCTCGCTTCGCGGGCTGGAGTTCTATGGGAAGGTCAATTTTCTCAAGGGGGGGCTCGTCTTCGCCGACCTGCTGAACACGGTGAGCGAGAAGTACGCCGAGGAGATCCAGACGAGGGAGTTCGGCGAGCGGCTCGAGGGCGTTCTCACGGAGCGCAGCGGAGACCTATATGGGATTCTCAACGGCATCGACTACGAGGTGTGGAGCCCATCCGCCGACCGGCTCCTGGAGGCGAACTACGACTCAGATGACCTTGGGGGGAAGGCCGCCAGCAAGGCTGCCCTGCAGCGGCAGTGCGGACTCTCCGAGCGCCCGGATGTGCCGTTGATCGGCCTCGTCTCTCGGCTCGCGGCCCAGAAGGGCCTGGACGTCCTCGCTGAGGCACTCCCACATCTCCTCAGATGGGATGCGCAGTTCGTGCTGCTGGGCACGGGAGAGCATTACTACCACGATCTCCTGTCCGGCCTGGCTGCAGGCCACCCGAGCAAGATGGCAGCTGTCCTGGAGTTCGACAATCGGCTGGCCCACCAGATCTATGCCGGCTCGGACATGTTTCTGATGCCATCGCGCTACGAGCCGTGTGGGCTGGGCCAGATGATCAGCCTCCGGTATGGCGCCATACCCATCGTCCGCAGCACAGGCGGCCTCGCGGACACCATCGATGACTTCGACCTGGACAGTGGCGAGGGCAACGGCTTCTCGTTCGAGCAGTACAGTGCGGTGTCCCTGTTGGGTGCCATCGGCCGAGCGGTGATGACCTATCAGGACGGAAGGAGCTGGCCGCGCCTGATGCAGAACGCCATGGCGGCTGACTTCTCGTGGGAGCGCTCGGCGGCAAAGTACGCCGAGCTCTACGGCAAGGCCGCCGAGCGGCGTCGGGGCTAACGAGTTGCCTGTCTACCAGCCAAACGCCGTCGTCGGCAACTCGCACGTCCTCATCACTCTTGGCTCGCGCGGCGAGCTGATGACGTTCTTCTACCCCCACATCGACTTCAGCCAGAACCTCCATGAGGGTATGCCGGCCGTCTACCTGCCCGGGAAGGAGGGCCGGCCGGGGCGCCTCACGTGGACGTTCGACGACGCCTGGGAGTCGAACCAGCACTATGTGGGCCGCACGAACATCGTGCAGACAGACCTCACTCACACGTCGTCCGGGCTCGCCCTCGCTATCACGGATCTCGTGCATTCGGAGGAATGCGCTCTGGTGAGGCGGTTCGTGGCCACGAATCGCTCCCAGAAGCCGATCCGCGCGAAGCTCTTCCAATACCTCGATGTGCAGCTGGGGGAAGTGGAGCACAAGAACGCGGTGCACTTTCACGCCGAGCGGAATCTCGGCGTCGCCTACTGGCGGAATATCTGCTTCGCCTTCGGGGGGACCGCGTTCGACGAATATGGGTGCGGTCGCGCCTCCGCGGGAAGCCACAATTCTGCCAAGCGCCAGCTCGAGCGCGGCTCGCTCAACCGCCAGCCCGAGGAGATAGGTGACGTTGATCTTGCCGTGGGCTGGGATCTCTCGCTTGACGCGGGCGAGCGCACGTCACGAGACTTCATCATAGCGGCCGACTCGAACGAAGTGGCGGCCGTGGCCCGGGCGGAGGGACTGCAGAGCCTGGGCTGGGATGCCGTCCTCGGATGGACGCGTGAACGGTGGGAAGGGCACGCGGGCAAGGCCCTCCCCATCGACATTGAGGACGATCTGGCCGGGGCCTACTACCGGTGTCTGCTGGCGATAGACCTCCTGGCCGATCCCAGTACCGGGTCGATCCTGGCGGCGCCCGAGTTCGATCCGTTCTTCGAGAGATCGGGGGGATATGGCTACTGCTGGCCGCGGGACGCCGTTGAGGTCTGCCTGGCCATGGAAGCGGCGGGGTTTCCTGACTACCTGGCGCGCTTCCTGTCCTGGGCCAAGCGGACGCAGCGACCTGAGGGATATTGGGAGCAGCGCTACTGGCTGAGCGGGGAGCGCGGGCCGGCGTGGTGTACGGCCGAGGACTCTCTGCAGATAGATCAGACCGCCTCCGTGTTGTTCGCAATGGGACGGCACGCAAGGGCGCTCGCAGAGCCCGAGAGGCTGGCCTTCCTGGAGGACGTCTGGGACTCCGCTCGCCGGGCAGCCGACTACCTCGCAGCTTCAATCTCGCCCGACACCGGCCTCCACACCAGCGCCTTCGATCTCTGGGAGACTTTCAGGGGCACGTTCACCTACTCGAACGCCGCCATTGCGGCCGCGCTGTCCGAGGCCGCCTATCTGGCATCGAACTCGGGGCAGACGGGACCGGCCGAGAGATGGGCGGAGACGGGCGACCAGGTCAAGCGCGCAGTGATGTCTCGCCTCTGGCAGGGCGACCACTTCGCGCGCGGACGCGGAGTCGACGGCGAGTTGGACGCGGCTGCCGACGCCTCCGCCGTCGGCATGATCACACCCTTCGAGTTCCTCCGACTCGATGATCCCCGCGAGCGGGAGATGGCAGAACAGTCTCTCGACACCATCGCCCGCAAGCTGGGCAAGGACGTCGGCGGCGACGAGACAGTACTGCGGTTCGAGGGGGACGGCTACGCCGGCGGCGGGCCGGGAGCTCTGACGACCCTCTGGTTTGCACGTGGCCTGCTGCGACTTGCCCTGTCCCCCGGCACCGACCCAGAGACGGCTGCGGCCCACCGCGCGCGCGCGGTCGCTTCGATGCGGGCCGTTCTTCGCGCCGGCACCCCCACGGGACTGCTGCCCGAGATGATGGGCAGCGGCCCGGGGTCACACTGGGCCGCTCCCCACGCCTGGACCATGGCCGCCTTCGTCATGGCCTGCCTCTTGCTCCATAGGCTGGGGGCCGAGGGGCGCGACTGACTCGAATGGAGATACGCGCAGTGTCACAGGATACATCCACCAAAGCTCGCGGGGCCTTCAGCTTTGTGCTCCACGGGCACCTCCCGTATGTTCTCACACATGGCACCTGGCCGCATGGCTCCGACATGCTGTTCGAGTGTGCCGCGGAGAGCTACCTCCCATTGTTGCGGACATTCGACCAGCTTGTGGGCGAGGGTATCTCGCCCAAGACCACTCTTGGCATAACGCCGGTGCTCGCGGAGCAGCTCTCCGATCCCGGCTTCAAGCAGCAGTTCGCGGATTATCTCGATATGAGGATTCGCGCGGCGGCGGAGGACAGGGATCAGTTCACCAAGGACAAGGATGCCGCGGGGGCCGACCTCGCCGAAATGTGGGATGACCACTTCCGACAGACGAGGCGAGCGTTCTTGGACGACTACAGCGGCGACCTCATCGCGGCCTTCCGCCGCCTGCAAGACGATGGGCATATCGAGGTCATGACCTCGGCGGCAACGCACGGGTATCTGCCACTGCTCGGAACTGACGAGAGCGTGCAGGCCCAGGTCAAGCAGGCCGTGTCTTCCTACAGGCGTCACTTCGGACGACAGCCGCGCGGGTTCTGGCTGCCGGAGTGCGCCTACCGGCCGCGATACGCTTGGGCGTCCCCGTTAGCGGGGGCGGGACCGCAGGAACCCCGACTCCGAAAGGGAGTCGAGGAGTTCCTGGCCGAGAACGGCCTGCAGTACTTCATTGTCGACACGGCGACGATTCTGGGCGGGGCCGCCACCGGCGTCTACGTGGAGCGCTTCGAAGGGCTTCAGCGGCTGTGGGAGCAGTTCCGAGCCTCCTACAAGCCCGGCGCGGTGGCGGCGGACAAGACCGCCTATGAGCCCTACCTGGTTCACTCAGCTGTGGAGGACCGGCCGCCGGTGGCGGTGTTCGGGCGGGACGAGCGCACAGGCGTTCAGGTCTGGAGCGGCCAGCACGGGTACCCCGGCGACGGTTGGTATCTGGACTTCCACAAGAAGCGCTTTCCTGGCGGACATCGATACTGGCGGGTGACTTCATCGGAATCTGATCTCGCGGCGAAGGAGCGGTACGACCCCCAGCGTGCGGCAGAGCGCGTGCCCGAGAACGCCGATCATTTCTGCAGTTTGGTGCACGACATGGTGACCCGGCACCACGCCGAGAGTGGGAAGTACGGAATCGTCTGCGCGCCTTACGACGCAGAGTTGCTCGGCCACTGGTGGTTCGAAGGCCCCGAGTGGCTCTACCGCACGCTGCGAGGTATCGGGATGGACCCTGCGGTTGACCTAGTCACCTGTTCGGAGTACCTC
This sequence comes from Candidatus Hebobacterum abditum, assembly GCA_029821875.1. GTDB lineage: Bacteria > Armatimonadota > Hebobacteria > Hebobacterales > Hebobacteraceae > Hebobacterum > Hebobacterum abditum. The sequence continues at coordinate 81,949 of JALGXW010000004.1, read as the reverse complement.
GAGACGAACACTCCAGAGGCCGCGGTGGCCCTGCCGGAGGGCTCCTGGGGTCAGGGGGGGTTCCACTGGATCTGGCTCAACGATTGGACCACTTGGATCTGGGAACGGATTTACGGCGCCGAAATGGACTTCCCGAGTCTCGTGAGGGAGGCCCTGGAATCGCGGGATCAGAAACTGCACGAGATCGTGACGCAAGCGGCGCGCGAGCTGCTCCTGCTCGAAGCCTCCGACTGGCCGTTCCTCATATCGACGTGGAGCGCCCGCGACTACGCCGAGCAAAGGGCCGCGCTCCACTATGAGGCCTTCACTCGACTGGTGGACATGGCCAGGAAGAGAGCAGTAGGGGACGTCTCAAGCAAAGAAGACGAGGAGTTTCTCGAGCGCTGCAAGGAGCAGGACGTGCTCTTCCCCGACCTCGACCTCGCCTGGTGGTCATCGGTGGAGCGGCCGGCCTCGGGGTGAATGGAGAAAGACCGGCGCTCCCTCGCCGCGGCGCCGCCGCCTCTTCTTGATGCTCTGAGACGGACGCCTGCTTCTCCTGGCAATCAGTCGGGGTCGACGACCTCCCGGACTCGGAATTCAGGTGGGTCGGCCCTGGTTTGTGGGCCTGCGGAATCGGACTCGTCGGGCGCAGTAGGGTCTTACAAGAGTAGGAGTTACAGCTCATGTCGCAGTCAGATTCATCTGACCCGCAGGAGACCATGTGGCGGCTGCGGCGGCGACTATGGATAGAGCGTGTCGTATCGCTGGTCCTGCTCGTCCTCCTTGCCGTGGTTGGCTTCGGCCTTCTGCCGGGCGACCGACAGGCTACTCTGGTTTCGGCCGACGGTCAGCCAGTTACAGTCGTGCCGAGCGAGAGGGACGCCCGTCGGTTGCTGGAGCAGGTCAGATTGGCCTCGGGCCTCCCCAGCGACAAGGTCGGGTTTGCGCAGACGGTCACGTTCCACTCGGTCGCGGCGTCCCGCAACCCAGCCCAGTCCGATGGCGACGCTATGAAGGCGCTGTCCGAGACGCTGGACCTCGTAGTCACGGCGGCAGCCATCCTCGCACAGGGCCAAATCGTCGTTGGGCTGCCTGACCAAGAGCAGGCCGTCAGGACTCTTTCACTTGTGCTAAGGGAGTTGTCGCCGCGGGATGTGATCGCGCCCCCGTACTTCAAAGAGAACATCAAGGTCGAGGTGCGGGATGTGCCGGCGGACAGATTCTTCTCGTCGGCCCAGGAGGCGGTCAGGGCACTACTCGACGAAAGTGCTCCCAAGGCGGAGCATGAGATCGTGCCGGGAGACTCCGCATGGAAGCTCGCGCGGGACCATGGCGTGTCTCTGGGCAGACTGGCCGCGGCGAACCCAGAGCTGGATATGGACCATCTTCAGGTGGGACAGAAGCTCAAGATTCCCGGCAAGCTGGTGCCCTTGACCGTGGTCGCCTACCGGGACATCGAACTCCCGTCCGAGGGCGGTGAAGCAGGGCCGCGGAGGGTTCGGATCACGTATGAGAATGGCGCCGAAGTGAAGCGTGAGGTGATCGGCCGGACGGCGCGTTCCCAGGAGAGGCTCCAGCCTCCCCCGCCGAGCGCGCCCGACGATCGGTGGCGCTGGCGCGATGAGATACCGGAATGATCTCTCCTCGACGGCGGAAGGCAAGCACGGGTCGGCTGGTCGCTTTGATCGCGGTGCTCCTGCTGTGCATGTGGTTGCTGTACCGGCTGTTCATCGGGATTCCCCCGGCTCCCGCGCCGGAGGTTAGGGAGGCAGCCGCGAGCGCGTCCCTCGGGGCCGCCTAGCCGGCAGCGGAGGTCACTCTACTCGCACCATCGCAGGGCGTTCTCGATCAGTTCCCGCCCCTGGGCTTCGCTCTCGCAATCGATGCAGAGGAGCAGACGTCGCGGGTCAAACTCGCGGCAGGCGGCTTCCACCTCTTCCGGCCTCAGCCCGAACGTGATCGAGGCCCCGGCCTCCTGAATCTCTCTCAGCATCTTCTTGTGCCTGAGCGCGCTTGTGCCGGGCTCAGGCACCCACTGTATGCACTGGAGGTTCTCCTGTGCGAGGAGGGTCGGCACGTGCACCTCGGTCCCGATTCCATCGAGGTGGAAGCATCCCTGATCGAGGATCTTGTACGTCTCTCCCAGCTCCTCGACGAACAGCTCGGCGAAGACCTTCGGCGAGATCATGGAGTTGAAGTCACACTGGGTCATATAGGTCCGACCTCGGGACAGAACGGGCCACCATGGCGTGGTGACGTCCTGCCCGTCTCTCAGCGACTGATAGTTCGACTCGAAGGCTTCGACCCAGAGCCGGTGTCCGTGCGCCACCGCCTGCTTGACAGCTTCCGGGCGCTCTATGCAGTCAATGAGCAACTGCTCGGCGCCGATCGTGCTCGCTACGACGTCTGCGACGCCGCCGAGGTCGGTGAAGCTTACGACAAGCTCGTCCCCCAGTTCATCGAGCAGCGCGTTCGTCGCGCGCTCGATCGCAGTCCACCACTTCCCTTCAGGCTGGAAGCGCAGACCGGTGAACTCGCTGATGTCCGAGAGGAACTCGGGGAACCATGTCGTGTCCATGGAGCTGAAGTTCGCATCGCCGCCGATGCACGCGTGGAGGACCCCGGGGCCGAAGTTCACGAAGACGTGCGGGTAGCCCTCCGCGAGGTAGGCGGTCTGTGCCAGCCTGTAGCGCGCCTGGGCTACCATGTTCTCCGGCAGGACGCGGTCGGCGGGATTCTCGAAGTCGGGCGGCGACACGGAGTCATCAGGGGCACCTCTGGGTGCGGTGACGAACAGCAGAGGCCGGTCGGTGTCCGCTCCCGCCCAGAACCGGTCGAACCGCTCGCAGATCTCGGGGTACTTCTGACAGAACTGCATGGACTTCAGCTCCTAACTCGGGGCGCGATACGACGCGTGCTCGGACATGACCTTCCCGGGTGGCCGGCGGGGGGCTGATGTCCCCGTCATGATGCCGGGTTGACACCTCGGCCCGCGCGGAGTAGTATCTCGTCATTCCACGACGCAACGAGGTCCTATGCCGGATTGACGGGTGGACGCAAACGCTGAAGTCGAGGAGCACGCGCTCTGGCGCTGAGATGCCGGCGCGCGCAGCAGCGATGCGTCTACCCGGAGAGAACGGCAGGGCTGTGCGCGATGTGTCAACCAGCGGCCGCCGGTCTTCTTCCGTAGACCGGCGGCTTTCCTATGATCCCTGCTCGTTCTCCGGGGAAGGAGAACGAGATGTCACGAGTCTGCACTATCTGCGGCAAGGGGCCGCTGACGGGTTCGAAGATCTCACGGCGTGGCAAGCCCAAGAAGGAGGGGGGAGTCGGTTCCCGGGTCGTCAAGCGGTCCAGGCGCCGGCAGTTGCCAAATCTACAGAGTGTGAGAACGTCCGTCAACGGGCGCGTCGTCCGCCTCAGAGTCTGCGCAAAGTGCTTGAAGGCCGGCCGGGTGGCGCGGCCCCGCAGCTGAGGTGTCTTGAAGCGAAGGGCGGGCGCTGGCCCCGCCCTTCGCTGTTGGGCTGCCGGCGCTGCTGCCGATGAGATGACTGACGGCCACGGAGGATCACCGCGCGACTCCGCCGAAGTCGCGTTGCGATGTCGGACAAGGAAGGGATCACTCCGAGATATCCGCTGCCGGCCAGCATCGGCGAGGCGCTGTGCCTGCTTGCAGACACCTTGCCCCTACCGGGAGTGGTATGGGCACTGGGCGGGAGCGTCGCGCAGCGGCTCCGCGGCTTCGACGTGGTGCCGCAGGACATCGACGTCGATGTGCCCGAAGAGCATGAGTGTGTGGTGGCCCGCGCCCTCGCGAGCTACCAGGTCTCGCTACCGCACCACACGGACGCCCGCGGCTGGCTGAGCAAGATGGGGCACTACGAGGTCTGCGGGGCACGTGTCGACATCTGTGTCGACTGCGAGATACGGGCGGGGGACTCACACTACGTCGGCCGCTTCTCTCGGTTCCGCGATCGGATCGCGTTCTTCCCCCTCGGTGACCAGCGCCTGCCGGTGATCCCACTGGAGGAGTCGCTGCTCGTCTCGGTCCTGATGGAGAGGTGGGAGAAGCTGCGAGAGATCACCGCCTCGCCCGCGTTCGAGCCCAACTTCGATGCGGCGTACTTCCGCCATCGGGCGGCGGAGACCAGCGTGCCGCAGAAGGCCCTGGATCGGTTCCTGTCGCTCGTGCTCCAGGCCGACGCGAACGTTACCCCTCTTCGGCTTCGGAAGGATTGGCCTTCAGATGTTCGGCCTTGAACTGCCCGACCAGATAGGCCAGCTTGTAGGCCACACGCTGGCGCATCGAGTCGTTCAGGCCAGTGATGAGGATGCTCCTATGCCAGGTCATGCCGCTGGTCAGGATCGGCCTGCCAGAGGGCGGAGAGCGCCGGACCGACACCGGCTGATTGAGGCTGATTGAGAGATTGGTTGCCGAGGTATCCTTGTTCCCTTCTGGGTCAGCAATGAGGTGACCAACGGCCATCACCAGGAGGCGAGGAGCCCGGACTGAGCCGTGCCCTTCGATCAGGACCAGTCCGGGCGTGCCCTTTACGAGGTCTTCGACGTGCCCCCTGAGCTTGGTCTCGTCCAGATCGGCCAGCTCGCGCCAGTCCGCCCCTCCCGCCAGGTGCACCTGAACCTGCACTTCCGACAGTCCCTCCATGCCGGTGTTGCTGATCGTCACCTGTGGCGCCGCGCCGGAGGACCTCATCTCGGCTGCCGGGCTGAGGGGCGGAGCAGCCACAAGTGCAGTGCAGGTGAGACTGAAGGCGAGGAGTCTCAGGGCGCGCATCTTCCCCTCCCAGTTGCTCGGCAGATCATTCGAGGTTCGCGTGGCGTGTGTCCATCTTCTCGGCTGCTTGGTCCAGCTCCCGCTGGAGCCGAAGGGCGACGGCATCCAGCACGAGGAGAGCCGCCTGCTCGAAGAGCGACCGGCCGTACTGGGCCGAGGCCCCTTTCCCGCCGGACCCGTATGCGGCCGGGATGACGAGCGCGAGATCGGCAGCGCTGGCGAGAGGAGATCTGTCAGAAGCGGTCACGGCCGCGACGCGGCCGCCGGCCTCCTTGGCCAGGCGCGCGACCGCACAGGTGAGGTCGGTCTCGCCGCTGCCGGACACGGCGATCAGCAGATCGCCCTCGCCAAAGGCCGGCGTCGTGGTGCCCCCCACGACGTGCGCCGGCACCCCGAGGTGCATGAGCCGCATGGCGAAGCACCGGGCCACCAGACCGGAGCGGCCCTCGCCCGTGACGAAGACGGCCCTCGGCCCCGAGAGCAACTCCTGGAGGGCACCGACTTGCCGCTCGCTGACGCCCCCCAGCGTCTCCTCCAGTTCCTCGAGAATGGCCTTCAGAGAATCGTCGAATCCCATGTGCCGATTGCCTACAAACGCTGCCCAATCAGTTCCAGGCGGGCCATACGGGCTCCTTGGGACGGAACGGGAATCTTGCCGCTCGTGCATGCCAAAGGGGCGCCCTGGGCATTGTCAGCTTGCTAGCCGAGCATGGAGTAGTACCAGTAGGACCGGTAACGAGAGGCAAACAGTGACCTCGTGGCCCGTGAACCGGCGCCGCTTCGGGTTCACGCTCATTGAGGTGCTTATAGTCGTTACGATAATAGCGATTCTGAGCATTCTCGTGATCCCGCGTGCTACCGCGGCTCGCCGGAGAGCGAAGGAAGCACAGCTGAGAGGCAATCTCAAGCAGCTTCGCGACGGAATCGAGAGATTCGAGGCTACTTCGGCCGCCTGGCCGCCTGCTCTGTCGGATGTGATGGCGGCCAGCGGCGCTGCGATCAGCGCCAACTTCGACGGGCGCGGTGGCTGGGTGGATCGAACCGCCTACGACGGCCCGTACCTCCTGACCGGCGACGGTCAGCTACCGAAGGACCCCTTCACCGCCGCACCCGACTGGAATTACGACAACACGACCGGTACAGTGCATAGCAGCAGCACGCCGGCGTCTCTCGGCGGCACTGCCTACAACACATGGTGAGGATGCACCAGCCGGGCATGCACCTCTAGGTCAGCCGTGGTCTCGAAGTCGCATACGCTGTCGCCGCGCCCTCAGCAGTTGGCCTCTCGCTTGCAGACCGCGCGCGAGTGCCGCCGAACGCCGTCCAGTCAGCCCCAAATCAGCTCGCTCGTGTTCTCGGGCCTCGCCTGTGATCGAGCGCCTGACGGGCTAGTTCAACAACTCGAAGGCTCGCGAGATGTAAGCTGCCATCTGGTCCCGGCTCACGGCCTCGTCGGGGAGATAGGAACCATCTTCGTACCCCTTTGCGACGCCGTGGTTCAGACAGGCAGCGATGGCCTCCCCGGCCCAATAGCCTGCCGGCACATCAGGGAAGATCTCCGGCGCTGTGTCCAGCGGGTCCTCTATCCCAAGCCATCCGCGCGCACGCGCGATGTACACTGCCAGCTGATCGCGGGTGACCACTTCAGCCGGCTTGTACTCGCCATCGGGATAGCCCTCGACGATCTCTGTGCTCACCACGTACTCGATGTAGCTGTAGGCCCAATGATCGTCGGGCACATCCGGGAAGGTGGGGTCGGCGACCGCGTCAGGCACACTGTCATCACCGCCGGCCGTGGCGCGGGACACATATGCCGCCATCTGGTCACGACCCACGTCCCACGTGGGCTGATAGGTGCCGTCAGCGTAGCCATACACGGTATCGGCGTTCATGCAGGCGGCGATGTACTCGATGGCCCAGTGGTCGTTGGGGATGTCGTGTGGCACGACGGTGACGTTGTCGTGGCCTTCAAAGCAGATATCGCCGTACGTGCTGCCGACCAACATGGCCCAGCCGGTGGCCAGCTCTTCCTCATCCAACCCTTCGGTGTCGAAGTGGAGCATCAGGTCCGTCAGGCCGTCGCCGTCCACGTCTTGCTCGTGGACAAGGTAGCGCCCGTCATCGGGGCTCTGCTCCACCGGCGCGCCGGCGAGCAGGACCGTGCTCGCGTCTATGTCGGTCGCATCGAAGCTCTCGGAGGAGAACACGGCGACCGGCAGGACTCCCTGCGACTTTGGATTGACGGGATTGTGTTCGCTTCCCGGCTTGATGTCGATCTCGACGGGGAGGCATTCGTATTCGATCAGACTCGTCACCGATGGCCAGCTATCGATACCTTCCGGCCTGTTCGTTATGTTCCTCAAGCCGGTACCATCGCGGTTCACGACGAAGATGTCATGCTGTCCGAGGTCATAGACCCAGCGCGTGAAGTAGATGCGAGCGCCTGAAGGAGACCATGCCGAGTTGGTGTCGCCAACGCCCGCGTGAGCGACCACGGAGTCGCTGGTGATCTGCTCCCCAAGGTTGGGAAGGGGCCCGTCTTTTGGAGCGACATAGATGTCGTCGTTGTGTATGCTCGGGCTGCCGCTCTGGAGGTTCGAATAGGCCACTTCTAGCCCGTCTGGCGACCAGGCCGGATCGTAGGCGCCCGCGCCGCCGACGTACTGCACCACCTCGTACTCGTGTCCCGTGTCGGGGTTCTTCGCCCAGATGCTGTAGACGCCCCAGTGCCCGTGGTTCGACTGGAACGCGATGTACCCGTTTACACACCAGTCGGGCCCCATTGAGTGCTTCTCAGTCAAGAGCGTCGGCGTCCCGGGACTGCCCAGATCGGAGACGTCAACGATGCGCACTAACGTGTAGTCGTACCAGTAGGCGATCCTGGCGCCATCGGGAGACCAGGTGGCCGCGATCTCATCGACGGCGTCAGACGTAATCTGCCAGAGCTCTCGCGTTTCGGCATCGATCACCCAGATGTCGGCATCACCATTGCCGGCCCGGTGGGAGGTGAATGCTATCTTGGTCCCGTCCGGTGACCAGTCTGCATAGCGATCATCGGCCGGATCGGTCGTGATCTGGGTAAGGTGGGTCCCATCGGACCACATCGTCCAGATGTCGAAGTTGCCGGAGCGGTCGGACTCGAAGGCTATCAGGTCCTGATCGAACGGCTCGTAGAGCGTGCAGTAGACCTTCATGTCGTCGACGTACATCCCCACCTCGCCGGCTCCCAGGGCAACTGTACTAAGTGTGGAAGCGGCATAGGTGCCGCAATGCACTCCGTCTATGTACAGGTGCACGCTGCCAGCATCGTGCACCCACTCGAACAGGTGCCATCCGACAGAGACGGGGACAGGCGTCCCGTGGGTCCCGGTACCGTCGAAGACGTAGTAGTTACTGCCGGGGCCCATGTACTTCCCCAGTCCCAGAAACTGGGTGTCATCGTCCCAGTACGTGGCAACTACCGCCTCATCGTGGTACCCCCAATCTCCGTCGTCGTAGAATCTGGCGGTGACGCGCGTGGCATCCAACTCGTCAGGGAAGCGATAATGGAGGGAGTCCGTGTAGCCCTCGCATCTGAGACTCCTCAGCCCATCCGATGCCAGCTCCGTCGTGGTGTAGGGCGTCCCTTTCGCGCCTGGCGAGTAGACTGTCCAGCCGTGGTTCAGCGGCGTGTCCTCATACTCGAAGCTCTCTGCCCAACACGGATCCGCGTACTGCACAGACGTGACTGATGGCCAGGTGTCCCGGCCATCTGGTCGGTTCGTGACGTTTCGCAGACCGGTCCCATCGCGGTTGACGACCCAGATGTCCGCCTCTTCGATCGGGGATTGGTGCACCAGCCTCGTGAAGTAGATCCACCGTCCCGACGGCGACCAGTCGGGGTGATGGTCCGCTGTCCCCGTATTGCCGATGACAGAGTCGAAGGTGATCTGCTCTCCGAGGTTCGGGAGCGGACCATCCTTGGGCGACACGAAGATGTCCTCGTTGTGGGAGCTGGCGCTGCCAGTCTGGAGATTGGCATAGGCGAGCTCCAGACCGTCTGATGACCAGGAGGGATGGTAGGCGCCCGCGCCACCGACGTACTGCACCACCTCGTACTCGTGCCCCGTGTCGGGATTCTTCGCCCAGATGCTGTAGACGCCCCAGTGCCCGTGGTTGGACATGAACGCGACATAACCGTTCACGCACCAGTCGGGCGTCGTTGCATGCTTCTCAGTCAAGAGCGTCGGCGTCCCCGGATTGCCCAGATCGGCGACGTCAACGATGCGCACTGACGCGTAGTCGTGCCAGTAGGCGATCCTGGCGCCATCGGGAGACCAGGTGGCCGCGATCTCATCAGCGGCGTCAGACGTGATCTGCCAGAGCTCTCGCGTTTCGGCATCGATCACCCAGATGTCGGCATCACCATTGCCGGCCCGGTGGGAGGAGAATGCGATCTTCCTGCCATCAGGAGACCAGGCCGGCTCGCTGTCGCGGGCCGGATCGGTCGTGATCTGGGTGAGATTGCTTCCGTCCGACCAGATGGTCCAGATGTCGAGGTTGCCGGCGCGGTCGGACTCGAAGGCGAGAAGGTCGAGTCCCGGCACCGGCGGCTGTTCGTTGACGAGCAGTTCAATGCGGTCGATGCCGACGACCCAGTTGATGCCCGCATAGGCGGCCGCCCGCAGCTCCACGTACACATCTGTTGTGATGCCTGCTGAGCCTATCAGCGATGACAGGTCAGCTACCGCCTCGCGGAATGGCCCTGAGTCGAAGTGCTCAATGCCAAGCAGGTGAGTGACGTCAGTCCAGCTTGTCCCGTCGCCCGATATGAGCACCTGCACATCCGCGTTCGCCTGCACGATGTAGTCCAGCGCCAGACCGAGATCAGTGATGGTGGTGGGCGATCGGACGTGCCACCTGGCGTAGTTGGACGCGGCGTCGTATCCGCCGGGCCACGGCGAGGGCCAGAAGCGGAGATACTTGTGGCCCGCGGGGTCGGCCCCGTCATCGGTGATGGTCCAGCCCACTCCATAGAACGAGTCGGAGCTTGTCCAGCCTGGTTTGCAGTGGATCGGCTCCCACGGGGGGCTGGGCGGCGCGGGATACGACTCGAAGTCGTCCACAGGCGGCCAGACGGGCGGCTTGGCCGGCCCGGGGACGTATGCGAGGAGGCGGGCGAGAGAGCTCCCCCAGAACCCTCCCGGCACATATATCGCGTCTCCGATAACCGCGGCCCCGCTTCCTCCGCCTCCGGTTCCTGAGACCGGGTACTCGGGCGGCGAGGGATCGGCGTAGGACCAGGAGTTGCCGGCGATGTCGTAGACTAGCACGTCGTGGTAGTAACTGACCGCGCCGTCGCTTCCGCCGATACCATAGATCTTGTCCCCGAGCAAAGCCCACGCGGCAAACCGCCCCGGGTAGAACACGGACACCTCGTTCCAGCTCGGCGACACGTCCGACGGGTCGCAGATCTCGACGCCGCCGTTCTTGGGCGGATAGGCATGCGGGTCGCGGATCGTCAGTAGGCCATAGAGGATACCTTCGTACTCGAAGACGCCTGAGCCCTGGAGAGGACTATTGAGCGGCGGGCCGTCACGCCAGGTGTCCGTGGCCGGGTCGTAGATGTCGACTCTGGACTCCTGAGGCGTGGACCCACCGTAGCCCCCGATGAGCCAGATCTCGTCGTCTACCTCGATGGCCATTGCGCCAGTGCGGCCCTTGTCCTTGTAGTGGCCGGGGATGTCGGCGCCGGTAGACCAGGTGTCGTCGCCGGGATCGTAGACCCATGTGTTGCGGTACTTGGAGGCGCCGATGTTTCCGCCGAAAACGTAGATCTTACCGTCGTACGTGGTTGCCGCGGTGCTGGCTCGGGGCTGGGGCATGGGGGCCTTCATCGCCCAGGTGTCTGTGGCCGGATCGTACACTTCCACAGTGTCGTGCCAGACTTCAGGAGGACCATAGTCCCTCCCGCCAAAGACCCACACCTTCCCATCGAATGTGATAACGCCCGCTTCGGCGCGCGCGTAGTGCATGGGGGCCAACTCGATCCACATGTCGGCCGCCGCTGGGGTCGTGAGAGAGAGGAGAAGAACGACGTACAGGGAGATGCGCCGCTGTGCTCGCCCCATGTCCATCCTCCGGTGATGCTGGAAGGCTCTGCGCTGCGCAAGGCGCAGTGCGCTCGACAGGAGCTCAGAAGGGGGGAACTCAACCGGCAGGCCAGATGCCCGCTCCTGCTTGATCTATTAGACGCGCCTTGGAGACGTCCTGTTCTCGGGCCGGCCAAACTTCCCTCAGCGGTTCTCAGGCACGGGGAGCGGCTGTCTCAGCCCCACAGAGGAGTTCCCGCGTGGCGCGGCCCCCCACCGCAACCGGCGATCGGCAGGGGGCAAGTCGGCGCGGGCTATCAGACCTCGTCCGTCGAGTCGTCCGGCTCCATACCTTCCGGCCATTCAACCTCGGCCGATTGGACCGCCTCGAGCACGCGGCGGGCCTCTTCGAGTCGGTTCCGGGTGACGTAGACGGAGGCATAGTCTTCCGTCAGCCCGTCGGTGACACGCCCGAGCTCTCCGGTGATGGGTCCGTGTCTGCGGACAGTTGCCAGAATGCCCGCCTCGGCGAGCGCCGCGCGAAGTATATCCCCCTCACTGGGATCAGTCACGCGACAGAGCCGGACGACCTCGGTCTCAGGTGAGGTAAGCGCCTGCTCCACAGCGGGCGGAGGGGGCGCCGGGCCGTCCTTGAGCGTCGCGCCGCAGTCGGGGCAGCGGGACACATCTCGCCGATACTCGAACTGGCACTGCGGACAGTGGCGCATGCGAGGGCTCCTCTTGCAGCGCTCCTTCCGGAACGGGCTGCCAGTTCCCTGCTTCTCTCACGCCGCCGGATGCGCGTAGCAGTAGAGACAGCCGTTGGGGCAACGGAGGTAGCGGCCGACGTCCAAGCTTGCGGTGCAGCCGCAGAGCCTCCGCTGGCCGCGCGCGCGATCGATTCTGCACGGCTCCTCTCGCGGGTGGAGCCTGCTCAGAAGCTCGCCGTCAATGCAGCGCCCCATGGGGAAGCCGGGCTCGCAACAGGTAACGAGCTCGAGTCCCATCTCGTCGGCCGTGCTTGCGAGCTGGGCGAGGAAGCTCCGCCGGCGCTCGGGAGGATACTCCTCGAACTCAATCCCCCTCTTCGCCAGACGCTGGGCGACCTTGCGGTAGATGGTGACGAAGGAGGTACGGACTACGGGGACGCCGGCCCGGCCCATTGCCTCGGCGAGCGACCGAAACAGGTCCAGATTGATGTTGCTCGTCCGACGCTCTCCCTGGCTCGCCGAGACAAGCGGATCGAACCGCCAGTGGATGCGACGAGGATCGCCAACGTAGTCGACGAGGCGATCGAGGAGGGCGAGCTGATGCTCGGACGGCGGCACATTCGGCTCGAGGAACGTGCCCCCGAGCCCGCTGATGGTCCAGTGAACGAAGACCTGTCCGACTTGGGAGAGGACCTCCCTGAGTTCACGGTGGGCTAGTAGGTTGGTGGGGTCCTTTGTCCATACGACGACGGTGTGGACGTTCCCCGGGTCAAGCTCACGGAGGCGGCGCGCAAGGTAGTCTGGATAGTGTGCCACCAGCTCCGTGCGGCGGGAGGCACTGATGACCTTCCTGAGACGCCGTTCGGCGCTCACTGGTCGAGCCCTCATGCCCCAATGGATGTGGTCGCGGGCACAGTCTGACCGACCCCTCAGCGGATCTTCAGATCGGTCGTTCCCATGGAACTGTGACCTCAGGCGGCGACACCAACTGGTCTCGCCATCATCTCTCGCAGTATCTCGAGCGCCCTCGCGCCCTGAGCGTCCTGCTCGCTCAGCGGCGGAATGTATTGTCTGGCCGGCGGCTGCTCGACCGATTCATCGGGCTCGATGCCCTTGCGATCTATGTCGCGCTGATTGGGGGTGAAGTAGCGCGCAGTCGTCAGGGCGAGAGCGGAACCATCCTCCAGTCGAATGACGGTCTGGACCAGGCCCTTGCCGAACGTCTTCTCACCCACCAGCTTGCCGAGCTGGGCGTCCTGAATCGCTCCCGCGAGTATCTCAGCGGCGCTCGCGGTTCCTATGTTCGTCACTACGACTAGTGGCAGGTCGAAGGTCGTGGAGCCGCCGACGGCGTGCCTGGCCTCGCGCGGCCCACCACGCTCCTGGATATAGACGACAGGACCCGAGCCCAGGAAGAGGCTTGCCGTCTGTACGCACACCTCGAGACCGCCGCCGGCGTTGTTGCGGAGGTCGAGCAGGAGACCGCGCATGCCACCCGCACGAAGGTCTTGAAGCGCTTCCGTCACGAGTTCCGGTGTCGTCTCATTGAAGGTCGTTATCCGGAGATAGCCGACGCGACCCGGCAGCATTTCGTGCTCTACACTGCGCACCTGGATGACGGCCCTCGTGATCTCGACCTCCAGAGGCTGTGGCTCTGCTTCGCGCGCAACGAGGAGCTTGACGGGGGTGCCTGGCGGGCCCTTGATGAGGCGCACTACTTCGCTAAGGCTCATGCCCGCGGTCAGGGTATCGCCCACGCGAAGTATGTGATCCCCGGCTTGGATGCCTGCTCGGACGGCCGGGCTGTCGGGCAGAGGCGCGATTATCACGACCTGGAGGCGCTTGGGGTCTGCGATCCCGGCGCCACAGACGGAGCAGCTCAAGCCGGCCAGGGCCTCGGCGACGTCAGCAGGCACTTCGGCCTCTCTGAGTCCGATCTCAGCGCCGATCCCGCCGAAGTGCCCCTCGTTCTCCTGCAGGAAGGAGCGGTAGTCCTGGGGATCGAGGAGACGGCTATATCGGTCCTGGTATGGCTCGCCTCGAAGCACCGCGAGCATGCCGCGGATCGCGCCATGCGTCAACTGGGACTCGTCCTCGATCGGTGACACGTATTGGCGTCGAAGGTGCGACAGCACCTCCTGAAAAGCCTCCAGCGGCCGCAGGCTGACGTTTTCAATCTCTGCGACGGCCGTGCCCCGATCGCCAAGCCCCAGCAGCCCGCCCAACACCCTCGCGGCTGTAGCATTGGGGGCAGAGGTCTTCAGAACGCCGAACTCCGCGCCTGCAACGAAGCAGCTGACCATCAGGGTGAGGACCAGTAGCGCCACGACCAACTGATACCGTATTCTCATTGCCAAGCACCTCTGTGCGCCGATGGCTCCTGCTCGCGCCCAGGCGACCAAAGGACGGCGAGGAGCCGAAGCCCCTCGCTGCCGGTCACGAACAGATAGCTATGGCTGTAACACGCGAGTAAGAGCGGGGTAACGGCTTACTCTGATACGTGGATGCGATACACCCTCATGTCGTGCAGCGTGAACGCGATACCTTCGTAGATCATGAGGCAGCTTCGCGAGAACGTGATGGCCTGATGATCGACGACGGCGGTAGCCGTGAATTGCTCCTCCGGCCCAGAGGCACGTGTACCCAATGGAGGGAGCGTCGTACGCCCACCGCGGCCGCCTCGCATGCCGCCACCGCGCATGCCACCGCGCATGCCACCGCCGCGCATGCCACCGCCGCGCATGCCGCCACCGCGCATGCCGCCGCCGCGCATGCCCCCACCGCGCATGCCGCCGCCGCGCCTGCCACCACGCCTGCCAGGAGCCGCGGTGAGGACTATCTGGAGGGAGTCGCTGCCAGCCTGCCTCATTTCCGTGCCAAGATCAGGGGCCTCAGCGCGACCGCGACCGCGCATACCACCACGCCTGCCGCCACCGCGCATGCCACCACGCCTGCCGCCACCGCGCATGCCACCACCGCGCATGCCACCACGCATCCCGCCTCGCGCGCCACCGGCCCTCATGCCCCCTCGCCCGCCACCGGCTCGCATCGCGCCGCCCGCTCCCCGGGCGGCGCCGGGTGTCGACACCGACGGCGGATAGATCTCTATCAGCGGCGGATAGCCGTACTTCTTCACGACCTCCTCGAACGTGCTCTGCAAGACGACGCCCTTCGCTGTTCGCACCGGCTCTGACTTGCCCTTGAGGTACTTGGGGAAGCCGGCGACTACCACGTCGCTCACGATAGCATCGGCGCCCTCGCCCTTGAGCACGATGCCGATAGCAATGCCCTTGGTATCGCGCAAGTTGTAGGTCCACTGGACTTGGTTCGCCTCGAGCACGGAGGCGCGAATCGGCAGTACGTACACCGGCATCTGAGCCGTCTGCTGTGAGAAGTCGGGGAGCCCTGCCCCGAGCGCTGCAGGCGAAGTTGTCTGGAAGACCAATCCGGAGCCCGAGGGGAACAAGATGCCGTGGGGGGTGCCGAAATCCTCGACGAGCTGACGGTACGACGCGCCAATGCGGACGCCAAACAGGCCGTCCTCGACCGCCTTGGCCGGCGCGGACGCCAGCAAAAGGCCGATCGTCAGCACGAGAGCGGTGAAGACCAGATGCTCAGCTGTGCGATGCATTTGTTCTCTTCCTCGCCTTATTCGGAAGGGTGAGGCACCTACAGATAGCCTCGGAGTTCCTCAATGCTCATTCCAGCAGGCGGTAGCGTCGGCTCGGGAACCGCGGGCGCCACTTCCGCCTGAGCCGCGATATGCGCGCCTATGGCGATCTCTCGGACTCGCATCGCGTCGAGCGTGAACCGCACGCCATGGTCAACGTAGGTCAGCTCCAGTGCCGTGCCCGCGGACACTGTCTGGTCGGGATAGCTATACTGCGCGATGATCTCCATGTAATCGCTGGCCAGCCCGATGCCGCGGCTTGTGACTCCGCCCAGCGAGGGGGCTCTGCCCGTAAGCGTAATGGCCTTCACTTCGCCTTCCGCGTCCAGCGAGAGCACCACCGTGGCATTCCCTGGGCGCTTGTAGTACCAGTACATGCCAGGCCGCTCGCCCGCTGCCGCAGTCCGGCCCCGCGCGCCGGTCGCGCCACCCATGCCACCACGCATGCCGCCGCCGCGCATGCCGCCACCGCGCATTCCGCCACCACGCATGCCGCCACCGCGCATGCCGCCACCGCGCATGCCGCCACCGCGCATGCCGCCACCGCGCATGCCGCCGCCGCGCATGCCGCCACCACGCATGCCGCCGCCGCGCATGCCGCCACCACGCATGCCGCCGCCGCGCATGCCGCCACCACGCATGCCGCCGCCGCGCATGCCGCGGGCGCCGCCAGCTCTGGCGCCCGCCGGGCCGGCCGGCCCCGATCGGCCCGCTCCCCCCGCTCGGGATGCCGCAGCCCCCTGCGGCTCTTCAACTGCTATGGCGATCGTGCCAAGCGGGCCAACGAAATCCGGCTCGCCGTAGCCAGGCTTGTCCAGCAAGTCCATGGCAGTCTCGCCGAGCCGCACGCCCGAGAGTTCTCGCTCGACGGCCCAACTGCAGGGTGCGGCGAAGCCAACGAGGACACCCAGACTGACGCAGGCCCAGAGTGCTTTTCGCATCCAGAGGACCTCCTTACGCTGCCGCGCGAACACGCCCCAGTTTCCCACCGGACACGGCGGCAGTCTAGCACAAAGCTGCGGCCGGTGTCAACGCCGAAGGGCACGCACGTTCCGTCTGCGTGTTAGACGGGAAATCACAGCGCAGAGTTCCCTGGTTTTGGGGAATACTGCATGGGGTAGGGGAAAAGCAGGAGGCTTGAAGCCGACACGGTCATGAGGCGTCGACGCAAGAAAAAGCGATCAACTGCCAGGCTGAGGGCAGGCGGAGTGGTGCCTGCAGACGTGCCGCGCTGCTGCACGTGCGGCAAGCCGCTGCTTCGACTTCCCTCTTCCCAGGCGTCTACATCAGGCTCCCGGGTGTTCCAATGCGCAGGTTGCTTCTACCCGGGCACCGGCCGCTCGCCTCGGCAGTCCGAGCCAGTTGCGTCCGAGAGGACTCGCTGGCTGGCCGAGCATATGTCTGACCCATCGGGTTGAGCGAGGCCGCCACGTCAACCATCTGCCCTGGCCGCCCGCCTCGCGCGGCGTCGCGGCGGCAGCCAAGTCAGTGACGAGCCCGGACTCGCCTGATGCTAGGCCCTGGCGGCGACTGCAGCCCGCGGTCGGCGCTGCTCGGCCCGCTGCTCCATACCTGCGTTCTCCTCCGCCAGGAGCCTACGGAGCTTCAGTATCGCCTTGCTCCGTTGTGCGTAGACGCAACCCACGCGTACCTTCCGCCGCCGCGCAACATCACGAATGGTCTGTCCGGACAGCAGAGCTTCCATGACGTCTCGCTCTGCGCGGGTGAGTCGAGGAAGGAGCCGAACAACGCGTCGCCGGAGGATGGCAACGTCGAGGCGCTCTAGCAGATCATCCTCGAAGCGATGCCCCACGGTCTCGTTCATGTCTTCGAGGGGGACGATCGTCTTCATGTGGCGCGCTGCCTCGCCCCTGTCATGCAGGTACCCGGGAATGCGCACCAACGAATACCGATCTCGAAGCCAGTGTCGAATGGCTCCGATCCCAGTCTTAACAAGGTAGCTATGGCACTCGTGAGTGGCGCGATGTGCCGCAGCTTCCCATATGGCCGTTTCTGCCTCTTGGTAGAGGTCTCGAGCTGTCTCCCTATCTACCCCCAGCATGCCGATGTAGTTCCAAACCTGGTGTGCTACTGCTGCTTCCATGGCTGCGATGTCTCCTGTGACGGCTGTTGCCGAGATTCAGACTACCTAGACGACTGCTGCCCCGCCTATCGCCTCCTTTCAGTCAAACGTGCCCGGAGCCGCGCTTGCGCCGCCCTCGGCCACACGCGCGCGGCTAGCGTCCGAGCATGAGAGTTTCGGGAAAGTAAGGAAAGAGCATAGGTCGACGCGTGACGGCGCGCTTACCACCTCGCCCCCACAGAGATCGGGATCGTTCGGCGAATGGGCTACTTCCTTCATCCCGAACTCCATTTGTCCGGCGGAACTATAGCACAGGAGTCTTTGATTGGCAAGGGGGTTCGAGCGTTTCTTCGCGCGTTTTTTCTGCATATGAAGAATGTGACACAAAGCAAGTCTGGGCAGCTGCACGGCGCCTCAAGCGCGATTGCCGCGCGCCCAACTCTTCAGTGGTAGATTCGCCGCGCAGTCGAGATCGAGCGACTCGCCTCCGCCGTGAGCGAACTTGTGCGCGCCGGCCGCGGCAACCATGGCACCGTTGTCCGTGCACAGCTTCGCCTCGGGGAAGATCGCGCGGAGGCCTGCCTCCTCGGCCTTCGCGCTGAGCAACGCGCGCAGCCTGCGATTGCAGGCTACACCGCCAACCGCGATAATCGGCAGGTACCCGCTCTCTTCAGCGGCCTCAATGGCGCGCTCGCAGAGCGACAGCGCAATGGACTCTTGGTAGGCGGCTGCTGCGCGTGCTCTGCCTTCGGCATCGAGTTCCTGCTCCTTTACGAGCCGGGCAAGCGCGGTCTTCACGCCGCTGAAGCTGAAGTCTAGGGATCCGGGGAGCCGCGCGCGGGGCAGGGGGTCGGCGCGCCCGTCGTAGGAGTCTGCCAGCTCCGCAAGAGCCGGTCCTCCGGGGTAGGGGAGGCCGAGCAGCCGCGCTCCCTTGTCGAAGGCCTCGCCCGGCGCGTCGTCGAGCGTCCGGCCGAGCACCTCGTAGTCGCCGTGGTGGCGCATGAACACCAGATGAGAGTGGCCGCCGGAGGCGATAAGGACCACCGACGGGAATGGCAGCGTCGCCTCTACGGTAGCGCTGTAGATGTGTCCCTCGAGGTGGTGTACGCCCACCAGGGGCAGGTCGCGGGCGATAGCGAGTCCCTTTGCCGCGGCCACTCCTACGACCAGCGACCCGATGAGGCCCGGCCCGACCGTCACAGCGATCGCGCTCAGATCGGCCCAGCCGACGTCTGCCCTCTGCAGGGCCTCGCGCACCACCGGCACGATCATCTCGATGTGCCGCCGCGAGGCGACCTCCGGCACGATCCCTCCGAAGTGCGCGTGCAGGTCGTCCTGTGACGCGACCACGCTCGACAGCAGCTCCACGCCGGCCTCGCCGGGGCCTCTCACAACTGCGGCCGCCGTCTCGTCACAGCTTGTCTCGATACCGAGAGTGAGCACGCTTCGCGATTTCGGGATTCCGCAAGGCGAACCTGCCACCGGAGATGGGAGCTGATCGAGACAAGGCTTGGCTGCGCCGCCCAGGACAACTCGGCCTGGAGGCGAATCGCCGTCACGCCGAGTAAACGCAACGGGGGACGAAGCATGGACCTGAACATACGCATCGCCGGAGCGGCCGGCCAAGGCGTCGAGACGACTGGCGATCTGCTTGTGGAGACATTCGCCGGACAGGCAGTTCACTGTTTCTCCACCCAGACCTACATGTCTCGTATACGGGGCGGCCTGAACTGGTATGACATCCGCATCGCCGACCGCGAGCTCTTCTCCGGCCGCGGGAAAGCGGACCTACTCGTCGCGCTCAATGAAGATACTCTGAACTGGCTGCGCGCTGATGTGAACGATGGCGGCCTGGTGCTGTTCAATGGAGCGGACAACGACGGCGTGGTTGCGATCGAGTTCGAGAGCGTCGCCAAGGAGGTCGGTGGCTCTGCTATCATGGCCAACACCGTCGCGGCCGGCGCGGTCGTCGCGCTCCTCGGCCACGACTTCACCGGCCTCGAATCCGGTCTTCGCGAACGGTTCGGCCGCAAGGGAGACGAAGTCGTGGATGCGAACATCGCCTGCGCGCGCAAGGGAGCCGAGCTCGTCGCCGACCATGTCGGGAAGCTCACAGGCCCGGAGTCATCGGACGCGCCGACGGCCATTTGCAGCGGGAACGAGGCCATCGGGCTCGCGGCGGCAACGGCCGGGGTGAAGTTCGTCACGAGCTACCCGATGACGCCGTCGACCGGCGTGATCACATTCCTCGCGAACGTTGCCGACCGTTACGGCATTGTGGTCGAGCAGGCCGAGGACGAAATCGCCGCGGTCAACATGATCTGCGGGGCCACTTACGCCGGTGTGCCTGCGATGACGACGACCTCCGGCGGCGGCTTCGCGCTGATGGTCGAGGGCCTCGCGCTCGCCGGCATGCTCGAACTTCCCATCTACATCTTCCTCGGCCAGCGCCCCGGCCCGGCAACCGGGCTGCCCACCCGCACCGCGCAGCAAGATCTCCTCTTCGCTGTCCACGCCGGCCACGGCGAGTTTCCGCGAGCGGTCTTCGCCCCTGGCACGCCGCAGCAGTGCTATGACCTCACCCGCCACGCCCTAGAAATCGCGCACGAGTATCAGACACCAGTGATTCTCATGAGCGACCAGTTCTTGGCCGACGTGCGGAAGAACTGCCGCGGCCTTGACACCTCATATCGTCCCATCGACCGTCACATCGTGCAGGAGCCGCCTGAGGACTATCTGCGCTACACTGTGACCGAATCCGGCGTGTCGCCCCGCGCCATCCCTGGCTCGAAGGCTCTCGTCGTCGTGGACTCTGACGAGCACGCCGAAGACGGCCACATCACCGACCACCTCGAGGTCCGCGTCCGCCTTCAGGACAAGCGCATGCGCAAGCTCCAGGGCCTCCTCTCGGACGTGCTCCCGCCCGACTGGTACGGTCCGACCGAGGCGGAGCACGTGCTGATAGCCTGGGGATCCACCTACGGGCCGTGCCGGGAGGCGGTCGATCTCATCAACGCCAGCGGTGGCTCGGCGGCCATGCTGCACTTCTCACAGGTGTGGCCGCTCAACGTCGATGGCATCCGTCGGATGCTCGGCGGGCGGAAGCGAATCACGGCAGTCGAGTGCAATCAGACCGGCCAGTTCGCCTCATTGCTTCGCATGGTCGGTGCTGTATCCGAATGCGAGCTGCTGACCAGATACGATGGCATGCCGTTTGCCGCCGAAGAGATCGCCCGGAGGATCGCCCCATGATCGAGAAGCCATTCTTCGACAGCGACATCGCTTGGTGCCCCGGCTGCGGGAACTTCTCCATCCTGCGCACCTTGGACAAGACCGTGGAGGAGGCGGGTATCGACCGCAAGCAGCTCGTCCTCGTCTCCGGCATCGGCCAGGCCGCCAAGCTGCCGCACTATACACAAGCGAATGTCTTCAACGGCCTGCACGGCCGCGCGGTCCCGGCCGCGGTCGGCATCAAGCTGGCGAACCACGAGCTGGAGGTCGTCATCACGAGCGGTGATGGTGACATGTATGGCGAGGGCGGCAATCACCTCCTCCACAACATCCGCCGCAACGTCGGGGTCAAGGCCTTCGTCCACAACAACATGGTCTACGGGCTGACGAAGGGCCAGGCCTCGCCGACCTCGGAGATCGGCTTCAAGACGAAGCTCCAAGTGCACGGGGTCATGAGCCTGCCGTTCAACCCGCTCGCCATCGCCATTGCGGAGCAGTGCTCGTTCGTGGCGCGGTCGTTCGCGGGTGATCCGAAGCATCTCCAGGAGATGATGGTGGCCGCGCTCCAGCACAAGGGCGGGTTCGCCCTGCTCGACATCCTCCAGCCCTGCCCCACCTACAACCGCGTGAACAGCTTCAAATGGTACCGGGACCGCGTTCGGAAGATAGGGGAGGAGCACGACCCCTACGACCGGCAGCAGGCCCTCGACCTCGCCTTCCGGTGGGGCGACGAAATCCCCCTCGGCCTCATCTACAAACACGACCGCCCGACCTTCGAGTCGCAGCTCGAGGTGTTCAAGAAGGGGGCACTCGTCGCCCAGTACAGGCAATAGGGTGTCGAAGAGCTTCACGCTCGTAACTGAGCCAAAGCTCCCCGGCTCGTTGCTGTTTGAGCCTCGAGGCTTCGCGCGTGCGCCAGCGAATTGTCTTAGCTGGAATCCGAGACGATGCGAACTGGAGCAATCACCTTGATCTTCCTCGCCCTCTTCGGATGCGCGGCGGCCGACGATTCGCTGCCGAAGCTCGGCCCGCCGCCCGCGGACAAGCTCTACCATGGAGTCTTCCCCGGCGGATTCTCGGGGATGGAGGATGACATCACTCGGGAGCAGGTGCTCGCCTACGAGCAGGCCGTCGGCCAGCGTGTCGCGTGGGTCTACTTCTCGCACAACTGGTACCAGGGGACCGAGTTCCCGTTGGCGACCCGCGAGTGGATTCGAGAGATGGGGGCCGTTCCGTACGTCCGCCTGATGCTGCGGGAGGAGAGCAGGCGGGCGCGCAACCGCTTCAGCATCGAGGCGATCCTCGACGGGAAGCTCGACGAAGACTTGCGAGCGTGGGGCAAGGCCGCCCGCGACTTCGGCACCCCGCTGATCGTGGAGTTCGGCACCGAGATGAACGGCGAGTGGTTTCCGTGGAACGGGAAGCACCACGGTGCGGGCCGCACCGACGGCTTCGGCGATCCGACAAAGCCCGACGGGCCCGAGCGCTTCGCGGCCGCCTACCGGCACACCGTAGACATCATGCGCGGGCAGGGCGCACACAACATCACCTGGGTCTTCCACGTCAACGCGAGCGACTGGCCTCGGGAGGCATGGAACCGCTTCGAGAACTACTACCCCGGCGATGACTCCGTGGACTGGGTCGCCGCCAGCGCCTATGGGCCGCAGCGGCCGACGGCGAGGAAGGCAGAGAGCTTCCGCGAGCAGATGGATCCGTGCTACCAGCGCCTGCGGCGGCTGGCGCCGGACAAGCCCATCATCATCGCCGAGTTCGGCTGCACGGCCGGTAGCCCGGCGGTTGCGCCAGACGTGTGGGCCGGCGCGGCGCTGGACGACATCCTCGTCGGTCGCTGGCCGGGCGTCATCGGGTTCTCGTGGTGGAACGAGCGCTGGCGGAACGACGACGATCCGGAACACGACACGGACATGAAGGTGGAGAATACGCCGGCTCTGGCGGCGGCCTTCAGGGCGAAGCTGGGGGCCGCGGCAGATAGGCTCATCGGCCGGCCGGTCCCGGGCGCGAGCTAGCCGGTCAGCTCCTCCAGCAGATCGGGTATCACGCGAACGCTCTCAAAGTCGGCCTTGATGTGGACTTCTTCGTGGCCGAGTATCGTATGCCGCGTATCATCGAGCCCGGAGAGGGCATCCTGCACTAAGGCTCGTGTCTTCGCGGGCGTCGCGCCGACGAACTGCGTCGGATCGATGCCGCCGATCAGCGTGACCTCCGGCCCGAGCGCTTTCCGCGCCAGAGCGAGGCCCGTGTCCCCCAGCGGCGGAGGGGTGATCGCCTCGATCCCGTCGAGTCCTGTCTCCCGCAGGTCGTCGAGCACGCCTCGCAGGTAACCGCACATGTGTGGCACGAACAGCTTGCCGCGCGCGTGGCAGATGTCGCGGTAATCCTGAAGCTGCCTCAGACACCACTCCCGGTAGAGCGCGGGCGAGATGAGTGTCGTGGACGTGTCCTCGAACGACCGCACGACCTCGCCGGGCGCGCCGGCGACGATCTCATAGAACTCGCAGTTCCGCTGGTGCATCGCCTCCAGCAGACCCCCCATCTCCGCCGGGTGATCGGCAATGAGATAGTGGATGGTCGGCAGGCGGATCTGGAACATGATCAAGTCGAGCAGCGGAGTGGGCGGGCCGAAGAGGGTGATCAGCCCGTCCTCACCCATGTTCTCGATCTGCTTCTCCGCGGCCTCGTGGCGCGGGCGGAAGACGGCGTCTTCGTAGGCGAAGCGATAGGCGCGCACATCGTCAATCGTCTTGACCATGTGCTCGGACTCCATCTCGACGCCGATGTCCTCGACCATCCGCGCGCGGGAGGTCAGTGTGCCGTGGGGCGTCTCCCAGGTCCGGACGACGAGCTCGTCCTCTTCGACTTCCTGCTTGCGGACATTGGGGCGCTCCATCTCCACGACATCGACGCGCAGCAGGCACTCGGCTCGCATCCGGCGACAGGCCTCGATGTACTGGGTGTCAGCGGTGTATGGCTGGCCGGGGATATCGGCGAGTATCCGGTCACAGAACCGGACGTTGAACTCCGGTGCCCACGGCAGGCGGTCGGGCCGCTCCCCGTGGAGCGCGCACAGCAGCCGCTCTCTGGAGGTCACCTCGCGCGGCTCCTTTCGGCGTCAGTGGGCGGCGCATTGTCGCCGGCCGAGCTGAATCGCGAACTCAGGTCGCCGGTGGCTCGACTGGGATCAGCTTCCCGCCGGCCCGCAGCGATTCGTGCGCGGCGACCCCGACGGCAACCGCCATTCTGGCCGAGTAGGGGTCGTTGCGCAGCGGCCGGTTCTCACGGATGGCGTCGATGAAGTCGCGGCAGAGCAGCACATCGCCGCCACCATGGGCGCCCTCGGTCGGATGCACTGTGTGTACGGTGTCGGACAGGCCGTGCTTGGCGCGTGTCTTCACGGTGACGGTCCAGTCCTCTTCGTTGTTGGATACACGGCCCTTGGTGCCGATGACGATGTGGTCGCGGTGATAGTCGGGCGTGAAGTGGCACTCCTGATAGGCCGCCTTAATGCCACCCTCCAGCTCCATGATGAGGACGTGGTTGTCCTCGACGTCGACCTCTCGTCGGAAGGCGCAGAGCGAGAAGTGTGGCGGGTGGCCCAACTGGGCCTCCGGGCAAGTGTCCTTTTCCGGGCAGTCGGGGCAGTGCAGATCGTCGGGCTTGTCTCCACCGTAGTAGTCCAGGCTGCCGAAGGCAGAGACCTTGGTGGCGAACTTGCCCACGAGGTAGTGCATGATATCGATGTCGTGGGTCCCCTTCTGAAGGAGGAGCCCGGCGGTGTTGTCCCTCACGGCGTGCCAGTCGTGGAAGTAGAACTCACCTCCCCTGCCGACGAAGTGGTTGCACCAGTAGGCCTTCACGTCGCCGATCTGGCCGGAGTCGATGATGTCCTTCATCAGCTCGAACATTGGCATGTAGCGCATGCTGAGACCGAGGCCGAAGACGACGCCGGCCTTCTTGTGCGCGGCCAGCAGCTTGTCGCATCCCTCGATCGTGATCGCCATCGGCTTCTCGAGCAGAAGGTGCTTCCCGGCCTCCAGCACGGCCAGGCCCTGGTCCTCGTGGAAGTTATCCGGGCTGGCGACCACGACCGCATCGACATCCGGTCGCGCCACCAGCTCCCGGTAGTCCTTCGTGATGAAGGCGTCGGAACCGACGGTGTCGCGGAAGCGGCCGAGGTGCTTGTCGACGACGTCCATGCCGGCGACGACCTCGGCCCCCTCTACGTTCTCATGGAACTCTCTGACGAAGTAGGCGCCGCGGCTGGCGACACCGATCACACCAATGCGGATAGGCTCCACTGTCCTCCTCCGTGACAAGCGGACGGCGCGCCTCGGGGCGCGCCCGACATGGAGCTTCTCCGCTGGTGCGTGATTGCCCTTCGGGTGGGGAGCTGGTGTCACCCGAGCCATTCAGGGGCGGGGTCTGGGGAAGGCAGGCCACGGAACGGCGGCCGCCGGTGCAAAGCGGCCGCCGTTGGCCGGCGCGTGCTACACGCAGATGCAAGAGAGAAGCTAGAGCACCTCCCAGGAGCGCATCACTGCGTTGGGGTCCGTCATGTCGTACAGCGCCTCGTCATAGTGCAGGCCGGCGTTCGAGCCATTGAGCGTAACGGTCCTCCCGACGACGGAACCGTAGACATGGCCGGCGTTGAGCACGATGTCGGCGTTAGGGGCGTAGAGGCCGCCGTAGAAGGCGGCGTTGCCGCTGAATTCAACGGAGACGACGTCGTCCAGACAGAACACGGTCAGGTTGGCCGGTATCTGCGAGGTGTTGGCGATCCCGTTTCCGGCTATGCGGACGTCGGGGCTCCCGCCGTCGGTACTCTGGTCGATGTAGATGGTCACCACACCGTTGCAGACGAGCGAGGCGCTGCCGAAGATCTCGAGGTCGGTCGCGTGGTAGACGCCGGCGTCGAGCACGAGTTGCTCATCGTTTTCGAGCCAGATGTCGCCCAGCTCTATCGCGTCGACAGGCACGGAGGGGATGCTGGGCAGAGGCTGGGGGCCGTCCAGCGTGGTGATGGTGCCGCTGACGGTGCCCTTGTTGTCCACACACGCCGTCGGGTCCGCAGCGCCGGCCCCGACGTAGAGGTCACCATTGACCTCGCCCTGAGGGAGGACGTATATCGCGTTGGCGTTCGTCGAGTTGGTGGCGATGTCACCGGCCGCGGCAATGTTGGTGCCGCCGTAGTCCCCGCTATCGGAGGCGTAGCTGTCGGTGATCAACTCGACCGTGCCGTTGCCGATGCTGACCTCTTCTGATCCGAAGATGGCGTACTTGAAGTAGTTGACATCCTTGTGCGTGACCATCCGGATCGCGCAGGAGTGAGTCCGGCCGACCTGTGCGCTGGGGATGACGCCGGTCGAGATGACGGTCACGGTGGACGTGAACTCCCCGCGCGCAGACGGAGGTGGGGAGACGACAACGTCAACCGTTCCGCCCTGGAGTCCGAGATCAGAATCGCCGGCGTAGGTGATCCAGCCGTTGGGCTGGTTGAGATCCCACAGCGCCTTCTCAATGCCCGCCTCGGCGAGCTGGAAGGCCCGCTCTTGGCGGTTCCGGGCCGACGCGCGGTCCACGGCCGTCTGAGCGCGCTCTATGAGCGAGGCGCCCAAGATCAAGAGGACGATCAGTATCACCATCGCCAGCAGGAAGATGGAGCCACGCTCTCTATATCGGCATGCACTTCTTCGTGTGCTACCCATGGTTCATCCCTCGCTGCTCCGAGAATCGGAGTCTCCTCCTATGCTGCAGTCGCCGCCGAGATCCTCACGCCCTTGAGCAGTGTGCGAGAGCATCCCGCAAGATGCCGGGCGGCCGCGCCCCGGTCGGCGGCATTGCCGGTTTCCCTCGCCCTCAGGCGCGGCCGCCCGGTTGCTTCTCAGCTCTGACTGCATCGCTTCAGTTCGGTGCATATCTAGTAGGGCCCATCTCATCGCCCATCGGTGACGCCCAGATGGCCCGCCTACTGATTCCGGACCAGGAACTGAGTCTGGTACGTCACGATCTCGCCGCTCGTCTCCAGTTCCCCTCCGCATGTGCTGCAGCGGAGCTCGCCCTCCGGGCGCTCGTCCAGAGGGACGCGGTAGAGCTGCCCGCCGTCCCTGGCGCAGGTGAGAAGTGCGTCCTTGGGGGCGAAAGTCCCGCTGGACGACTTCGGCTCGGCCGCCGTGATCGTCACTGTCAGCGTTCTCTGAACTGAGTCGAAGCTGAACACCGGCAGCGGCGCGTAGGTCGAAGTGTCCAGGGGGTTGATGGTTGGCTGGATGTGATCGGCGATCATGGCCGCGGTGCCTGCTGTCCCACCCGAATCGACGACACGTCGGTAGATTGCGCCTTCAACGGAAGACTCCGCCGTGTTGTGGACGAAGTAGTACTCGACCTGGTCGCCGTTCACCAAATATCCGCCCGAGAGCACATTCACCTCGCGGCCGAGCTCCGAATCGTACGCCTTCAGCGGGAGCGTGAGGACAACCTCCAGGCCACTGGAGGACACGTACACGGAGCGAGCGTTCCGAACGTCTTCCTCCATCCGCTTGAGAACGAAGTCCGCTGTCTGGCTGACCTGCAGTTCGGCGGTCTCGCGCTGCCAGATCCTCACGGACGTGTGGTAGAACGCTGGCAACACGGACAGGAAGAGGGTGCTGATAAGCATCGCCACAATGCCCTCGGCCAGCGTCGCCCCGAGCCGTGAACGCTTGGTTCGTGACATCCTCACCGCCATGGCTAGCTGCCTCCCGGGGCGGACACGAGCGTGACGACTTTATATGTGCCCGAACTGTACGCTGCCCAGTCCCAAGAGAGGTTCACCGCCACGAGCTTGAGGTCGCCCACCCCTGTCGCGTAGGGCTCCCAGGCAATAGCGCCCGTCGCGCGCGGTAGGCTCGAGGTGTCGAGGGAAGTGACGCCTGAACTCTGGTCGAATACGGCAAAGTCGCCCGCGCGGACTCCTTCCAGGGCTTCCTCGGCGATGTGTCGGGCCTGCGCCATGTGACTGGCCTTCTGCTCCGAGATCGTCGCGCAGGCAAACATCCCGGCGACTCCGATCACCCCGATCCCGAGGATGACCGTAGTGACGAGGCACTCGATAAGAGTGAGACCACGTCTGCTTCGGTATATCTTCATCTTATCCGACCCTCCTAGATTCCGGCCGCGAGGGCTCCGGAGGGCGCCGAAATAACGGGAAACCCGTCCAGCCGGTCGGTTCCCCTGCAGGACGGGTCGAGGGTCCGATCAGATACCGGCTGCCGACGCGTCAGCGCCGCAACTCAGAGCTCACGTGGCTCGGTTGCACCTTCGGCAGCCTGGCGATCTCAGCCAGCTTCGGCAGCTGAGACCCATAGCTTTGCGTCCTCACCTCTCGGTAAGTTTGCCGTTTCGGAGTGCCGGATTGTGAAAGAACTGCGAATGGCCTCAAAGCCATCCAATGTGGTTGTTCCACAGTGCTCTCAGGGTTCTGAGATGGAATCTGCGCAGGGGCTCTCTGAAGGCGTCTTCGGCGTTCTCGGACCCGCCTGGCGCTCTGGCGGGCCGGGAGAGGTGTCCGGAGCCGACAGCCGAACTGGAGGGGGCTGGGAGACGGTACGAGCATGCCTGAGTTCCCCTCAGACTGCCAGAACGCGGGTGTGCCGGGCCGCTGCGCCAGGGCCCGGCGCCTGCTGGCGCTGGCCTTGGGAGTTCTGGTCATGCTCTGTGTGGCCTCAGGCCTGCTTGTGCACGGCTCGTCCCGTCGGGCTTCAGCCCAGTCCTGGAGGAGGCACCACATGATTGCCGACGATGTGCTTCGCGAGGAGATGGCGAGGTGGGAGAGCATCGGGCTCAGCGGCGGCGGGGGCATGTTCACGCCGGCCATCTCACCCCATGACCCCAAGCTCATCATCGTGAACTGCGATATGAGCTGCGCCTTCCGCTCCACAGACGGCGGAGAGACATGGGAGATGTTCCACCACCAGTATCTCATGGGAAACACGAGGTGCAGGCCAGTCTTTCATCCGATCGATCCCGACGTCGTCTACGCGGCGCATGGCTATCCAGGGGAGCTGCGCATCAGCAGAGACCGAGGCGCTACCTGGGAGCCGTTGGGCGAGGGACTGCCGGCCGGACTCAACGAGCTTGCGATCGATGCCAGCGACGGCAGCTTCCTCCTTGTTGGCGCCTGGGAGGGGACGTTCTTCTCGACAGATGGCGGCGATAACTGGCAGCGCTCCACAGGCATTGATGGAGAGATCGTCGGCTTCCACATCGATCAGACCAGTTCGACGGGCGGCCGTCGCTGCTTCGCGGGCACGAGGGAGGGCGTGTTCGTGTCCGAAGATGCGGGAGCGAACTGGCAGCAGATCGGGGAGGGCTTGCCAGACAAGGAGTTGCTGGACTTCGCGGGCGGATCGGACGCGGAGAACAACGACATCGTTCTCTACTGCACGACAGAGGGGGAGGCGGCCGACGGGCAATACGTCGGTGGTATCTACAGGTCGACCGACCGCGGGCGCACTTGGCAGCAGGCGATGGGTGCGGACATAGACACCCGGGCGCGCGAGCGCTGGGGGCGGAAGTTCGCGCCACAGTACCAGTTCGTGCTCACCACCAATGTGAAGCCGCTCACAGTGTACGCGTGCCGCGCGCGCTCCAATCAGGTCTACCGCAGCGACGACGGCGGCGAGACCTGGCGGCCGACCTTCTTCTCCGAAACCGATTCGGCCGAGTTCAACCTCGAGCCGAACTATCTGACGGCCGAGCTCGGCAGCTCCGAGATGAACTTGAGCGGCGCGGGTATCAACCCGGCTGACACCGAGATGGTCATCACGACCGACTGGATGTGCTGCCAGATAACGCGGGACGGCGGGAAGAACTGGGAGACGCTGCATACGCGCCCCGCGGCGGGACAGGCGGAAGTCGCGAAGGGACATCGATGGGAGAACACCGGCCTGGTCGTGACGACGGTCTGGCACTACTACATCGATCCCTTCGAGAAGAACCGCCACTACATGGCCTATACCGACATCAAGTTCGCTCGCTCCGAGGACGCTGGCAAGACCTGGTACTCGCAGTGGGATAAGCCGCTCAGGAACACCACCTACGAGCTGGCCTTCGATTCCGAAACCCCGGGGAAGATATGGGGCGCCTTCGCCGACTTACACGACATCCCGAACAACAACGTCATCTCCGGCAAGCACTACTGGCCGCGCGCGGGCGGCGGGGTCGGCCTGAGTGAAGACTTCGGGAAGACATGGCGCGACAGCTCGGATGGTTTGCCGAACAAGCCAGTCGTATCGGTCGTACTCGATCCGCGCAGTCCGAAGGACACCCGCGTCCTCTACGCTTCCCTGTTCGAGGCCGGTGTCTACAAGTCCACGGACGATGGGAAGACGTGGGTCAAGAAGTCGGACGGCCTCGGCGCGCCCGACACGAACGAGCGAGCGTGCCGTCTGATCCTGCACGATGACGGCACGCTGTTCTGCCTCGTCACGGCCCTGAGGAAGGACGACCGCTACGTACGGGAAGGGCCGGGGCTGTACCGCTCCCGCGATGGGGGCGAGAGCTGGGAGTGCATCAACTCCTCGCAGCCGCTGCTGTGGCCGAAGGACTTCGACATCGATCCCCGAGACTCGAATGTCATCTACCTTGGCGCGGCCGACGCCAACAACAGAGAGGGCGGCCTCTACAAGACGACAGATGGCGGCGAGACCTGGAAGCGGGTCTCACGAGAGAGCCATGAGGTGTTCGGAGCCACGGTGCACCCGAAGCGGCCGGACTGGGTCTACATGTGCCTGTGCGAGGGTGCGCCCAGTCACGGGCTGTGGCTGAGCAAGGATGGCGGCGAGAGCTGGGAGCCATTCATCGGCATTCCGTTCCGGAACATCCAGCGGGTGTCGTTCGACCCGGATGACGACTCCATCATCTACGTCTGCACCTTCGGCGGAAGCGTGTGGAAGGGCCCGGCCGAGCCGTAGGGGCGGCCGAGACCGAGAGCGGTCGGTGCCGGCCCGCCGGTCCCCTCGGTTTGCCGGCGCAAGCTTGCCCTGGGGCCCTACTTGACGATCGGCCCGGTATCCACGACCTCAAGGTCCGTGCCCTTCACGCGCTTGATGGTGGCGAGCTGCTCCATATCCCAGCGGCTGTCGGGAGCGCCGGAGATGAACCAGTCGCCGCCGTTGTCGGCCAGGATCATGCCGTACTTCTTGAGCGTCTCAAGCACGACCTGGGCCTGGGGCGGGAAGCCGGAGATGTCGTGGTCGGCCTTTAGGCGGACCCGGAGCCCCATCGGTGGGAGGTTCGGGTCGTCGTGGCGGCTGGCGAAGTGGGTGGCCGGCAGGATGTAGCCGCGCTGGGTCCTTCGGACGGTGAAGCGAAGCGCGTGGTTCATCTCGCCCTGAGCCACTTCTTCGTAGCGAGCCAGCCCAGGGAAGATCGGCAGCCCGGCCGCGTCGGCCGAAGTCCAGCCCATAGGGCGCAAGTCGTTGGATGTGAGGTCGAAGACCGCGGCGGAGTCGCACTTCCAACCATCGTCGGCGCGGAAGGCACGGAAAAGCTCGTAGAGCTTGCAGTCGTCGACATCCAGGGCGATGACGTGGCGGTCGCCGTCGGAGTCGGGGCCGCCCTCGACCGGCGCGTCGAGGGGGATGGGAAAGGGGCCCGCGTCGCTCTCATCGGCATAGGCCACTATCTCGATGGGTGCCCTCGGCTGATCGCTGTGAACGACGATGTACGGGATGCCGATAGGCGCCCCCCGCCAGACGGTGCCGAAGTCGGGGTGCAGGTTCTTCCCGAGGCCGACGCTCTCGATGAAGGCGTCGGAGTTCGGGTGGACAGGATGGTCGGAGATGTCGGTGTTCCACGGATTGTCGGCAGGGAAGATCTGGCAGCCATCGGTCGTCGGCGGGCCGCCGACAGCGGTCTTGGGGCGCTCCGAGCGGCAGCCTCCGGCGGCAAGAGCCACCATGGGAGCGCTGGCCACAATCAGCGCGCAGACGGCGCGCCCGTGAAGCCGATGCCCCACAATGGTACCTCCTCCCACGGTGGAATCACGCACATACATTCGCGAATGTGGATGCTAGGCTGTTTCTAGGGGCGTGTCAAGGCTGGCGCGCGCGACGCCTTCAGCCAGGAAGGGAAGGAGAGTCGCCGAAAGTAGCCATGTGTAGTCGGAGGCAACAAGATGCGGCTGTTCGAGACGACAGAAACCGGAACCGTCGAGATACAGATTGACGAGGACATTCAGGCGCGTCACGAGGAGCTGGCGGAGCGGAATCGGCAGCTCTTCACGCAGCGCGGCATTCGGGCGTTCGACATCACGGGGTCGGTTGGCGCGGGCAAGACATCTCTCATCGCCGAGATGGTGCAGCGCCTGAGCGGCACGCACGGGGTCGCCGTCATCGCGGGCGATGTTGCCACGACCCATGACGCGGAGCGCGTCGCCGGCAAGGGTGCGAAGAAGGTGCTGCAGGTCAACACCGGCGGCATGTGTCACCTGGACGCGGGACTCATCTATCGGGCGCTCGACCAGCTCCCCGAGACCGGCCTGGACGTGCTGTTCATAGAGAACGTTGGGAATCTCATCTGTCCATCCTTCTTCTCCCTTGGCGTAGAGGCGCGAATCGCAGTCGTTTCGGCGAGCGAAGGCGCGCACGTCATCGAGAAGCATCCGGCCATGTTCGAGTCCGCCAATCTCGTCGTCCTGAACAAGATCGACATTGCGGAAGCGGTGCACGTTGACCTGGCCCGGCCGGTCGCCGACCTCCAGGCGATGCGGCCCGGGATTGAGGTAATCAAGACGAACTGCCTCGCGGGGGAGGGTGTGGACGGTGTGCTGCGGGCCTTGGGGCTGGCCTGAGGCGCTGCCAGGAGGACAGCCGTGCACGAGTACTCAGTTGCCTCCGAGATATGGGATGCCGTGAAGGCCGCCGCTCGGAAGCACGGCGGCGGCGCGGTCCGGTCGATCAAGGTGGAGATAGGCGCGCTCAACCTCATTGAGGAGGAGCAGCTTTCCTTTTGGCTGAAGGCCCTTGCGGACCAGAATGGTTCGCCCGATCTCCACTTGAAGATCAGCCGCACCCCGGCGCGCATCAAGTGTGGGCACTGCGGCGCCGAAACACAGCCGGCTCTTCCTGCGGATGAACTGAGCCATTTCGTGCCGCCCGTCGTTACCTGTCCTCGCTGCGGCTCCAGAGACGTCCGGGTGCTGGGTGGGCGGGAACTTCGAGTCGTAAGCGCTGAGATCGATAGGGGGGACGAGCATGGAGCTGCTGAATAGGCTGGCCCACTTGCTGCCACACTGGATTGAGCATAACATGTCTCATGCCGAGCAGTTTGAGGAATACGCGAGCCAGGCCCGGGCAGAGGGATTCGACTCCATCGCCGGTCACGTAGAGGCCGCCAGCAGAGCGATACGTCAGTCCAACGAGGAATTGGAGCGAGCACGCAAGGACATGCCAGCCACAGGGCATTAGCGCGCCCAAAGAACAGCGCGCCGTGGGGCGCGGACAATGACCCCAATCGGCGGCCCATCCGGGGAGGACAGGAGCCGTCGCGGGAGAAACTAGTACTGTAGCAGCACGTGTTATGGCTCTCTCACCGCGCCGAAAGGAGATATCTGTGGGAAAAGCTGAGGAGGCCATCCGTTCGATGGTCGCTGCAACGGTGCGTCGGGAGGTACGAGAAACCATGTCGTCCCTGTCGAAGGAAGTTCGGGAGCTTCGCCGGTCCCTGAGCGCGCTCGAGAAGAGGGTCGCCTCGCTCGAGACAGCCGTGGCGCGGGCCCCGGCCTATGGAGGCCGTTTGCCGCGCCTCCAGGTCTCAGACAAGGAACTGCGCCGGTCTCGCGTTACCCCCGCCACGATCAAGAAGCTGCGCGCGCGACAGGGCATCACCCAGGCGCAGTTGGCGGCCATAATCGGCGTGACGGGCCCCGCCGTTGCTCAGTGGGAAACCGGCACCAGCGAGCCGAGCGAGGAGAACCGTCGAGTCCTGGTGGCATTGCGCAAGGCGAGCCAGCGCGACATTGAGCGACTGCTCGCAGCGAAGGGCATGAGCCTCGGACGAGGCCGGGCTGGTCGCAAGAAGTAGCGGGCACCGGGCGATCGGGTCGCTGGCTGCAGACGCAGAGCGGTATTCCGGCCTCTGCCGCCCTCCGTCTTACGCGGCTGAGGGGAAGAACCTGTTGTGGATCTCCTCCAGATCGAGCCGCGCTGCCATGTCGTCGGAGAGCGCGTTGTTGCGCTCGACCTCCTCTGCCCGCCGCATACCGATGATCGCCACATCGACCAGCGGGTTCGATAGGACGTAGTTCAGCAGGAAGCCACTGAGGTCCGCGTCGGCGAGTTGGGGGAAGACCTGTGGCATGAGACGCTGGAAGATGCCGGAGGTCATGGGGCGCATGATGACCATGCCCATGTTCTGCGCCTCGGCCTCGCGCATCACGCCGCGTTCGTTGATGAAGTCGCAGCTATCCTGATATGTGAAGTTGTAGCGTATCTGCATGACATCGAATTCGCCCGTCGCGATCAGCTTCGACACCCCACCGGACGGCAGCTCGGCTGTGAACCCGAGAAAGCGAACCTTCCCCTGTTCGCGCAGCTTCCGAAGCGCGTCGAGGCCACCCCCGTTGAGTATCAGATCGACGTCTTCCCTTGGATAGATCCCGCCGTGGAACTGCAAGATGTCGATGACGTCGGTCCGGAGACGACGCAAGCTGGCCTCGGCGCTCGCCATCACGCTCTCGCGATCGTAGGTGCTCAGCTTCGTCGCCACCACACACTCCTCGCGCCGCTTGCCGATCACTCGGCCGAGGACCTCCTCGCTGACACCGTCACCGTAGCCGGGGGCGGTGTCGACGTAGTTGAGGCCCAGGTCGAGGGCCCGGTTGAGCGCCTCGGTCACGGTCCGCTGCTCGCGTTGGCCGTGCGGGTCCCAGGTCTCCATGTAGTTGGGAATGCCGACCTGCGCGCCGCCGAAGCCAATCTCGGAGACTCTCAAGTTCGTGCGGCCGAGGGTGCGGTATTGCATTGCCGGGCCTTTCGTGATACTTAGGTGGAGTTGGGCTGATAGTTAGACGCGCAGAGGGGGCTTCCCCTTTCTCTGAATGCGAGTGGTCTGGAGGGGGCCGTGACTGCTGGGATCGTGCTGCTGGTGATCGCCCTTGCGGCAGCAGTGCTCGTGGAAGTCGTGATCCAGCGACGGCGAGCGCGGCTGGCGACGCCGCGGGACTATCTGCGCGCTGGGGACACAGCTTACACACGGGGCGACTTCGACTCCGCCGCAGAGCACTACCGAGAGGCCATCCGGCTCGACCATCAGAATCCCGAGGCCCACTACAAGCTGGCGGGCGTAGCGTGGGAGCGGGACGACTACGATGGAGCCATTGAGCACCTGAGGGAGTGCCAGCGGTGGGCACCCGAGGCGGCCGAGGCCGACATCGAGCACGCGCTGGGCTGGGCGCATTGCCGGAGGGGGGACCACGAGTTGGCGCTCGGGCACTGCCGCCGGGCCGTGGAACTCGCTCCCGTGGATCAGGAGGTACGGGAGAGCTTGGCCGCCTTGTACCACGAGCTCGGCAAACCGGAGGAGGCGAAGGAGGTCTATCCCGAGTTGGAGCCACCGTCGGCAGAGGAACGGGAGCGCATGGAGCGACTGCGGAGACAGCTCAAGGGTCAGGGCGAGCGTGCCCTCCAGCGCTGGGACAAGACGGTGGAAACGGTTACCTGGGTATGGCGCGTGGCGCGTATAGGGGTCGCGGCATGGGTGCTCTGGCGGGTGTTGACGTGGATCTACGAACGAGTGCGCGGAACGGGTACGGCTCCTGAGCCTAGTCCGCCCTTCGTGCTAGTGTCCGGCGTCGCCATTGCTGCCCTATTGGGTGCCGCGTTTTTTCTCCGGGCGATGGAGGCGTCCCGAGATCGGTATGTGCGTCGGGTCATGCGCGGGGCCGGAGTATCGACGGGAGACATCGAAGCCGTCGTACCGCGTGAGCACGGGCCGCCGTGGTGGCGAGTCGAGCTTTCCGGGCTGCACTTGGCGTTGTGGCTGGGAATCCCGTGTGTTGTGGCCGCATTTGGGCGGGACTCTGATCCGCCAGGATGGCTGGCGGCGATAGCTGTGTACACCATCTTCGCCTGGATCTTCAAGGGAGGATTCTGGTGGGGGTCGCTGTGGGTCGAGCCGGACCGGAGGGTCGTATGGCGGGAACGGTACCGATGGTTCGGGACGTTGAAGGGAACGCTGTTCGGCTTGGTCGCGGTGCCTGCCATCGTGTTTGGGTTCGGTGTGTTGATGGTAGTTCTGGCTGAACTCTTCGGATTGCTGTGAGGGAGGGTTACCGTGGCGCGGGATGACCCATGCTAGTCCGGCACGATGAGAGAACGGAATTCGACTTCCACGGCCTGAAAGTCGCCGACTACGGCGCGACGGCCGAGAACACGGCGTCGCTGGCAATAGTGGAGGTTCCTGCGGGCGGACGGCATCCGTTCGCGTATTCGTCGCGGTGCGAGAAGATCTACTATATGCTGGAGGCGAATCTGCGGTTCCAAGTAGACGGCGTCCGGTATGATGCCAACGACGGCGACCTGGTGATCGTCTCCCGGAACACGGTCTTCTGCTACTGGAATGACTCGCAGGAGCCGGCGAAGGCGCTGCTGGTGCACGTGCCCGCCTTCGATCCGGCGGCGGAGCACGTCCTGCCCGACGAGATCCGCACCCACGACCTCCACCTCCGCGGCGAGCGGATCGCTCTCCGCCCGATGACAGAGAACGACTGGGAGCACGTGCTGGCCTGGAACGCCGACCCGGAGGTGCTCGTGTGGTCGGACGATACGACCGAGATACGGCCGGAGGAGGACACGAAGGACATCTATCGGAGCGTGTCTCGGTTCGCGTTCGTGTTCATCATCGAGTACGAAGGCGATCCCATCGGCGAGTGCTGGCTCCAGAAGATGAACCTGCCTGAGATCATCGAGAAGTTCCCAGGCAAGGACCTGCGCCGCATCGACATCATGATCGGCCGCAAGGACCTGTGGGGACAGGGCCTCGGGTCGGATGCCATCAAGGCGCTGGTGAAGTTCGGCTTCGAGCAGGACGGCGCCGACGGCATCTTCACACTGGTGAGCTCCAAGAACCTCCGCAGCCAGTGGGCATTCAAGAAGGCGGGATTCGGGAAGGCGCCCCTTGAGTGGCGAGGAGAGGTGGCGCTGGCGGTGTGGCGCGAGCTGTCCGACTGAAGAGACGAGCGCTCGGCCGCGGGGTGTTTCGGACCATAGCCCAGTCGGCTACAATGACAGCAGGTCGAGTCGTTGGCTTCGGCCGCGGCTCGACATCGTTTTGGGGGACATGTGGGCATGACGTCGAGCGCTGATGGGAAAGACACTGAGCGGGATGCCGAGTGGCAGCGGCTGGCCGCGCTCCGGCGCAAGATACAGCTTGCCCTGTGGGTGATCGTGGTGATCACGATCATCGGGGGGCTGTTCTACCCACTTCTCGGCTTCGTCGTGCCGGTGGTGATGCTCACTGGTATCATCGGCGGGTTCTTCAAGGGAAGGTATGTGTGTGGCTGGCTTTGCCCGCGGGGCGCGTTCCTTGACAGGATCCTGCGGCCGG
This sequence comes from Candidatus Hebobacterum abditum, assembly GCA_029821875.1. GTDB lineage: Bacteria > Armatimonadota > Hebobacteria > Hebobacterales > Hebobacteraceae > Hebobacterum > Hebobacterum abditum. The sequence goes on along the minus strand of JALGXW010000004.1, from coordinate 44,805 downwards.
TGAGCCCGGGGCGGGAGATTCCAGCGTGGTTGCGCGGGCGCGTGTTCCGGTGGGTGATCTTCGCACTGCTGATGGGCTTCATGGTCTGGCAGATCAGCCTGAATCCCGGGGATGTCTACCATTGGGGGACCGTGTTCGTGCGGATCTGCATCATCACCACGGCCATCGGCGTGGTGCTTGCCCTCTTCATGAGTCCCCGCACTTGGTGCTCCTTCTGTCCGATGGGGACGATGCAGAGCGCGGTTGGGGGGAGCAGGGCGCCCCTCAAGATCGACGAGGGCTGCCTGGAGTGCCGCGCCTGCGAGCAGGCCTGCCCCATGCACCTGGCGATTGTGGGCAAGGCAGAGAAGGGGGAACTGAGGCTGCCCGACTGCCTCAAGTGCTCGGAATGCCAGCTCGCCTGTCCAAAGAAGCTCCTCCACTTCTGAGCGAGATGAGGGCTTTGTTCCTTGTCGCGGTGGCCTTCCATTGGGGGGAAGATCGCTACAGGCGCGTAGGGGGTGTGGCAGAAGGGCCCAACCACGGGATACTGATATCCGTGAGGCCATGGTCATGAAGGGCTCCTCTGCGGTCCGAATCGTCGTAGTTGCCGTGGTCCTGCTTATCGTCGTGTACCTGGTCGTGGCCTACGCCTACCGGGGAGGGACGCCGGGCGACGAGGACCTCGTGCAGTGCGCCGTGTGCGGGACCGAACTGCCCCGAGACGAGATGATGGTGGTCCCGGCGGAGTCCATTGGGGCAGCTCCGGACCAGCTGCCGATCTACGCCTGCACCGAGGCCTGCGCGGCCAAGGTGAGAGCCAACCCGGAGAAGTACCGACAGAAGACCGTGCGGTAGCCCGGACTCGGGAGCTACCGCGGGCCCTCGGAATTGCCAGCGCGGCGGGCGTCGGCCCGCCGCGCTGGCTCGTGCAGTGAGTTGTCCTGAATACTAGTCCTGGCCCGGCATCCAGTGGGCGTCCTTGCCCCACCACTTCACGGTGCAGCCCACCGGCGGCGTGTCGGGGACACTCACGGGCTTCCCGGCGAGCACCTCGTCGAGCGCCTCCCGCAGGTCGTGACGCTTCACCTTTGAGGGATTGTCTGCGTTGTCGTCTATGCGGCCGTGGAAGATCAACGTCCTGTCCGGCCCGAAGACGAACACCTCAGGGGTGCGGACCGCCCCCAGCGCCTTCAAGACATCCTGTGTATCATCCCGCAGATAGGGGAAGTTGAATCCCTTGTCCTTGGCCCGCTGCACCATGTGATCGAAGGAATCGGTCGGGTGGCCGTCGGTCTCGTTCCCGTTGATCGCTATGAGCAGCACGCCCTTGTCTGCGTAGTCGCGCTGGATGTCGACCATCCGGTCCTCGTATTGGATCACTGTCGGGCAGTGATTGCAGCTCGCAATCACTGCAAGCGCTTTCTTATCGGCGTACTCCGAAAGGCTATGCATCTCGCCGTCGACGCCCTTGAGGTTGAAGTCGGGCGCCTTTGCACCTAGCTCCATTTTCCAGCCCATCATGCCTCCTTACCTAATTGTTGGGTCTTGCGCCGCTGCCGGGTGTGCCTCGGCGTACTCCTCGCTGACGAAGATACCGCACTCGCAGACTCCGTCCCGCGCAATGTCCGCGTGGTGCTGCGGACACGGGCATATGTTCTTGCGGTCCTTACCAGGGTCCCCGAGCACCTCGCGGCAGGGACAGTACCAGCGGCCGTGCGTCACGAGATTGCGCGTGAGGCCGGCCGTCACGTGCTCGACGGTGACTGGGTCGGGATTCAGAACATAGCGTCCGCGCTCGACATAGCGACCGACCATCCGCTCCACGCGCTCGCGCGCCTCCCGCAGTTGCTGCTCTTCGTCTTGCTGCTCGGCCGGCATCAGATGCTCACTCTATAGCGCACCAGTTGGGACGTCAACCGAACCGCACCATGCCGATGTCGTCGGCAGATGACATGGCTTGGACGCGCCGTTCGGGCGACACGGCCTCAATGTACATGACCGGTCTGCCCCCGGGACGAGATGACCTTCCACATGACCACGCCGTTCTCTTTCGTGTCGCCGTAGTACCCCGGCAGCACGCCCTTCGGCTCGAAGCCGAACTTCCGGTACATGGCGATGGCGGCGTGGTTCCCCTCCCTGACCTCGAGCGTCACTCGGCTGGCACCGCGCCGCCGCGCTAGCTCCATCAAATGAGCCAGTAAGTGTGCGCCCAACCCCCGACGTCGGTACGAGGGATGGACGGCGAGAGTCGTGATGTGAGCCTCGTCCAATACGACCCACATACCGAAGTACCCGATCACGGCGTCACCGTGACGTGCTGTGAGGTAGTACGAGTTTCGATTCCGCAACTCGCGCTCGTAGGAGGAGCGGCTCCATGCCGACGGGAAAGATTGGTGCTCGATGGCCAGGACCTCGTCCAGGTCGGACTGGGTCATGTTCCCGACCACTACCTCGTTCAGCCAGGCTCGCTCATCGCAGCCCGAGGTCAATGTCGAAGCGCTCCTCAGCGTACGACATTCGGACATATACTGGCCGCAGCGAGGCGAGGTCGTCGCTGCCCTGTAACTCGAAGCGAACGCGGCCCAGCTCTGCAATGCACGCGGCATCCGGACGCACCGGATCCCGCACAACCTTCCAGCCGCCCTGGCAGAGGTCCTCTAGGGCCTGCGCCTGCTCGGGCGCCATCTGACCGAGGAAAGTGACGGGACCGCCGTGCTCCTTCATGACGGCCGCTACCGCCTCCGGCTTGGCTGCGATCTCTGGCTGGGGCTGACGCGTCTGGCCATCCGCCACTCGATAACCGGCAGCGTAGAGATCGCCGCGCTTGGCATCCAAGACGGGGCACAGCAAACCAGAGAAGCGGTGTCTCGCCTGCCAGGCCATGGCGGCGAGAGAGGGGACCCCGACGAGCGGCACGTCCCGCGAGAGAGCGACGGCTTTGGCTGTGGCAAGCCCGATTCGCAGCGACGTAAACGAGCCAGGGCCGAGCCCGACAGCTACGAGTTCGATCTCGCCGAAGCCAGCACCGCCCCGCTCGAGCACTTCGGCGATCCGGGGAGCGAACTGGCGGCAGAGGTCGCCCGCTGTCTCGCCATGCCATGCTGCGCGGACCTCGCTTCCTGCGACGAGGGCCACGCTCGCGCGTTCGGTTGCCGTCTCAAGCGCGAGAACCAGCACCAAGCTCCTCCGCGAGCCCTCTCAGTATGGTGTCGCTTCTGCCGCCGGACGAGCGGAAGCTGAGTAGTCGGGCGTCGACTGCTTCGTCTGCGAAGGCGATCTCGATTCCAAGCGCGCCGGAGCGCAGCGCGCGAGGGAGCCGCTCCGCCCACTCAACGGCTACCACTGCATCGGATCGCAGTGCCGCCTCGATCCCGGCTTCCGCCAGATCGTCCGGCTCCAGCCGATAGAGGTCCAGATGGTAGAGCGGCACGTCACCTTTGTGCTCATGGATGAGCGTGAAGCTTGGGCTGGTGACGGGGTCCGACACGCCAAGCCCGGAGGCGAGCCCCTGGATGAAGGTCGTCTTGCCCGCGCCTAGCTCTCCGTAGAGGCAGAGGAGGTCGCCTGGGGTCAGAAGGGTGGCCAACCTGCTGGCAAGGGTCCGAGTCTCCTCTGGAGAGCGAGAAATCCGCACGAACTGATTGTCAGGTCGGTTTTCCAGCACGAAGACGCCCGCCAGGACAGGTAGCGATTTGACAGCATGCACTACTAGGAACCGGCGGCCGGGGCCGAGCTGTGGGGGCAGCGGGGCCTCAGCTTCTCCCGTTAGGCGGGATTATACTTCCGCTCAGCGCCGGCTGTCAAAGGTAGAGCCCCGGTTGAGGCCGCCCCGAAGGAGGAGAATCGTGAGCGCACATCTGCGGAGCACTGCCCCGATGGTCATCGCTCTGGCCTTCGTATTGGCCGCCTGCGCCTGGGCGGTGCGGTGCTAGGGCCCGCCAGTCTGGTTCAGAGATTCGTTGGCCGGGCGGGAGCACTCTCGCCTGGCTTCTGCTGGCCTTGCCGCGGCCGCAGTTGCCCACATGCGCCGAGCACCTCCGAGCCGCGGGACCTGCGGACGACGGCCTCCATCCCACGCCGTCTGAGCAGGCCGGCGAATCGGCGCGCGGGAGCCGCGTCTGCCGCGCCGATCTCCTCCAGTGGGTTGCGCGGCACGACGTTCACCATTGACGGCAGGCCGCGGGTGAACTCGGCCAGCTTCTCTGCCTGCCGCTGAGTGTCGTTCAACCCTGGGACGATGACGTACTGCAGAGCCACCTTGCGGCCCGCCTTCTCGAAGAAGAACCGGGCGGCCGCCATCACCTCGTCCACCGGATGTCGCCGGTTGAGCGGGACAATCTGATCTCTCACTTCGTTTGTCCCGGCGTGCAAGGAGATCGCCAGCCCCACTTGCAGCCCCTCACCGGCCAGTCGCCGGATTGCGTCGGGCAGCCCGCAGGTTGAGATGGCGATGTGGCGCGCACCGATCCCCATGCCTTCCCGCGAGTTGAGCAGTCTCACGGCCTTGACGACAGCCTCGTAGTTGGCCAACGGCTCTCCCATGCCCATGAAGACGACGTTCCTGATGCGGCGCGGCGCCGCGACCTGCTGCACTCGCACGACTTGCTCGACGATCTCTCCCGCCGCGAGATCGCGAGTGAGGCCGTCCTGACCGGTGGCGCAGAACGTACAGCCGAAGGCACAGCCGACCTGGCTCGACACGCAGATCGTGGTCCGATTGTGATGGGGTATGAGGACGCTCTCCACCGAGTGCCCGTCGCTCGTCTGGTAGCCGAACTTGACCGTCCCGTCGGGTGCCTCCTGATGGGAACACAGCATCAGCGACCCCACGGTCGCGACTTCGGCCAGCCGTGCGCGCAGCTCGCCGGGCAGGTTCGTCATCTCCTGAAACGATACGCCGCGGCGCAGCCACGAGAGGATCTGCGTCGCGCGGTAGCTCGGCTGCCCCAGTTCCTGGAGGAAGGCGACGAGTTCGTCGCGCGACAGGCCGAGCAGGTCGACTTTCGGTGCGAGAGTGCTCATTGTCCCCACGAAGCCGCAGGGGCCCGCTGCGGCGGGCCCCTGGCATCTCGGTGTCTTGTGAACCCCTGCTAGCCTTGTCCGCTCTCGATCACCGTGCAGGTGATCGTGCGGGCAACGCTGCCCAGCCCCTGGATCTTCGCCACAACCAGTTGGGCGATGGACTTGAAGTCGGGGGCCTCGGCGTGGACGATCACGTCGTAGGGCCCGGTAACTGCGTAGCTGGCCCGCACACCCTTGATCTTGGCCAGCTGGCGCGTCAGGGTCAATGCCTTCCCCGCCTGAGCCTCGAGCAGGACGAATGCCTCTACGCCCCTTCCAGACTTGGCATTGCCGTGGGCCATGCAGCCGCCTCCCTTCTGAGATCCTGGCGCCACAGCCGCGGGGCGGCACGCACACCTTTGCGCGGCGCCCACGCCGGCCGGCGTCGCTACGATCCCTCGGCGCCCGCCTTCGCCTCGGCGTCCCGGGACGAGGCTATCTCATGGGCTGCCTTCCGTTTGCTGAAGGCTACAGCGGCAATCAGCAGGATCAGCGACACGCCGACTACCGCCAGCCTAGTGCCCGTGGTGATGGACGCCACAGCCACCGGGGCGGCCAGGATCGCCACGAGATTCATGACTTTGATGAGCGGGTTCAGCGCCGGGCCGGCCGTGTCCTTCAGCGGATCGCCGACAGTGTCGCCGATCACGGCCGACTTGTGGAATTCCGTCCCCTTGCCGCCGAAGAGGCCGTCCTCGATCTTCTTCTTCGCGTTGTCCCAGGCGCCGCCGGTGTTCGCCTGGAAGACCGCCATCAGCTGGCCGGTCAGGATCGCGCCCGCCAGATAGCCGCCGAGCGCGGCCGCGCCTGTCTTAGGATCGGCATACCCCAGGCCGAACCCAACCAAGAGCGGAGTGAAGATCGCCAACAGGCCAGGCCCCAGTAGCTCCTTCTGGGCGGCGGCCGTGCTGATCATGACGCATCGGCTGTAGTCGGGCTTGGCCGTGCCCTCCATGATGCCGGGGATCTCACGGAACTGCCGGCGCACCTCCTCGACGAGAAGGCCTGCCGCGCGGCTGACAGCGCGGATCGCGAACGACGAGAAGAGGAACGGCACGGCGCCGCCAATCAACATGCCGACGAACACCAGCGGCAGGTTGACCTGGATGCCGATCCTGGCGAGCCCTGTGTCCTCGATGAACGAGCCGAAGAGTGACGTCGCGGCAAGCACCGCGGTGGCGATGGCGAAGCCCTTCGTGAGAGCTTTCGTCGTGTTGCCGACGGCGTCCAGGCGGGCGACGATCCTGTGTGCTGACTCGCTCGAGGCATCGCCGTCCTTCAGCGCGCCCGACATCTCGAAAATCCCGTTCGCGTTGTCGGTGATCGGCCCGAACGTGTCCATGGCGAGGATGTAGGCCGTGGTCGTGAGGAGCCCGAGTCCGGCGAGCGAGATGCCGTAGAAGGCCATGATCGGGTCGTTGAAGATGGCGAAAGACCCGAAGATGGTCAGGGCGATTGCGACGATGGCCCAGACGCTGGACTCCAGCCCTTCGGCCAGGCCCGTCAGCAGCATCGTTGCCGTCCCGGTGCGCGTGGCATTGGCGATCTCCTTGACCGGTTCCTTCTCCACGGAGGTGAAGTACTCGGTCAGGCGGCCGATCACCAGCACGAGCAAGATGCCCATGAAGGTGGCGTAGAAGAAGCGCGGGTCGCCCAGGTAGACCCACACCACGATGCCGAAGCCGATTGAGGCGATGATCGCGGACGTCCAGAACCCTACATTGATCGGCTGCATCGGGTCCATCGACTCGTCATCTCGGCCCTTGACGAACCAGGTCCCGATGATCGAGGCGTAGACGCCGATGGCGCGCACGAGCAGCGGATAGAGTACCAGCTTGATCCCGAACTGAGAGCCGTAGGGCGTCATGGAGGCGGCAACGCCGAGGATGATGGCCGCCACGAGTGTTACCTCGTACGACTCGAAGACGTCGGCGGCCATTCCGGCGCAGTCGCCGACATTGTCGCCGACGTTGTCGGCGATGGTCGCGGCATTGCGGGGATCGTCCTCCGGGATGCCGGCCTCCAGCTTACCGACGAGGTCGGCGCCGACGTCGGCCGCTTTGGTGTAGATGCCCCCGCCAATACGCATGAAGAGCGCCGCCAGGCAGCCGCCGAAGCCAAAGCCGATGAGCACCTTCATCGCGTCCTGCCTGAACATGATGAAGATGAGCGTGGCGCCGAGAAGCCCCAGCCCGGTCGTGAACATCCCCGAGACAGTGCCCGCCTGGAAGGCGATCTCCAGCGCCTTCTTGAAGCTCGTCAGAGCTGCGTTGGCGACGCGCGCGTTGGCGCGCACTGCCAGGCCCATGCCGACGTAGCCCGCGCCGTACGAGGCGAAGACCCCCATCAGAAAGGCGAGGGCAATCCCCGCGGCAAGCTTGCTGCCGTAGATCGGGTTGTAGAGGAAGAATAGCCCTATCGTGATCAAGGCCACGAACAAGATCATGGTCCGGAACTGCCGGCCCAGGTAGGCCATCGCGCCTTCCTGGATGGCGGCGCTGACCTCCTGCATCGACTGGGAGCCGGGGTCGTGTCGGGTCGTCTTGCGGGCGAGGTACGCGCCGTATGCCAGCGAGACCAGGGCAGATGCTAGCACCACGTAGATCAGGATCCAGTCCGCGGTGGTGAACGGTGGCAGCTCAATAGCGTGGCTCGTCTCGGCTGCGCCGTGTGCTTGCGCGAACGCCAGCCCGGGCACTGCCATCAGGGCGAAGAGCCATGCCCATATCAGTCTGATCTTCAACGTCTCGACCTCCTCCATCTCTCGTGCGAACTTACTCTGCGTGCTTTACCTCACTCGCGGCGACGGCCGATGTGCCGGATACCCTTCCGGAGCAGCTGAAGAGTCGCATGTAGCCGCGGACGAGCTCCTTCGCCGACTGCAGACCCGGAAGGAGGATCTTGCGCAGGTCTTTCTCGTTGAGCCGCTCCTGCCACGCGTCCCAGGCGCCCTTCAGGAAGGCCATGCTCACGGCGGTCGCGACGTTCACCTTGCAGATGCCGATCTGGACGGCTTCCTCCAGCGTGCACTCGTTCGGCTTCAGTTCGATGCCCTTCTCCTCGGCGTCAGCGCGCGTGCGGATGACGCCGCTGCTGCCATGGCATACCAGCGGGAGATTCGTGGCCTTCCGCAGCTCCTCTATCCGGTCGCGGCGAAGCGGCCAGCTGTCGGCCCACATGCCGTGGATCGAGCCGACCGCGGCCGCGAGCGAATCGATGCCGGTGCCCTCGACGAAGCGCTGTGCCTGGCTCGGGTCGGCCATCAGCTCCTCGACGTTCGGCCCCGCCTTCTCACGCAGGATCCGCACCTGCTCCGGCTCGGGCCGAGCGCGCAGATCGTCCGCCTCCTCGGCGGTCACGTAGTCCTCTATCTTCGGTATCTTACCCAGCTCCGCCTCGACTGGCAGCCCGACGGCGTGGGCGATCTCACAGATCTTGGCCGACACCTCCATGTTCTTGCCGAGTGGCTCGGCCGAGCCATCGTACATGAGCGAGGTGAAGCCGGCGTGGAGGCACTGCACGTTCTGGAGGAAGCTCGTCCCATGGTCGAGGTGCAGCACGACTGGTACGCTCGCCTCCTCCGCCACCGTCTTGACCATTTCGGTCGCCATCTGGAGGCCGGCATACTTGATGGCCCCCTGGCTCACCTGGAGTATGACGGGCGCGCGCTCCTCCTCAGCCGCCTCGATGACGGCCTTCACGCACTCCATGTTATTGGCATTGAAGGCCCCGATGGCGTAGCCTTCTCTCTGCGCCTCGAGCAAGAGCTCGTTAGATGTGACCAACGGCATCCGCGATTCCTCCTGTCTTGGGGGCCCATCTGCCGCGCGAAGGCGGCCGGCATCCTTACGCCAGCCGTGCCGCCCTGCGTGGCGCGACCGGACTTCATCTACTGGCTGAAGAGGAGCTTCACCTCTTCGTAGAGCTCGCGCGGAACGGTCTTCAGTTCTCCGACGGCCGCCTCCAGCGGCACTCCCACGATCTCAGTCCCCTGAAGAGCGGCCATGTGGTCGAACTTTCCCTCGTGCGCCAACTCCACCGCCTTCAGGCCGACCCGAGTGGCGAGCCACCGGTCGAAGGGGCTGGGTGAACCGCCGCGCACGATGTGGCCGAGCGACACGTACCTGGTGTCTATCCCCGTATCCTTCTCGATGATGGCCGCGAGGTAGGCGCCGACCCCTCCGAGCTTCTCGTGCCCGAACTCATCGCGCGCGTGCTGGTCGCCCTCATCGCCGGCCTCGGCCAGCTTGACACCCTCGGAGGCGACGATGAGACCCCATTCCTTACCTCGGCCCTTGATGTCCTTGATGTGACTCACGAGCTCAGAGCGGTCGAATGGCACTTCGGGGATGAGTATGTAGTCCGCTCCAGCGTTGACGCCGGTGTGAAGTGCGACCCAACCGGCATGGCGACCCATTACCTCTAGCACGATCACGCGTCGGTGGGATTTGGCTGTGTCCTTGAGTCGGTCGGCGGCATCAACCGCAACCGAGACAGCGCTGTCGAACCCGAAGGTGTAATCGGTCGCGCTGAGGTCGTTGTCCATCGTCTTCGGGACGCCCACACAGTCTAGGCCCCGGCCGCACATGGCGTGCGCGCCGCCGAGCGTGTCCTCCCCTCCCAGCGCGATGAGGACGTCGAGCCCGAGCTTCTTCGCTGTCGCCAGACACTGCGCGATGGATTCCTCGTCCTTCGTTGGGTTTGTCCGCGAAGATCCGAGAACCGTGCCCCCCTGGTTGATGATGGGCTCGACGGCCGCCAGGGTGAGCGGCGTCGTCAGCTCTTCGCGCAGGCCCTGCCAGCCCTGACGCAGCCCGACCAATTCGTCGCCGTACCCCAGCGCCCGCATCACGATGGCGCGAATCGCCGGGTTCAGTCCCGGGCAGTCTCCGCCTCCGGTCAGCACTCCGATCTTCACGACATCCGTCTCCTTGTGGTTCGCTTGCGTCTGTCAGTCATTGCGGCGAGCGCCGGAGGGGCGCGTCCCCACCAGGGCGTCCCGCAGGACGTGCTGAGATTCCGGGTCGGCAACACCAATCACGGTGTCGCCCGGAAGGAGCTCGGTCGTGCCGCTCGGGAGCAAGATGTGTTCCTCCCGGATGATCGCCGCGAGCACGCATTCGCCGGGCAGGTAGATGTCCTTGACCATCTTGCCCGCAGCGGCGGAGCCGGCCGTGAGATCGGCGCTTACGATGACGATCTTCCCGCGCTTGAGGGCGGCCAGCAGGAGCGACTCCCCGGTCTCGACCTCCTGGTCGATGAGGCTGTAGATGATCCGCGTGCTCGCGACCGTCTCGCTGACGCCGAGGAGGTGAAAGATCTCCTCGTTCTCCGGGTTGTTGACGCGAGCTATCTGCCGCGGGACGCCGAAGTGTCGCTGGGCCATCTGGCAGATGATGAGGTTGTCCTCGTCGTGGCCCGTGACTGCGACGGCGCAGTCGGCGCGGCCCATTCCCGCGTCCTCCATCACCCGGACCTCACAGCCATCGCCCACGACGACGGCTTCGCCGAACTCAGCGATGAGCCGTTCGACTCGGCGCTCATCCTGCTCCACGAGCGTGACCTCGTGCCCTTCGGACACCAAGGTCCGCGTCAGATAGTAGCCAACTTTGCCTCCGCCCACGACTATCACATACATCTGCCGAGCTCCAGCACCTGAGCCCTTCAGCCCGGGCCGCCGTTCGACCGCGGCGAGGCCGTTCCGATGTACTCCTGAATGGTCCGCAGCGATCGCCCGAGGACGAGGTCGTGGAATAGCCCAGCACTGATTGTCGTCGTGCATATCGTCTCGATGCCAGCCCCTCGGTAGGCATCGGCGCGAATGGGATCGTATACTCTGGCAAGGACCTTCGGCACCTCGAAGCGCTGCTGGGCGATCTGAGCGGCCACGATGTTGGTGTTATCCCCGCTCGTCACACTGATGAAGGCGTCGGCCGCCTCAATGCCGGCCTGTTTCAGGACGTCCTCGTCAATGCCGATCCCTCTCACGGTCTCCTGGGTGAAGGCCGGACCGAGACGCTGTGCCGCCTTGTCAAAGGCCGACTGGTCTCGGTCGATCACGCTCACATGGTGGCCTTCTCGAGTAAGGATCGCCGCCAGAGTCGATCCGACCCTTCCGCATCCCAAAATGACGACGCGCAAGTCTGCGCTCCTGCCGAACATAACCGGGGGCAGGCAACCTGCGGCCCCCGGGCTACGCAGCGCCCAGTATAGCAGCCTGCTGGGCTCAAGGCAATGCCCGTCGGGGACAGAGAGAGTCTGGCCTCGGACCCGGCTGTGCCGCCTCAACCGGTCCGGGAAATCCAGATGGCGATCCCCCCGCAGAGCGCGGTGACGGCGTAGGTGAGGAGCACGACCTTCTGCTCAGACAGCCCCATGGCGACGAGCCGATGGTGGACGTGCTCCCGGTCGGCGGCAAAGGGCGGGCGGCCGCTCAGGAATCGTCTCAAGGGGGACAACGCCGTGTCGAGCAGCGGCACGGCCAGCACCAGCAGTGGGACGAAGATCGCGATGGCCGCCGCCATCTTGAACGCACCCTGAATGGTGACCCCCGCAATGACGTAGCCAAGAAAATAGGCCCCGGTGTCGCCCATGAGGATCTTGGCGGGATGCCAGTTCCAGGGCAGGAAGCCTGCAGCTGCACCTGCGAGACCGGCGCACAGAAGAGCGACGGGGAGCTGCCCCCACCCCAGCGCGATGAAGGCCAGCGCCACGGTTGCGATCGCGGTGACGCCCGCGGCGAGGCCGTCGAGTCCATCGATGAGGTTGATGGCGTTGGTGACGGCCACTACCCAGACCGTGGTCACGATCCAGGACAGCCATACCGGGAGCATGATCTGCTCCTGCCGGGCCAGCGGATGGGATAGCATGCTAATGGTGATGCCGCACAGGAGGAGAGGGCCCACAGAGACGACCTGGAGCAGCAGCTTGAGCTTGGGGGGAAGGTCGAGACGGTCATCTACGAAGCCCATCAGCGCCACGAGGATCGCGCCTGACGAGATGCCGACGAGAGTCCGGAACGGCACCTGGTGCAGAGCGCCGGCCGCGAGGGCGCCTGTGAAGAAGCCGGCCACCAGGGCGACGCCGCCCCAAGTCGGCAGAGGGCGCCGGTGTACCTTGCGCTCTGTCGGGTGGTCGAGGGCGCCGCTGGTCAGCGCGATCCGGCGGACGAGCGGCGTGAGAGCGCAGACGGTGCCCGCGGCCGCCACGTAAGCAATGAGGACAACCTCATTGCCGTGGAAGTTCATCCCGCTGCCTCTCCCTCGGACTGGGAGTCGGCAGAAGCGAACCGCGCGAGCTCCACTCCTGCCTGCTGGAGCATCTCGAGCGAAAGCTCGTCCGCATACTCGCCCTCGTATACGATTCGCTTCACGCCGGCGTTGATGAGCATCTTCGCGCAGATGACGCAGGGCTGCGTTGTGCAGTAGAGCGTCGCGCCGCGAACGCTCACGCCGTGGAGCGCACCTTGGATGATTGCGTTCTGCTCGCCGTGGAGCCCTCGGCACAGCTCCCAACCAGTCCCGGAAGCTACCTCGAGTTCGGCTCGGCGGCAACCGACCTCCTCGCAGTGTGGGAGGCCCGCGGGAGGGCCGTTGTACCCCGTGGCGAGGACCCTCCTGTCACGAACCAGGAGGGCTCCGACGTGGCGGCGCAGACAGGTTGAACGGCTGGCGATGACCCGTGCCATCTTGAGGAAGTACTCATCCCAGCTCGGGCGCGCATTCATGTCGACTGCTCCTTGCCTTCGCACTCGATGGCAGCGACCTTCGCCAACCGCCGGCGATGTCGTTCCTCTCCGCTGAACGTCTCGGCCACCCACGTTTCCACGATCTCTCGGGCCAATCCCTGCGCGATCACGTTCGCTCCGAGGCAAAGGACGGTCGCGTCGTTGTGGCGTCGGCTCATCTCGGCGCAGAACGTATCGTGGCAGAGGGCCGCCCGCACGCCCCGGATCTTGTTGGCGGCGATGCAGCTCCCGACACCCGTGGAGCAGATCATGATCCCGAGGTCTGTTTGGCCCTCCAGAACTGACCGTGCAACGAGGCTGGCGAAGTCTGGGTAGTCGTCGGTCGGATCCAGGGAGGAAGCTCCTACGTCCACTGCCTCGATCCCGCGCTCAGCCAGCCATTCCCGGACAAGCTCCTTCAGAGTGTAGCCAGCGTGGTCTGCTCCAATGGCAACGCGCATGGGGCATCCTCTATGAGATTCATGGCCGGCCGAAAAAGAGGCCCCCTGTCAGGGACCTCGAGTCACTGTCGGTTCATGGCCCGCGGACGAAGCCAGACGCTAGGAGGACTCGGCCCCATTCTCCTCGCCTTCGCCCGCAGACAGGGCTGTGGGCAGGACGAACGTGAAGGTCGAGCCCTCGCCTTGATCACTGGTCACCGACACCTCTCCCTCGTGCGCCTCGACGAGGTGCTTCACAAGGTAGAGTCCGATGCCGGTGCCGTACTGCTTGCGCGAATCGCGCGAGTCCACGCGATGAAAGCGGGTGAACAGCTTGCTGATCTGGTCCTCGGGGATCCCGATGCCCTGGTCCGAGATACTCACGCTGACCTTGTTTCCTTCGATCTCTCGCGCGTGCACGGAAATCGTGCCGCCGTCCGGGCTGTACTTGATGGCGTTGGAGAGGAGGTTCGTCAGGACCTGGTCGATCTTGTCCCGGTCTGCATTGATGCGGGGGAGGTCATTCGGGACCAGGATGTCGAATTCGTGCCGGTCGGTGTACGATCTCTGGCTGTCCACGACCCGGCTGATCAGCTCGCCGAGGTCGACCTTGTCCAGCACCAGTTCTAGCGCGCGCCCGGACTCTATGCGAGAGAGGTTAAGCAGGTCGTTGATCAGTCGCACCAGGCGGTCGCATTCCGTGTCGATGATCCGGTAGAACTCCATCTGAGTTTCGCGGTCGTAGTATCCCTCCGTGTCGTCCAGGAGGGTGCGGATGAAACCCTTGATGGAGGTGAGCGGAGTGCGAAGCTCGTGCGACACGGTGGACACGAACTCGCTCTTCATGCGCTCGACACCGCGCAGCTCCGTGATGTCATTGAAGGTCGCGACGACGCCCGAGACATCGCCGTTCTCGCCCCGAAGCAGCGCTGTCTGGACCTGGTAGATCCGCTCCTCCGGGGAGTATATCGAGACCTCGGCCGTTGCCTCCGAGTTTCCGTCGAGACACGACCGAACGAGGTCGTGGACCTCTTCGTCACGGATGACCTGGCTCAGCAGCTTGCCAGTTCCATCGTCGGAGGAGACGCCGAATATGTGCTTCGCGGCCGAGTTCATCAGCCGCACGCGGTTCTCCTCGTCGACCACGAGCACGCCGGCCAACATCCCCTGGAGTGTCTGCTCCAGTTCCCGCTTCTCGTCTGCTACGGCGATGTACAGCTTGGCGCTCGATATGACCGAGGCCGCGCTCTTCGCCAAGGCTGTCAGGAGAGTGACATCCTCTTCGGCGAAGCGTCCCCCCCCGCGCTTGTTGAAGACATTGAAGACCCCGATGACGTTCTTCTCGACGACCTGTCCCTCTGCGTCCTTCCGCTCGACCACGAGCGGCACCGTCAGGACGTTACGGATATTGAGTAGCGCGACGTTCTCCTTGATCGTGCGCGGGTCGCTCATCGCGTCGTCGGTGATGATGGGCCTGCCCTCGCGGAACACCTGTCCGGAGACCCCCTGGCTGGCGTGGACGCGAAACGCATCGACGTCGTCCCTGCTGAGGCCGAGCGACGGCCACTGCGCCGCGAGCTCTCCTTGGTCGGGCTCGTAAAGCATCAGGGCCGCTTTTTCGGCCTGCAGGATCATCCCCACCCGTCGCAGGAACCACCGCAGCGTAGATTCGAGCTCGGCCGAGGTCGTGATGGGAGCCTGCGCGCTAGCCGATGATTCCCGCAGCTCAGCCTCGAGCTGTTTCTTCGATTCCTGGAGCTCCGCTATCCTCGCGCGCAGCCGTTCGAGCTCGGCGCGAATCTCCTCATCCTGCCGCACTTGACCAGTCTGTTCCGTCAACTCCAAACCTCAGTCGTCATGCTGTCCGTCCGCCCTGGCGACGACTGGCCGCGGGCGGCTGTGCTGGTGGACTACGCCTGTCCCTTCCCGCTGCCGACGCTCGCCTCTCCCGCCGCCACGGCGGCCCCATTCGGGTCAGTCGCCCGCAGGTGCTCCGCCGCAACCTCTGGCGGTGTGACGTTTATGTAAATGCCGGTGCCCATCTCGAATCCCGCCGCAATGGTCAGGCGCGGCGAAATCGATAGATGCCAGTGGAATTGCTCGTCGTCGTCTGCATCACACGGAGCGGTGTGGATGTTGTAGTTGTAGGGAGGATCGTCCAGGCAGAAGTGGAGGCGCCTCAGCGTCTCGCCCAGCACGATCGCGAAGCTAGTCTGCTCTTCGGCTGGGACTGAGGCGAACGATGGGGAATGGCGTTTGGGCAGAAGCCAGGTCTCGAAGGGCGATCGGGCTGCGTAGGGCTCCACGACGACAAAGTGCTCGTCCTCGGCGACAACTCGTTTGCCTTCGTCGAGCTCCTGTCGGACTATGTCACAGAACACGCAGCGATCGCGGTACTCCGCGTAGCGGCGCGCTCCCTGGAGTTCGCCTGCGACGGCCCCCGGTATGACCGGGGTCGCCACGAGCTGTGAGTGCGGATGGCTCAGGGAGGCGCCGGCCACTCGGCCGTAGTTGCGGAAGATGAGTATGTACTTCAGGCGAGGGTCCTTCTTGAGATCCAGATAGCGAGCGCGGTAAGCCCAGAGAAGATCCTCAATCTGGCGGTTATCGAGGAACGCGAGCTGCTTGTCGTGCTCGGGCGTTTCCACGATGACTTCGTGCGCGCCGACCCCGTTCATCCAGTCATACATCCCAAGGCCGGTCTTGTTGAGATCGCCCTCGATGCCAAGAGCAGGATACTTGTTGGGAACCACCCTCACCCACCAGCCGGGCCCGTTTCGCTGGCTCCCGGGGTGGCGAAAGGCCATGATCTCCGGCGGCGTCATCGCCTCGTTGCCCGGGCAGAAGGGGCAGGTGGCCTCACTCTGGTCCTCCCTGCCCGGAGAATGCGAACTGAAGTCGCTCGGGCGCCTGGCCCGCTCACTGGCGACGACTACCCAGTCGCCTGTGATGGGGTCACGTCGTAACTCTGGCATGTACGATCCTTACGGGGCCGCGGTCCGGCCGGGTCGAGCTGCGCCGCCTGGAGCCGCGCTTAGTGTCCGATATCTGGCGATGTCCGCTCCGGCCCTCTGGAGCTCCCTCTTTAGGATAAATGTACCTCAAACAGCGTTCTCGCACGCATCCAACACGTGACCGGTCCCACGGAGGCGGTTCCCCCGGGCTCCGTCGGCCGCCTTGCACCCGGGGCCCGCCATGCCTTCAGCCCCTGCTTTCCCACACAGGACGTGAGTGACGAGTCCAGGCATACCCAAAGGCGCGCCCGCCGGAGGCGAGATGCGTGCGCTCTGAGTCCGGCCCCGACCATCCCTACGCAGCACCATCGGGTAGGTCGCCGACCCAGGCGAACTGTCCGGTCTGAAGATCGGACCTCGCTGCCTCGGCCGCGGCCTTCGCTCCTATGCATACCCCGACGACGGCCCGTCCTACACCCTACCACGACTGGGACGTATTCTATACCAGGCGTATTTCCCCTGTCAACCAGCGTGCGCCCGGAGGGCGCGGCCTGGCGCCTCGCCAGTCCGCGGGCAAGGCGAGACAACTCTTTCGTCAGGTACTGAACCGCACGAGGAGGACATCGCCTTCCTGAACAACGTAGTCTCTGCCCTCGATGCGGACCCTCCCGGCTCTATGCGCCTGCTGCCACGAACCCAGCTCGGCAAGCGCGTCGCACGCTATCACCTCGGCCTTGACGAAGCCGCTTTCCATGTCGGTGTGGATCCCACCCGCTGCCTGCACGGCCGTCGTTCCCCTGGGCACCGCCCACGCCCGCGCCTCTGCGCCGACTCCGGTGAAGAACGTGACCAAGTCCAGGGCCTGGTAGCAGGCCCGGATGACACGCTCGAGCCCGGAGGCCTCAAGTCCGAGCTCGGACACGAAGTCTGCACGTTCGGCGTCGTCCAATTCCGCGAGATCGGCCTCGAGCTTCCCGCTCAAGGACACGACCGGTCCGGAGACGCCGGCAGAGAGTTGTGCCACACAGGACGCGGATCGTGCCTCTTCCTCCCCGACGTTGACCAGATAGACCTCAGGCTTGCTGGTCAGCAGGAAGAGATCGCAGGCGGCCAGTGTCTCTTCGTGATTGGCAATCGTCCGGGCGGGGAGGCCGGAACCCAGATGGGCGGCAAGGGCGGCCAATGCCTCCGCCTCGCGCGCGGCCTCTTTGCGCTTGCCCTTCACCGCGGATGCAATCTTCTCCGCTCGTCGTTCGACGGCGGCGAGATCGGCCAGCACGAGTTCCGCCTCGACGATCTCAACGTCGCGAACGGGGTCGATGCCGTCCTCAACATGCGAGATTCTGTCGTCCTCAAAGCAGCGGACCACGTGAAGGACGGCATCCACTTCGCGGATGGCCGCCAAGAACTGATTCCCCAGGCCCTCTCCCTTGCTGGCCCCTCTCACCAGTCCGGCGATGTCGACGAACTGTATTGCAGCCGGGACCATCTGCGCCTGGTCGAAGATGCGCGCTACGGCCTCGAGGCGCGGTTCGGGGACGCCCACGACGGCACGATTCGGCTCGATGGTGCAAAAGGCGTAGTTCGATACCTTCGCGCCGCCTGCACACAGGGCGTTGAAAACAGTCGACTTGCCGACATTGGGTAGCCCTACTATGCCAACGCTCAGCATGGCGGTTCGACTTGACCCCCGGCCGCGAACGGCGGCCACTGTTGCGCGGTCGGTCTCCTCTATGGACAAGCCGGCAGCTCGCCCGCTGCCGGCCGGACAATGCGCCTGACAGCTCGCCTGGGGCTACGTCGGCCCCGCGTTGCCAGATGCGCGGGGCGATCCCATCGATTCGAGCTTGGCCTCGGCCTGCTCGACGAGCGAGGCCAGCCTGAGACACGCCTCCGCATCCTCCTCCAGCAGGACGTGGCCGGCTTGCACGCGATCCGCGATCCGATCCAGCCAGTCAAGTGCGCTGTGAAGCTCAAGCACCCGATCTCTGTCCTTCAGCTTGGGCAACAGCTGCTGGATCTGGGCCACCAACGTGTCCAGGCGATCTGCCTGCTCGGTGAGGAACTCCTCCCGCTTCTGCTCGATCGAGGCAGCGAGCTCCTCCCCGTTGCGGCGGCGCTCCGCCAGATGTCGTTCCACTTCCCGCGCTGCCCGCCGGAGGCCGGAGGACTGCTCGAGGGCCTGCTTGATCAACAGCACCTTGTGGAGCGCGTCGAAGTCGTACGTGCGTCGGCCCGAGCTGTCGCCGTTCTCCTCCTCGTCGTCACCCTCAACGGAACTGACGATGCCGGTATCTGTCCAGTAGCACAACTGGCGGCGAGACACGCCGGCGAACTGCGCCGCCTTGCCGGTCGTGAGCTTCAGCCCTCTCAGCAGCTCCGATGCCTCAATGGGTTGGAGCAACTCCTTCTCGGTGGACGAGTCTTCAGCCATGTATCGCCTTCCCCGCCGTTCTGTGTTGCGAATGAGTCAGTGCGACCCCTCAATTGTGCCCAGGACGTACACAGTCTGGTGCTTCGCGGGCATGTTCATGGGCGTGGTGTTCGCCATTCTAGCCATCCCCTTGGGCCTTGTCAAGTGCCACGCACAGGGATTGTGTTCACTCGGTTCAACACGGGGCACGGCTAAGCGGCAAGGAGCCGGTGGAAGCGGAGCGCACCGAGAGATGAACGGTTGCTGGAATCTGCACGTGGGCGCGAGGGCCGGCGCGCCCGTCGCGGGAGAGCGTTCCGGGTGACCTACTTGATCGTAGCTGCCGGTGCGATGCTCCTGATCAGTGTGCTGAGCGTGCGGGCATCGACATCGGAGACTGCGCCAGTGTACGACGCAGCCTGGATCGGGAACCCAGAACTCGTGGCCTGCCTAATCGGGCAGGGGGCACAGGTAGACGCTCGTGACGAAAAGGGGTGGACGCCACTGCACACGGTCGTCGACTATCCGGACTCAACCGGACCTAAGTACCGGAGAGTCGTAGAGTGCCTGCTTGCCGCAGGTGCTGATGTCGATGCGCGGGCAGAGAACGGGGAGACTCCGTTGAAGCTTGCGATGAAGAATGAGTACACGAGGCTGGCCGATCTCCTGCGCGAGCGCGGCGGAAGGGAATAGGATCGGCCAAGGGGAAGACGGCACGCCAGGAGGTAACGAGATGCGACTTGGCGGGCCGATCTTTGTTGAGTCTGATGATCCCGAGGTGACGGCAAAGGCATGCCGAGAGCTCGGCTACCGAGCGGCCTCCGCGCCCTGGGGCCTCAAGCCGGACGAGACGAGCCGCATCAAGGCGATACGAGAAGCCTACGCGAAGCACGATGTGGTGATCGCCGAAGTCGGCGTCTGGAACAACCTGATGGACCCGGATGAGGGGAAGCGCAAGGCGAACCTTGCGGCGATGAAAGAGGGGATGGCCCTGGCGGAGGAGCTCGGCGCGCTGTGCGCCGTGAACATAGCCGGCTCTTTGAGCACCACCAACTGGGCGGGCCCTCACATCGACAACCTCTCGCAGGAGGCCTTCGACCTGGTCGTCGCCAACGCGCGCGAGGTCATCGACGAGGTCAAGCCAAAGCGGGCGAAGTTCACCTACGAGATGATGCCGTTCTGTCTGCCGGACAGCGCCGATTCCTACGTCAGGCTGATCGAGGCCATCGACCGGCCGGAGTTCGGCGTTCACATGGACGCGGTGAACGTGATCAACGGCACGGATCGCTACGTCAACATAACAGCTGTCATCAAGGAGTGCTTCGAGAAGCTTGGTTCGCATGTCGTGTCGTGTCATCTCAAAGACATCACGATGGACGAAAGCAAGCTGACCGTGCACCTGGACGAAGTTCTGCCGGGGACGGGCGTCTTCGATATCGCCACCTACGTGAGCGAGATCGCGCGCCTGCCGCATCAGCCACCCGTCTTGCTGGAGCACCTGAAGACGGCCGGGGAGTACGACCAGGCGCGGGCGCACGTGATGGCGGTGGCCGAGCAGGTCGGCGTCGACTTCGAGAAGTAGGCGGGCTACAGCGCTGGGTCGTCGCCCGGGTCCACGGCCTCGGGCGCGGTGAGTCGCCTGGGTTGGGCCTCCAGCGGCTCGATCTCGGGAAGCTCATCGCCGCCGGCCGCGCCGAGCTCGCGGAAGCGGCGGGCGGAGGGCAGCACGCGGCTCTCCAGAGAGCCGAGGGCCTGGTTGAAGGTCGTGGTGGCGCGCTCCAGGTTTCTGCCGACTGCTTCGAAGTGTCCCAGGAAGGTGCGGAGGCGCTCGTACAGCTCTCGGCCGAGGCCGCTGACCTGCTCGGCACTCTTCGCGATCTGCTCCTGACGCCATCCGTATTCGACCGCGCGCAGGAGCGCAACGAGAGTGGTGGGGCTGGCCACGACGACTCGGTTCTCCATCGCCTCGTCGATGAGCTTCGCGTCGACGGAGCATGCGGCGTGAAGAAAGGATTCGCCTGGGACGAACATGACGACGAACTCCGGCGTCGCATCGAACTGGTCCCAGTACGACTTGGCCGAGAGCTGTCGGATGTGGTCCTTCATCTGGCGGCAGTGCTCGGCGAGGCATGTGTCCCTGGACTCTTCGTCTGTGCAGTCCAAGGCGTTGAGGTAGCCCTCCAGCGATACCTTCGCGTCCACCACGACCTGACGCGCGCCAGGGAGGCGGACTACCATGTCTGGCCGAAGTCGGCCGGCGTCGCCCTCGACCGAGACCTGCTCGACGTAGTCGACGTGCTCCGTCATGCCTGCCAGTTCGACCGCGCGACGCAGCGTCAGCTCGCCCCATCGGCCCCGCACCTGGGGGCGGCGCAAGGCGTTCACGAGATTGCTCGTCTCCCGCTGGAGTAGCTGCTCGTTGGCGGCTAGAGCTTTGAGCTGCTCCTGCAAGCTCCCATAGGCCTCTCGACGCTGGCCCTCGATCTCGCGCAGATGATCCTCATATCGAGTGAGCGCCTCCCGCAGGGGCTCCAGTGTCTGCTTCGCCGAATCGACGAAGGCCTGCGCGTTGCTGCGAAGGGCGTCTGAGGACAGCGCCTTGAATGTATCGCCCAGCTTGCTCGTGGCTTCATCCACTAGCGCCCGCTGGGATTCCAGTTGCTTCTCGTTCTCCTGCAGACGTGTCTCCGCGGCCACTCGCCCTTCCCGCTCCTCCTGGAGGCGGCGGGAAATGCGGTGCGCGGCCAGGAACCAGCCAAGGGCGCCGCCCACGGCGAGACCGATTATCAGGAGCAACACCTCAATCATCGCTCTCCCCCAGCTTCCAGGATAGGTGATTCTAGCCCACAAACGGCGCGGAGGCAACCGGAATGCGGCCCGCCCAAGGGGCTGTCTTTGACGCGGGACGATGTGTTCAGGTAGAGTGCTGCCTGCCCAACCGCCTCGGAAGCGGCGCCGAGAAGAGGCACCCTTTATTGCCGTGAGCGCAGAGATTTCATGTGGATAGCCTTCGCCACCACGTGCGCGTTCGGAAACGCGCTCTGGACAGCTCTGACCAAGCCCATCGTCCAGGATCTGCCACCACTGCGGATGATGGCGATCTTCCGCGTGCTAGTGGCACTGCTCTTGGTAGTGCCGTTCGTCATCTTCGGGCAGCTGCCTGCGAACGTGACGTTCTGGTTGATCGTGGCGGCGATAGGGGTACTGCACAGCGCGCGCTGGCTGATCATCATGCACGGCGTGAAGCACGATTACTTCTCGACCTATGCCATGTACAACACGGCGCCGTTGTTCACCCTGATCCTGGCGCCGACCATGCTGCCGGAGCGGTTTGGGCCGGCCGTGTGGCTGGGCGTGCTGGCGATCATCGCGGGCGGGGCGATGTTCTATCGGACGTCGCAGGTCTCGCTCTACGGGCTGGTCGGGGCAGTGATGACGGCGTTCGTCAACATCCTGAGCAAGCAGGGGCTGAACGAGATGCACCCGGCGGCGTTCATCTTCCTCATGCAGGGATCGTCGGCGGTTGTGCTCGGGATTGCATTCCTAGTGGCCGGCGACAGGTGGTCGGGCCCGGTGAAGATCCAGCGGGGGGAGGCACTACGAATCGCGCCGTTGGCCGTCTTGTCGGCGTTGGCCGGGATGGCGTTCATGTACGCGCTCTCGCTCGACACGGCAACGCGGGTGACGGCGGTGGTGCGGACGAACCTGATCTTCGGCTTCCTCTTCAGCTATCTGATGCTGCGGGAGAAGTCGGACTGGCAGTGGAAGCTGGGCGGCGCGCTGCTGATACTGGCAGGGACGGTTGCTGTTGCGCTGTAACGCTGACCGGGGTCAGGCGGTGTCGCGCCGGCGCGCGCGCCGCATGAACTCCTGTGCCTCTTCGAAGGTTGGCTGAGACGTCGTGCCTCCGGGCGCCCGAGTCGACAGTGCCCCGCAGGCATTGCCGAGGTCAACGCATTCGGCCAGGTTCATGCCGGCCAGGCAGCCGTGCAGGAAGCCGGCGTTGAAGGAATCGCCCGCGCCGGTGGTATCGACCACGTCGGCCTCAAATCCCGCGCGCCGCACGGTCTCGTCCCCCTTCCCCGCGATCGCGCCTTCGGGACCCAGCTTGACCACAACGGTGGGCACGCGCTCGGTGAAGTAGTTCAGCGCGCCGTCGAGGTCCGCCCTCTCGGAGAGAAGCTCTGCCTCCTCTTCGTTTGGCAGGAAGACGTCCAGCACAGGCCACACGGGATCGGGATCGTGGATGCTCTCGCCCTCGTGGGGCCAGCCGGTGTCGAGCGATGTACTCAACCCCATCTCCTTCGCCTCAGCGAAGATGCGGGCCACGTCTGGCCTTAGCTTACGCTGGAGGTAGAACGAGCTGGCGTGAACATGCTGTCGGCTCCGCAGCAGCCCGAAGTCGATGTCCTCGTAGCGAAGCTCCTGGATGCACCCCATCACGGTCAGCATCGCTCGCTCAGTGCCAAGCGTCGTGGATATCGTGAGGCCGGTCGCCAGGGACTTCGCCACGATGATAGACTCGGTCGACACTCCCTTCTCGCGGAGGAACTCGAGCGCCCGCCGCCCGAAGTCGTCGTCACCGACCTTGCTGACGAAGAGGACGTCGTTGCCCAGCTTGGCGAGCTGACAGGCCGTGATCGCAGAGGACGAGCCCAGCGTCAGTTCCATGCGATCGACGATGAGCTCCTCGCCAGGCCGCGGCATGCGCTGGGCGCCCGTGACTATTAGATCGAGGTTGAGTTCGCCTATGACGACGACCGACGCCATTCTCGCTTCGTCCTCACCCGCTCAGGTAGCGCCGAGCGGAATGCAGGGACTCGACCACTGCCATCGCCCCGGGGAAGGCGAGCCCGCGCGTGTACTCGTTGGGAACGGCAACGACCATCATACCAGCCGAGGCGGCCGACTCGGCTCCCGGCGGCGAGTCCTCCAAGGCAAGGCAGAGCGCCGGCGGCACGTCGAGTCGCCTTGCCCCTTCAAGGTAGATGTCCGGGGCCGGCTTGTTTCGCTCGATGTCATCGCCCGTGACGATGGCATCGAAGTAGCTGTCGGCCGGGCCATCGGGGCGGCCCTCGAAGAGGCGGCCGAGGACGGCCTCTACCTGATCGGCTGCCGCGGACGAAACGACGGCCTCCTTCAGCCCGCGCTGCCTCGCGTCCGCGCTGAACTCCCAGAACCCGGGGAAGGCCTCGATCGAGGAGGTCCGGATCAGCTTGAGATAGATGGCTCGACGGTCCGCCACCATGTCCTCAAGCGGTGTATCCACCTCGTACCTCCGCTTGAGATCGCGGAGGTTGTCGAATTCGGTGTAGCCGATGAAGTCAGGCATCACCGACTCCGGTAGGTCGACGTCGAGTTCCCGCATGTATGTGCGGAAAGCCTGGAAGTGGATCGGCTCCGTATCGACGATAAGACCGTCCATGTCGTAGAGGACAGCGCGAATCTGGTCGAAGGAAACCGAGTCGGTCACTCGCTCTGCTCGCGCCGATAGATGGTGACTCCCTGGACGACTCTGTGGATGATGCCCGTCGCGCTGGGCGCATCGGGCTTCAAGCCGCGCTCGAGGGAGGCGAACAGCCCGAGAAGCTGCCCGGCGATGGTGTAGACGGGGGACAGCATGTGGTCGGGCAGGTCCAGCTTCCCCTTGGGGTCGAACTCCACTACTTCGTCGGCCAGGCCACTGAGCCCGTCGGCCTTGTCCGCGATGATAACGTGGGCGAGCCCCACGCCCTGCTCGCGATTGCTGCGGATGAGATCGAGTTCGTACTGCCGGACATACGGCTCACTCGACACGAAGTAGACGACGAGCGTGTCGTCGTGGATCGCAGCCCGTGGCCCGTGGCGAATGCCGAGGAAGGTTTCGCAGAGGCACATGATGCCGCCGTCGGTCAGCTCCTGGAGCTTCAGGTGGGACTCGACGGCCGCGCCGTATGCTGCTCCCGATCCGAGGAAACAGCCGCGCTGTGGCCCGCGCTTCGCCATTTTCTCAGCCACCGCAGGCATCGCTTCGAGCATGGTCTCGCCAGCGGCCGCCATCTTGTCGACAAGCTCAGCGTACTCCTCCGCTCTGTCGGCATATGCCAGCCCGAGCCCGGCTACCACCATGGAGCTGAAGCTGCTCGTCATGGCCAGGCTCCGGTCGTTCGTCTTCGGATGGAGGACGAGCGCGTGGGCGCGATCGCCGAGACTGCCCATTCGCCTCGCCAGCTCGCCTTCTTCGTTGCAGGTGACGGCAAGATGCCGGAGTTGAGCGTTAACCGTCTCGGCCGCGTCGACGGCGGCGATGCTCTCTGGGCTATTGCCGGAGCGTGCAAAGGAGACCATCAAGGCCGGCCGGTCGCTTGGGAGGGCGAAGTCCGGATGGGTCACGATGTCGGTCGTCGGGATCGCCAGAGCGCGCGTGCCGAGGGCCGTGCTGACTCGTCCCTGCACGCACTTTCCGACGAAGTCGGAGGTGCCGGCGCCGCTGAAGACGACCTCGGCGGGGCCGCCAGGCAGTCCTATCTGTGCAAGGAGCCCGCGCACCTTCGGCGCGGCGTCGGCAAAGCGGCGCGCCGTGTCTCGCCACATCTCCGGCTGCTGCGCGATCTCGGCCGGCGTGGCTTGGATGCCGAGGCGAGCTTTCTCCTTATCGCTGAGTGACAGCAAGCGCTGGAGCGGATTCATCTCGCGCGGTCTCCTGTCTATGCTCCGGCGGAGGGGATTCCGGTTCGTGGGCGCGAGGTCCTGCCGTGCGGCTGTTGACAGCGGGAGGAGCTGTGCACTACTCTATAGACGGCTGACCAGCGACAGAACGAGAATCACAGCGCAGGATCAACGCGACTTCAGCCCTCGACGCGCCTGCTTCCCGCCACCTACATCCCCGGGTAGTGAGAGGCAGGCGCGCCTCACTTATGAAGGATGGGATGAGATGGAGATCGTTGGCTTCCAACCACAGATGGCGGAGGGGGTGGCGCGCTGCTATAGCGACGTGGTGGCGCCAGCGCCCTACTGCGAGCCGGTGGACGGAGAGTGGTTCGCGGACCTGACGCGGCTGGAGAGGCAGCCTCTCACAGAGGAGGAGATTCTCGTCGCCCGGCATGGCAGCCAGGTCGTTGGCTTCGCCCACGTTGGGGTGGCGGCACCCGCCTCTGAAGACTGGCAGTGCAAGGGCGAGCCGGGGGTGATACGCTTCCTCGCCTACCGGCAGGGCCAGAGGCCGGTCGGGGCCGCCTTGCTGGAGGCGGCCGAACGATGGGCTCGAGAGCGAGATCGCAAGCAGATTGTAGCCGGCCAGTGCAACTTCCTCTATCCCTTCTATCACCTGCCCTTCGGGCACATCTCGGAACGGATCTCACATCTGCCGCCGCTGTTTGGGATGGCGGGCTACGCGGTGCAGTGGAGCGAGGTGTTCTTCGCGTGGGAGAGCTTCGAGCCGCCGCGGGTCTCGAGGCCGGACCTGCCTGTTGATGTGGTATCGGAGTGGCGCGAGCGCGTCGATACCTTTGGCCCGGGAGTTGTGGTGCTTCCCAAGGATGAGGGCAAGACGAAGGGTGAGTGCAAGATCGTCACGATGGGATCGGATGAGTGGCGGCCGGCGCTGAAGGAGTGGTGCTTTTGCACGAGCTTGCACATTGACGAACCGCTCCAGGGCAAAGGGCTAGGAAAGCACATGCTTTCCCTGGGGCTGCGAGAGGCCAGCAAGAGGGGCCTGCGCCACGCGATGATCAGCACTGACTGGGACAACTACCGAGCGTATCTCTTCTACACGAACTTCGGGTTCAAGTTCCTGGATCGGACGTTCAGCTTCCGCAAGGACCTCGACGGAGCTCAAGACAGGAGACAGGCGTAATGGAGATCGTGCCCTTCGAGCCATCGATGGCCGAAGACATGGCTCGCCGCTACAACGAGCTGATCGAGCCGGTGCCTGAGTGCTATCCGGTTTCGGCGGACCGATTCGCGAGCGTGGAGGCGCTGGCGCACAGGCGAGTCCGAGACGAGGAGATCGCGGTGGCGCTGGCGGGTGGGGATGTCGCCGGGTTCGTGCACGTCGGAGTGGCGCTCCCGGCGAAAGGCGATGAAGAGCCGAAGGGCGACCCGGCCGTGATCCGATTCCTGTCCTATCGGCCGGGGCAACGGCGAGTGGGCCAGGCGCTGTTCGAATGGGCCGAAGAGTGGGCGCGGGAGCGGCGGCGAGGCGCCATCGTCGCGTTCGAGGCCGAGCTTCGATATCCGTTCTACCACTTCGGCTATGCTCACCTCTCGGAGCGCATTGCCCACGTACACGCGCTGCTTGGGATGAACGGCTGCAAGGAGCTGGGCGGAGAGGTCTATCTCACGTGGAACGACTACACGCCGCCTGAGCCCGTCAGGCCGCCGCTCGACGTCGAGCTGAAGCTCGAATGGCGCGAAGGCACGATCGGACGCCGGCTGTCGGTGTGTGCGATGCAGGACGACAAGGAAGTCGGCCGCTGCGATATGGACCTCGGACAGCACTCGCGTCCGAGCGCGACGGACTGGTGTTTCTGTGATGAGCTCTGGGTCAGGGATGAGCTTCAGGGGAAGCGCGTTGGCATGTTCCTCCTGTGCACTGCACTGACCGAGATGCGCGAGCGCGGCTGCACGCATGCCGCCATCAGCACAGGACACAACAACCACCGGGCGCAGCTCATGTACACGAACCTGGGCTACTGCTTCACGGACAATACGATGGTCTTCCGGAAGGAGCTGCAGCATGCGGGCCCTCGTTCGGGAGGCTAAGCCAACCGACTACGCGGCGATAACAGATCTGGCGACTCAGCTGGTGGGCTTCCAGGCGGATCGTGAGGCCGCATTCGATGCGGCCTTGCGGGGCCCGGATCACGATCTGATCGTCGCGGAGATGGAGGGCGATCTCCTGGGCTTTGCGCATTTGCTGACCTATGACGACGTGACACACGGCGCGCTCGCTGCCGATCTGCTCGGCCTCGTCGTCCGCGAGGATAGGAGGCGGCAAGGGATCGGCACCGCCCTTCTGCGGGAGATCATCCGCCTCGCGACAAAGCGGGGCATCGGCGAGCTGCACATCAACACCGAACCGGACAACGAGGCGGCAAAGCGGCTGTACGTCGGCATGGGAGCAGGAATGGTGGGGGTGCAGTTCGAGATCGAACTTAGCTCAGAGCCAGGCAATGAGTCAGGTTCAGTGCGAGCAGGGGATTGAGCTATGAGTCCGCTCCGCAGCTTGCCCGGTCGGCCCGCGCATCCGTTCTTCGAGGAAGAATACGAGCACCAGTTGGAAATGGTGAGGCCCTCGACTGCGCCTGTGGACGTGCCTCCCATCCCGGAAGGCTATCTCCTTCGACAGCTCCGGGCTGGTGATGACGCGGAATACGATGACTTGTTTCATCTGGCCTTCGCCGATGAGGGCAGGTTCCCGGAGAACCTGGAACGGGCATTGGAGGGAGGGTTCTTTGTCATGGAGCACTTGGCCTCGGGTGAGCTGGTGGCTTCCTGTGTCGCCTGGCGAGGCAGCACCATGCCTCGTCATCCCGATGCAGGGCAGATGGGTTGGCTGGTGACCGACCCTTCACATACGAGGAAGGGCCTCGGCACTATCGTGGCCGTATCGGCCACGAATCGGCTGGCAGCCGAAGGTTACCAGCGCCCCTGTCTGGGGACGGAAGACTTCAGGATCGCAGCGGCCTCCATCTACCTCAAGCTTGGATGGCGGCCCTATGTCTACCGAGAGGACATGATACCGCGTTGGCGGAGCATCTTCGCTCGCCTGGGACGCGAGGTCGATCTTTCGCTTGCCTGTGCAGAATGACTCGCCGCGCAGAGCCGGGAAGAACGCGATGAGCAAGAGCCTCAGTGAGATGATGCAGAGCTGGCATCTGTGCCCGGGAAGTGATTCCGGCGCGCAGATCGACGCGCTGCTGGCGCCGCTCTGCGCGCGAGGTGTGCTGCCAGATGGGCATGAGTCGACCAGCGCGATCCTGCTGGGTGAGCAGTACCATCTGGGCGGGGCCGAGGACACGCGGCGGATGGCGCGGCTCGCGGGAATCACCGCCGCGGACCGGGTCGTCGATCTGGCCTGCTACATCGGTGGCCCGGCGCGACAGCTCGCGCGGGAATGCCAGTGCGAAGTCGTCGGGGTGGACATCTCCCAAGTGCACATTGCTCTTGCTGAGAAGCTGACCGAGCTGGTGGGCCTTCAGGAAAGGGTCACCTTCATGTGCGAGTCGGCAGACGCACTGCCGCTGCCCGGCGAGTCCTTCACCGTCGTCTGGTCGCAGTGCCCCTTCCCAGGCGACCTGAGCTGGCTGAAGGAGACGGACAGATTGCTGAAGCCAGGTGGCAGGCTGGCCTTCACCGGACTGATCCGGCGGGCCGCATGCGACGATCCAGCTCTGCTGTCACTGGACGAGATCAGCCAGAAGGTCGAGGTCATGGGTTTCCGCGTGGTCGGCGCGGAGGACATCTCGGACATGGACCTGGAGCACGGCTGGCTGCCGGCGCTCGCCAAGCTGCGAGCGAACGAGGCACACTATCGCGAGCTGATGGGGAGCGATTGGGTCCGCAAGGCAGGGGCGAGTATCGAGACCGACATAATGACATGGCGCGAGGCTCGCATGGGGAACGGACGCGTGGTTGCGGTCAAGGAGTAGGCTGTGCCTGCAATCGACACTGACACAATCGGCGTCGCGCTGGACATGCACGGCTGTCCGAACCGGTGTCGGCACTGCTGGCTCAGCCATGAGGTGGTGTCGAACCGGCGTATGACGGAGGACGACCTGCGCTGGGTCGTCGAGCAGTTCCGCGAGTTCAGGAGGGTCGGGGAGCAGCGCGCGGCTTGGGAGCGGCTGCGCGTCTCCACGTGGGTCCGAGAGCCCGACTACTCGCGGGACTATCGGCGGCTGTACGAGTTGGAGCAGGAGCTCTCGAACTTGCCCTCCCTGAGGCCCCAGAACGAGCTGCTGAGCGTGTGGCGGCTCGCGCGCGACGCCGAGTACGCGGAGTGGGCCTATGGCACCGACGTGCGAGTCGCGCAGCTCTCCTTCTTCGGGACGGAGAAGGTGACCGACTGGGCCTTCCGCCGCCGGGGCGCGTTCGAGGATCTGCTCATCGCGACAGAGCGGCTGCTGGCGGCCGGTATTCGGCCGCGCTGTCAGGTCTTCTTCACCAAGCGGCTCCTCCCGGATCTGCCGGAGCTGATCTCGCTGGCCGATGATATGCGTCTTCGCGAGCGGTGCGAGGCGCTCGGCGGGCCGTTCGTCTTCTGGATGCACTTGCCGTCGCCTGATGGCGAGGCATTCACCATCGAGTACCTGCGCCCGACGACGGCCGATGTGGAGGGGCTCCCGCGCGAGTTCCTCGAACAGAGCGAGGAGCGGATCGGAGGCCCGATCGGGGTGCCGGAGCACAAGCTCGTCCGAGAGCTTGCCGGCGAAGAGGGGCCGGCCGTGCCAGACCTGGAATCGATGGCGCCGCACGGGCCCTGGTTCGCAGTGATGCCCAACTTCGACCTCTACATGAGCTACTCGGAGATCAGCCCGGCCTATCGGCTCGGGAACCTGAAGGCGGAGGGCTTGGCCCGGTGTATCGACGTGCTGGAGAACGACGCCAATCCCGGGCTCCATGGCTTGTTTCGCATACCTGTCTCCGAGCTGGCCCGCCGCTTCGGCCGCCCACATGGACGCCGCCTGTACGACGCGGGCGATCTGAAGCTCCGATGGGCGAGGATGTGGGCGACGGAACGACGCGGCGAACTTCAAGGAGTGGCACGATGACCGATTCGGTTGACATCCGGAAAGCGTGGAACCTCATCGCCCCGTACTACCAGGAAGAGCACAAGATTCCCAGTGACTTCGTGCACTATGGTCCGCACTGCCCGAACGAGGATCAGCTTCAGCTCATCGGCGACGTCCGCGGGAAGCACGTGCTAGAGATTGGCTGCGGGGGCGGGCAGTGCAGCATCGCCTTCGCCAAGAGGGGCGCGATAGCAACGGGTATCGACCTGTCGGACGAGCAGGTGAAGTTCGCGCGCGAGCTGGCAAAGAAGCGGCGCGTCAAGGCGACGTTCTACCGCGGCAACGTCGAGCGGCTGACCCGCATCGCAAGCGATAGCCAAGACGTCGTCTTCTCGGCCTACGCTCTCATCTTCGTGAGGCGCCTGGACAGCTGCTTTGCAGAGGTCCATCGCGTGCTGAAACCAGGCGGTCTGTTTGTCTTCAGCCTCGACCACCCGTTCTGGTACTGCCTGGCCGAGAAGGAGCTGCGGATCGAGTTCAGCTACTTCGACGGCGAGTACTCCTATGAGTGGGGGCAGAAAGGGCTGGAGGCGCGACCTCAGGTCAGGCAGTATCAGCGCACCGTGGGCGAGTACTACCGTCTCCTGCGCGGGGCAGGCCTCGAGGTGCTGCACATCATCGAGCCCAAGCCGGTGGCCGAGGGCAGCGGCCAGGACTGGGGCGCGTACTACTCACCCGACCGGCAGAAGATGGTCCCGGCGACGATCATCTGGAAAGCGCAGAGGCCGGGAGCACAGGGATGATGCCCGGCGGAGGAACGCCGGACACAACGCCTCCAGGGGGACGAGGAGCTGTGTCATGGTAACGGGCGAGGCCGTCACGGCTGCTATGAGGCACCTGGGCCTATCGGGGCGGCCCGTCTGCGTGCACGCCTCGCTCAGGTCGTTCGGCCGGGTCGAGGGGGGCGCGACCACGGTAGTGGATGGATTGCTCGCGGAGGGGCGTACGGTCGTTGTCCCGTCTTTCTCCTGGAGGGCGTTCGCGGTGCCGCCACCAGGGGCGCGGCCGCCGCGGAACGCATGGGACTACAGTAGTCCAGAGAGTGAGACCGCGGGGACGCACCGCGTCTACACCCCAGACACGGATGAGATCGACGAAGATATGGGCGCGATCCCTACCGCTGTCCTCGCGAAGGCGGGACGCGTTCGAGGGAACCACCCCCTGTGCTCGTTCACCGCGGCTGGCCCTCTGGCCGATGAGCTGATAGGCAAGCAGCAACCCCTTCGCGTGTGGGGCGCCCTGGAGGCGCTGTGCGAGCATGACGGAGTGGTCGTGCTGATGGGTGTTGGGCTGGGGACGATGTCCCTTCTCCATCTGGCGGAGCAGAGGGCCGGGCGGAATCCATTCCGCCGATGGGCAAACGGGCCCGACGGGAACACCATGGAGGTTGAGGCGGGCGGGTGCTCGGGAGGTTTCGGCAACTTCGAGCCAGTCTTGGCGCCGCTGGAGACGAAGGAAACGGTGGGGGCAAGTCTGTGGCGCGTCTTCCCCGCGCAGGCCACGATTGACGCCGCCGCGCGGGCGATCCGCCAGGACCCGATGATCACACACTGCCGTCATCCGGGATGCGGGCGGTGCCGTGACGCCGCGGCCGGTGGCCCGGTTCTCGAGGGGCGGGATAACCAGAAGGCTGGGAGCCGGTAGCCATGTTCACCCACAACATCTTCCGAAGCTTGAGAGTCCGGACCCTCGTGGTCCACGACGGCAAGGTGCTGATCCTGCCAAGGCCGGACGTGATCGGCGGGAATCCGCCGCAGCCGGGGGCCGCGCCTGGGGGAGGTCTGCGGCCGAACGAGACCATGTTCGAGGCGGCCGAGCGGGAGGTGTTCGAGGAGAGCGGCCTCCGGGTAAAGGCGAAGTCGGTGGCCTTCCTGCGGCAGTGGATCGTGCTGAAGCACTGGCCGGTTGAGACGACGCGCGAGATGCTAATGGCCCATGGAGTACCGCGCGAGGAGACGGAACGGTCGGACTACGCCTACGCGCTTGAGGTATGGGTGTGGGCCGACCTCGTTGACGATGCGGCGGCTGACCCTGACCGCGCGGATGTGATCGAGGGCGCGTGCAAGTGGGTGCGCTTCGAGGACGTGCACGAGGAGCCCATCTTCCCGACAGAGCTGAAGGCGCTTGCGTGTGACCTGGCGGCGGGGCGGGAGGGGGCGGGCGTGCCCCTGTTCACAAGTGGGTTGGGAGGTCCATGGGAGGAGCCGGATTGGGACGCATTTCGGCGGGTGACGGACGACGCATCCGCCTGAGGGAGTCTGTTGCCCCATCGACTCCCGGAGGAAGGCGCCTGCAGTTGGCGTATGGCTCCTCAGGAGAGAAGACAGGCTAAGGGGGGAACTGGAGATGCGACGACTCGTGGTAAGTGCCTTGGCTGCGGTAGCCGCCCTTGCGGCGCTGCCGCTGTGTGGCTGCGCACCCTCAGGAACAGCACCGAGCGCCCAAGGGCCTGAGACAGGCCGCCAGCGCGGCGCGTCGCGGCCGGATGCGGGCCAGTCTGCGCAGCGGCTCAATGGCCTCGCCCTCGGACTGCAGAAATTCCTTGCCGACCACAACGATACGCTGCCCGACCTCACGGACATGGACGCAGTCAGGAGGGGCCTCTCCGGGTACGTCAGCGATGACGCCGTCTTCATCGATCCCAGGAGCAACGAGCCGTACGGGGTCAACTCATCACTATCCGGCAGAAGCCTGTTCCAGGTCGCGGACCCTCGCACGATAGCCGTCTTCTACGAGAGGCATGCGCGCGCAAGCGGGGCCCGTACCGTCGCCTTCCTCGACGGCCATACCGCCTCGGTGAGGGGATCTGAGTGGGATGAGGTGAAGCGGATATCAGGAATCCGGTAGCGACCCGGCTGAAACGCAGGGCTCGATCGCTTGACGCGCCAGAGGCGCCAGGCCGGCAGGAGGGGAGTCACTGAAAGGGAAGTGCGTCCTTAACGCTGGACGCGCACTATCCCGAACGGAGGGGGAGAGGACAAGACTATGCGAATGACAGTGATCTTGGCGACGATTGTTGCGCTCGCTGTCGGACTCGCCCTGCCGTGTCAGGCAGCCGACCTGGGCGACCTGCTATTGGGTCGCGTCGCTCCGCTGACGAAGAAGGCGGGCGACCTGGATGAGACGTGGACGAGGTTCACGCCCGTGGGTCCATCGGACTCTCCGTGGGCCGAGATCTACGCGATGATGTCCTCACAGCAAGGGATTGTCTGCTATACGAAGGGCGTGACCGTGGTTGCTGGAGGCGAGACCTACCTCATTGCCTACAGCCGTCCCCCCGGAGTCTCGTCCAGGGCCGCCTTGATAGGCGGGGGTCCTGCAGCAGCCCCACCGGAGCCGCTGACGGCCGACACGGAGCTCACCCTCTCGCTCCTCCACCTGCGGACGCTCGGCAGCCTGACCGATGTTCGACCATTCGATCTCGCGGAGGAAGTGGCCACGCAGGCAGAGGTCGCGGAGCGGGCCGTCAGGATGCAGTCGCTCAGTAACCTCAAGAACCTCGCACTCGCGGTGCAGATGTTCCTGGCGGATAACAACGATGTCATGCCCGATCTATCGACGACGGAGGCGATGCACAGCGCGCTGACAGAATACGTGCGCAACGACGATGTGTTCACCGACCCGCGCACCGGAGAGCCGTATGGCGTGAACACGGCCATGTCCGAGAAGAGGCTTGTCGAGGTGGCTGACGTCGTCGCGACGGCGGTGTTCTACGAGCAGGTGGCCTCATCCGATGCGACGCGCGGGGTGGCGTTTCTGGACGGGCACGCGGGTCGGATCAGCGATCGTGAGTGGCAAGAGGTGAAGCGAGAATCCGGCATCGAGTGATCCTCCTATGGGAGCTTGACACACAGCGGAGGCCTAGGGTATACTGGCCGCCATTCACTAAGCGATCCAAGGGAAAGGAGGCAGCGACATGATGAACACTGAGCATGGCAAACCGAATAGTCCGTCACTGCCTCTCACGCCTGGGTGCTGGGTAAGCGTCTGACACGATAGTCACCGCGCTCTCCAACTGATACGCCACGGGCCGACGAGGCTCGTGGCGTTCTGCATTTCCCCGGGCGCCGGGGTCACGGCGCCATATTCCACCAACAACGGAGAGCAAACGGTGCTATTTCACATCATCGGCCCGAAAAGCGGGCCAGCACGAAGTCAGACGGATGTGCGCCTTCGCGTGCAGGAGGAGCTTATCGCATGAAGGGCTCTCTGCTCGAAGGCACAGTTGTGGAGAACCGCGGTGCGCTGTTCGATGTGCTCGTGGAGGGACGTGTCGTCAAGTGCCTCCTGCGAGGCAAGCTAAAGAAGGACAAGCAGCGGGCGGTCTCACCGGTCGCTGCCGGTGACCGCGTGAGGATCGCCCCTCTCGAACCAGGCCGCGGCGTCATCGAGCAGGTGCTGCCGCGGGAATCCGGCCTCTCGCGCCGGGCCGCCGGCAGCCGGCCCCTCCAGCACACACTGGTAGCGAACATCGATCAGGCGGTGATCGTGTTTGCCGCGGCCGAGCCGCGGGCGGACCTGTTCATGCTCGACCGCTTCCTGGTGGCAGCGGTGGCGAGTCAGTTGGACCCGCTGGTGTGCATCAACAAGACAGATCTGGTGGACGGCGGACCGCCGCATGCACGGTTCGCTGTCTACCGCCAATGTGGCTTCCGCGTGTTGCTTACCTCCGCGGAGGCCGGCGATGGTCTGGAGGAGTTGAGGGCCGCGCTGAAGGATCGGCGTTCGGTGCTCTGCGGCCCGTCGGGTGTCGGCAAGTCGTCACTGATCAACGCGGTGGCGCCGGGGCTGAAGCTGAAGACGGCCGAGATTGGTCATGTGACTCACAAGGGGCGGCATGCCACCACCTCCATCAAGTTGCTGGAGCTGCCCTTCGGCGGGTGGGTCGCGGACACGGCAGGACTTAGGCAGTTCGGATTCTGGGAGGTCGAACCAGAGCATGTTGCGGCCGCGTTCCCAGATGTCATGCGGTTTGCGCAAAGCTGCAACTTCAGCGACTGCGGGCATGGAGATGAGCCAGGGTGCGCGGTGAAGCGGGCAGTGGCGGACGGCGACCTCGACGCGCGAAGGGCCAGAAGCCACGGCCAGATGAGGGTGCGATGAGGCCATCACGAGGGAAGGTGAGAGATGAGCACGTCTGAGCAGCGGTCCTGGGAGCAGACGTTCGGCGACATGGTCCACTGGGATTTCGATGGAGTGCCGTCATCCGAGTCGGTGCGCTCGAGTGTCGGGTTCATGGAGCGCGAGATGAAGCTCCCCGAGGCAGCGAAGATCTTGGATCTGGGCTGCGGCCTGGGACTTCACGCAGCAGAACTGGCGCGCCGCGGATATGAAGTCACTGCACTTGAGTGGTCCGAGCAGTTCCTCGAAGTGGCACGGGGCAACGCCGCCGAGGCGGGCGTGGCGGTGGAGTTCGTCCAGGGCGACATGACCAAGCTCACCTATGAGGGAGAGTTCGACGCGGTCATCCTGTGGGGCAACACGTTCGGCATGTTGAGCCATGAAGAGAACCTGCGGACCCTCGAGGGGATGGGCCGAGCGCTGAAAGGCGGCGGGCACGCGCTCATCGACACGCAGAACTACACCGGCCTTCCGCCGGAACTCACGAAGAGCTGGCACTTCCACGAGGAGAAGAAGAACCTGCTCTTCCTGACAGAGGGCACGAAGGACGTGCACGAGGGCCGTTTCGGGTTCGACTGCATCGCCATCGATCTGGCCACAGGCAAGCGACACACCATGCCGTTCTCCTGGCGGCTCTACCTCTTACCAGAACTAGAGCGACTTCTACACGACGCAGGTCTGACCATCCTCGACATCTACGGCGATGATCCCGCGAAGGTGGATTGGGACTCGTTCGAACGCGGCGACCCCTATCCGTACTCCCCCGACGGCTTCGCCGAGCAGGCCGCCAAGAGGATCCTCCTGTGTCAGGCGGCCTGAACGCCCTCGGAGCCGAGGGCGCGTTGGACATTGCAGCAGGGCTCCTCGGGACCCGCCCCGAGCGGCTGGACCCACTCTACCCGCGCGCAGGTGGCGATGATTCGCGGAGTTTCCGGCTGTGGGCCGGAGGTCGCCCGCTGCTGCTCAAGGTCATGCTGCGTCCAGGGAGTCCGGTGGGAGTGTATTTCCACGCGCGACTGAGGCAGGCGAGCGTGCCCGTACCCGAGCTGGTCTCTTTCTCTGCGGATGCCGGCCCTTCCGGAGCTGCCTGCGGCATCTTCGAGTGGGTGGAGGGCATCCCGGCCGAGTTCGACTCCCACGAATGCCCTCCGTATGGTGAGACCGAATTCGGTCGGGTGCTCCGTACCATCCATGGCCTCCGCCACGCGCGGGGCTTTGGCAGGCTCGACGACCACGGGGCCACATCGCACCGCGGATGGATCGACTGGGTCGCAGACGGTGTGGAACGGAGCGTCTCCGCCTGCGTCACGCGTCGCGCGCTTCGACCGCAGCTTGCCGAGAGCCTTCTGGCCCTGCCGGCCCGTTTTGCCGATGGCCTGCGAGCTGCCCCTCCCGCGCTGCTGCACTATGGCGACATCATGCACAACGGAAACATGATCGTCGATCCGCCGAGCCGGAGGATCCTCGCGGTCGTAGACTTCTCCGATGCCATCGTGGGCGACCCGCGTCTCGAGCTCGCCTGGGTCGACCTCTACTTCGGCGCGCATGGCTACTTCGGCCGCGGCTTTGACCTCGCGCGGTTCCGCCTGGCCTATGGCGACGAGGCCGACGCAGATGGTGCGCTCCGCCTCTTCTACGTCGCCCTCGCACTGGTCACGATGCTCACCTATGTCGATCCCGGCTCCGAGCGAGGGCGCCACCATCAGATGCTGTTGCAGGACATCGTGTCGCGGCTGGGCGCGACGCGGGTCCGCAGCGGGGCTGACAGGGAGAGTGCGAGATGATGTGCGATCATGTGGAGATACAGGGGCGGCGCGTGCTGCTCCGCGATCCGCGGCCGGAGGACGTCGAGGCGCGGCTGCGGTGGGCGACTGTCGAAACCGAATGGCAGAACTGGGATGCTCCATGGGAGGGGCCGGTCGAAGAGCTGGTGGAGGCGCGAGTGAGCAAGTACGCCGCGAACATCGCGGCCAGCATCGCGCAGCCACTGCCGAGTCCGAGGAGGCAGCTCTGGGTCGAGCGCATCGGCGGCCCGCTGCTCGGCTGGGTGAACCAGTATCACTATGACCCAGAGGCACGGATCACCCATGTCGGCATCGACATCTGCGAATCCGCCTACTGGAACCAGGGACTCGGAACGGAGGCGCTCCTGCTGTGGATCGATTACCTTGTCAAGGAGCTGAACCTGACCTGCGTCCGGACGGCGACGTGGTCTGGCAACCATCGCATGGTTCGCTGCGCGCAGAAGTGTGGCTTCGTGCTGGACACGGTGAACCGCGAAGGCCGGGAAGTTCGCGGCGAGCGGTATGACGGGCTCGAGTTCATACTCAATCAGGAAGCCGTGAGCGAGCGAAGGGAGGTGCATGATGAAACACGGACATAGGGCTGTTCCATCCAGATGTGACCTGGTCAAAGGAAGCAGAAAGGAGCCCTATGGGCATTTCAGATCGGGACGAAGGAGACATGACAGATGAGGTGCGGGTCGAGGGGGAGCGGGTCGTGCTCCGCGATCCGCGGCCGGAGGATGTCGACGCGCGGGTGCGGTGGGAGACTGTCGAAATCGAATGGCAGAAGTGGGATTGGCCCTGTGAGGGGCCCCCGCCGATGACGGGCGAAGCGCTGACGGAGGCGCGAGCCTGGTGGGCTGCGAGCATAGCGGCCAGCATCGCACAGCCACTACCGAGTCCGAGGAAACGGCTCTGGGTCGAGCGCATCGGCGGCCCGCTGCTCGGCTCGGTGAACCAGTATCACTATGACCCAGAGGCACGAGTCATCCATGTCGGCGTCGCCATCTGCGAGTCCGCCTACTGGAACCAGGGCCTGGGGACGGAAGCGCTTCTGCTGTGGATCGATCACCTCGTCAAGGAGCTGGACCTGACGTGCGTGCGGACGGCGACGTGGTCGGGCAATCACCGCATGGTTCGCTGCGCGGAGAAGTGCGGGTTCGTGGTGGACAAGGTGCGCCGCGGAAGTTCGGAAGTGCGCGGAGAGCGGTATGACGGGCTCGACTTCATCCTGAATCAGGAGGCCGTGAGCAAGCGAAGGGAGGTGCATCATGAAACACAGACATAGGGCTAACCCACTCAGATGTGACCACATGCAAGGAACGAGAAAGGAGCCCTATGGGCATTTCAGATCAGAACGAAGGAGACGCGATCCGAAACGCGATTGAGTGGATTCGCGAGCACGTCGAGCTGCGTGACTTGAGCGGATCACCTGCAGAAGGGTAGAGGGCGAGTGAGCATCAACAAGGTCAGCATGTACGACGTCGACGCGCACATTGCGGAGGCGTACGACAGTGACTGGGAGACGGACACAGATGATGTGGAGGTGATACGCGAGTTCATCGCGGGACAGGGAACGCTGCGTATCCTTGAGCCCTTCTGCGGCACCGGGCGCATTCTGCTCCCTCTCCTTGAGGACGGTCACGAACTGGTGGGCATGGACCGGTCCGCAGTGCTTCTCGGCCGGCTTCGCGAGCAGCTCGTGCGGCTTCCCGAGGAGACCCAGCAGCGCGCGGCTCTGCTTGAGAGGGATGTGCTCGCGACCGCCTGGCCCACGGGCTTTGACCTCGTGTTTATGGGGGGCAACTGCCTCTACGAGCTCGCCAGTCCGCAGGAGCAAGAGCAGTGCATCGCCTCCGCGGCGGCCTCGCTCAAACCCGGCGGATACCTCTTTCTGGACAATGACCACATGGAGGGGGAACTGGCCGAGACATGGCGGAAGCCACGGAGGCACGGCCATCTGGAGCCGTTCACCTCTGAGGACGGAACTGTGCTGGAGTTCGAAAGCGAGACGATCTGGTATGACGCGCCTCGCAGGCTGCACCGCTCACGCAGGTACACGACTGTCACGAGACCCGATGGGTCATCAGAGACCATCGATTTCGTCATTCAGAAACACCCGCCAAGTCTAGCCGAGATGCGAGCGTGGCTCGCCGGCCACGGGCTGCTGGTAGTGTCCGCCGAGGAAACGCCTGACCGCGCCACGTACTGGGCGCGGAAGGAGCGCTGAGCCCCTAGAGATAGCGTTGGTGGACGAAATGCTGCGGCCGCTGGTGGAGGTCGTAGTCACGATGGAAGCTCCGCCCGCGGCAGTTCCCGGCTCCTCGGCCCCTGGCGCCTGGGAGCCATGGACTACCGCGGTGAAATGAGCCGCTCACCGTCGCCACGCTGAAACCGAAGCGCTCCCTTCCACGTAGAGAGAGAAGAGGAGCGCTTCGGCGCGTCAAGGGGCCGACCACGCGCCTTGACAAGATATTCCGCTTGCTGTATAGTTCGTGTTATGAACTATTTGGATGGTGAACTGTGCCATGGGACGCTCTCGGGATGAGGACATTGCGCTGATCGCAGGGCTCCTGCCGCAGGTGATGGGGGCACTGATGTCGCGCCATCCGATGCGAACCGGCGATTGGGGGGATATCACGATGGCACAGGGCCGCGTATTGATGGTGGTGGGCCACGGATCTGGCTGCACGATGAGTGAGCTTGCGTCCAGGCTCGGGATCGGGGTGAGCGCGGCCACCGGGCTGGTCGACAGACTCGTCGAGCGAGGCGTGCTGGAACGGGAGTCCGACCCGGCCGACCGGAGGGTCGTCCGCGTTCGGATGTCGCCGGCGGGCCTCCGGGCCGCCCAGGAGTGGTACGCGGCGCAGATACTCCACATGGGGAAGGCCCTGAGCACGCTATCCGATGAAGACATCCGCCGAGTCGCGGAGGCAACGCAGATTCTTCATCGAGCCGTAACCGGAGAGTAGACAGGTAGATGGCGGAGCGCTTCGGCGCGTCGAGGGATTGACCACGCGCGCGGAGAGACTGGCAGAAGTCAGAAGGAGAGGTTTACGCGATGCGAAGACGATGGAAGCTGATTCTGTTCGCCATAGTGCTGCCTCTGGTCGTTATCGGCGGATGCGGCGCGGCCATCGCGTACAAAGTGCGGCCGAAGCCCGAGAAGCCACGGATGGCGGAGGTGAAGCGCGGCGACGTGGTGGTTGCGGTGCGGGAAACGGGATACGTCGAGCCCATCAAGCGCGTCGAGGTGAAGTCGAAGGTGGCCGGAAAGGTCGTCGAGCTCGCCGTGGACGAAGGGGACGTCGTCAGCGAGGGACAGCTCATCGCTCGGCTCGACGTGCCGGAGGTGGAGGCCCAGCGCGATCAGATGAAGGCCCAGGTTGATGGTGCGCGGGCTCGCCTGGAGCAGGCGAGGCTGGCGTGCGAGTTGGGCCGGAAGATGATCGAATCGCAAGTGGCACAGGCCGAGGCCGCCCTTCGGGCGGCTCGCCTCGCGCTTCAGGAGGCGACCACCCGCAGGCAGGACGCGGAGCGGATCTACGAAGACAAGCGCCGTCTCTTCGAGATGGGCGGATACGTCTCCGAGAACGATATGGAGTCGGCAAAGGCGGCAGCCAGCCTCGCCGCCCAGCAGGAAGAAACTGCCAAGGAGCACATCCAGCAACAGGAAGCCGCCGTCGCTATCGCGGTAGCACGCCGCACCGAGTGCCAGGTCAGCGAGTCGCGCGTCGTCGAGGCGGAGGCCTCGCTTCGCCAGATAGAAGACGCTCTGGCCGAGGTCGAGACGAGGCTCTCCGACGCGGTTATCGAGGCGCCCATGTCAGGCGTGGTGATCGCCCGGCATGTTCGGGAGGGCGAGTTGATAACGGCCGTCTCTTACTATGGTGCAGGGGCACCCATCGTCACCCTCGGCGATCTGTCTACGATGCTGGTGAAGGTGGACCTGAACGAAGTGGATGTGGACAAGGTGAGCCTTGGATTGCAGACCGAGATCACGGTGGATGCGCTGTCAGACGCGAGCTACACGGGGAGAGTGACGCGCATCGCGCGCGCCAGCATCGCGCCCGCCGGCCAGGCGTGGGGACAGCAGGGGGCATCAACCATCGTCCGTTTCCCAGTAGAGATAACGGTCGAGGACCCCGACGTTGCGCTGAGGCCTGGCATGACGGCCAACATAGAGATCATCTGCCAGCGCGCGGAGGATGTGCTCTGGGTGCCCAACGACGCGATCTTCGAGAAGGAAGACGAAAAGGGCAAGGAGTTCGTCTCTGTCGTGACGGGCGAGGAGAAGGGGGAGAAGAAGGCCGAGGACCGGGAGGTCACCACGGGCCTGAGCAATGATGCGCGGACTGAGATTGCCTCCGGCCTCGAGGAGGAGGAGGAGGTCGAACTAGGCAAGGGGATTCCGGAGCGGAAGAAGATCGACATCCGACGCGAGTCCGAGAGAGAAGAAGAGAAGTGAGGCGCCCATGGGATTCCTCCAGAGCCTGCGGATAGCCCTATCCTGTCTTGCCGCCAACAAGCTCCGCTCCATCCTGACGATGTTGGGCGTGATCATCGGCGTGGCCTCGGTCATCGCCATGGTCTCCATCATCGAGGGTGCCCGGCATCAGGTCGTCAAGCAGTTCGAGGAGATGGGCTCGCGCCTGGTCATCATCTTCTTCTCGCCGGATGAGCGCAAGAAAGGCGAGGGCTGGTCTCACGTCGAGTTCCTCACCATCGCAGATGCTGAGGCCATCCGCCGTGAGTGCCCGCTCGTCACTGACGTCTCGCCTGAACTCCCAATGGACGACACCGAGTTCGAGGTGGCCGGGGAGAAGTTCAGGGGGAGGTTGGTGGGCTCTCAGCCCGAGTACGCTCGCCTGCACAACGTCGAGTTGGCGGCCGGTCGATTCTTCTCCCAGAAGGACTATGATTCCTGGAGCAAGGTCTGCGTTGTCGGCCACGCGGTCGCAGAAGATCTGTGGCCGGACGAGGACCCGATCGGCCAGTCGTTGCGCGCTCGCGGCGTGACCTTCACGGTGGTCGGAGTCGCCAAGCGCAAGGGCCGCGCGATGGGACAGGATCCAGACAAGGATGTATGTGCCCCGCTTAGCACCCTCCAGAAACGGATCACGGGCGACCAGCACGTGTGGGTCATGTGGGCACAGACGGCGGATGTCCAACAGACGGAGGAGGCGGCGGACCAGATCTGGGCGCTCCTGATGCGCAGACACGGCAACCAGCCGGACTTCACCGTCGACTCCCAAGAGCGGATGCTGCAGGCGATCGGGCAGATACTCGCCATCTTCGGCATCGTATTCGGCGGCATCGGTGGCCTGGCGCTGCTGGTGGGCGGCATCGGCATCATGAACATCATGCTGGTGTCGGTGACAGAGCGCACGCGCGAGATCGGGCTGCGCAAAGCTGTCGGAGCAAAGCGGCGGCACATCATGGTCCAGTTCTTAACCGAGTCCATGACACTCTCAGGGATCGGCGGCATCATGGGGGTCGCTCTGGGGGCCGGCATCTCTTGGGCGGTGGGTGCGGCCTCCAAGGGCGATCTGCCGACCCACGTTCCCATCTGGGTGGCCTTAGTCGGGTTCTGCTTTGCCTGCGGGGTCGGGGTGTTCTTCGGGCTTTACCCGGCATGGCGCGCGGCGCGGCTCGATCCTATCCAGGCTCTTCGCCATGACTAAGGGAGGTCTTCACATGCTTCGATCTTCGTTCGGGTTGGTGGTCGCTGTCGCTGTGGTGGGAGTGGCTTCGTTTGGATATGCAGCGACTGAGCTGCCCGATCGCGCCCTGACTCTGGACGACTGTGTCGTCCTCGCGCTGCAGCACAACCCGTCGCTTGTGATTGCCGAGCAGGGCGTGCGGGCCTCGGAAGCAGGCCTGCTGCGCTCCGCGTCGGCCAGCTACCCGTCAGTGCTGTTTCTTGGGACTTGGGGACGCACGGGCGGCACTTCCTTTCTCGACACTCCTGCCGGCCCCGTGGCCTTCTCCACCTCCGGCACCCGACGTGATTCCGAGGTGCTGATGAGCCAGACCATCTGGCAGACCGGCCGGAGAGAGTCCATCCGCAGCGCCCGCAACTCGCTGCAAGCGTCCCAGGCCAGCGAGGTGGCGGCCGTTCAGAACCTCGTGCTCATGGTCAGCCAGGCCTACTACGCGGCGCTGGCAGCTGAGCAGCTCGTGCGAGTGAGCGAGGCCAGGCTAGCCGCCGCCCGCGACCACGAGAAGCTGGTTCGGGCGACGGCCGAGGTGGGCGAGGCGCCGCCCGTCGATGTCATCTCGGCTGAGGCCAATGCGGCGCAGGCGGAACTGTCGCTCATCCGCATGGAGAACAATGCCGACCTCGCGAAGGCGCAGCTGAAGCGCGCCATGGGTATCCCGCCGGACTACCGGCTGACGCTGGCGCCCATCGAGATGGAGGAGTCCGACGAAGCGATACCTTGGGTCAGCGAGGCGCTTGCCGTCGCCCTCGAGCGCCGACCGGAGATGGAAGCGGTCCGACACTCCGTTGCGGCCGCGCAGGAGACGCTCGACTTGGCAAAGGCGGTAGAGCCGGGCGTGATATCCCTCTCCGCGCAGTACAGCATTGGCATCAGCGGCGCGAGGGAGGATGAAGACGCCTGGTCGGCGTTTGTGAGCGCGACCGGGTTCCTCTTCGACGGCGGGGGCCGCAAAGCTGACGTGGATGCAGCGCGCGCGGGCCTCGAGATCGTGCGCGCGCAGGAGCAGCAGGTCGCCAGCAACATCGGGCTCGAGGTGGAGAGCGCGGTGCTGGAAGCGGCGACCGCGCGAAAGAGCATCGATGCCGCACTGAAGTCGGTGAGCAGTGCAGAGTCCGGGCTCGCGGCCTCCCAGGTCAAGTATCGGGAGGGGGTCGGGATCTTCGTCGAGGTGCTCGATGCCCAGGAAACCCTGACGCGCGCTCAGACCGACTATGTGAGGGCGATGTACGACTACCACGTCGCACTCGTCGGGCTGAGGAAGGCGACCGGGACACTGGAGGCTCCTGAGGCTTCGGGGGTGGGGCTGTGATCCAGGCCAGCGACATCCGCAAGGAGTACCGCACCGGCGACGTGGTCGTGCATGCTCTCGGGGGCGTATCGCTCACGGTGGCAGAAGGCGACTTCGTCGCCATCATGGGTCCCTCGGGGTCCGGCAAGTCTACCTTCATGAATCTGCTTGGGTGTCTGGACCGGCCAACCTCGGGGTCCTACCGTCTGGAGGGTGTCGAGGTGTCTTCGCTCTCCGATGATCAGCTGGCAGACGTCCGGAACGCGCGCATCGGCTTCGTCTTCCAGACGTTTAACCTCCTTCCGCGCATGAATGCGCTGGGCAACGTCGAGATCCCGCTGTTGTACGCAGGGATCCGCAGCCGGCGGGAGCGATCTCGGCGCGCGCTGGAAACAGTGGGCCTTGGCGACAGGGTGCGCCACCGTCCTGCAGAGATGTCGGGGGGCGAGCAGCAACGCGTCGCCATCGCCCGTGCCCTCGTCAACGACCCAGCGATCATCCTCGCCGATGAGCCGACCGGGAACTTGGACACGCGGACC